>NZ_AP021888.1:2020000-2645427 GCF_011398155.1 Thiosulfativibrio zosterae
CCAACTGATCGATCGCTTTACCGGCTAAAACTAAATTTTGGCCATTAAAATTAAAGCTATTGATGGCTAAATTTGACCAGGCCTGGCATTTTTTTTCTTCATCAGCAGCTTTCTTGGCACTGACAGGGTCATATTTAATCCCCTTTGCTTGAATAAAATAGTTGTTTAAACTATCCCTTCTTAAATAGACCCCAGATTCTGCTGATTCTAATTGCGCCAACCATTCTTTTATATCATTCAAATATTGCCAGGATAAGGTCACATCTGAATAGTGATTTTTTTCATCAAGCTGAATCTGTTGAAATGTCAAACTCGATTCTCGCCAGTCATGACTCAATACCCAGCTGGGTAAAGACTCTGATGGAACTTCTGAACTTTTTACCCAGTTTTGCCAACTTTCAAGGTTGACCTGACCTAAGCGGCCCTTAATTTGGAAAAGATTGGGTTGTACAGCTAATTTGTCTGCATTTTGCTGACCACCGAATTGCGCAATTAACCCTTTAACCTCCATTACATCGGTTTTATAAAGAGCTGTCGCTTTTCCCCAATCGGTCAATTGCGCATCAACCCTTAACTCTTTTTCTAATAATGTGAAGTTTGATTTTAAATTTTGGCCATTTTCTTTAAAAAATTGAGTGTCAAAGGGCAGGGGCAAAGCACTTTGAACATCAGAAAGCGCCATTAATACTGAACCCGTTACTGGTTTAGAGCTTTTTAATGGCAACGAGAGGTTAAGATTCCAAGGCACCTTACCCTTAAGAGCTTGAGCATCATCCATGACATCTGTCATTAACTGCTCAATATTGAGTAAGCCAGCCAAATCCAGTGCAAGTTGTTCATGATTTGTATCGGTAGCAAGACTCCCCTTAAGATTGCCGCCTGCAAACTTCGCCGTTAAATTTTTAGATTCTGCTGATTTTTCACTAAAGGTTACCTGTCCTTGTAACTCTGTCAGATGTAACTTATCAAACAGGTGCAAGGTGTTTTTATCTAACTTAACTTCACCACTCACCTCTTCTTGTCGTTTTGGATAACCATGTACAGGTATCCAGATGTTATTCAAACTGACCTGAACATTACCTTCAGCTTGTAACTGACTTTCCATAAAATCGGCGATTCCTGCCTTTTTAAGCAAGGGTGATGCTTGTAGTACTGCCAAGGCATTGGTTAAAGTGCCAGCCGCTTTGCCCTTGATAGCAACCGCGATGTCTGGCTGATCTAACTCTTTAATATTAACCACAACATCTGAAATGCTTGTATCTAAGATATGAGCTTGGTCGGTAGAAATTTTTAAATCGAAAGGTGTGAACTGGAGTCGAGCGGTAAAACCCTCAATGGAAGGCCAATCAGGTTGAAATTTTAAGTTTGTATTGTCGATGGTTAAGGTTGCTTTTAGGATATCGCTTGAATCTGCTGCGGTAAATTTGAGTTCTTTTAAATTCCCTTTTAGTTGCAGCTCTCCTTGAATGTTTTGACCTGACACCAAAGAGGCTTTTAACCAATCCTGCAAAGCTTTGCCCATTAAAGGATAAGGAATAAAGGCTTTTGCATCGGCCATAGAGTCTGCTTTTAATTGCAAAACTATGTCGGTATTTTTGGAAGCATCTATCTGCGCATCAATCACCAATTTTAGATTGTCTAAGGCAAAATTTTGTCGAGTAACTTGCCAAGCAGATTTTTCGATTGACCAATCTAAAATAAAAGGCTGTGGAAATTTCAGTTTAACAGGCTCTTCTCTTAAATATTCTGATTGAATCAGGATGTCCGAATCACTTGAAATCTGTAAACGATGATCTATAAACGATAACTGCAGGTCGTTTCCTGAAAGCATCGGCAAGCCCTGGTAAGCCGGCCATGAATATTGTGACAAAACGACTGTAAATTGACTTAAAGACAGATCTTGTAAATCAATCGCCCCTTTTATCTGCTCAGCATTAAGGGAAATCATGCTTGATTCTGGTAGCGTGATTCCAAAATTTGTCAATACACGACGCAAAATTGGAATAAACGGTTTTAGAGAAATTGACTGAGATTCGAAGCCCAGTAAATTGCCATGCCCTAAAGAGACTGTTATAGGGGAATGTGCTTCAACAAATTCATTATCGAGCCGAAGGCTTTCTAATTTAAACTGCCAGTTCTCCGCCCAAGAAAGCTTTTGGTTGATGGAAGGAGAAAACTGAAACTGAACCCCCATACTTTTCGGCATTAAATCATCATGCTCAGTCCAGGCTAATTGCTGTGCATTGAAATCCGTTGTTAAGGTTAGATTCCCATCATTTTTAAGCGTTGCATTTAACTGAGCGGTTGCAATGCCATTCGGCAGCAGAGATTGCCATTGCTCAGGCAAATATTCATGCCATAAAGCCAGATCTAATGGCGATGACATGGATACATCAAATTCGCCCGCAGATAAGTGGCTTAACAAAGTCGTTTCAAAATCAGACTTAAATTGCAGGTTTACACTGGGCATCTCATCTAAGGCAACAGAAAACTGCCCCAGTGTACGCCAATGTAGGCCTTTATAAGATTGAAATTCGTCGATATGCAACTTCAAATACTGTGCGGCGGCTAAATTCACTTCAATATTTTTAAGTTGAATTTTTTGCCATAAATTCCGCACATGAAAATCAGATAGAACCGACTGTGGATTCATCAAAAAGTCGTTGTTTTGCGCCGGCTGTTGCAAAACTGTTTCTAGGCGCAAACCTTCGATGCTGAGAGATTGTCCAGGGTCCAACGAATAAAAGAAAGGTGACCAGAAATTGAAGTCAAACTTGATGACCTGAGCACGCACCTGAGTGTTTGCAGACACCACTTGCAACTGATGTATTTCAACATCCATGCCTTGCCAAGTTTGCGTTAGCTGAAGATCTTTAAAACTAATTTCACTAGAGGATAATTTTTCTGCCACCCAGACCAGTTGCTTAGGGGCGACTTGCAGCCAAAAAATGGCCGCCGTTAAGGTTGCAAAATAGGCCAATAACAGAATCAGCAAAATTAAAGAAAATTGCTGAAGCCTTTTAAACATCAGAGCATAACCACATCGTATTGTTCTGCGTTATAGGAACTTTCTGCTTGAAAACGGATGCTTTTTTCAATAAACAGTTCCAGCTCAGCCACGCTACTGGATGCCTCATCCAAGATATAAGACACCACACTTTCCGCAGCAATCACTCGATATTTGCTGGCATCAAACGATCTCGCCATACGCGTAATTTCACGGAAAATTTCATAAGCAATGGTTTCAGCGGTTTTGATGGTGCCGCGTCCACTACAAATTGGGCAAGGCTCGCACAAGGTGCGCTCTAAACTTTCACGCGTGCGTTTACGCGTCATTTCTATCAAACCTAATGAAGAAATTTCAGTCACCGTAGTTTTTACTCTGTCGCGCGCCAACTCTTTTTGCAAAGAATTATAAACATGCTCACGATGCTCAGCTTCCGTCATATCAATTAAGTCTAAAATGATAATGCCGCCCAAATTTCTCAACCTTAACTGACGCGCAATCGCTTGGGTCGCTTCTAAATTGGTACGATAAATCGTTTCTTCCAAATTTTTATGCCCAACAAACGCGCCGGTATTCACATCGATGGTGGTCATCGCTTCGGTTTGATCAATAACCAAATAACCACCTGACTTTAAATCCACACGCTTTTGCAAGCCCATTTGAATTTCTTCTTCAATACTATACAAGTCAAATATCGGTCTTTCACCCGTATACAATCCAAGCTTATCCGACAAGCCCATCACATAACTCTCAGAAAACGCTTGCATTTTCTTGAAGGTTTCTGTTGAGTCAACCCGTATTTTTTCAATTCGCTCGACAGGAATATCTCTTAAGATTCTTAAAGACAAGGGTAAGTCTTCGTAGACCAAAGCGTATTCTTTAACATTTTTCGATTTTTCTTCAATGGTTGACCATAGTCGATTCAAATAAAGCAAATCGGCACGCATTTCGTGAAAATCTGCCCCTTCGGCAACCGTTCTGACAATGTAACCGCCATTACCCTCAGCAGACTCTGGAATACTTTGCATTAAATTTCTTAAGCGATCGCGCTCAGCATAATTTTCGATTTTTTGTGACACGCCAATCATTTTTTCGGCAGGCATAAAAACCAACATGCGAGAGGGAATGGTCACCTGCATGGTCACTCTAGCGCCTTTAGAACCAATAGGGTCTTTGACGACCTGCACCAAAACCTTTTGGCTGGGATAAAGAAGTTTTCCGATATCCTCGCAATCTTCAGGCACATCTTTATTGACCGATTCTCGACACACATCAGACACATGTAAAAAAGCTGCACGCTCTAAGCCAATATTAACAAAAGCCGCTTGCATACCAGGTAAAACCCGATCCACGCGACCCATATAAATATTACCCACCAAACCTCTTTTATTGGCACGCTCTATCCAAACTTCTTGTAAGACGCCATTTTCTACCCAAGCAACACGCGTTTCATTAGGCGTGACATTGACCAATACTTTTTCTTCACTGCCCATGATTAAAATATCCCGACTCGGTTAATAATTGATGACACTCAAACAAAGGCAATCCCATCACACCAGAATAAGAGCCGTCAATTTTTTCAATAAACTGCGCCCCCAATCCTTGAATGGCATAACCACCCGCCTTATCTTTCGGTTCGCCAGTCTGCCAGTAGGCTTGCATCTCAAGATCACTCAGCATTTTAAAAGTGACTTGGGTGGTATTCAGCGCAGAAAACACTTCGCCATCCGTTAACACCGCCACTGCCGATAAGACTTGATGTGTTCGACCCGACAATAACTTTAACATCCGTAAAGCATCCGCCTCGTTTTTAGGTTTACCCAGCAATTTCTGATCCACTAGAACGGCGGTGTCACTGCCAATGACCCAAATTTGATTACCTGGAACTTTATTGTATCCCGCAAAAGCCTTTTCAACCGCCATACGCAAAACAAAACTTTGCGGACTTTCCTTGGGCAAACCTGTTTCTTCAATGGGAGAGAGAATCACCTCAAAATCAAGATGGAGCTGCTGAAGTAATTCAGCGCGGCGTGGAGATGAGGAAGCAAGATAGAGTTTCATGGTCTTTGAGTTAAATAAATAAAGAAATTATTCTACCCCATCGACATAAAACTCTTTGTCAATATTATGAATATTTTAAGTTTTAGTCTTTAAATTTGCTGACACAAAACCTTAAACTTCAACTGCCAACTGATTATCAATCGTATAGGCCACCATCGCCTTTTGGTAGCACACCTCTAGATTGTCATGGAGAACATCACACACCTTTGCATCTAACTTGCCTTGCTCTTTTAGATTATTCAAAATCTCAAAAGCTGTTTCGGCAGATAACGCATTACGATAAGGTCTATTTTGAACCAATGCTTGAAAAATATCAGCCACGGCTAAAATGCGCGCGTTGAAGGGAATTTGCTCACCTTTTAAATGATAGGGGTACCCCTGTCCATCCAAAGTTTCATGGTGCAAAGAAGCCAGAAATGCAATGTCTTTAAACCCTGTAATTTGAGTGAGAATCACATTGGAATCAAATCCGTGGCGATTCATTTCAATGCGTTCATCCACATCTAATTGCCCCGGTTTATTTAAAACCCTGTCTTTTACTTTGAGTTTGCCTAAATCATGAAACAAACCCGCCAGTTCTAAATGTTCCTGCTCAACTTGGGTCAAGCCCAATAATTCAGCCAAATACCTTGCTAAACAGGCAACCCCTATGGAATGCTCGGAAGTAAAAGGACTTTTTGCATCAACGGCTGCTGAAAACAGTAGCGAAAACTCCTTAACCTCGTCAAAACTAAACTCAACTGGCGACTGTTCGGCAATCCAATCTGCAAAAAAACGCCGCAAAGACTGCTCTTCTAAGAAATACCAAAAAGCATCATTGCCAGCTGTTTCGATAAACTTATCCACCAACTCTGGACTGAAAAAGGATCCGGACAAACTTTGCAAAACTTTAAAAATATGCGCACGCATATCCATAAAAGAGTCTTGATTTTTAGCCCGTAAAGCGTCCACCCGATCGACCAAATAAATTAAATTAGCATCTATTTGAGTGGCTTGAGATAAATCACTTGGGAGATTTTGCCAATGGGTATGGTGAAAACGCACCGCTAAAGCATAATCTTGAAATAACCGAACGGATTTCATTAGCTCAAACCCGCGTTCAGCATGAAGATAGGAGTTATCCCAGTCTAATTCGTTGATTAAATGACTGTGCACTATGGTGGAAGAAACGCCGCAATCATGCAGCATTCCAGTGTAAATAATGTCGTCGATTCTTTGTTTAGGCCAACCGAGTGTCTCGCCCACTTTAGCGGCCATATAAGCCACTCGCTTACCATGTAAAGTGTCATCTATACCGACAAAATCCAAGGCTTCAGACAGTGTAAAAGTGACCTCTCTTGGATTTAATAGATACATGAAAACCTCCAGTAGCCTTTGTGCTTAATTAAATTTTTGTAAAACCAACTTTAACGCCTGTAAGTTAATCGGTTTGCCTAAAAAATCATCCATTCCAGAAGCAAAACACATTTGACGATCTTCATCGAGCACATTGGCCGTTAGAGCAACAATGGGTTTTAGACGGTTTTGTGCACCTGCCTTGCCAGCACGAATTTGTTTAGAAGCCTCATAACCATCCATTACGGGCATTTGGCAATCCATCAGAACCAAATCAACCTCGTTTTCTTGAAGCTTATCCAATGCCTGTAAGCCATTTTCGGCAGACACATACTGACATCCAAATTTTTTCAGTAACGCTTCTATGACCTTTCTGTTCACAATATTGTCTTCAACCACTAACACTTTTAGGTTAGATAAATCTGTATTCAGGGTTTGAGCACCCATCGGTGCTTTGGGCAATACCGCCGCCACTTGATTCAGTGGCAAGGTTATCCAAAAGGTTGCTCCCGCTTGTGGCTCTGAATCTACGCCTATTTCACCGCCCATCAATTCTGTCAATCGCTTACAAATCGACAAACCCAATCCTGTTCCGCCAAATTTTCGGGTGGTTGAAGCATCTACTTGGCTAAAAGGTTTAAACAACTTGGTTTGGTCTTCTTTGGATAAACCCACTCCAGTATCCCTAACCGAGACTTTGAGTATTTCGCCATCAAAAACCTGTATTTTTTCAAGTAATAAAGTGATGGTACCTTTCTGAGTAAACTTAATCGCATTGCCCATCAAATTGGTTAAGATTTGTTTTAACTTTTGCTCGTCACCTAAAATCCAATCTAAATCACTCGAGATAAACTCTAAATTTAACACCAAGTTTTTAGCCATCGCGGCGGGTTTTAACAAAACCAATAAACCGTTTGCGGTATTCACCAATGAAAATGGTGTTTTCTCTATCTCAACTTTACCGGCTTCAATTTTAGAAAAATCTAAAATATCGTTGATTATGCTCATCAAACTTTGGCCGCTTTGGCGAATAATCTCAAGTGCTTGGCGAGTTTCTGGCGTGACTGGAGAATCCAACAATAAATCCGTCATACCGATCACCCCATTCATGGGTGTTCGAATTTCGTGACTCATATTGGCCAAGAACTCGCTTTTGGCTTGATTAGCCGCATCCGCTCGCAACTTCTCTTCTTGCAGCTTGACCTCTGCGAGCTTACGGTCGGTAATTTCAGCAAAAGAACCGACCATTCTAATGGGATTGCCTTGCTCATCACGCTCAACAATATTGCCGCGGTCATAAACCCAAATCAACTTGCCATCTCGTCTACGCATTTGGTGCTCAGACACATAAGGGGCTTCGCCTCTAAAACAAGCCTGAATTTTTTCCATAATTTTAGGTTGGTCTTCTGGCAATAAACACTGCACGAAATCATCCATCATGTGCGTGAGATCAGATTCCTCATAAGCCAAAATCTTAAACCATTGTCGATTATGCGTGAGTGCGCCCGAGGGAATGTGCCAATCCCAAACGCCTTCTTGAGTGGCTTGCATAACATAGTTAAGGCGTTTTTCACTGTCTTCAATTTGTTTTTGAGCCGTGACTATGTCAGTAATATCGTGCGCAATGACTAAAATTTGTTTGTTACCTTTTTCATCCAACAAAGGTTTTTTAATCGATTGAAAATGTCTGACTTCACCCGTTTCGGCATTAGTACTGTCTTCGATAACAACTTCTGTTTCAAACTTTGTCATAATCTGCTGCACACTTTCTTTAAAAAATTGTGCTTGCTCTTGATTGCCCGTGAAATATCCATCTTCCTTGCCAATCATTTCTTCAGGTGTCGCATCATACAAATGGGCAACCGCTTGATTCACCAAAATAAAGTTACCCTCCCAATCCTTCATCACGATGACATCAGGGGTTTCATCTAACGCAGTGCGCATTAATACATTTTGATGATGTAATTCTTGATGGATTGCAGCGTAAGCAGATAAATCCGTTATTGACAGGTAAACCAGGACTTCGTCATTTTCAGTGGTTAGATTGAAAGCCAAGTGGTAAGAAACCAGCTGAGATTTGCCGTCAATTAACTTGGTGGTTGTATATTGATTGGAACAGGGCGTTCTAGACTCTGCAGGATTTTGGGGAACTTTTAGAAGATATGCCGCAGGGATTGTTTGGGTAATCAATTGTTCTAAGGCGATACAAGTTTCTTCACCCAGACCATTTAATAATTGCGCCGCTTGATGATTAAATGCTTTGATTCTCCAAGCCGCATCATAAATAATCAAGGCATTCGGTAAAGATTCTATCGCTTGCAACACAATTAACTCCATCTATTTTTAACCAGGCCTGGTGAAATTTAAGCCTATTTAAGCACAAAATTACTCACGATGATAAGGGTGATTTTGCAAGACTGACCAAGCTCGATAAACTTGTTCTGCCACCAACACTCTAACCAAGGGATGAGGCAGAGTCAGTTTGGACAAACCCCACTTCCAACTGGCCTGCTCAATTAAATCTGACTGTAAACCATCAGGACCGCCGACCACCAAAGCAATATCTTGCCCCGAACCTAACCACTCATCTAGTTTCTGTGAAAACTCTAACGTGGTCGTCTGTTGACCATGTTCATCTAAAATCACCAAACGCACCCCTTTTGGAATCGCTGCAACAATCCGCTTGGCTTCTTCTTGCTTATATTGTTCTGCTGTGCCCGTCTTACCGCGAGTTGCCATCGGCAGTTCATGCAACTTTAAACTGCAACTTTTGGGTAATCGCTTGGCATATTCTTGGTAACCATCCAATACCCATTTGGGCATTTTCTGGCCGACCACAATAAAATGAATAATCACAAAAAGACTGTTTTATTCTGCAATCGTTTGACTGGCGGGCTGCACTTCCCACAATTTTTCCAATGCATAATGCGCACGTGCTGATTCCGTCATTACATGCACAATCGCATCACCCAAATCGACCAACACCCAATCAGGCTCTGGTCCCGCTTCAACACCCAAAGGCTCTTCGCCAGCATCTTTTACTTCTTGCGCCACGCGAGAACCCAAAGAACGAACGTGCGTGGTTGAAGTACCCGTGGCAACTACCATTAAATTGGTGAAGGTACTGATTTGCGAAACATCCATGATTTTAATATCACGCGCCTTACCGTCGTCTAAAGCTTTATAAATAATGTCTTGTTTGGTTTGTAAATTCATTGAAAATTCCATGCTCCATAAAAAATAAAAAGCCCTATTCTTGATAGAGCTGGTGTTGTTGAATATAGTTAATCACAGGTGACGGCAATAAATAATCGACACAAACGCCCTGCTTTAAATAGCTGCGCAACGCCGTTGCGCTGAGTTCTAATTGGGTAATCGGCACATCCACAATTTGACCAAAAGGTTCGGTCAGTTTAGGCACCCAACTTTTCTTAAATAACTGCCCCACCTCACCGCTTTGCGGAATCGGCTCTCCTGGGCGATGCGTAATGGCTAAATTGGCCAACTTTAAAATGGTTTGCCACTCAAACCAAGTATCAAACTTAGCAAAGGCATCGGTTCCCATCATCAAAACCAATCCTTTAGCTGGATAACGCTTGGTCAAAGTTTGCAGAGTATGCACCATATAAGAAGGGCCACCCTGCTCAATTTCAACTTTATCCAGCACAAACTTCGGCTGCGAGGCGATGGCTAAGGCAATCATGGCACAACGATGCTCGGCTGAAACACTGGGCTGATCGCGATGCACCGGCTTATAGCACGGAATAAAACGCACCTCTTCTAGCCCCAAAGCCAGCTGAACTTCTAAGGCTGGGCGTAAATGTCCAAAGTGAATTGGATCAAATGTGCCGCCATTGATGCCGATATATTGACCGCTAAACGCATTCAATTTGCCAAAGTCCTCCCTGCCACTTTTTGCTATTATAGCAAGCATGTCAAATTATCCACCCGAAATTCCATCACAGCTTGAAAGTGCCTTTTTTGAACACCTCAAAGACGGTCATGCCATTCAAGAACACGCTTTGCTTAAGAATTTAACCGAACAAGGCTTTCAAGGATTTAAACCCTCCCTTGAACCACTTGAACTGTTTCAAGCACACTTTTTGTGTTTTCACTTGCTCTATCGACTGCAAACCAAGTGGTTCAGTGAAGGACTGGGTTGGTTAGAAATTTATACCCTCAATATCCAACTGCACCCTATGCAAACCGCGGATTCCAATGCGCTAACGCAAAATGATGAACTGCGTGCCTACTATTTAAACTATCAACACTTTCTAGACACCCAAGCCGTTGATGTCCAAAATCTGATGGATAATTTTTGGTCGCAATTCGATTTACAAAGCCTGCCCTATGAAACACTCAAAGCCGATTTAAATTTGTTAGAAATCGACCCAGAAACCCCTTTAGAAGATCTCAGTCTTACCCAAATCAACCAGCAATATCGCAAACTCTGCGCACAACACCACCCCGACAAGGGCGGCAAAACCGCAGACTTTCAAGCGCTCAGTCTAGCGGCGAATCGCTTGCGTAAATGCATCTAGCCTAAATACGAATATGTCCGTCGCCTAATACGATGTATTTTTGTGACGTCAATCCTTCTAATCCCACCGGGCCACGCGCATGGAATTTGTCGGTTGAAATGCCGATTTCAGCACCCAAGCCATATTCAAACCCATCGGCAAAACGCGTAGAGGCATTCACCATCACCGAGCTGGAATCGACCTGTGCTAAAAATTGACGCGCACGGGTGTAGTTTTCGGTAATGATGGACTCGGTATGTCCAGAGCTGTATTGCGCAATATGCGCCATGGCTTCTTCAACATCCGCCACCACCTTAATCGACAAAATCGCATCCAAATATTCAGTCGCCCAATCCTCATCGCTCGCCGCATTCATTGATACTATGGCTTGTGCCTTAGCGCAACCGCGACATTCCACACCTTTTTCTTGATACATTTTAACCAGGCCTGGTAGGATTTCAGCTGCCCTAGACTCGGCAATCAATAAGGTTTCCATGGCATTACATACGCCATAACGATGGGTTTTGGCGTTATAAGCCACTTTGACCGCTTTGTCGGCATCAGCATCTGCATCAATATACACATGACATATACCATCTAAATGTTTAATGACCGGCACGCGCGCTTCTTCGCTGATGCGAGCAATCAAGTTTTTGCCTCCACGCGGTATAATCACATCCACGAATTGTGGCATGGTAATCAAAGCGCCCACCGCAGCTCTATCCGTGGTTTCGACCACTTGCACTGCGGCAGTGGGTAATTCAGCCAATTCCAAACCTTTTTTGATGCAACTCGCTAAGGCTCTATTAGAAAATGCCGCTTCAGAACCACCACGCAAAATTGCTGCATTCCCCGATTTTAAGCATAAGGCCGCCGCATCAATCGTCACATTGGGACGCGATTCGTAAATAATTCCCACCACCCCTAAAGGTACGCGCATTTTACCGACTTGAATTCCGGATGGGCGGTAGCTCATATCAGAGATTTCGCCAATCGGGTCGGCCAAATTGGCGATTTGACGCAAGCCTTCTGCCATGCTTGCAATGCCTTTGTCCGTAAGGGTTAAACGGTCTAACATGGCCGCGTCCAAACCATTGGCTTTGCCCTGTGCTAAA
This sequence comes from Thiosulfativibrio zosterae, assembly GCF_011398155.1. Lineage (NCBI taxonomy): Bacteria > Pseudomonadati > Pseudomonadota > Gammaproteobacteria > Thiotrichales > Piscirickettsiaceae > Thiosulfativibrio > Thiosulfativibrio zosterae. The sequence continues at coordinate 2,032,039 of NZ_AP021888.1, forward strand.
TCTTTAGCGTTTTCAGCTTTTAAAAACTCAGCTTGCGCTTCCAAGCTGTCGGCCATTGCCAACAAGGCTTGATTTTTTTGAGCCGTTGAAGCCGTCACCAAAATGCGACTGGCCGCACGAGCTTGCTGACCTAAGGTTTGCATATACGCTTGAATATCCATCTCTATCCTCTCTACTGAGCCATCTTTACCACTAAATCATTTAAACTGAGCCAAGCATCGCCTTTACGAATGCCCTTAATTTCAAAATCGGCTTGGGTGCATAAGCGCAAGAGTTCTTGCCAGCCCTGCAACGACTGACGCCGCAATGCTTGGGAATATTCCGCTTGCTTGCTGTTCCAAATAAATAACTGTTTGTATGCCTGTGCCAAACTGACTTTTTGCTGTAACTCGCACAGTTGCACTAGGGTGCGCACTTCTTTGGCCAACAACCACAAAATAATTGGCGCCTCTAAACCTTCTTGTTTAAGGCGATTTAGAATTTGCAACGCATAGGCGGTTTGCCCAGTGAGGGCGGCGGTGCTGAGTGCAAATAACTGATAATGCGCTTGGTCGGCAACATTATTTAAAATGTCTTGCACCTGCAGTTGCGTGCCTTGCGCAAACAACAAGCTGAGTTTTTCCATTTCTTGGTCTGCGGCTAATAAGTTGCCTTCAACCCGTTCCGCCAAAACGTTCGCGGCTTCCAAATCCAAACTCAGTCCCACGCTCAGAGCGCGTTGCTGACACCAGGCAGGCAAGGCTTTCAATTCAATAGGTCGAGATTGCACCACCAAACCGGTTTGCTCAATCACCTGCACCCATTTGCTTTTGGTTTGTTTGCCATCCAACTTTTCGCACAAAATCACCAGCACAATTTCAGGTGGTGAATCATGCCGCAACTGCGCCCACTTTTGAATGAAATCGCCCCCGACTTTTCCAGGTGCACCGCTGGGCATCGACAATTCAATCAAACGGCGTTCGGCAAATAAAGAACCGGCTTGGGTATCCATTTCAAGCGATTGCCAATCAAATTTGGCATCGACTTCATAGGTGTCACGCTGCAAATAATCTTGGTTTTTAGCAAACGCACGGAACGCATCTAACGACTGGCGAATCAAAAGCGGCTCTTCACCATAAATCAGCACTATCGGCGGCATAGTCAGCTGAGCGGCTTGCAGTTGTTTAATAAAGGCTGGGGCAACAATCATTGTGTGGCGGGAACCTTTTTAGATTCTGCATTCGCGTTGGCACGGGCGCTGGCTCGTGAAATGCGATCAATCATCTGTAACGCCACTTCTTGTACCATTTGTTTTTGCAAACTTTTCAGTTCTTGATTTGCTGCTAATGCTGCGGCGCTGTCTAAACGACGATCCCGAAAACTGCTGGCCGTGGCTTCTACCACTAAAGTATTGTCGGCAACCTGCCAAGCACTGAAAGGCTGTGAGAGTTTAATCAGTTCAGAAGCCGTATCTCCCTGCGCCGTTAAACTGGTTCGCGACGCTTGAGTCTGCGTAGGCGACAAGCGAATCTCCAGTTCCGCTTGCGCCAAACCATCCACCACTTCTACACCCGACATTTTAAGTTGCTGCGTTAAAGCGTTCACCAAATCCGCGCGAACACCAGATGCCGCAGACAGTTTTACGGTTTGAAAACTCATCGTGCCGACTTGGTTTAAGCCTTTTAAATGAAAGCCACAACCGCTTAATAACCCTAAAAACACCCAAAAAACGCCCAAAACTAACCAGGCCTGGTTAGTTTTGGGGCGATTTTGAAGATTATTAAGCATCTTACCCTTTTACCACGATATTAACTAAACGACCTGGCACCACAATTTCTTTGACGATTTCAAATCCATCAATATATTTAGCGGCACCTTCACAGGCTTTTGCCATTGCTAAAATCATGGCTTTATCCGCATCGGCTGCCACTTCTATTTTGCCGCGCAATTTGCCATTGACCTGCACCATGATTTCAATTTCATCTTTCACCAAGGCGCTTTCATCTAGCTTAGGCCAAGCTTGCTGAACCACCAAGCCTTCTTTGCCTAAAGCAATCCATAAGCTTTGGGCAATGTGCGGTGCCATGGGTGACAACATCAACACCAACAGCTCAAGCGCTTCTTGCATGACGGCTTTGCCTAAAGCCGAGTCATCTTGGAATTTGGTGAGTTCATTGAGCAACTCCATGGTGGCGGCGATCGCGGTGTTAAAGTTGAGGCGACGCCCCATATCATCAGTCACCTTTTGCAAAGTGCTGTGCACTTTTAAACGCAAGGCCTTTTGCACCTTATCTAAACCTTCACTGCTTTGCGCAGCGGGCACGCTTCCTTGAGCGCTAAAGCCTTGCACCAAACGCCATACGCGATTTAAATAACGCGATGCGCCTTCCACGGCTGAATCCGACCATTCCAAAGTTTGTTCTGGCGGTGCGGCAAACATAATATACAAGCGCAAGGTGTCTGCGCCATATTGGTCAATTAGGGTTTGGGGATCGATGCCGTTATTCTTTGACTTCGACATTTTAATCACACCACCATACTGCACTTCCATGCCATTTGACTTGAGCTTGCCTTTTATTACGCCGCCTTTTTCATCGGTGATCGGTTCTACATCTAACGGTGAATACCAAGTTTGTTTGCCACTTTCGTCGGCACTAAACCAACTACTGGCCAACACCATGCCCTGAGTCAACAAGTTTTTAAACGGCTCATCAGAAGACACCAAGCCTTCATCGCGCATCAACTTGTGGAAGAAACGCGCATACAATAAATGCAAAATAGCGTGCTCAATCCCACCGATGTATTGGTCAACTGGCAACCAATGATCGGCCGCTGCTTTATCTAACATACCATCTGTGCTGTTGCGCGAGGTGTAGCGTGCGTGATACCAAGACGATTCAAAGAAGGTGTCAAAGGTATCGGTTTCACGATTGGCTGGGCCGCCACATTGCGGACAATTACATTTTTTAAAACTGTCGAGTTTAGCCAAAGGCGAACCCGCACCATCTGGCACCACATCTTCGGGTAAATACACTGGCAAATCTTTTTCTGGCACGGGTAACGCACCACAAGCTGGGCAATAAATCACCGGAATTGGGCAACCCCAATAACGCTGACGCGACACACCCCAATCCCGCAAACGGTAATTGGTTTGTTTTTCGCCTAAGTTTAATGCGCCTAAGGCCTCAGCCATCGCATCCAATGCTTGGGCAAAATCTAAACCATCAAACTGCCCAGAGTTGACCAAGATGCCTTTTTCCGTAAAAGCCGCTTCTGAAACATCTGCCATTTCATCAGCGTTTGGCGCGATAACCGCTTTGATGTTTAAACCATATTTTTTTGCAAACTCATAATCGCGCTGGTCATGCGCCGGCACCGACATGACCGCACCTGTGCCATAGCCCATCAACACAAAGTTGGCCGCCCAAACGGGAACCACTTCACCCGTAATCGGGTGCTTCACGCGAATACCGGTATCCACCCCTTTCTTCTCCATGGTTTCAACATCGGCTTCGGCCGTTGAAATGTGCGAGCATTCTTCAATAAATTGCGCTAAAGGCTCATTATTAATGGACGCCTTGCGTGACCACGGATGATCTGAAGCGATGGCAACATAGGTCACCCCCATCAAGGTATCAGGACGAGTGGTATAGACTTTTAGGTTTTCAGTGCGGGCATCTAAGCCTGAGGCAATGGGGAACTGAATTTCCAAACCAGTCGATTTGCCAATCCAGTTTTTCTGCATGGTTTTAACCTGTTCAGGCCAACCTTCTAACTGGTCTAAATCATTAATCAATTCTTCTGCATAATCGGTAATGCGCAAAAACCACTGAGCAATCTCTTTGCGCTCAACTGGCACACCCGAACGCCAACCCTTGCCGTCAATCACCTGCTCGTTCGCCAACACCGTTTGGTCAACCGGATCCCAATTCACCACCGACAACTTGCGATACACCAAGCCTTTTTGCATCAAACGCGTGAATAACCATTGCTCCCAACGGTAATATTGCGGATGGCAAGTCGCCACTTCACGGTTCCAATCGTACCCCAAGCCCAAAGATTTAAGCTGATTGCGCATATAGTCTATGTTTTCATAAGTCCACTTAGCCGGTGCCACTTGGTGTTGCATGGCAGCGTTTTCGGCGGGCAAACCAAACGCATCCCAACCCATAGGCTGCAACACATTTTTACCCTGCATACGCTGAAAGCGTGCAATCACATCACCGATGGTGTAGTTGCGCACATGCCCCATGTGCAATTTACCGCTGGGGTAAGGAAACATCGACAAGCAGTAAAACTTTTCTTTGCTGGCATCTTCTTGAGCAGCAAATACCTGCTCTTGCTCCCAAACTTTTTGAATGGCGGCTTCAATGGATTGTGGTTGATATTCGTGTTGCATTTCTGGCGTCATGACTCGGTTTCTTTATGATAAACTGGAAAAAATAAGTACAAAATTATAGCAGACTTAACGGAAGCGCTAAAGGAGAGAAAATGTCAGAAGACAATAAAATGCTGGAAGCTTATCGTCATTTATTAGAAACCGCCAAAGAAGCGGCGTTTAAAGCAGAACAGGCAACCTGGGAAACCTTAGGAAAAGCCATTGACCAAGCCGAACAAACGGTTGCCGCTTTGGCGGCTTTAACCGACCAAGAAATTCAACAGGTTCAACAAGACTTAAAAATGGACTTAACCCAAGTGGCGGTGGTGTTGGATGATTTTGAAGAAGATGCCAGTGCCTTTGCGCAAATGGAATGGCACGCACTGGAAAACTACCTCACTCAAAAAACCGCTGAAATGGCAGACCCAACCGACATGATGATTTTAAGAATGCGCTTAATGGCGGCATTAAATCACGCCGACCACCCTAAGCAATAAACATAAGCATTGCTTAAAAACCCAGCAGGCTAAAGCCTGCGCCCCACAGTTTTTAAAGACTTCAAAGGGGCGAAGGCTTTAGCCTTCTTAAAATTGAGAATTGCGATTTAAGGTGTCATTTTTAATCAGCTGGGGCGCTTTAAGATAAATCTTGGTGCGAGCAAAAAGCCATACAGCACACAAAACAAAAATAGCAACGGCATTTGCTGCCAATAGACAAAAGGTGTTGTGCCTTCATAAGGTTGTACTTCACCTTTAAGTACACCGGTTTTATAAGCGGGTATTTCTTGTTTGATTCGGCCTTTCACATCAACAATCGCGGTAAAACCGGTATTGGTGCTACGAGCGATTTCTCGACCCAATTCTAAGGCACGCATTTGCACTTCTTGCAATTGTTGTGCTGGCTCAAAAGTATGGGCAAACCAAGCATCATTACTCACGGTCACTAAAAATTGCGCATCTTGAAGTTGCTCAGCCAGCTCTTCACCAAACGACATTTCATAACAAACCGACAACCCCACTTTAAAAGCCCCCAATTGCATGGGCTTTTGCATGGCATCGCCAGGGGTGAATTCTGAAAACGGCACATTAAACAATTTGCTTAACGCAGACAACACGGATGAAAACGGAAAAAACTCACTAAAAGGCACCAGGTGAGACTTTTGATAAACCTGCTCAGGATTATGCGCATTGACTATGGCATTGTAATATTGCGTTTTATCAGCATTACGGGTAATCACCCCCATCAAAATGTCGGTTTCTAGAAGTTTGGCATCCTTAATAAAAGAATGTAATGCGCCCTTTTCTACCACATCAAAATAGGAGGCTACGGCAGTTTCTGGCCAAACGATGATATCCGCATCCATGTGCTGTTTGGTTAAACCCACATAGGTTTTCAAAGAGGGCAACAAAGCCTTGGCTTGCCATTTTTGTTCTTGTGGAATATTGCCCTGCACCAACGCCACTCTGGCTGGCGGGCCTACCGGCGTCACCCATTCAATCTTTTGTAGTCCAGAAGCACTCAACCACACTAGGGCCAAAAGGCTGCTCGCACCGACCCAGGCTTTTTGGGTAACGATCAACAACAAAGCTGAAGCGGTTAAGGCGATGGCCCAACTCACGCCCAATACGCCAAAAATCGGCGCATAGCCATCTAGCCAAGTGTCTAAATGGGAATTCCCCATGAGTAAAAAAGGAAAGCCACCAAATAGACTGCCACGCAACCATTCAAATGAAACCCAAGCCAAGGGAAATACCAGCAACGCATTAAAATATGGGCGTTCAGACTTTGAGAAATAAGCAGCCACCCAACCCGCGAAACCAACATAAAGTGACAAAAACAAAATGAAAATAAACGTGGCCAAGACCGCTAAAACCAAAGGCACTTCGGCATACAGATAAATACTTGAAATCAGCCAGCTCACACCAAAGCCAAACTGCCCTAATCCAAACCAAAGCCCCAGCTTAAAGCCTTCAAGACGACTGGTCGCTTGTGACCAAAACCAAAATAAGCCGACCAAGGACGCCACTGCGGCTGGGGCAAAATGAAATGGCGCAAACGCTGTGACTGACAGCGCGCCCAGTAAAAAGGTGATTAAGACTTTCTTTTCGGGTTTAAAAACCGCTAAGACATAACGAAAGAAGTTTTTCATGCTGAAATTTCGGTCATCAGCGCAAACTGCACTTTAAAAGAATCCACACGGCGACCATCTGATTTTAAAACCTCAAAACTCAAACCTTCCATTTCAAAGGTTTCGCCTTCGGCAGGAATATGCCCCAAAAACTGCGTTACCACGCCACCAATGGTTTCGAGCTGTTCGTTTTGAATATCTGTTTTAAAGAAAGCATTAAAGTCTTCTAGAAATGTAACGGCATCTACCGAATAACCGCCTTGAAAATGCTTTTGAATGTGATCAGATTCCTCATCATCGTGCTCATCCACGATATCGCCCACGATTTCTTCTAGAACATCTTCAATGGTGATCAAACCGGCTAACTCACCATATTCGTCAACTACTAATGCCATGTGATTGCGACTGGCTTTAAACTCGCGCAATAGCACATTCAAGCGTTTACTTTCTGGCACCAAAACAGGTGGACGATAGAGCTCTTCTAATTGCGCTTTTTCAGATAAATTGTGTTTAACAACCGCTCGCAAAACATCTTTGGTTAACAAGACCCCCTTAACTGAACCATCATCGGCCAGCACTGGGTAGCGGGAATGGGATGACTCTAAAAGTTCATCCAGAATGGATTGCAAGTCTTCCGACTCATCCACACACACCATCTGGCTGCGAGGAATCATCGCATCTCTAACGCGCATCTCACTAACGCCTAAAACCCCTTCAATCATAAAAACGGCATCGGCATCAATCAGATTTTTCTCTTTCGAGGCGTTTAATATTTCAGTCAATTGGGTCAGGTGATCCACCTGTTCTCCACTAAATAAATGGGTTAATTTATCTAACCATGTCCTAGGACTGTCTGCGCTCATGATGTTTTGCTTTTCCTTTATCTAACTGTTCTAACTGTTTTATTCGGTTTCATAGGGATTGGCATAACCCAATCCTTGCATAATTTCTATTTCGAGAGCTTCCATTTCTTCAGCCTCGTCATCCTCTATATGGTCATACCCTTGCAAATGCAAGGTGCCATGCACAATCATGTGCGCCCAATGGGCTTCAAGCGATTTTTTTTGCTCGGCCGCCTCTTGCTCTACCACGCTGGCACAAATTATCAAGTCGCCCAAATAGGGTAACTCTTCGCCTAAATCAGCTAGGCCTGGTGGATTTTCAAATTCAAAAGACAGCACATTGGTGGGTTTGTCTTTGCCACGATAATCGCGATTCAATTCTTGGCTTTCTGCTGCATCAACAATGCGAATGGTCAGCTCGGTTTCTACTAATTTCTGCTCACCAACTAAGGCTGCAGCCACCCAGGTTTTGCATTGTTCAAGACTGGGTAAAGGCTGTTCATCAATCCCCCATTGTAAATCTATCCACAACATAACTACCCCCTTTGCGCCTGTTCAGCTTGGCGTTTATCGTAAAACTCATAAGCTTGTACAATTTTTTGAACCAAACCATGGCGCACCACATCCTTGGCTTGATAAAACGAAAAACCTATGCCAGGCACACCTTCCAACACTTCAATGGCATGGCGCAATCCAGATTTTTGATGCTTGGGCAAATCACACTGGGTAATATCGCCCGTAATGACTGCGCGCGAGCCAAAGCCGATACGCGTGAGCAACATTTTCATTTGTTCAGTGGTGGTATTTTGCGCTTCATCGAGCAAAATAAAGGATTCATTAAGGGTTCGCCCACGCATAAAGGCTAAAGGGGCAATTTCGATAATATTTTTTTCAATCAGTTTTTCAACCGTTTCAAACCCCAGAGTTTCATACAAGGCATCAAACAAAGGGCGCAAATAAGGGTCTATTTTTTGGGATAAATCGCCAGGTAAAAAACCCAATTTTTCACCGGCTTCTACCGCAGGCCGCGTCAAAATAATGCGGCGAACTTCTTCATTTTCTAACGCTTGTACTGCACAAGCCACCGCCAAATAGGTTTTGCCCGTTCCCGCTGGGCCAATACCAAAGTTAATGTCATTTTCGGCAATGGCTTTTACGTAGGCAAACTGATTGGGATTGCGGGTTTTAATGACTTTGCGGCGAGTTTTGATTAAGGCTTGCAACTCATTAATGGGTTGAGCTTCATCTGTGCCATAAGACTGCAGTGTCATATGGACTTTTTGAGGGGACAAGGTTTCGTTTTGTGCCAGTTCAAATAAATCACGAATGGCTTGTTCTGCTTTTATGAGCCTATCGGGCAAACCAATCACACTTACCTGAAAGCTAAACAGATTGATTTCTACACCCAGGCGCAATTCGATTTGGTCCAGATGCTCGCCATGCCAACCCGACAGATTTTGCAAAGCTGCATTATCTTCGGGCGACAATTGAAATTGAATGGTATTTAAGGGCGTCGACAAGCGAAAAATCCTGAATAATTACGGTTTTTTATCTTATCAAAAAGCCAATGGATTACAAAGCATAATATTGGCGTTGTTTGAAACGATCTGCTTCTGGCGTCGCCACCAAAATCCCTTTGAGTGAATTAACGCCAGCACCTGTGATTTCAACATCTACAAACTGACCAATTAAGTCAGGCGAGCCATCAAAATTAACCACGCGATTATTTTCTGTTCTACCCGCCATTTCGTTGAAGTTTTGGCGCGACAATCTTTCAACCAATATACGCTGCGTTGAACCAATCATGGCATCCGAAATGGCTTGAGTTTGATCATTTAATAAGGCTTGCAGAGCATTTAGACGGCGTTTCTTTTTATCCAAATCAACATCATCCGGCAGGCTGGCGGCTGGCGTTCCTGGGCGCTGACTGTAGATAAAACTAAACGAACGGTCGTACTTCAACTCTTCAACCAATGCCAAGGTTTCTTTAAAGTCATCACAAGTTTCGCCGGGGAAGCCAATAATAAAATCGCCAGACAAACTCAATTCGGGTCTAATTTTTCGAATTTTACGAATAATGGCTTTATATTCAATCGCCATGTGATTACGCTTCATCAGTGCCAATATTCGGTCCGATCCCGATTGAATGGGTAAATGTAAATGCGATACCAACTCTGGCACTTCAGCATAGCAATCAATCAAACTCTGCGTCATTTCCATGGGATGCGAGGTGGTAAAACGAATGCGATCAATGCCTTCAACCGCGGCGACTGCATGAATCAACACGGCTAGGTCGGCAATTTCACCATCTGGCATGACACCTTGATAGGCATTGACATTTTGCCCAAGCAGATTCACTTCACGAACGCCTTGCGCCGCTAAGGCTTCAATTTCAGCCATGCAATCGGCAAATGGGCGACTGAATTCTTCGCCGCGCGTATAGGGCACCACACAGAAAGTACAATACTTAGAACAGCCTTCCATCACCGACACAAATGCTGAAACTCCATTGGACTCTGGCGCCGGCAAGTTATCAAACTTTTCAATTTCTGGGAAAGAAATGTCAATCACCGCTTTGCGGCGCACGCGTTTGTGAACTTCTCTTTGTTCATCATATTCAGCGCGTTCTTTAAGCGCTTGCTCCATCATCGCTGGCAAACGGTGTAAGGTTTGGGGGCCAAAAATCACATCCACAATCTTAGCGCGCTTACGAATGGTTTCACCCTCTTGCGAGGCCACACAACCACCCACTGCCACCAAACGATCTGGCGCGGCGTCTTTCCATTCTTTCCAACGCCCCAGCTCACCAAACACTTTTTCTTGAGCCTTCTCGCGCACCGAACAGGTATTTAAAATCAACACACTGGCTTCTTCAGGCGTTTCAACTAACTTTAAACCATAGGTTTTTTCTAACAGTTTGGCCATACGATCCGAATCATATTCGTTCATTTGGCAACCATAGGTTTTGATAAGAACACCACCAGTAAAAGGAGTTGCGTTTGACATTGACTTTTCCACTCGACTTGCAATTTTTAGAAGTTGCGTATTCTAACACAACTCAAAAACGCAAACACAGTTTGCTAAACCCTTAATTTTATTAGGAATAATAAACCTCCTAAAACGCAAAAAGCCGCCAAATCTAACCAGGCCTGGTCAAATTTAGCGGCTTTTAAGCTTTAAAAAGGCTTTTAGAACGGCTTAAAACTCACCCCATTCATCAGAAGACGCCTTGGCTGCAGCCGGTTTTGCCGCAATTTTTGCCATGGGTTTTGGCTGAGCGCTTGCTGATTTGGGTGCAGACTTAGGTGCGCTCAAGGCAGGCACTTTTGCACTCGTTGTGCCTTTAGGCGCAGCAGAAGCTTGTGGCTTTTTAGTTGGGGTTCTAAGGGTTGTACCCGTGTTAAAGAACGCCATATCCTCATTCAAGAGGGTGGCTTGTTCAGACATACTTTCTGCCGCTGCCGAGGTTTCCTCAACCAGCGCCGCATTTTGTTGAGTCGCTTGGTCGATTTGCGAGATGGCATTATGCACTTGATGAACCCCTTCTGCTTGCTCTGCCGATGCCTGAGCAATATGGGTAATCATTTGCGTCACTGAATGAATAGATTCATTGATGCTGGTCAACATGTCACCCGACTCTGTTGCCAGGCTAGAGCCTTGATTAACACGATCAACGGTTTCATCAATGAGCTTTTTAATGTCTTTAGCGGCATCCGCTGACTTTTGCGCCAAGCTGCGCACTTCACCCGCAACCACTGCAAACCCACGACCGTGGTCGCCCGCTCTGGCGGCTTCAACTGCTGCGTTGAGTGCCAGCAAATTGGTTTGGAAAGCAATGCCATCAATCAAACTCACGATATCTGAAATTTTGTGGCTGGATTCTTGGATGGCTTTCATGGCATCAATGGTTTGCATCATCACCTTAGCACCGGTATTGGCTTTATCTTGCACTTCTTCCGCAACATGGGTTGCTTGCAAGGCATTTTGTGTATTGCTTTGCACCTGAGAGTTCATTTCATCCATGGTCGCCGAGGTTTCTTCTAAGGCTGCCGCCTGCTCTTGAACACGCTGGCTCAAGTCTAAAGCGCCACGCGACACTTCATCAGAAGCGCTGTTAACCACACTGGTCGCCGTTAAGGCTTTAGACACCACTTCTACCAATTTTTCTGAGGTGCGCGACACAGAATCGGTGAGGGTTTTTAAATCACCTTGATATTGATTTTTAATTTTTTGGGTTAAATCCCCATTTGATTGTGCAACCACCACGGCAATGATTTCTTTAAAGGCTGCATCTAACGCATTCATGGAATGATTCACGCCATCTTTTAATTTAAGCAACTCACCTTTGGCCTCAACATTCACACGACTTGAAAACTCGCCCTGCTGCATTTTTTGCATGGCGTTGACAATACCGCCGATGGTTTGATTTAAAGATTGCGTGGTTGTGCAGGCATTTTGGAGCATGGTTTTAAAACCACCTTCTAAATTCGCCTGAACCGACACATCAAATTGACCTTCACTCATGGCATCTAGCAACTTGCTTAAAGCGGCCATGGTTTCTTCAATCGATTGCGCAGATTGGTTGACGCCCTGTTTAAGAATATTTAAATCACCACTTAGATTGGCTTGTATACGCTTATCAAAACGCCCATTCGCCAAAGCGCCGACCACTTGATTGGCCTCTTTGATTGCCTGTTGCATTTCGGACAACAAATGGTTGACTGCGCGCCCCATTTGACCAATTTCATCCGCCTTATCCACATTGGCTCGAATGCTAAAATCACCCGTATCAGAAATTTTGCTTAACACGGCTTGAATCGCATCCAACCCGTTGGCAATCATTCTTGGGATAAGAATGGCAATGGTGAGCGCAATCAGAGATGCCAAAATGGCAACCACAATCAACACAAAAATAATGGTTTCGTTGAGCGCCTGAACTTTTGGCCCAATGGTATCCTGCTTAGATTTGGCTTGGCTACGAATTCCCTGAGTGACTTGCGTGATTTTTTCGCCCAGCCTACTGAGTTTTTCATCGACCAATTGATTGCGCTCGATAATCACTTGATTGATTTCTTGAATGCCTTTTTGGTACAAGCCTATCGAGGTTTCCGCCTCAACCAACAAGGTTTCCAAAGCTTCATCAGTTGCCTGCATGGTCAATAACTGCAATTGTGTATTGAGGGTTGTAAATTCTTTTAAAACGCGTTGCATATCGGCATCGCTATTTGAATTTAAAAACTTCATGGCATACACACGACCTAACAATAAGGTTCTAAGTGCTTGCGCGGCATCATAGGTTAACTGGGTTTTAGACAGTTGTTGGGCTTGATTCAACATGGCTGTCAAAGCGTGTTCTATTTTGGGGCCATTGACATCCAAAATACCACTGACGATGTCATCGCGTTTTTGCATATCCGCTTGAACGACTGTAAAGGTTGCCTGATAATCAGTTAAATCTTGAACCACACCCCCAACCCTTTTCAGCTCTTCTGGGTCAGTGATAATGGATTTGGCCTGTTCAACGGTTGACAGCAAAGTTTGATAAGCCTGCTCAAAAGCTTGGTTTTTTTGCGATGAGTCGTCTAGCATATAGTCTTTGACAGCCATGCGTAAAGTCAGCAATTCTGCCTCAACTTGCCCTGCAATCACGCTGCTTCTGGCAGAACTACGATAATCCTTAAACCCTTTGGCAGAGATTTCTATATTGACAACGCTGTAGGCTGCTAGCCCTACAACGATCACCATCAAGGCTATAAAGCTCGCAATGAGTTTCGCTTTAATCGTTTTTAACATAACTTCTCCTAACCATAAGCCAATTTAAATAATACGAAATTAGACTTATTGTACAGTTTTCGCATAGATATATTTAATAAAATTCATACATCTGGTTTTGTGCATCTCTATCAGGATAGGATTTCAGCAAGCTGCGAGAATTTTGCGGTTGCACAGGTCGAGCATTTTCACCCATAATTTCATTCATTTGCTGAATTTGCTCGGGCGACACTTCAACAGGCTCTTTAAAGACCATCCAATAAACCCCTTCCGAACAAGGTGGCGTCGTTAACGAACCGCTGTATTTAAAGAATTGCTTATTCATTGGGAACATTTTGGAAGGGTTAACCGTCACGGTTTTAACAATTTGCTCTTTGCCGACTTCTTTGGGCAAATGCATCAACATATCCGCCAGATATTCGTTTTCTTTGCCTTCTTGAAAAATCACCCCAATAACGGCCAAATTACCATCCCCATCTTTATGGACCAAATGGACTTCCATCGGGTAATTAAAGCCATTTTTTTGGTGCTCGCTGGGTGTGTGAAAGTGGTATTGCAATAATTCAAAACGATGGTCGCCAATTTTAATGTAGCTACCCAAAGGCAGACTCACTTGAATGGTGTGGCCGTTGTTGACGATTTTCATCGGCACATCCCGATAATAGACATCAAACCCCGACAAACCAGTTGTGCCAACGGCAATGCTTTCTTTTAAATCAATGGGGGACTGATTTTTGCCGGTTTTACATAACCCAAACTCTTTCGCCAGTTCGCCCCAATAGCGCGGACCTTCTGAGCCAGAATAAGCCCAATGCGGCGGATGCGCTTCTGCGTGGGGTGCATCATGCCCATCTGCCTTGGCAGCGTGTGCATCGGGTTTTGGCGCGGGGGCTTTTACCGCAACAGGTTCTGGTGCAGCCATGGCTGGCGCAGCCGTTGCCCCACCGGTGGCTTCTGCACCCAAGTCAATCAGGGGGGCGGTGGCCATTTTGGGTTGCGTGACGGATTTTGGATGTGGGTCATGGCCGTCAGCGGAAAAAACAATGCTGGGTGAGAAAATCAATGCCGACAAAGCAACTGAGATTAAGGTTTTCTGAAAATACTTCATACCAAACTTCCTATCCAATTTTGGGCAAGCCACAGCGCACGCCCCAACAAAAAAATGATTTACAGCAAATATCAAACCAAATAAAGTGTGAGAGTCGCTTATCCGAGGATACGACTGTCGAGGATGTCTTGAAAAACTTCCAATTCAGACTTGGAAATGGCAAAAACGCCTTCACCACCCTGCTCAAACTCAAACCATGAAAAAGGCAATTCAGGATAGGCTTCTTCCAAGTAATATTGCGACACGCCCACTTCAACGATTAACACCCCATTTTCTGTCAGGTGTTGTGCAGCTTTTGCCAAAATAACACGCACGATATCCAAGCCATCATCTCCCGCTTCTAATCCTAAACGCGGCTCTTGATGAAACTCTTCTGGCAAGGCATCCATTTCTATCTTATCAACATAAGGCGGATTAGAGACAATCAAATCATATTGTTTGCCCTCTAAAGCCACGAATAAATCCGACTCAATCGGATGCGCCACGCCAATTAAGTCGTAACGCGCCACATTTTGTTTGGCAATGGCTAAGGCTTCTGGCGAAATATCGACCAAATCCACTTCGGCATTTGGAAAGGCTTGCAAACTGGCAATCCCAATACACCCGCTGCCGGTGCACATATCCAACACATGAGTGACCGCCTCTGGGTCTTCAATCCAAGGTGCATAGTTTTTAGCAATCAACTCGGCAATCGGTGAGCGTGGCACGAGCACATGCTCATTCACATAAAATGGCAAGCCGGCAAACCAGGCTTCGCCCACCAAATACGCAGAGGGCTTGCGGGTTTCGATACGGCGGCGAAATAAATCGGTCACCGCTTGGCGCTCATGCAAGGTTAAGCGGGTTTGCAAATAACTGTCATGCAAATTCCAAGGCATGGAAACAACATGCAACACTAGCATTTTGGCATCATCAAACGCATTGTCGGTGCCGTGTCCAAAAAATAAATCCGATTTACGAAACAATGACGCTCCCCAACGGATAAAGTCATTAATGGTTTCTAAACCTTCACATTGATAGCTAAATTGGGTCACGATGTGCATCCTTAATTTGAAGAGGTCGATGAGGGTTTTTGTGCGTGTTTGGGGCGAAAGCCTTTGATAAAGTCATCATTGGTTTCTAAATAAGGCCCTTCGATTAAATCGACGCAATAGGGAACGGCGGGAAAAATCGCCTCAAGGCACTCACCGATTGCAGAAGGTTTGCCAGGCAAATTAATAATCAAACTGCTGCCACGCGTGCCGGCAATTTGGCGCGACAAAATCGCCGTGGGCACATACTTAAGCGATACTGCACGCATCTGCTCAGCAAAACCATCTAAAATTTTATCGCAGACCGCCGCGGTGGCTTCTGGGGTAACATCACGCTTAGCGGGGCCTGTGCCGCCGGTGGTTAAAATCAACCCGCATTTAAACTCATCGGCCAACTCTATCAAGGTTTGTTCGATTAACGACTGCTCATCCTCAATCACTCTGGCAACCGGATTCCAGTCATTTTTTAAGGCATTTTTTAACCAGACCTGCATGGCTGGGCCACCCAAGTCTTCATATTCTCCACGCGATGCGCGATCGGATACGGTAATAAACCCGATATTTATTTTTTGCATTTCTTGCTTGGCCTCTTGAATTTGTGCAGTTAAGACTCCATATAATAGATCAATTTTAAACCGAATTCAGCATAAGCCAACGATATGACCGACTCAAACAACTCAAATGATTCAAACAACTCTCCTCTAGAAGCTTTTTTAGAAGAACACCATAACGACATTCATGATCGCATTTCCGAAATCAAACAAGCGATTTTAGATGCCCAAATGGAACCCGAGCCAGAGGCTGAAGGCACACAAGACAGTACTCAAGACAGCCCCAAACAAATTTTGGATGGCGAACACCTGCCTCCCAGTGATGACGAGTCTGCGGAAGCACCCGTGGTGGTTGAAATTTCAGACAAGGTCAAGGCCGCGTTTTCGCAGTTAGTTAAAAGCCATAATGCCCTACCCAACCATTTGTTTTTATTACCGGTAAAAGAACGCCCGTTTTTCCCTGGTCAAACCCTGCCCATTTTGCTCAGCAAAGAACTGTGGGGCGATACCATGGAACAAGTCATTCAAGGCAAAATGCAATATATCGGTATTATTTTTGTCACCAACGACGACCATCACAAAGCCCTGCCTGAAGACTTTGCCGCCACAGGCACTTTGGTGCGCGTGCATGAACCCAAAATAAAATCTGACCATATTCAACTGATTGCCGAAGGCGTGCGCCGTTTTAAAATCAGCGATTGGATTTCAGATGCTTCGCCTTTTCAAGCGCAGGTAACCTATCCGGCAGACATTAAAACCGGCACGCAAAAAGAATTTAAAGCCTATGGTTTGGCGATTATGAACGCCTTTAAAGAATTGCTGCCGCTCAATCCGCTGTACAGTGAAGAGCTCAAATTTTATCTCAATCGCTACAGTGTTAACGACCCAGAGCATTTGGCCGATTTTGCCGCGGGCATCACCACCGCCGACAATGAAAAACTACAAGACATTCTCGATACGCTGGATTTGGTCGAGCGTCTTGAAAAAGTGCTGGCGTTGTTTAAGCAAGAAATTGAAGTCACCAAAATGCAGTTCAATATTCGTGAGCGTGTCGAAGAAAACCTCACCAATCAACAGCGCGAGTTCTTTTTGCATCAACAACTCAAAGAAATTCAAAAAGAGTTGGGCATGGTCAAAGATGACCGCACGGCTGACTCTGATTTATTTGAAGACCGCATTTCCAAACTCGAACTCAGTAAAGAAGCCGCCAAAAAAGCCAACGAAGAACTCAATAAAATCAACATTCTCGACCCACAATCCCCTGAATATGGCGTGGCTCGCAATTGGTTAGACTGGGTAACTCAACTGCCTTGGGGTCAATACAGCAAGGACATTTTAGACCTCAATCGTGCGCAAAAAATTCTGGATAAGGGACACGATGGACTTGAAGATGTCAAAGACCGCATTCTGGAATTTTTGGCGGTTGGCGCCCTCAAAGGCGAAGTATCTGGCTCAATTATTTGTTTGGTCGGCCCACCAGGCGTGGGCAAAACCTCGATAGGTCGTTCGATTGCCGACACTTTGGGTAGAAAGTTTTATCGCTTTTCAGTGGGCGGTATGCGCGATGAAGCCGAAATTAAAGGGCATCGTCGCACTTACATCGGCGCCATGCCGGGTAAATTTGTGCAAGCCTTAAAAGATTGCGGCACGGCTAATCCGGTGATTATGCTCGATGAAATCGACAAGATTGGCGCCTCTTACCAAGGCGATCCTGCGTCTGCGCTGTTAGAGGTTTTAGACCCTGAGCAAAACTCAGAATTTATGGACCACTATTTGGATGTGCGTTTTGATTTATCAAAAGCAGTGTTTGTGTGTACCGCCAATACGCTTGATTCCATTCCTGGGCCCTTGCTCGACCGTATGGAAGTGATTCGTTTATCAGGCTACATTACCGAAGAAAAAATTCAAATCGCCAAACATCACCTTTGGCCAACCCTGCTTGAAGAAGCCGGCTTAACTCGCAAACAAGTGCAAATTACCCTGCCGGCGGTGCGTCACGTCATTGAAGGCTATGCGCGTGAAGCCGGTGTGCGAAATCTTAAAAAACAACTGGCAAAATTGGTTCGCAAATTAGCGATTCGATTTGTCAAAGGTGAACTGACTGAAACCGTGATTCATGTTAACGAACTTGAAGAAATGCTGGGGCAACCGCGCTTTACCCCCGAAAAATTCAATCAACAACTCGGTACTGTCACTGGCTTGGCTTGGACATCCATGGGCGGTGCAACCCTAACCATTGAAGCCAGCCGTGTGCACACCCTAAACCGCGGCTTTAAACTTTCTGGGCAATTGGGCGAAGTCATGCAAGAATCGGCGGGCATTGCTTATAGCTTTATCTCATCTAATTTAGATAAATACAAAGCCGACCCAGAGTTTTTTGATAAGGCGTTTGTGCATCTGCATGTGCCAGATGGCTCAACCCCCAAAGATGGCCCAAGTGCGGGCATTACCATGGCCACGGCTTTGTTATCCCTGGCTCGCCAAGAAGCCATTAAAACGCCTTTGGCAATGACCGGTGAGTTGAGTTTAACGGGACAGGTTTTACCGGTGGGTGGCATTCGTGAAAAAGTGATCGCATCACGCCGTTTGGGCATAAAAGAATTGATATTACCTGATGACAACACCAAAGACTTTAACGAACTGCCTGACTATTTAAAAGAAGGCATGACCATTCATTTTGCCAAACACTTTGATGAAGTGGCGCGCTTAACCTTTAATATTCGCAGTCAGTCCCCCGCCTACAAAGCCTATTTGCGTCAACAAGAAAAGAAAGCCCTAACCGACAGTGCCAAACCAGCGGTCATGCCTTGAAGTTTCTTTTTGACGCCAGCAAACCCTATGAGTTGCGCGCCAGCTATCAAGTGCAGGCGCAAGACATAGACTTATGGCAACATGTGAATAATAAAGTCTATTTAAGCTGGATGGAGCAATTGGCTTGGCAGCATAGCCTTGCCGTGGGTATTGATATTCAAGTCCAGCAAACCCTTGGCAAAATGATGGTGGTGATTCAACACGAACTCAATTATTTGGCGGCAGCCAAACAAAATGAATTGCTTGAATTAACCACTTGGTTAGACCCAAATGAAAAAAGGTTGGGGTGCTGTAAACGCAAACGCTACTATCGTATTTTGCGTGCTCAAGATCAGCACGAAATTTTTAACGGCCACACACTTTGGGCTTGCATGGACATCAAAACTCAAAAAGCTTGTCGCTTACCTCAAGCCTTTATTTCGGCCTACTTTGAAACGCCCTGAATCCAATACAATAACCTTAAGGCTAAAGCCTTAGCCCCTTATTTATCAGACACCTTGCAGCTTTAAGTCACGAAATTGGGGCGCAGGCTTTAGCCTGCTGGAAGTTGTGCGCGCTTTAAAGAAGAAGGCTGAAGCCTTCGCCCCATGGAGTCCAGAAACTTCCTTCTATAAACCTATGTGATCATAAAAAAACGCTTAAAAATGCCAAAAACTAACCAGGCCTGGTCATTTTTGGCGTTTTTTTGGGCAAAGAAAGAGGTTAAAAATTGCTTTAAGAAAAGGCTAAGGGATTGGTAAAGTGATTGAACTGTTCAATGGACATAGGTTTTGAAACGATGTAACCTTGAATTTCATCGCAACGACATTCCACTAATTTATCCAGTTGAGCTTGGGATTCCACCCCCTCAGCAATCACCCGAATATCCATGGCGTGCAACGCCGAAATAACGGCTTTTACCAGATTATAGTCGCGTTTATCTGAGTCGATGTTACGAATAAAAGAGATATCGAGTTTTACCACATCAAAGGGTAGGTTTTTCAGTAACGCCAACGAAGAATGTCCGGTACCAAAGTCATCCATATGCACTTCTAGCCCCAAAGACTGCATGCGTTCAACTGAGTTTTGAATGCTTTTCAAATTATTCATGAAAGCACTTTCGGTAATTTCTATCCCCAAATAATGGGGGTCGACATCCGAGGTGTTTAACAAATTAGCCAAGTTATCAACAAAATTGGGGTCTAACAATTGAATGGGCGACACATTCACTGAAATGCGCGTTAAGGGTTTGCCTTGTGCTTGCCAAGTTTTGAGCTGCGCTAAAGCCGACTCTAATACCCAAAAACCCACTTTTATAATCAGACCAGAACTTTCCAGTGCTGGCACAAACTGGTCTGGCGAACGCAAAGCACCATCGTAATTCCAGCGTAACAAGGCTTCATAACCAATCACCTGATGACTCTCTATGGCCATTTGTGGCTGATAATAGACTTCAAAATCTTGCTTCTCAAAGGCGCTATACACTTCTGAGTCGAGGGTAAAGGCCTGAAGGGTTTGCACACCCATTTGCGGTTGATACAAGGCGATATGATTCGTTGGCATTTTTTTGGCTTGATACATGGCGGTATCTGCCAAGCTGAGTAGTAAACCCGTATCGGTTGCATCTTCTGGAAAGCGCGCAATCCCGATACTGGGTGAAATATGCAACTCATGTTTACTCAAAACAAACGCTGGCGCAAAACAATCTACGATCTTCTGGGCAAGGGCTAACAACTCCGCATCTGAATTCACACCTTCTACAATCAGGGTAAACTCATCGCCCCCCATACGCGCTAACACATCAGAGGCGCGCACTTGATTTTGAATGCGCTGAGAAGTTTGGATGAGTAATTCGTCACCCACATGATGACCTAGGGTGTCATTGACACTTTTAAACTTATTCAAATCTAAAAACATGATGGCAAAAGGGGTTTTATTGCGTTTGGCACGGGCATAGACTTGCGCCAATTGCATATCAAAATAACTGCGATTAGGCAGCCCTGTTAGAGCATCATAATAGGCCATTTTTTCAATACGCACTTGCGCTTCGTGCAAGTCGGTGATGTCGTGAATCATTAACAAAAAGGCTGGCTCACCTTGCCACTCGGTTTTAGAAACCGTCAACTCGGCTTTGCCAGGTGTTTTGTTGGGGCGCAGAATATCCAGCTCAATTTTCTCTTCTGCCGAGCTGATGGGGATACCAAAACTATTGCCTAATAAAAGGTCTAAAGAACGGTTTAATAATTTTGCTGCTGCGGGATTGGCAAACTGGATAACCCCAGAGGCATTAATCACCATAATGCCCGACTGATTTTTTTCGACCACGGTGGAAAAATAGGTTTGCGTTTGTTGCATGGCTTTTTGGCTTTCTACCACCGCAGTCACATCTATGGCAGAGCCTACATAGCCGGTAATCTCGCCTCTTCCATCATATTCTTTAAAAATATCACACTTTAACTCAAGCCTTGCGCCGCTGGATTTATGGCGCCAAAAAAGCGTAACCGACAACTGTGAATCTTGTGATAACTCAAATTCTCTTAAGCGCATATTCAACTCAAGTTGATCAGCGTCTTGATCCAATAACTGGGCAAAGGGTAATTTTTTAAACGCCTGAACCGGCCAACCGACCAGCTCGGCACCAAACTCATTCATCATGGTCACTTTGAAAGAACCATCCAGTTCAAAAATAACCGCATTCACCACCGCTAAATACTTCTCAGCCTGCTCTTTAGCACTGCTTAATTCATTGCGTATGGCTCGCGCTTCGCTCACATTTGAAATCATGGCTGACACAAAAACTTGCTGATTAAGCTCAAAACTGGATATGGATAGACTCACCCAAATTTTAGAGCCTTTTTTGGTTAAGGCCTCCATTTCTTGAGTAGTGCCCAGCACTGGCCCCTTTTTGGTGATTAAAAACCGTTCAAACCCTTCTACAGCCTTGCTACGGTTTTCCATAGGCACCAGCGTACGGTGCAAATCTATGCCAAATAAGCCGCCCGGTTCGTAGCCAAAAATTTTATGAGCAGCCGGATTGGCAAATTCAATCAAGCCTTTGACATTCATAATCACAATACCTTCTAGGGCTGTTTGCGTCAGCTGTTTAAATTGCTTTTGAGAAAACTCGCTTGAAATCAAGGCATCTTTAAGTTCTTGCGTTAAAGCACTTCTGGCTTTTTCTGAATTAGAAAAGGCTTGACCAACCAGGGTTAATCGACGATTTTGACTGTGCAATATGCCTAAAAAGGCCATTAACAGACCAAGCATGATTAAACCCACCACACTTTCTAGACGATGTTTTTCCCACAACACTTTTAAAGACAAGGGCTCTATAAGTCTGACAAAAGGGGGAATATTTAATGATTCCATTAAACGACGCACTTTTTCGTAATTGGCAAGTGTTGTCCAAGATAAATACCCCAAACTGCCCGGCATTTCGATATTGGGCATCAACAGTAAGGTTGCGGCAATTTGGTCTTTTAAATTAATCGGCACATTCGGCATGGCCATCAAAGCCCATTCAGGATACAGCTCGGTACTTAACAAAAACGGAAAAGTTTGTTTGCAATCCAAAGCACACTCACTGTCTAGCGGTTTTTTTGGCGCCAAAATGGTCAGCTCATTTAGGTTTAACTGGCCTTGTGTTGCCAACTGTTCTAAAACGCCCGTTCTCACCACACCCACATCTGCTAAACCAGACAAAACCGCAAACACCACGCCCTCATGAGTATGGTAATAATGCAATTTTTGCAACTCATTAAAATTAACGCCTTGCTGAGCAAACTCACTTTCTGCGAAAATTTTGCCACCCGCAGACCTAGCGTTGACAAGGCCAATTCGCAGATTAGCGGTTTGACTCAGGTCTGTTAGCTGGGTATTTTCTGAACGCCTAAAAATAACACTGCCCATTTGGCTGAAGCTAACAGAGCCAAAATGTCTTTTAAGGGTCAAAACCCCTGAGAGTTGATATTCATAAGAAAGCTGCAAATACTGCAATGGATTGGTAATAAGGAAGGTAATTTGTTGCTTTTCAACCGCTTCGTTGATTTCAGAAAAGTTTAACGGCAAGAGTTCAAATCGATGCTCGGGGCGTTTTTGTTGCAGATAGGCCAACATAGGTTGCCAATCGGTGCGCGCTTGGGCTTTACCATTAAAGGCCAAAACGCCTATCACAACATTATCTGCCCAAGCAAGCGGCACAGGCGCTATACACAACAGAATGACGCTCAGCGCCAAGAACTGCTTAACCAGTTTTGCCTTTAGCCAGGGCGTCCAACGGGCATTGAGTGAGCGCGTCATTAAATGGCTTATTTAGTCAGCTGTAAAACAATATCATTGAGTTTTGTAAGGTCAATAATCAGTTTTTTTACTGGCTCTGGAAGGTTTCTGATGAGCGTTGGCGTTGCGAAAATATTATTTTCTGCCGCAATCTCTGGTTTTTCCATGACATCAATCAACTCTAAATCCCATGGTTCGATCATATTGGCTTGCAAACTTTCTTTAAAAGCCGCAATTTTGCTTTCGCTGGACTTATTAGCCACATAAAACAGTCTAAATTTATACATAATCACTCCCGGCATTTCAAGCATTATAAATAGGCTGAAACGATTTCGTTAATTTGGTCTAAGGTAATGGGTTTTGCCGCCAATTGAAACTCAATGCCATCATCTCTGACTTGTTCTAGCTCTTTGGTAAATTCTTTTGCAAAAGCCGTTACCACATAAACCGGCACATCTGGATAGAGGGCTCTTAAGGCTCTTAGGGTTTCGACCCCGTTCATTTTGGGCATTTTTAAATCTAAAAACACCAGCGCTGGTGGCCAACCTTGAACCATCTTCATGGCTTCAACACCATTTTCAGCCAGTTTTAGATTAAGCTCAGCAATTCCCTCTAACGCTAATTCAAACGAATCTCTAATAGACTGTTCATCATCCACCACTAAAACATTCATTCTCTTTTCCTCACCATTCTATAAAGACTTTGCCCTTAGGCAAAGGTTACTTAAATTATTCAGGCTGCTTGGCATTGCAAAATCATTTGAAAACAGGCACCTTCATGCGTTGGTGACACCAACAAACGCCCATGCATATCGGCCATTAATTGGGTCGAAACGGCCAACCCCAATCCGGTTCCTTTGCCCACTTCTTTAGTGGTGAAAAACGGATCAAAAATTTTAGACTTAATGGCATCCGGAATGCCACATCCGTTATCACAAATCTCTAAAACCAATTCACTCTCTTGAACAGCGATTCTAAAGGTAATTTTAGGATGCTCCAAAGCTGGCATTTCATTAAGGGCGTCACGGGCATTAACCACTAAATTCAAGACCACCTGCTCTAGTTTATTGGGTTCTCCAAATACTTGGGGCAACTCCATGGGGGCATCGACTTCGGTTTGAATATTAAAGCGTTTTAAATCTGGGTGAACTAAATCAAGCACCAGGGTTAAAACTGGCAGTATATCAAAATAGGTGTTTTCGGTGGTTTCTTGTCGTCCAAACTGCAACATGTTTTTCACAATCTTTTGCAGTCTAGCCAATTCTACTTCAGCTTTTATGAGAATATTTTTGCTTTTTGAATCCTTATCACTCATGGCCTTTTCTACATAGGTCACATAATTCAAAACGCCCATTAAAGGATTGTTCAACTCGTGCGCCACGCCCCCAACCAAAACCCCTAAAGAAGACATTTTTTCGGTCTTCATAAGTTCTACTTGCGTTCTTTTAATTTGCTGTAACAAAGATTCTGCCGCCAACTTAGCTTTTTCGTTTTCGGCTGCCAAACTAGAATATTTTTCAATAGACACCATATTGTCAGCCAAACTGACACGCATTTTTTCTAAGCTGTCAGCCAAGCCACTGAGCTCAACGGTTGACACAGGGCGCACAGGTGCTCCTAATTCCCCTCGACCAAACCTACGAGCATCTGCGGCCAACTGTGCAATGGGTTGACGAATATAGTGCTTCACCCAAAACAATAATCCAATCGGAATAAACCAACCAAACAATAAACCTGCCCACAGCGTATTGCTGTAAAACGCGCTGGTTGCCCTTTCTTGGTCTTCTATGGTTTTTTGAAACAAGCGTGTATGCGCCAGTAAGCGCTGATTAATGGCCAGTAAATTGGTGCTGTTATGTAATTTAGCGGCATATGAACTGTCATTTTGCCCAAAGCTCAACTCTGCCGCTTCTTTTAAGTCGATAATGAGTAAACGAATCATGACTAGACTGGCATATCCCTCTACTTGCGAATATTTTGAAACTAAATTTTCCGCCTGACTCCACTTACTAAACCACTGCTGTTTGGAACGCTCACTTTTGGTTACGGTATATTCAGCCGTTAAAAATGTCAGGTCGGTGGCATGCTCTCTTAATTCATCAGAAAAATGACTTAACTCAGCAAACTTTAATTGTTGATTCCATTGCCAGCTGCCAACCGCAACCAGTAACAGGGTTAAAACCGAGGCACTGAACATTAAAGTCATGATTAAAGATCGGATACTATGCAGTTTCATCAAGCTACTCCATCAACATCACAGCTTGAGGACGGATTTCGAGCAAATAACTCGAATTAATTAAACCCAAAGAATTAAAAACAGTGTCTGCGTTGATATAACCATCTTCTTTGAGCCAATTCACTTCTTGTTCTAGCGTGATTAACATGGCGTGCTCCAAGCTGACATTAAAATCTGCCAATCGCCAATAGGGCGTTAAATCTTCTGTTGACATATCTAAAGCTTGCGCCAAAATGCTTAAGGACTCTTCTGGGTTTAAACGCAAAAATTTCACCGCCTTTATCAAACCCTCTAACAACCCCTTAACCTGCTTAGGCGTTAAATCAGATGGCTTGCCACCCACTAATAAGTCATATTGAATATAGATGCCTGGAAAAGCCAAACTTTTGGTCTGCCCGGGCATCAGCGCCAAAGCTTGCGAAACATAAGGTTCTCGCATAGAAAAAGCATCAATTTCACCCGTCATTAAGGCATTCACCAAGTCATTCGCTGGCATAAATTTGCGGATAACTTGGTCATGCAGTTTTTCAGATGACTCTAAAACGGAGTGCATAAAGAAATGGACCGCTGAATATCGCTGAGTGCCGATGCTGTGTCCTGCCAAATCCTGCAAGGTCTGAATGCCCCTATCAGTTCTCACCACTAGACGATTAACATTCGATGAGCTATAAATTGAAGCGTAGGTGACGAGATTTTTGTTTTTTAAAGAGTTAAAAATGAAAGGCACATCTGAGGTACTGACAAAGTCACAGGCACTGGTTAACAAACAATCGTTCATGGCGACTTTGCCCGATGGGAATACCTTAAAATCCACATCTAAACCCTGCTCTTTAAAAAAACCTTTCTTTTGCGCAATAAACATTAAACCGCTAGAAGGCTGTTTAGCGACTCCAACGGTCACGGGGGTATTGATTTTAATTTCGGTAGACTCGCGCTCACAACCCAAAAGGCTAATCCCTAAGAGAGGCACTATTAAAAGTAACAATCCAAACTTGAGTTTCATCTCACCCTACCTCTTATGTCTAATAGGTTTAGTATAAGTAGTTTTAAGCAATATGAACAATCAAAATATTCGATATTTACCCTAATAAATTCAGCAGATTGTTGTAAAGAAGAAAATGGTCGGAGTGACAGGATTTGAACCTGCGACCACTTGACCCCCAGTCAAGTGCGCTACCAAGCTGCGCTACACCCCGATGTAGATAAGGTTGAAAACCTTAAGAGAATCTCTTGTAGAAAAGAGAGTGCGTATTATAAGTGTAAATTTAGTTTAATCAAGCGTTAAAACAACCCTCTTGTAAGAGCCATCTTTAAAACACTTAATTAATGACCACCTTTGCAGGGCGTTGACACGGGCACTTGAGCACCCCATTCTTCGGGAGAAAAGGTATGTAAAGCCAATGCATGAAACTGCGGCATTTGCTCGGCTAAGACTTGGTAAACTTTTTGATGGCGCTTAACCTTGCTCAACCCCTGAAAAGCCTCACTGACCAGTGTCAATTTAAAATGAGATTCTGTGGCTGGACCTGAATGCATGTGACTTTCGTTATCCAATTGCATAAAGGCAACCGGAAAGTTTTGGGTAATTTGGGTTTCGATTTGTTGTTGTAAACTCATGGTTTCTCAATTTAAAAAAAGCTATCTGAAGCACTTTAGTGTGCAATAAACGCTATAATAATTTTTAAAACGACTCAAGTAAATGCAATCGGAGCGGATTATGTCACTATTTAAATCTATTTCAATCCTTGGACTCAGCTTGGCTTTGCTGGCGCCAATGCAAACTTTCGCCAGCGGAGATGGCAGTACAGCAACTGCTGCTTATAAACTTAAACCGCTCCCAGAAATGCAAGACCCACCAAGCGAACGCTTTCCGGGAGATCCTGCTGAACACAAAGCGGTTTATATGTGGAATAAGTCTGATGAAGCTTATCAATTGGCCATTTTGAATTCAATTCAGGCAATGATTAAGCGCTATGGCGACAATGTTGAAATTGCCGTAGTGGTCATTGGCCCCGGCATCCATGCACTGGCAACCCATCCTAAACGCCCGGTTGACCCTTTGAGTTATGAGCGTATTGAAAGTTTTGCTAAAGATTACAAAGTCCGTTGGATTGCCTGCGGCAGCACCATGAATACCCTTCATTGGTCGGATACGGATATTCGCCCTTTTGCAGAATATGCCGATGTGGGTGCAGCGGCGCTGATGGAACTTCAAGAAGAAGGGTTTAAAGCAATTGTTTGGTAAATTATTCAAATTTAATAAAACAGAAACTCAAGTAAATGATTTAGATAATAAGGAAGGAAAGATGCCTAAGATTACGGTTGTTGGCCAAGGTGAAGTCGAGTTTGATGGTCAATTTTCAATGCTAGAAGCGCTGGATGAAGCGGGATTTGATATGCCTTACAGTTGCCGTGGTGGTAACTGCGGCGCGTGTGAAGTGCGTTTATTGTCTGGCAATGTAGAACACATTCAAGACACCGCCTACGAAACTCGTGGTAAAGACATTTTGACTTGCAGCGTGATTCCGCTGACCGATGTTGAAATAGAATTGATTTAAGTTTTTTTCTTGGCATTAAAAAAGCGGACTTAAAGTCCGCTTTTTTATGGGTCAAAATGCACCAGCGATTAAACGGTTTTACGCCCAGCAAAAGCCTGGCTTAAAGTACCGCTATCAATGTACTCCAACTCGCCGCCCATCGGAATCCCCTGCGCTAACCTTGACACCGCAACCCCAGCGTCTTTTGCCATTTGCTGAATATAGTGAGCCGTGGCTTCGCCTTCCACCGTGGGATTGGTTGCCAAAATCACCTCGGTAATTTCACCCTCAACCAAACGCGCTTTTAAGATATCCAGCCCCAAATCTTGCGGCCCGATGCCATCAATGGGCGACAAATGTCCCATCAACACAAAATAAACGCCTTTAAAAATGCCCGACTGTTCTATTACTGTGACATCTGTTGGATTTTCCACCACGCACAATTCATGTTGCAAGCGTCTGGGCGAACTGCAAATACCACAAACTTCAGCTTCGGTTAAGTCGCGACATTTTGCACAATTACCCACTTTTTCAATGGCTTGTTGTAAAGCATAGGCGAGTTTGTCGCCCCCTTTGCGATTGCGCTCCAGCACATAATAAGCCATGCGCTGTGCCGACTTAGGACCTACGCCTGGCAAAATACGCAGGGCTTCAACCAAGCTATTAATCAACGGACTGGGCATGGAAAATTCCTAGGGTATCAAATGGGCTAAAATGGAAATTTCATGCCAGCAGGTAAATCGATACCACCCGTTAAGCCAGACATTTTCTCAGCAGAGGTTGCTTCCACTTTACGAGAAGCGCTGTTTACCGCAGCGGCAAACAAATCTTCTAGCATTTCTTTGTCGTCCATTAGGCTGTCATCAATTTCAACTTTAATCAATTCATGCTTTCCGGTCATGCGCACTTTCACCATGCCGCCACCTGCTTCGCCTTCCACTTCCATTTTGGCAATTTCGGCTTGCGCAGCTTGCATATTTTTTTGCATATCTTGCGCTTGCTTCATTAAATTTCCTAAACCGCCTTTTCCACCAAACATGTGCTTTCCTTCTTTATTAACGCATTAAATTTGTTCAATCGGTTTAATTGACGACTCAATTAAACGCATATTAAACCGTTTTTGAAATTCTGCGACTCGTTCATCGGCATGGATAGAACTGAGCGCTTGTTGTTGTTTTTGTTGTGCTTGAATTTGCCAATAGGTGGCTGGCGTCATCATCAATTCTGATGCGACTTGCTCCACAAATTGTAACTGAAAATGAGCACCAAATACCCGCTGCAATGCCTGAGTTAAACGCGTCACCGCCAATTCTGTTTTGGCCAACATTTGTCCGGGCGCAACACACAAGGTAATAAATTCAGCGCTGACCGCGACCAAAGCTGACTGGTGCGCCAAAGCCTCTGCCATACCTTCGGGCTTAATTTGCGCTAACAAACTTAACCATTCTTCAATTAAATGACTGCCCTCTGCCGATAGGGTTGGTGGAGCAACGCTGGTGATATTTTCTGCAAGCGGGTTTTCAGTCACCATGGCGGGCTGAGCGCTGGGCTCAAGCATGTCATTTGCGATAACTGGCGCACCCTCTGCAATCGTTTGGGTTTCTGGCACCCCCACGAAGGGTGGATTAAATGGCGGCTCAATCGGCTGTTCAACAGAATTTTGTTGCGGAGCTAAACTGGTCGTTTGTGAATCCTCTTGCGGAACCATTGGCGCAGACGGAGCATCATCGGCATAGGTTTCATCAAACCATGCTGGCGGCTCACCCATATCCGTCACAACTTCTAAATCTTGCGGCGGCGTGGGTTGTGCCACAGCAACAGCTGCAGAAGGCGGTGATGGTGCGGATGAATTAGAAAAACCGCCACCCTTTTGCTTGGCCATCATTGCCGACATTTTGGCACTCAAACCACTCGACATCGGATTTGCATCATACGATTTAGGCGATGAATTTGTCTGAGCAGGCGTTGCTTGAGCGGGGGTTTGCGCAGAACTATTCGGCTTTCCCAGCGTTTGTTGCAACCTCGCATGGAGCGAAGCCAAATGATTGGCATCTTTTTCAACAGGCGTAGGCTCAAGATTAACTGGCGGTACTTCTAATGTTGATGAAACCGTGGGCTGGACAGCTTCTGCAACAGCTGGACGAACAGTGGCGACTGGTGTTTCTGGTGGTGCAGGCATGGTAGGTTTTGCAACCGAGCTGGCTTTTAAATTTTGTAACACTTGCGAGGCTTGCGAAACCGCGGGTGCTGGCGGAGTTTGCGGCGCTGAGCTTGCTGATTTTGGCTCAAAATTAACCAGGCCTGGTTGTTTTTGAGCATTTTCTGAGCCATTTTGCTCATTAAATGCGCTTGGCGTGGAGGCTGAAGGGCTAAACGCCAGCATACGCAACATGGCCATTTCAAAGCCAATGCGTTCATCAGGCGCTAGGCGCATATCTTGTCGGCTGAGCAAAGCAATTTGATAAAACATTTGTATTTGTTGAGGTGATAAATGTTCTGCCAACAACGCCAGTTGCGTTTCATCAATCACCGCCACTTCGCCCAAATTGCCCAATACCTGAACCAAAGCAACCTGATGCAAGGCTTCAATCAATTGCGACAATAATGCGCTGTAATCGACCCCCATGGCCGCCAATTGCTGTAACACTTCTTTCAGTTGCTCGGCAGATTGAGCCAGCAGTGCTTGCAATAAATGTTCAGTAAACTGTTGGTCAACCAACCCCAACATGGCTTGCACCGGCGCAAAACGCACCTCGCCTGCGCCAAAAGCGATGGCTTGATCTAAAATACTTAAGGAATCTCTGGCAGAACCATCGGCACTTTTGGCAATCATGGCTAAAGCCGCTTCTTCAAAAGGAATGGCTTCTTGTTGCAAAATAAAGGCTAAATGATTGGCAATTTGCACCTGCGTTAAACGCATCAAATTAAATTGTAAACAGCGTGATAAAACGGTGACGGGGAGTTTATGCGGATCGGTGGTTGCCAATAAAAATTTCACATGCTCTGGCGGTTCTTCGAGCGTTTTTAACAAGGCATTAAAACTGCTCTTTGACAGCATGTGCACTTCGTCAATCAAATAAACTTTAAAGCGTCCTTGTACGGCGGCATATTGCACATTATCCAACAGCTCGCGGGTGTCATCCACTTTGGTTTTTGAGGCCGCATCCACCTCAATCAAATCCACAAAACGCCCTTCGTCAATCGATTTACAGTTGGCGCAAACGCCACAAGGCGTTGAAGTAATACCGGTTTCGCAGTTGAGTGCCTTAGCAAAAATACGGGCGATGGTGGTTTTACCGACCCCACGAGTACCGGTAAATAAATACGCATGGTGCAGTCGTTGTTGGTCTAACGCATTGCTGAGCGCTTGCATCACATGGGCTTGACCCACCAACTCAGAAAACTTTTTAGGGCGCCATTTACGGGCAAGGACGGTATAGCTCAAAAGACTCTCGCAGAGTTAAATCAAAAGAGCGGTTATTTTAGCTTGTTTAGCCAAACGATAAAAGACAAAGGCAGAGATAGTTGAAAACTAAAGCTGAGTAGACAAATCTAGACAAAGATTAGGGAGGCGACCCTGCCCACCGATCCTCGGCGCACGCAGCCGTTGGTACCGTTGCTACCTTCCGGTCCTGGCGGGGTTCCCAACATAGCGTCGCGAGGGAGCGAACAGAGTCACCATCATAGAAATGCGAATAGGTTTCGCAAGTGGCGCATTATACAGGTGCCGGTAGCAATTGACAAACTTAATTCAATTGCTTTGTAAGTCGATGTAGCCTTGGCCTTTTTCGGTTAAAAAGGTCAAAAACTCTTTGGCTAAAATCGATAATTCTTTACTGGCTGGGTAAACGATATTCCATTGTTTGAGAATGGGAAAGCCTTCAACATCGAGTTTAACGATGGGCATATTGGGCTCACTCAGATTCAGGGCATGCTCGGATACACAAGCGACCCCTAATTCTCCCGCCACACAGTGTTTTACGGCCTCGTTACTTTCTAAAGACAAGCGTTCTTGTACGGTTAACCCTTGTTCTGCAAATAAGTCTTCGATGGCTGAACGAATCCCGGAGCCTTCTTCACGCATTAAAAATGGTTCTTTAGCTAGACGCTTGAGCGTGACTTTTTGACCCGCTAAAGGGTGATTTTTATGAGCAATAATGCACAAAGGATTCGGTGCAAAAGGCACCGAAGTTAAATCTAAATGAGTGGGCGGCACTTGCCCTAAGATGTACAAATCATCTAGATTTTGGTCAATACGCTTATAAATATTTTCGCGGTTGGTGATTTTAAGGCCGAGTTCAATTTTGGGGTATTTTTTGCAAAACTTGCCTAAGGCCAAAGGAGCAAAATATTTGGCGGTGGTAATCACCGACACTCTTAAACGACCGCGCTTCATGCCGCGATAGTCGTCTAATAAAATTTCTAGGTTTGATAAACGCCCAATCACTTCACGGCAGCTACAAGCCACCTGTTCACCCACTTCGGTTAAAAAGATATTTCTGCCAATTTGCTCATACAGTGGCATATCAATCGCTTCGGCCAAACTTTTGACCTGCGAAGAAACCGTGGGTTGCGTGAGATACAACTCTTCTGCTGCACGTGTAAAACTGAGGTTGCGCGCAACCGATTCAAACACTTGAATTTGACGCAAAGACGCATGGCGTATTAAAAAATTAGATTGGCTGGTTTGTGAATCGGGCATTTGACTGCTCCCCAGTTATTAAAGTCAACTTGGCAAGTCCTATAGACTCTCTTGAATGCATTAAATGTAATTTTGACAAAGGAGTCAATCACTCAGAGCTTTAAAAGTTTAAGCAACCCTGAAGTCGTTACATCACATGACCACAAGGCAATCTGGCTAGGGCGTCATTTGCCGCACGAGCGGCTTCGTTGACATCAGCTTCTTTGCCCGCCATGATTAAACGACCATAAGCTCCTACCGCCCTGGCTTCTACTAGGGTGACATTGGCTGCTTTTTCGGCTTCATTCGCGGCATACACAATATAACCTGCTGGCTCGGTTTCCATAATAAACAAACTTTGTCCTGGCAAAATCATGGAGCCTTTGCGGTTATCACGGTTAATCAAGGTGGCGTGGTCAGCGGTGACACCACGAATGATTTCACTCCACATGACTTTACATTGTTGACGCGAAAACTCACTGGTTTGCAGGTGCTGCAAAATGTGCTGACCAGATTCCAACACATCGCTTTGATCACGATGGTGAATCACCATAGAACCATAGGCACGCTCAACCACCTGTTGTGCTAGGCGCACATTGGAAGCCTTAAGTGACACATCTGTTAAGCGATGCACTGCCATACCTGGTGCAACTTCTACCCATAGGCAGGAATCACCCGGTACAGGCAAAAAGCCCATGGATGCTGTACCCATGTAAGAAGCGAGCTGGGGTTGCATCGAATCTAAAAAAATGTAGGTTCTCAGTTGAATCATAGCGCACCGCGTCCTTTCAATTGTTGTAACACCTGAGCCATAGCTTGCGCCCGATGGCTGACTTGTAACTTGCGTGCCAAAGGCACTTCTGAAGCGGTTTTTAATTCACTCGGTAGCCAAAAAATCGCATCGTAACCAATGCCGTGTGATGTTCTTGGCGCGTTTAAAATATCGCCCTGCCAAGTACCGAATCCAAGGATGGGGGTTTCGTCTTTGGCATGAGCCACAAAAGCCACCGCACAAATGTAAGTGGCTTGGCGTTGTTTGACAGGAAGATTGCCCAACTCCGCCAATAACTTTTGTACATTGGCTTGTTCATCTGGTTGACTATTTTGCCCTGTTTGAGCATAGCGTGCAGAATAAATGCCAGGTTTGCCGCCTAAGAAAGCCACCTGCAGTCCCGAGTCGTCCGCAATAGCAGGCAACCCAGTTTTTGCGCTGGCATAACGCGCTTTTTTGAGCGCATTTTCTACAAAGCTTAAGCCATCTTCGTCAACCTGCTCACTGAAAAATTCGGTTTGCAGTTTGACACTATAACCCTGTTCCTTCAAAGGTGGCAGCAGTTCTGCAACCTTATTAGGATTGGCTGTGGCTAAAACCAAGGTTTTCATAGGGCTTTCCTAATCCCAGCGCTCAGTCAGGCCATACCCGTCTGCGCGGGAAAGCTTTAACAACATCGGCAATGTGGGGTGTTTTTGCCGCGGGTGTTGTTTGCATTACCTCTTCAAGCTTTTCCACCAACTCTGTGGTTGTGGTACTGGCTTTGTTGGCAGGCTTGCTGACGACTTTAGTCGGCGTTGTGGGTTTTGCAGTTGTATTTGTCGTTGTCATGACCGACTCCTTTATGAATACTGGGTAACACGATGAAAACCTTCATCAATGCCATGTGCCAGTGCAAAATCTAATTCTTGCAACTCCGCCGCCTGTCCATAAATAATCACCGACACATGACCACGCCCAAAACTGATATTGGGATGGTGATTGAGCAAATCAGCCTGTTCAGCCAACTCATCTAAGAATGAGCGTAACTTTTCAAAAGTGCTAAACTCAAATCTTGCCTCTAAACTGGCAGGACTCTTTTTCATTTTCCATCTTTCATTCATACAAACCCCCTTGTGGGTTGGCGTGATTGCCCGAATTGCTCAAAATATTCGGCGAGCCACCCTCTCACTCTATTTAACTGTGCTTGTTCTTCTGCCAATAACTGGCTGAATAACCCAAAGTCTTCCATGGCACCCATGTTGTGACAAAATTGTGCGGCTTCATCATAAAGTTGAATCAGCGCAATTTCTCGCACTTCACAGCTGTTTAAGGCTTCTACAATATTATGCGACGCTTCTGATGGCGCTAACACACTGCCCGCAGGCAAAGCCCCTTGTGCCACCATTCGGTCGGTAATTTGATTAGCATGCTGAAATTCTTCATTTGCAAGGGTAATAAAGGCTTGCGCATAAGGAATTTCATGACGAAACTTGGCCAAAGAGGCTTGGGCTAGGTAGTGTTGACCTGCCGAAAGTTCTAGACTTAAAGCTCGCCCTAAGAATCCTAAGATTCTAGAATGGGTGGTCGCCACATCCGTATGGGCAAAGCTAGGATAAGCCGCTGAACCTGGCATTACACTGCCTTGCATTCTTGGTTGATATCGCATTGTTTAACCCTCCCCTTATCGAAGAGAGAAGCACTTGAATGCTTCTCTCACCTTATAGTCTGGTGGCCGTACCAGAAGAAGACACCTGAAGTACAGGTTCCACTTCTTTGTGAGGACGAGCAATAATGTGCGCTGCAACCAAACCATCACCAACGCGTTCGCAAGCATCGGCTCCGGCACGCACCGCCGCATTCACCGCACCGGTTTCGCCACGCACCATCACAGTGACATAACCACCACCAACAAATTCACGGCTAACCAAGCGCACTTCCGCCGCTTTGGTCATGGCATCTGCCGCTTCAATCGCAGGGACTAAACCGCGGGTTTCGATCATTCCTAAGGCAATTCCATATTCTGTACTCATGGGTCTTCTCCTAATGCTTAAATTGGGTCTTTACTAAAATTATTCTTTGGCCGCGATGGTCAAAACTGGCTCCACTTCTTTGTGTGGGCGAGCAATGATGTGCGCTGCTACTAAACCATCACCAACGCGTTCGCAAGCATCGGCTCCAGCACGCACAGCTGCGTTTACCGCACCTGTTTCGCCGCGTACCATGACAGTGACATAGCCGCCACCCACAAATTCACGGCTGACTAAACGCACTTCTGCGGCTTTGGTCATCGCATCAGCGGCTTCAATCGCAGGGACTAAGCCACGGGTTTCAATCATTCCTAAGGCAATTCCGTATTCGTTGCTCATGGGTTTTCTCCTTTCTCTTCTTCGGTCTTTAAAAATTTAATTTTTTAAGTTACTTTACGATCGTTAAGATGGGCTCTAACTCGTTGTGTGGGCGTGCAATAATGTGCGCTGCAACCAATCCATCACCTACGCGTTCGCAAGCATCTGCACCCGCTCTTACCGCTGCGTTGACTGCGCCTGTTTCGCCACGAACCATTACCGTGACATAACCGCCGCCAACAAATTCACGGCTGACCAAACGAACTTCTGCCGCTTTGGTCATGGCATCTGCTGCTTCAATTGCAGGAACCAAACCGCGTGTTTCAATCATGCCTAAAGCAATTCCGTAATCGTTACTCATAGCGTGTACTCCTTTCCAAGTTTATAAAATGTTTGTGCTTTCATCTTTATCCGTTTGCCAACCATCTATGATGCCAGCAACCGTTAAATCGGTTAGTAAACGGTCATCGCCTGCTGCGCTTCTGGCAGCTGAGTTGGCTATGGTAAAAACCCAATCGCCTGGCTTAACCCCTATGGGATCCATGGCCACCAAAGTGGCGCCGGATATACTGTCTAAAACTTTAACGGGCAAGTGCCCCAATCCATCTAAACGGGAAGTTAAGGTTAAGTGACCTCTAACTTGGTGTATTTCCATGGTTAGCTACCTCCCATTTATCTATGATTCCTACGATGGTTAGGTCACTGGGATAACCTTTGGTGCCTACTGCATCTCTGGCAGCCGAACTGCCGACGCATAACACCCAGTCACCCGGTTTGCAGCCGACCGGATCAACCGCAACTTGCGGCGTGCCACCGTCCTTCTCAACCACCACCAATAGAGGTTTGTGCTCCATCATGGCAATGCGATTGGTCGACACGAGGGTTTTTTCTACTTTAAATATCTTCATGTTTTGCCCTCCTTTTACCTTTTAATTGACCTTAAACTTATTGTAAAAACCGTTTAAAAATGACCAGGCCTGGTTGTTTTTAGCCTTTCTGCGGGCTTTGCTTGGCTGTAATCTCTTAAAGTACACAAGCTTATTAACTGCCCTTTGGCCGACAACTCTGGGTAACGCGCATGCAGTGCTGTTTCAAGTCTGATGGCTTTGGCTTGGGCTCTGTCTCTTGAGCCTGGCACTTTGCCATCATAATCACAGCGAATCACCACAGGGATGGGTAAACCTTTTGGCAACTGGATCGATTTGAAGATTTTGATGCCCACATCTATGTCTGCCGCGCCTTCTTCGATGGTATCCATAAATCCATAGTAAGTCAGGTTGCGCAGTTGCACTTCTTCAAACCCATTGCCTATCCCGATAAAACGCTCTGCATGACCTATGTCTGCATACTGCCCTTGCTCATAGTCTTTGACATAAGCAATCTGCGAAAAGTTGTTACCGATTAACCAGGCTAACAAACCTTTCATAGCCGCTTGCGGCGCTGTGGAGCTGCGGTCTTCATTACACGCATTCAAGGCAGATTCGATAACCGCTTGTGCTTGTGTTGCGTTCATACCCAAGGTTTGCTGATAGAGGGCTTGAGTTTCAACATAACGCCCTAAACAGGTTTTGCCTTGCGCATTCGGAACATGCACTTTCAAGCTGTCATCATCGGTATTTAGACCTATTAACAGAGTCTGTACCGATGCGCCACAACCAAAACGATTCTCTATGGCTTGGCGAAAATCTTTTAATCGCTCCAGCGCCGCTTGCGCTGCTTTGGCATCATCACTGCCATGTGCCGCACATCCTTGGTGATGCGGATCCGACTTGGAATAGTGATATACCGCTATTTTTAAATATTGGGTGGGTTCCGCCGCTGAGTTGGGCTTGCCTTCTCTAAAGCGACTGTGTTCTACAAACACCCAATTACGAACACTTTCACTGACATCAAATAAAGCACCTGCATGGGCTTTTCTGCGTGCCGATGAATAAGGTAATCTCAAAATATAGCTGATCACATGCGCTAGGCGTCCATCCGCACAGGGGGCAATACCCACCGCATGAAATCCAGCTTTTCTAAATTGGCTTTCTGCCGAGTTTTTGGCTTGACCGTTTAACGGATCTTGCGTAAAAAACTCATTAGAAAGCGCCATAAATTGGTCAAAGAAACCTTGGGCATACACATGAGGCGTTGGGTTACCCAACCCTAAATCATCAAACCCTTTTTTAATGCGAGTTTCGTATGCACGCAAGGTGGCGTTTTGGTTCAAATCTACAAGAGCATGGGCTTGAGCCGAGCTGTCTGCATTCATTAAAGCCGGCTTGGCGTGAGTTGAGGAGACCGCACGCAAATGAGCTTTAGGTTGAATAGGCATCCAAAACAAGGACTTTTCACGCATATTCTTTTTTAACATGACTTGAACCTTTCTTTTGACCGTTAAGTAAGTTTAAATTAAGCTCTAGCTCCGCCCGAAAGCGTCACCTTTGCACCGCTATCACTGTTGCCAGATGAACCGGTAATTGGGCTCATCGGAATATCGGCCGTAGTACTTGGACGATAATTGGCTGCACTGGCTGCGGGTTGCATGCCGCGACCTTTAATAGATGGATTTCTTGCTGTTGCAAAAGGGCCATCCGTTCCAGTCACTTTGCTACCTCTATCCCAACCATCACCTGTGATTTTTGACACCTCAGGTTGTGCTGGCATAGCGGCTTGCATAGGTGAAGCCATGGGTGCCATTGGCGCAGTTGGCGCAAAACGATTCACAATCGGGTCTGCTGCCATCATCACTGGAAAATCAGATTCTCCAGGTTCTGCAGCATTTGCGGTTTGACACATCATGCCCACTTGGTCTACGCCATGGTAATGCGTGCCGGTAACCAATTCACAAGCCCCCTTTTGAGCGCCTGTTAAACCTTGCATACCCGGTTGAGTGCCACTGATGGCTTTGCCACCCATGCCACTGTTTTTCATCACCGAAGGTTGTCGACTTTGCATTTTGGCTAAATGTTCTGTTGAACAGCTTTGTGCAAAAGTTTCCATACCCATGTAAGGTGTGCCAGTCACTGCTTGACAAGAACCAGCTTCTGAACCTGTTGCACCAGACACTTTGCCTGCTCTTTCACCACTGACCAACTGACTGGCTGCGGTAACCGATTGCGCAACTTTGGTTGGCATCACTTTGGGTAAAGAGGTTTGGCAAACTTGCTCAACTTCTTCACGCCCTTGATAACCAGTGCCTGTCACATGCTTACAATAACCAGATTCATCACCGGTCACTGCCAAGCCGCGCCCTACCTGTGTACCCGTTGTCTTATTACCTGCAAAGGTTGAAGACTCGGCCACTTTAGTGGGTGCCTTGGCGGGTTTATTCGCATTTCTGTTGGTAAACACCAAACGGTCTGCACCGGTTACTGATGAAGTTGAAGCATCATTGAGTAAGCGATTACCCAAGTTGGTTCTTTCAGTGACCTTGGCAGGTGCTGCTGGCACATTACCTGGCTTTTGACAAAACAAACTGCTTTGATCGGCCGGTAAATATTCTGTGCCAGTGACCGCTTGGCATTGCCCTGCTAAATCTCCGCTAACTGACTTGTCGCGACCCACTTTCGTACCACTGATGGTTTGACCACGCGTGGTTTGGGTTTGAGTTACTTTAGCGGGTGCTGCTTTAGGCTGTGTACTACACCCTTTAGCAAAGGTTTCAGCGCCCAAATATTCTGTGCCTGTTACCCCTTTACACAATCCTGCTTCTAAACCTGTCATTTTTTCAGTGGCTAAAGATGCCCCTGAAACGGCTTGTCCGCTTAAGGTTTCTGAGAAAACAACCTTTTCCGGAGCCGGTCTTTTGCGAGACTGACGACGGTTGTCTGTGCTGTCTGCCGACACGGCTGAACAACTTTTTTTGCCTTTTGAGCAACGCTCGGCACGCACTTGGCGAGCAATGTCGCGGGTACTGGCATCTGGGTTTGACAACTTGGCCATGGCCCCAGATTGTCCGGCAATTGACTTATAAGCCTCTTGCGCGGCACGGCCTTTACCTTGCGCTTGTCGCCAAGCTCTTGCCAATTTACGACCCATTGCGGTTTCAGAAGTTTCAGATTTAATGCCTTTGGGTTTATCCTTAGACTTATCTCTGGTTCTGTCGCTGCGAGGCGTTAAGCTCCCTGAGTCGCCTGTTGAGGCTTCTCGAGTGCTTGGCAAAATCGGCTCTGGTTTCGGTTTGGTGCGTGGCTGTGGACGGTTTGCACCGTTTGCACTGCTACCACTGCTTGCCGTTCCTTTAACCTGCTGTTGTCTGCGTTGCTTGGCGGCTTCACGCCCCTCGGCAACGACAACAGCCTTACCAGCTTGTGCTTTACGCTCGGGAGAAACCTGTAAAAACGAAGCGGATGAAGCGACGGTTTCTACGGGCTTTTCAATGGGCTTTTCAGCTGGCATTGGCGCCGCCATGGTTTCTTGCGGTGCCGCAGCACTGGCAAGATGTCCACGACGGTGAGCCATGGCTCTAGCGCGTCCGTTTAAGGCGGTTGATGATGTACTCATACGATTTGCCTCCCTTAAAATCTTCGATAAAACTGTGGTTAAAACTTACATCCCTCTTGGACGATAAACCACAAAGTTATGTCCTTGACACTGGGTGTAGTTGTCATAACCTATGACGCGAATCAAATGGTCTGGGTAAGCTTGACGACACGCCTCAACTTCTGCCAATACCAGATTAGGGTCACGCATACCGAAGAATGGAAGCTTCCACATACCCCAGTAATGTTTTGAAGCATTCACGGGTTCTTCGTGTTCTAAGGCTGGCGTCCAGCCTTGGTTAATAATGTAGACAATTTGGTCATACACTTCGTCCGCAGTTAAAGGCGGTAAAAACGAAAAGGTTTCTAACGTATATTGCGTGCGGTAATCATCAGTTTGAATATTTGCCATGTTTAACTCCTTAATCTAATGAATATGTCGATGGATTAATTAACGAACATCGAGCTTGTCAACTGTGTCAAATTCAAACTTGATTTCTTTCCAAGTTTCCAATGCCACGGCTAATTCTTTACTGTGTCTGGCCGCTTCACGCAGAATGTCTGAACCTTCTCTTTCTAGGTCACGACCTTCGTTTCTAGCCTTAACACACGCTTCTAATGCCACACGGTTTGCTGCTGCACCCGCTGCGTTACCGCCTGGGTGACCTTGTGTTCCGCCCCCAAACTGGAGTACTGAATCATCACCAAAGATAGATACCAACTGTGGCATGTGCCATACATGGATACCACCCGATGCAACGGCAAATACGCCTGGCATTGAGCCCCAATCTTGGTCGAAGAACACACCACGCGAGCGATCTTCTGGTACAAATGATTCACGCAACTGGTCAACAAACCCTAGAGTTGATGCTCTGTCACCTTCTAACTTCCCTACAACCGTACCAGTATGTAAATGGTCACCACCTGACAAACGCAAACACTTAGCTAAAACGCGGAAGTGAATACCGTGTCTTGGGTTACGGTCAATTACCGCGTGCATGGCACGGTGAATGTGGAGTAATACGCCATTCTTACGACACCATTTAGCCAGTGAAGTGTTAGCACTGAAACCAGCGGTTAAGAAGTCGTGCATGATGATTGGCATGCCTAATTCTTTAGCAAACTCAGCTCTTTCTAGCATTTGTTCGCAATCTGGTGCCGTTACATTTAAGTAATGCCCTTTACGCTCACCGGTTTCTTGGGTTGCCTTGTGAACGGCTTCTGCCACAAACTCAAAACGGTTCTGCCAGCGTTGGAAAGGTTGCGAGTTGATGTTTTCATCATCTTTGGTTAAATCTAAACCACCACGCAAACACTCATAAACAGCACGACCATAGTTTTTAGCCGATAAACCTAGTTTTGGTTTGATGGTTGCACCCAACATTGGACGACCATATTTGTTTAACTTATCACGCTCAACCTGAATACCACTTGGTGGTCCCATACAAGTTTTGATGTAAGCAATTGGGAAACGAATATCTTCAAGTCTTAAAGAACGAACCGCTTTAAAACCAAATACGTTACCAACCAAAGAAGTTAATACGTTTACAACAGAACCTTCTTCGAATAGATCTAGTGGGTAAGCGATGAAAGCGTAGAATGCTTCTTTATCGCCAGGCACTTCTTCTATACGGTAAGCACGGCCTTTGTAAAATTCCATGTCTGTTAATAAGTCAGTCCATACGGTGGTCCAAGTACCGGTTGAACTTTCTGCGGCAACCGCAGCGGCTGCTTCTTCTCTAGGGACTCCGGCTTGCGGAACCACTTTGAAACAAGCCAATAAATCTGTATCTAGCGGGGTATAGTCTGGGGTCCAGTAAGTCAGTTTGTAATCCTGAACACCTGCATCAAAAGTTTTTGCTGCCATAAAATTGCTCCTTTAGTTGTTTGGAGTTGAATTGAATTCGAGCTCAATGTTATAGAGGTCAGCATGTATTGACTAATTGAATGAAAAGATAGGTAGGATTGAGAATTATCAATAGGTGGGCATTTTCATCATGCTAACCACATGATTTTTATGAGTTTAATATGTAAGATAAAAAACCTTAAAATTTGTAATAAACCTTAAAAAAAACGCTATTTTTTTCAAAATTTAATTTTTTTGTATAGATATTTGCTTTGGGCGCTCTCAAAATTTAACCAGGCCTGGTTAAATTTTGCCTGCTTTTTGGGGTGAAATTCAGGTTTTAGAAAGAGTACCTTCAAGGTTTCTAAAATATCATAAATAACTGATAGTATTGAATTATTCACTCAAGCAAATGTCATTCATTGAAAACATCAATGGCAATAACCTAGTATTTTAGTCAGGAATTGTTATAGTAGAGTCAAACTTAAAGTGATACAAAGAAGTTTCCTTTAAGACCTTTATCTATACAAACAT
Source organism: Thiosulfativibrio zosterae (assembly GCF_011398155.1). Classification (NCBI taxonomy): domain Bacteria; kingdom Pseudomonadati; phylum Pseudomonadota; class Gammaproteobacteria; order Thiotrichales; family Piscirickettsiaceae; genus Thiosulfativibrio; species Thiosulfativibrio zosterae. The sequence continues at coordinate 2,074,294 of NZ_AP021888.1, forward strand.
TGCATAATGACTGGAGGTTATCATGTCAACAACTGTATCTACTTCACACACACACCTGCACCTAACTGAAAGCGGTGAACACTTGGTTTCTCATGATGCCAAATATTCAGATATAGGTCGTTGGTTAAGACAGGGCTGGATGGACATGGCACATGCGCCAGGTGCGTCTTTATTTTATGGTTCAATCATGGCTTTGTCTGTCGCCCTGGTGTATTTTTCTTTTATCGCCGAACCCCTCATGATGTTTAAAGTGGCCACTTTCTTTGTGCTGTTGTCGCCTTTTTTAGCCACAGGACTTTATTATGTGGCGCAACAGCTTGAACAAGGCAAGCAACCTTCCCTTTCAGCCTCTTTGGTTGCCTGGCGACCCAATGTTGGGGAATTTGCGCTGTTCGCAGTCGCTTTAGGTTTGGTAATTGCTATTTGGGCCAGAATAACGCCTATGATTGCTGCGGTCGTTAAATCCAACAGCTTGCTCATTGTTGACCCCAATGCTGGACTAATGGGCTTTTTAAGCTCAGACGCAGGCTTGAGCTTTTTAGCTTACTTTATGATTGGCGCTGTGATAGCAACCGCTTTTGTATTTACCATCAGCGTGGTGACAATTCCATTATTACTGCGTGACAACAATATTGGCGCAGTACAAGCGATGATTATCAGTTTCCAAGTGACCATGGAAAACAAAGGCGTTATGGCAGTTTGGGCGCTTACTGTTGGCGCGCTAGTAACCTTAGGTTTGGTGACTTTCGGCCTAGCCATGTTAATTGTGATGCCACTGCTCGGTTACGCCAGCTGGCATGCATTTAATGATTTGGTTGAGATTAAAGAATCCTAAAACTGATTTCTTTTCTAAACCATAAATAACCCTCTCGGTTCGCCGAGGGGGTTTTTTTATTGCCGTAGCATGCTAAGATTCAAAAACGACTTGGAGGATTGCTGTATGTTTGCCATTTACAATATTGAAGGACGCCGTTTTAGAGATAATCTTGAAGCCTTAAAACGCGTGCGTTCGCCGCATGCCAATGAAGCGGTGGATGTGCACACCAATATTGCACAAGACGAAACGGTGATCGTGCAGGGTTTAAAAACTGAACCTGTTAACAGCAAAGGGCTAGACGCCTATCGCAAGATGTTGCATCTTAATGAGCGGCAGCCTATTTTTCATGCGTATCAACTCATGAGCCATCCTGTGGTCACCTTACCGCTGGACTTACCCATTCAAGACGCTTATCAAATGCTGAAAAAGCATGACTTTAATCAAATGCCCGTCAGCAATTCGCAGATGCAATTGGTGGGCATGGTTACCTTAAATAATTTGTTGGCTTTTATTATTGATGATGGCGAGCGGGTTTCGTTTGTGACCAATAAAACGGTTAAAGATGCCATGAGCCCAGAAGTGATTACCGCCGACCCTGTATCGGATGTGCGCCGCATTGCCAATGTAATGGTTGACTATGATGTGACCAGTGTGCCGATTGTGAATGAGCAAGATCATTTGGTGGGCATCGTCACTCGCACGGATTTGCTCAAAGCCATGCTAAAAGATCCGCCCCTAAGCTTGTGGGGGTAAACCGCTTAGAAGGCTAAAGCCTTCGCCCCACTTAACCTTGCTACTATTGCGGCATAGGTTGAGCCTAGCTTCCATAGACAACTCTCGCAGTGTGCTATCGGAAAATCCTATTTTTATCTATGGAATACCGTCTCTATAATCGAAGTCGTCAACTGACTATTTTAAGGAGACACATCATGCCATTACCCTCATCTTCAACTCAAGCAACCTTAGCGCAGTCGCCTAAGGCCTTAACACAACCAGCTCAAAGCCAACCCAAAATTGTCGAGTTTGTGCAAAAAGAAGTCGACATGATGCCCGGTCAATGGCAAGAAGCGGGCAATCCTACGCCCTATGAGCTCAGAACAACCATCGCCACTTGTAAGCGCTTTTGGCACATGAATCAACAGGCTCTCAAACACCCTGATTGTGATCAAGCAGTCACACGCGAAAATATTAAGCGCCTAGAATGCTTATACATCAACCTTATGGATTATCTAGTGGAATAGACGGGTGGAATAAAACCATACCAGCCAAGGACACAACAAACCCCGCTCTGCGGGGTTTTCTTTTGGAAAGTTGCCGATTGAGCAATTGACGAAACATAGCGATTAATTTTTAGCCAAAAAAAAGGCCATGAGAACATGACCTTAAAGACTCTAACCTATAACAATTAACCAAAAATTGAACACTTTGAGTAACCCAAAGGTTTTATTGCCGTAAAACACTTAGATTTCTCCCTCAAAGTTAAGCAACCTCCAGCCACTCAGATCCATTGAAACGCGAGATTTTGCCGTCTTTGCCCCAATGAAATAAAAACAACCATTCATTTTTAATCAAATTACCGACCGCTTCGTGGCGTGCTGCAATGTCTTCTATGGCTGTTTGCGGTGCGTCGATATACACACTTAAACGCAGGGGTTCGTGCATCCAATCCTCACCATTGTGAATCGATTGCATGGACAGTCCAATCCGTAAATCCCCGCCATTGCCTTCAAAAACACCGATATTGCCGCCAACAACATTGTGCAACACCTTATTTCCACTGCCATACTTATAGTTGTCGCAAACAGAGGCATAGTATTGCAAGTTAATCCAATTGGTCACCACCATGGGCGCTGTCATAATGAGCTCTAGTAAGCCAAATTGGCTGTCAGAATCGGCGTTGTAGTCATGTAAAAAACTGCGTCCCTGCAAATTTAAATGCGCTGTACGATGACGCGGTGCCACGATAAACGAGGCGTTATTTGCCAAGCCCCATTCTGGACGCACTTGCGACCAATCTTTAGCGCGCGAACGAATTTCTTTATTGAGTTCATTACGATTGAGTTTTGGCAAACCTAAGCGCAAAGCGCGCTCTTGGCGACAGAAGTCTGAGGCATTTTCTAACCAAAACTCAAGTTGTTCATCCACTTCTTCAATGTCAAAACATTTAATATCGTCTGTTGTGGTATTGTGCAAAGCAGCGATAAACTCTGTGGTTTCAGGAATATCAATCCCTTGCGCCATCAAACCTTCTCTGATATCTAAGCGATTTAACAAATAGGCCAGCACTCGCACATTCAATTCGCCCGTTTGTCCGCCGCAAGCGCCACAATCTAGACCAGCCGCATGAGGGTTGTTGCAAGTTTGGCTTCCGTGCCCTACCAGCAATACAAACTGTGCCAAATTTTTATTTAACCCCATGGCTTTTAAAATGCCCGCGGCCAAATCAACCAGTTGTTGCAAACTTAAAGGTTGGTTATCTTGCGATAACGCCCAAGTTTTGCCCACTTCTAAATCATTCACCGGATGTTGATGTGGCTCTGGAAAAAGCGTATTACGCAACAATTTAAACGCATAGAGCAAACCACTGGCTTCAACCATACTAAAAGTGGCTGGCGCAGCGCTGCCCCAATCTAACCAGCGGGCTTTACGGTTAAAAATGGCTTTTTGTTTTTGCACTTGCTCAGGATCCAAAATGGGCGTTAAACGCACATTGGGTTTTAACAGCCCAGGCAATTGCGGTCTTACCAAAGAACTGCCGGGAGCTTGATATTCCATGGGCAAGCCAAAAAATCCTGCAAATCCAAGCGTTTGAATACGCTCATCTTGCGCCTCAAGCGAACGGCGCATAACTTCTGAGCGCACATCAATACAAAAAGCCGCTTGCATTAAAGGTTTGGGTTGTTCTGCTGGTGGCGGCGTTTGTAACTGTTCATGCAAACCTTCTTGGTAAGCAATTTCAGAAGCTCTTTGCCATATCCAGGTCAATTGTTGCGCCTGAGCGTGCGACTTTTTCAAGTCTTTTAACTTAGCCAACTGATGACGCCACAAAAACTTTAACTCGCCAAAAACGCTACGACTTTTTTGTTTTTGGTAACGCCACAACACCAGCTCCCAAGCTAAACGAATCGCTAATAACTCCATCATTAAGCCGTTAGGCTGTTGATTGAGTCGGTCTTGCCAACGCTCATAAGCCACCCAAGAGGCCCAACCATTCATATCAAGCAACAAAGCATGCGCGTAATCACCCACATATCGATCAGACACTTGCAAATCGCGTAGTGCCTCTGCAATTAAGGCTTCTGGGGTGTCCGGCAAGGCCTGGAAAAGTTCGGTCAAACCATCTTCCGCCATAATGATTTCAATGCCTAAATCCGCTTGCGTGGCTTTTAACCAACTGTGGTAAAAACCATCCGAACCGTTACTGAATTGGCTACATACCTCTGAGTCGTGAAAATAGAAAGCACAAAACTGACTAATTTGATGGGTAATTTCATCCCGCCAAGCCATGCGGTGCAAACGGTCACGACCACTGTCCATTAAGTCGCTGATATTATGCCAATGCGCCGCTTCATCACTTGAAAGCAAATGAGATTCACAAGTATTTTGATCGACCTCTATGCCAGATTCTTGCATAGCTTTTTCTAAGTGGCTTGGCAAAATACGACTTAACCATAAAGGTTCAAAATAACTTTTACTGGGCAAAGCCTGCACTTGCGCCAAAGCGGCCAACTGCGCTGCCACTTCTTGAATGGGTTTGTCGCGCAACTCCCACCAAGGGTTTACCGCAATCCATTGGTCCAAAGGCCAAGTTGGGGCGATAAAATCGCAAGCTTCTTGCAAAGCTTTTTGCTGAGACTCAGTTAGCGTAATGGTTTGATTAAGGTTGATCGTGTTCGTTTTCATTGAATCATCTCCCTTGCTGCTATTTGTAATTGTTTAGGGTTAAAACGCACGGGTAAACGCTTGGGGAAAAACTTTAAGCTGACTCGCGTTACCCATTCATCCAAATAAAATCCGGCATACAAAGCGACTCTGAAATGCATCACCTTGGGATGTTCTGGCCAATATTTCAGTATCCAATACAAGGCCATAAAGGTAATGAATAAAGCACTCATCCAAATATCGCCCCACAAACCAACGGCATCTGGCAAAGATTGCACCACCAGTCCAGCGCCGTATTTTTGCAGTGAATAAGCCGCCACCAAAATCAATGCCATGCTTAACACCCCAAATAGTCCACCACGCTGTAAGCGACTGTCACGCTCGGCCACCAAAATCATCATGGCGATACCCAGTAATAGCCAAGGACTATAAGGCGCTGAAATATCAAATACCCAAATCATGCCCAACACAAAGCCGGATGCAATCAAAAAGCTACTAATCCACTGCGGCGCACGCGGCATTTTTGGCAAGGCCAAACGGCGTTTTAAATCGGACTCGACTTCCGAACCACTGTTTAAGAAGGCATAAGCTTTGTAACAAGAGTGCGCCACCAAATGTAATAGAGCTAATTCATAGAGTCCTAAGCCACACTCAACCAACATTAATCCCATTTGCGACATGGTTGACCAAGCTAAACGCACTTTCACGCTGATTTTAGTCATCATAATTAAGGCGGCAACCACGGTGGTTAAACCACCGACTATTAACAACAACCATTGCGCAATCGCCGATTGAATCATGAGGGGTGCAAATAAAATCATTAAAAAGCCACCCAAATTAATGATACCGGCGTGTAACAATGCCGAAACTGGCGTGGGCGATTCGACCACTTGAATTAACCAGCCATGTAAGGGCAACTGAGCACATTTAATTAAGGCGGTTAAAGCCAATAAAATTGCCGCGGCTTCTTGCAAACCATTGAGTTCTGTCGCTTGCGACATGGCCGTGTAAACATCACTAATCAACCAAGAGCCGGTGTCTTTGTGCAGCAATAAAATTGCACTGAATAAACTGATTTCAGCAAGGCGCGCAAAAATAAATTTTTTGTAAGCTGCCAATACCGCACGCTGACGCTGCGGATAAAAAACCAATAATTGATGCAGTCCAATACTAATCGCAATCCAAGCCACCATAAATACCAATAAATGGTTGCTGATCACCACTAAGGTCACCGCGCCAAGGCTTAACATTAACCAGCGAACATAGCGTTCTTCTTCTTCGGCATTGCCTGACATGTACTTTTCAGAAAAACGCACATTCACCAAAGCAATAAAACTGATTAGCACCAACATCACTAAACTACTGGTCGATGGATTTAACCAAGCAACGCTGTGCACATCTGTCAAAGACACCTTGCCCAGCACCACCAATAATGCAAAGATCGTTGAGATTGCCAAAGCCATTTGGGTCACCCACTTGGCAACGCCCCAATTAACTTTGCGCGAATTAGCACCAGCGCCCATTAAAAACAGCAGTGGGATGGCGTAAAGCATGATCGACCAAACCATGGGAGTATTCATAAACTGCTCCTAATCATCTGACTTGTTAACTTGTGCAATATTGCACCCTTGGAACAAATCTTAGACAATTCAGATGCAGATGAATAATTGAGATATCCAATAACAGGCATAGATAGCTTGCTAAGTAAGGCTCACACCCCCCTTGAAAGCCAAGTTTAACGGCTTTTGCATGGTGTATGGCACAGGCAACATTCCTATACAATAGCCTTCATTAAATAGAAAAATATTTCAAAAAAGGAATGCCATGCCATATTTAAATCCCTATTTTCGTCACCAGCCTTATCTAAAATTGAGTTTTATATTGTTGTTGGCTATCAGCAGTCATCAGGCAAGCGCCCACAATGGTGAATTGAGTTTATTAAAAGATGGTGTCATCAAAGATGAGCAACAACAACTCCTGTGGCAAGCTTGTCCTTGGGGACAAACATGGCAAGACTCACAATGCAAAGGCAGTCGCCAAGCGTTGGATTGGACAGAAGCCATGCGTTTATCTAATGAGCAAACCAATCAAACAGATTGGCGTCTTCCCACCCAACCAGAATTAAAAAATTTCTTAAAAGCCGCTGCCTCTCAAGCAAAAATAAATTCTTGGTATCGATATTTGATAAAGACAGAACCCGGCGAACAACCCAATTTTTATTGGAGCAGCACTATTGGCAATGGCTACCAAACCGGCGCCTGGGGAATACAAGCAGACACCCAATCTGGTCATTTTTACTTTAGAAGCACGCCAGGCTGGGTCTTGATGGTAAAACAAACTTTAGAAAAGACCCCAAAGTTATAAAGTTCTTTACATTCTTTAAATCATAGACTAGATTTAAAAGGGTTTTTAAATCAAGCAGTCTCTAAGGGGTGATATTCAGTATGCAGGATAAAATAAAAGAAGCTAACGCCATCTTGGCTAAAATGAATGTCCCAAACTTGCCCGATGAAGTGATTAAACTGCAAGATGAGCTTCAAAAAAAGTTCCCAAATACCGTCACCATTGCTAATTTAATTTCTCGCAACTCAGAATTGTTAGCCGACTTTATGACCCTGGTCAACACCAACCTGACCACTGAAAAGCAACAAATCAAAGATGCCAAAGCGGCAGTGAATGTGATGGGTTTGGATGAAATCTATAACATCTTTTTGTCTGCCAGCATCATGCAGCTATTAGGCGCTTCCCCCGCAGAAAGAGCCATTCTCAGCCATGGCGCAAAATCAGGCATAGCGGCGGCCGAACTCTCCTACTGGGTATTTGATGTTTCGCGTTCAGAAGCCTATATGGCAGGTTTAATGCAAAATGTTGGCGCTATCTATTTGTCGCGCTTTGACGATGAATACAAAGCCATTTTTGAATCCCAAATGAGCAACCCCATTACAGGTTTCTTAAAAGAATTCGAACTTTTTCAAACGGAACATACCATTTTAGGCGCCATCGTTTGCAAAAAATGGAACATTGACCCCATCATTTATAAAGCCTTAATGTTTCATCATGATGTCGATTTCGCAGTCAAAACCGCCAGCAATCAAAAAATAAAACATATTACCGCCCTGATTATTTTGAGTAATTATGTTGTTAGCTCAACCTTAAGTGAACAATATATTACCCAAGAAATCAAAAATTACCGCGACCTAGCCAAAAACCTACTCGAACTTCCAGACAATGCCATGAAAGCAGCCACCGCTTCGGTTTTAAAATGGGGCAGTAAACTCTAAAAACTAAAACAACTCGCAATCCATAAAATCAAGCGACGCTTTAGATATCAAGCAATTAGCTTAGGTTTGTTGATGGGTCGGCTGCAAGCCTTGTGGAATGGGGAAAATTTATTAAATTTTTTTTACAAAAAGAGTTGCAAAGTTTTTAGGGCTGTCTATAATACGCACCATTCAAGCGAAAGCATGAACTACCACTCCCCAATAGTTCAGTCGGTAGAACAGCGGACTGTTAATCCGTATGTCCCTGGTTCGAGTCCAGGTTGGGGAGCCAAACTTTAAAGCCAAGTTATTTATTAACTTGGCTTTTTTAATTTATAGGCTTTGAAAAGTTTGCACACAACTCGACAAACTTCTAACTTAAATCTTACCCAGCTCTTTCAGCAACAACATTAATGCCGCGTAAGCTCGCCCTTCGGTGAACTCTGGGTGTTCTAAGAGTGCTTTCCAGTTTTGGATAGGCCAATGGATGATTTCTAGGGGTTCGGGTTCGTCACCCACTGCGGTTTCTGGCACTAGATCTTGTGCCAAGACAATGTGAATTTGATGCCCCATGTAGCCAGCAGCCAAAGTTACGCTATCAAGGCGCTTGACTTGACCGGGTCTAAAACCGACTTCTTCCATGCTTTCGCGCACCGCGGCTTCGGCCCAGGTTTCGCCGGCATCAATTTTGCCCTTAGGAAAACCCAGCTCATAGCGTTGCACGCCTGCACTGTATTCTCTAATCAGCACCATTTCTTCGTTGATAATGGGCACAATCAAAACTGCTCCATGGGTTGAAGCAACCAAGCGTTCAAATTGCACACGGGTGCCGTTGCTGTATTCTATGTCTAAAGCTTGCACTTTAAATATTCGAGATTCTGCAACTAACTTTTCCGCTAAAATGGTGGGCGTTTTTTGAGTTTTCATAAGGCTCCCATAATACCGAAGAGGAAATTAAAATGCCATCAACAAATCCAAATATCCCGTGGGATTCTATTGATACCGTGCTTTTGGACATGGACGGAACCCTATTGGACTTGTATTTTGACTGGCATTTTTGGATGACTTTTTTGCCACAAGCCTATGCCAATAAAAACCAACTGTCGCTAGAAGAAGCAAACCGCATTATCCATCAAAAAATCCAGGAAATTGAAGGCACGCTAAATTGGTATTGTTTGGACTATTGGACCCAAACCTTTGAGTTACCCGTGGTGGCACTCAAGCGTGAAATCAAACACATGATTCAAACCCACCCTGAAGTCATTACCTTTTTACAGCGGTTGAAAATGCTGAATAAACGCTTAATCATGGTGACCAATGCACACCGCGACAGTTTGACGCTCAAGCTAGAAATGACTGACATTGGAGATTATTTTGACCAGATGATTTCAGCACACGACTTTGGCATTCCCAAAGAAAACGGAGAGATTTGGCAAAAGATTCAGGAAGTCGCTCCCTTTGACCCGCAACGCACCTTGCTGATTGATGACAACCTGCGTGCTTTAAAAACTGCGCAAGAATTTGGCATTGCCCATTTGTTAGCCGCCACACATGTCAGCGCCAAAATGGATAAAATAAACCCAGAACATTTTGAAGCCTTTGAAAGCTATCTTGAAATCATGCCGCAACAGCCACAAAAGACTTAAAAACGCTTTAAAAACAACCAGGCCTGGTTAAATTTGAGGCTTCTAAACTTCAAAATCACTATGCTTTCGTGCACCTATTCATGCACTTAAAGGAGATGTGTTATGAACAGTCGTCGTCAATTTATTCAGCAATTGCTAGGCCTGACCAGCTTGGTTTCTTTAAGCGCTTGCGGTCATGCGGCTCGACCTGCGCCCAATAAAACTGGCGTGGTTCTTGACCCGCTCTTTTTTGAGCACACCCTAAAAGATCACCCCGAAAGCGCTCTGCGCCTAACCGCCATAGACCAAGCCTTGCAAGATGCGCAACTCTGGTCACGCCTCACGCCGGTTAAAGCCCGCAAAGCCACGCAACAAGAATTGCTATGGGCACACACCCCCAGCTACATCAAAGAGATTCAACAACTCAGCGAAGCCGGTACCGCCTTTTACGATGAAAACCAAGATACCTATCTCACCCCCGCCTCTTATGAAGCCGCCTGCATGGCAGCAGGTGGCGCCATCGCTTTAAATCTAGCGGTTTACGACCGCCAAGTCGACAATGGCTATGCACTCTTGCGCCCACCTGGGCATCATGCGCTCGCCGACAAAGCCATGGGATTTTGTTTATTTAATTCAGATGTGATTGCCGCGCGTGCTTTGCAAAAATATCGTGGGGTAAAACGCGTAGCCATTGTGGATTTAGATGTTCACCACGGCAACGGCACCCAAGACCTCACCATTGATGACCCCAGCATTATGGCAGTTTCGGTGCACCAACATCCTTATTGGCCAATGACCGGTGGCGCAGAGCATCAAGGCAGTGGTGAAGCTTTTGGCACCAACTTAAATTGCCCCTTGGGCGCACTCGCTGGCGACAAAACCTACCTGAGAGTGATGAACGAAATTATCATCCCCAAATTACAAGCTTTTAAGCCTGAACACATTATTGTGTTTGCTGGCTACGATGGTCATTGGCAAGATCCGCTGGCGCAACATCTGCTCACCGTAGATGGCTACAACCAATTGGTTAGCCAGCTTAAAGAAACCGCGCAAAATCTGTGCGGCGGTCGCATCAGCTTATCCTTGGGCGGTGGATATAATCTTGAAGCCCTTGCCCCCTGCGCTCTGGGCAGCTTTGAAGTATTACTGGGTTTAACGCCTTCAAAAGACCCGCTTGGCAAAGGGCGTTTGCCAGAGAAAGATTTCAGCGAACACCTTGCGCAGCTCAAACGCTTTCAAGGGGTGAGTTAGTGCCAAAAGCGCTGTATGTGGGCATTGATCTTGCAGGCCCTGCTAACTTTGCGGACACCTGTATGGCGATAGAATGGCAAGGCAAATTAAACATTCATTGCGGGTGTAGCGATACCGATATTTTGAAAATCTTAGCGCCCTATCTTGGCAAAACGCCTGTGTTTATTGCCCTAGACGCCCCTTTAACTTATCAAGAAGGTGGCGGTTATCGAGATGTTGATAGGGCTTTGCGCCAACACCTAAACCAACATGGCTTTGCCAAAATCGGGGTTATGGCACCGACCATGACCAAAATGGTTTATCTGACATTACGCGGTTTGCGCCTAAAAGAATGCTTAAGTGCTCTGCCACAAACCACACTCTTTGAAACCCATCCTGGCGCAGCGTTATTGTTTAGTGGGGCGGATTATGACAGGGTATGCAATATCAAATCCAACCCACAAGCCTTGGCGACGATTACGGACTTTTTAAAACAACAAATTGCGTTTAAACAACCCATCACCCAAGACCACCAAGCCATGGCTGTCGCTGCGATGCTCAGCGCCAAACGCGCTGCTTTAGGTCAAGTTTTTTGGCAATTTCAGTCTGATATTGTGGGGCAACCGGCACTCGTTTTATAGCCCACCTCAAAAAAAATTCAAAAGCTTTAGTAAAATAGAAAACAAACTATTGAAGTGAGTTCATTAAAATGCCCAACACCCTAGAGATTCCCGTAAAACCTGAATTAGATGCCGAAGCCATTTCACGGATTATTGAAATGGCTTGGGAAGATCGCACCCCTTTTGAAGCGATTTTGCTGAACTATGGATTGAGAGAGTCTGACGTTATTAAACTGATGCGCCGTGAATTGAAAACGGGCAGTTTTAAAGTGTGGCGCGAACGCGTCACAGGGCGTAAAACCAAACATTTACAATTACGATCACCCGATGTGAGCCGTGGTTATTGCCCCACGCAATACAAACACCGTTAGCTGATAACGGCTAAATTCTTAATTATCTGAACCCAAAAATTGTTTAGAAATGCGTTAATCGGACGACTCTGGTCGACCGACACGAAACTCCCATATCGCAACTTGGCATGCCGGACAGACACTGTGTATGACATTTAATGGCGCATCTTGACTGGCTTGAAATTCCTCAGGTGGCAACCAAGTGTCGGTGCCTGGTTTTTTTAACTGATTACACATACTGCAACGCACCACCACCTCCTTTGCAGAAGATGTGCGTGTCACATCTTTTAAATATAAGGGCGAACCAAACGCTTCTTCACGAATTAAATAATGGCTAATTTTGACTTGCCCATTTGCTAAGGGCTGCAGCTCCATTTCCATAAAACGCTTATGGGTTGGCGAGTCGCATCGATAGGGTTTAAATAAGGTTTGTTTTTTGAGCCGACACAGCTTTAATGCAGAATCCAAATACATCACAGAACTGTCGCCAGATATGAAATGGTCTATGGATTGTCCAATGACAGCGCTTGCAGATAAACGACTGTCTGCGTTACCTGCTTTGGCAGACGCATCCCATGAATCAGACACTTCTATAATCATGTTATTGGCATCTAAAACCATTTCAACCAGTTTTATGGCATCATCCCCTCTTAGTGAAATGCTACTAGACAAAACGGGCTTTAGCGTTTTCATGTGCTTGAATCTAGAAAGTAAGGCTGAGGTTTACCCAGCAAATAGCCTTGAATATAATCCACACCCTTAGAAACTAACCAATCCATTTGGGCTTGGGTTTCAACGCCCTCAGTAATCACTTTCAGTTTGAGCGCCTTGGCCATGCCAATCATGGCCAAAATCAACTGCTTACTTTCTTCAGAATATTCCAAATCGTCTACAAAACTCTTATCGATTTTAATCACATCCACCGGCAAGGTTTTCAAGACCGACAAAGAGGCAAAGCCAGTACCAAAGTCGTCTAGTAAAATACGGCAGCCCTTAGACTTTAAGTCCTGCAAAGCCATATTCACCCAATCTAAATTTTCCATAGTGGCTGACTCGGTCACTTCAAAGTTAAACCGAGACAAGGGTAAGTCGTATCGTTGCGCAATTTGCTCAAGTTTTGTAACCAGGTCTTCATTACGAAATTGTAACGGAGACAAATTAACCCCAATCCGGACGCCAGCATCTAGTTGCGCTGCCACTAGGTCCTGACAAACTTTTTCAAATAACACATAGCCCAATTGTGGCATTAAGCCATTCTGTTCTGCGTAATTGATAAAGTCATTGGGATAAACCATCTTGCGCTGTTCATCAAAGATGCGAATTAAGGCTTCATATTTAAAAGAAACACTTGGCGACTCTACTGCAAATACCGGCTGATATTGCATTTGAATGTGAGCAGATGGGTCTTCTAGCGCCCGCCAAATTAAGGAAGCTAAATGACTGCTGTGTAACAAATCCTGCTCTTGGGATTCGTCAAAAATTTCATAACGATTGCGCCCAGAGCGTTTGGCGACATACATCGCAGAATCGGCTCTGCGCAACAAATCTTCTGCATTTTCTCCATGCTCTGGATAAAACGCAACGCCAATTGAGGCCCCTAAACGATGCACCCCATTCACGGTGACATAGGGCGATGCCAAACTTTGTAACAGCTCGTCAACCACGGACAAAACATTGGCTTTTTTCTTAAATCTCGACAACACTATAACAAACTCATCGCCCCCAATACGGGCTGCAATATCTGTTTCTCTGATGCGTGAAACAATGCGTTGCGTGGCTTCTTTTAAAATCAAATCACCTTCGTCATGGCCAAAATGGTCGTTTACCGCTTTGAATTTGTCGAGATCTAAAAACAACACCGCAAGAGGTTGTTGGCCTTTTTCTGTACGATGTAATCGCGCACTTAAAAATTGTTTTAACAAACTGCGATTGGGTAATTGGGTTAAAGAATCGTAAAAAGCCAGTTTATCGAGGTGATTTTGAAAAGCCTTGCGCTCGGTAATATCAGAGAAAGTTGCCGCATAATAGTTTTTGCCATTAAAGGCATCGTGGATACGACTGATTTGCAGCCATTCTGGGAACACTTCTCCCGACTTGCGCTTATTCCAGATTTCGCCTGCCCACCAGCCGTGATGCTGCAAATCTAACCACATTTTTTGATAAAAATCCGGGCTATGCCGCCCTGAGCTTAAAATGGCAGGACTTTTCCCAATCACTTCGGATTCTAAGTATCCGGTAATTTCACAAAATGCCTGGTTAACCCGCACAATTTTGCTTTCCGTATCGGTAATCATGACCGCTTCGCGCAATTGTTCAATAATCAAATTATCTATGCGCAGGGCTTGGTCGCTCATCATTTTGAAATGAAGCGGTTGAATAAAGCACAAGTAAGCCGTCATCTGATGCCAGGTGACCTTAACCTTACTTAAACTCAGCGTGAAAGAAACCCCGTTTTTGAAACTGAATATATGATCGGTTGGGCATTCGTCTGAATCATTTTTACAGTAAAGCTGCATTAGCTTTAAAAAGTTCATAGAACTTTTTTTGTCCATGTAAAAACGAAAATTGGTTTGTAGAAAACTCTCTCTGGTTTTTTTAAACACTTTGGCAGCAAAGTGATTAATTTCTAAAACTTTGCCGTGCGAATCGAGCAATAACATTGGAAAGTGCGCATCTAAAAACAAGCTTTTAAAAAACAGCGATGTTTCAATTTCTCTTTCTCTGAGTTGTTCGCCAAAGAAAGACTCCGCCTCAACCTCGCTGATTTGCTGCTGCAAAATTGCATTTTGCGATTCAAGTTCCAGCAATTGCGCATTTAAGCGATGGTTTTCTTCTTTAAAAGCAGCCAAATCCTGTCGCAAAAAATCCTCAGGAAATTGCTGATTAAATAAAGAGGCTGGTTCAAGATTTGCGTGCTTCAAATTCATCCACCATTTGTTGATTGCCCATAAAGCCAATAAAGTGGCGCTGCGCATTAATCCAGGTTTCTTCTATGCGTAACTTGGTCAGAATTCTTTGCCCTGCTGCATTTAAGGCAGTGACTTCGCGCCATTGTCCGACAATACCTGCCGGCTTGTCATTTTGGTAATTTTCCAAGTACAGATTATGGTGCTGCGAATAGGGTTCTGGCATTAGGATATTCACACTTTTGTAAACCAATGCTTCACTTGAAAAACCTAAAAATTCTTGCACCTTGTTATTCACATAAGTGATGTTACCCAAGCCATCAATCACAACCAAGCCAATCGGCAAATAATCACCCAGCAGTTGAAAGTTAAGGTGTCCATCGACATTCAAGCCGTCATTCTTGTGCGCCCAAGGTAAATCAAAAAACATCATCACGCCGACTATTTGACTCATTTGAGATTTATAAGGCAGTAAGCGCAAATAATAAACCTTGTCTTTTTTGCGTAAGCGAATCTGTCTTTCTTTTTCGCCCTCAATCACATTTAAGAGTTCTTGGCGCAAATTAGGAACATCCACCGATAACCCTAGGGTGGTGACGGTTTGCCCAAGATCGCCGCCATTAATACCAAAGGTTTCGCCCGCTTTTTTGGTAAAGCGCAACAATCTTAAACGGTTATCCACCAAGATAACCTTTTCGTCCATATGACTTAAAATATGCTCTAAATCATTATTAACCTGCTCTAGTTCATAACTTTTCACTTCAAGTTCTTGGTTAACGGTTGAAAGTTCTTCATTGGTGGACTGCAATTCTTCGTTAGCGGTTTGTAGCTCTTCATTGGCTGACTGCAGCTCTTCGTTTGCCGATTGCAATTCTTCGTTGGTAGATTGCATCTCCTCGTTGGTGGTTTCTAGCTCTTCAATAGAAGTTTGCAAACGCTCTTTAAACACCGCCACTTCTTTGCGTAAGTTATCGTTCGCTAACTCAGAACCTTCGTTTAACAACCCCGTGCCACTGATAAAAGCCTCACTTAAATCGACCTGGGTAAAGGTTAAAACAAAGGTATCGGGTGATTGTGGCTCAATATCAATACGCTTAATGGCAAGAAACAATGCCTGTGATGCCACCTTACTTTCATAAAACAAGGCTTGAGTTGCGGCATAACCCTCGCGGCGTGCTTTTTGCAACAAGGCTCGCACATCAACTTTTAGGTCTTCTCGAATGAGTGACAAAATATTGGTATCTATCTTGCCCTGCGGAAAACTCAGATAAGCCTCTACCTTGCCACGAATATGCAACACCTGCCCACTGCCATCTAGCACGATGGCAGTCGGGAACAACTGGTCTAATAAAATTTTATCTAACTGTTCTACCACCAAATTTTTTTCTTGAATCAAACCGGTATGCGATGGCGATTTTTGGCGAGTTTGCGCCAAACTAATGGCACTGCTTACTTGATCTAAGCGGGGCGATAAATTGGTTTTTTTGCGAATAAAGATTTGGCTTTGCTTTAAATAGCCTTCAAACAATTCCGGCACCGTATTGCTGGCGGATTCAGATTTACCCAAAAACAAATAGCCATTTTGTTTTAACGCAAAATGAAATACCTGAAACACTTGGCGCTGTAACTCTAACGAAAAATAAATCAGCAGATTACGACAACTGACCAAATCCAAACGCGAAAAAGGTGGGTCCATAATCACATTCTGACGCGCAAAAACCACTCGGTCACGGATGTATTTGCTCACCCAATATTGATCATCTTTGGCCACAAAATATTGCTTAAGCAAAGGCTCCGGAATGTCTTTCACTTGACCAGAAGAATAGGCGCCTCTGCGTGCTAGAGAAAGCGCAAACTCATCAATATCCGTTGCAAAAATTTGAAAAGACGCTTCTTTAGAAAACTTTAAACACGCCTGCTGAAACAAAATGGCAATCGAATAGGCTTCTTCACCATTGGCACAGCCTGGCACCCAAACCCGGATTTGATTGCCCTCTTCATTATTTTCGACAATTTTTTCAATCACCAAATTAAGGTCTTGAAAGGCTTCGGTATCGCGAAAAAACGAGGTCACTGAAATGAGCAAATCTTTAAACAAGCTTTCTACTTCAATCGCTGAAGAACTTAACAGCGTTAGATAGTCGTCAATCGTCACCACCTTATGCACCGCCATGCGTCTGGCAATGCGGCGTTGTATGGTTTTAAGTTTATAGCCGCTAAAGTCGTAACCGGTTTGTTCTAGGATGCGCTGAAATATTTTTTCTAAAGAGGTGCGAACCTTGGGCGAGGACAGTCTGCGCATGGCTTGACCGGCAGATTCAATATAGCTCAACATTTCGATTGCAATTTCTTTGGGTTGCAAAATCAAATCCACAAATCCTGTGTCTATCGCAGCTCTGGGCATTCCAGAATATTTTGCCGTGGTTTCGTCTTGCGCCAATACCAAACCATTGGCTGATTTCACCGCCATAATGCCTTGCGCACCATCTGAGCCAGTGCCAGACAAAATAATGGCAATACTTTTTTCACCTATGTCTTCGGCAAGTGACGTCAGCAATAAGTTAATGGACGGTTTAGGGCCTATGGCAGCGGCAGGTTTTAAAATGATTTCGCCATCTTTGACTAGCGCATTGTGCCCTGGAGACACGATATAAATCACTCCAGGTTCGGGGCGCGTGGCGTCCTCAACCAACTTGACGGGGATGTCGGTAATTCTTGAGAGCAAATCTCTTAAAATGGTGGGATGTTTGGGATCTAGGTGTTGGGCAATTAACACAATCGTATTGTTCAGTGACTGCA
Source organism: Thiosulfativibrio zosterae (assembly GCF_011398155.1). Classification (NCBI taxonomy): domain Bacteria; kingdom Pseudomonadati; phylum Pseudomonadota; class Gammaproteobacteria; order Thiotrichales; family Piscirickettsiaceae; genus Thiosulfativibrio; species Thiosulfativibrio zosterae. The sequence goes on from NZ_AP021888.1 coordinate 2,091,783, forward strand.
AGCCTGCTAATAAATCTTTGAGTGCCTCTAACCCGCCGGCTGACGCGCCTATGACCACCCAAAAAACGCCTGATTCATTAGCGCGCCCCTTTGGACTAACAAGAGCGTTGCTTAAAGTGGGCTGATTATCAGCAGTCATATTTACTTCTCCAGTACACTTTAAAACCTTCTACCTCTGCTATCAGCGTGAAGCCGCACAGGTTAATTTAAGTATTTTTAAGGATTGTATCACAAATTAAAAGGTAGAAATTTTACAAAAAATGGCTAAAAATTTATGCCCCTTTTCTAGCGTTAAACAGCTTTCCTATTCAAAATTTATGAGTTTCTTTTAAGCAAAAACACTTTCTCAAGAGCCTTCATGCCTTTCCGCTGCCCAAGGCTTTGCGCCAGCACTTCTATTTTAAATGCATGGCCAAACAATTCAAACACTTCGGCTTCTGGCACACAAAACGGGGGGCCCATATTGGGGTCATCACCGTATTCCACATTCACCAATAGTATTTGAGCATGACTGGGCAAAATATTGATTAAATGCTGCGCATAGCGTTGGCGCATTTTAGACGGCAGCGCCACCAAGGCTGCGCGGTCATACACCGCCGCTATGTGGGTGCATTGCTCTGGGCTTAAATCAAAAAAATCGCCACAGAGCAAAGTCATTTTGTTGAGCTCATAGCCACAAAAGGCATGATGCGCCACGGGCTGAGCGGTTAGCTGGTTTTCTGCCAAAAATTCATCCAAAGCTTTTTGACTGAGTTCCACGCCCAAAATATCATGCCCTTGTTGCGCCAACCACAACATATCCAGCGTTTTACCACACAAGGGCACCAACACTTCTTCTGACCCCTCTAATCCAAGCATGGGCCAATAATCTTTTAAAAACGCATTAATATCAGGTTGATGAAAACCCACCTGCCCCGATTGCCACATGGCGTGCCAAAAATCTGCTTGCATATTCAGTCCTTTGTTATCATGTTGGTTTTGAAATAAAGATTATAAATGATGACTTCCGAGACACAGCCAATTCCCTTTTTTAAACGCGCCTGGGTGCAAAATGGCTTATGGATTATAGGTGCCTTGGCGATTTATTTAATCATGCGCCCTATTATGCAAGGCGATGTGGTGCGTGGCCAAGTGCCGGCTTTGCAACTCACCAGCCTAACGGGGCAGGCGTTTGATCTTAGCCAAATCAAACAGCCAACCTTGATTCACATTTGGGCAGAATGGTGCCCCATTTGTGAAATCACTCGTGACAGTGTGGAATCTATAGCCAAAAGCCACCCAGTCATTAGCATTGCCACTCAGTCTGGCTCAGACGCTGAAGTCTTGGCCTATGCCCAACAACACCAAATGAACCCACAACACATCATTAACGACCCCAATGGCAAACTGATGCAAGCCTTTGGCACCAAAGGTGTGCCCGCTGATTTTATTGTAGACAGCCAAGGGAAAATTCAATTTGTAGAAGTGGGTTTTACCAGTGGCATTGGCTTGCGCTTGCGCTTGTGGTGGTTGGGTTTGCAGGACTAGGTTGCTTATGAAGTACGATGGTGTGGTGATTTTTAGGCAAGATGACGAGTTTGGTCCAGTTGAAGTGGTGCAAAACCGCAGCAGTCGCAAGCTCTACTTTGGCACACCCATTGAACAAAGCTGCCAATTTTTAAATGCGCCCATGCAACTGGGCTTTGAATATCATGAAAAAATGCTGGCGGTTTATCAAGACTTTTGCGACCAAACGCCCAACAACAAAAATGCCTATGCGCTCATTTTAGGTTTGGGCGGTGGTTCACTCAGCAGCCATTTACATTTGCATCACCCCAAACTGCCAATCACCACAGTAGAATTGCGAGCACCGGTAATTGCCGCGGCTTATCAGTTTTTTCACTTGCCGCAAGTCCCCGAACTGCAAGTGGTACAAGCCGACGCATTGGATTTCGTTAAACAAACTGAGCCACACTATCAAGTGGTGTTTGTCGATTTATATAATGAATTTGGCATGCCCAGCGAATTTTACAGCACCGAGTTTCAAACGGATTTATTGCAAATTTTGCCCCAAAAACAACCAGGCCTGGTCATTTTTAACCTGTGGAATGACGACCAACCCGCTTGTAATGACTTTATTGACACCTGGCAACAAATGGAAAAAGAAAACCCGCGATTAGCGGTGAAATCCTATCAAATTCAATCCAGTGAGAATATAATCCTCGCCATTCAACAAGGTTAAGCTTTTTAGCCTGCTCAACAACGGAAGTCCTCATGGCCAATCTTTTTCTTCGTGACATTCAACTCGCCTTTGGCACCACCACACTCCTCGACCGCGTTAACCTCACCATTGAAGACAACGAGCGCCTGTGTATTGTCGGGCGTAATGGCCAAGGCAAATCCACCTTACTTAAAATTATTGAAGGCTCGATTGACGCAGACGACGGCACGCGCGTAGTGCCCGATGGCATTCGCATTGCCAAACTGCAACAAGAAGTGCCACATGATTTAACCGGTTCGGTCTTTCACACCATTGCGATGGGGTTGGGTAATTTAGGGCAACTGATTGAGCGTTACCACCAACTCAGTCACGAAATGGCCGACAATTATTCTGAAGCCTTGATGGACGAGCTGTCTAAGGTTCAACACGAACTCGACAGCAAAAATGGCTGGGATTTAAACACCCAAGTCGAAACTCTCATTTCTAAACTGTCTTTGCCTGCCGATGCGGAATTTTCAGATTTATCGGGCGGTATGAAGCGCCGTGTATTGTTGGCGCAAGCCTTAATTCAAGACCCTAACATTTTATTACTAGACGAACCGACCAACCACTTGGACATTCCCTCCATTCAATGGCTTGAAGATTTCCTTAAAAACCTTAACTGCTCTTTGGTGTTTATCACCCACGACCGTTCCTTTTTGCAAGCCCTAGCAACACGCATTGTAGAACTTGACCGTGGCCATTTGCATAACTGGGAATGCGACTATCAAACCTATTTAGAACGCAAACAAGCGCAACTGGAATCTGAAGCCAAGAGCAACTCTGAGTTTGACAAAAAACTGGCGCAAGAAGAAGTTTGGATTCGCCAAGGCATTAAAGCCCGCCGCACCAGAAACGAAGGTCGCGTGCGTGCGCTCGAAAAATTGCGCGAAGAACACAAACAGCGCCGTAACCAACAAGGCAAGGTCAACTTCCAAGTCAACCGTGCTGAAAACTCCGGCAAACAAGTCATCGAAGTGGAAGACCTGCATTTTGAATGGCCAACCCATACCGTGGTGGATGATTTGTCTTGTATGGTGATGCGTGGCGATAAGGTCGGTATTATTGGTGAAAACGGTTGTGGAAAATCAACCCTGATTAATTTGCTATTGGGTAAACTAGAACCCACTTCCGGAACGGTTAAAATCGGCACCAATATCAAGGTCGCCTACTTTGACCAACACCGTGAACAACTCAACGAAAACACCCCAGTGGTTGAAAGCGTGCTCGAAGAATCTGACTATGTTGAAATCAATGGTCAGCGCAAACACATTATGAGTTATTTGGGTGACTTCTTGTTTACGCCCGACCGCGCGCGTCAACCCGTTAAAGCCCTATCGGGGGGGGAACGCAATCGTTTGTTATTGGCACGCGTATTCGCCAAACCGTCCAACCTACTGATTTTGGATGAACCCACTAACGACCTAGATATTGAAACCCTCGAACTACTCGAAGACCTACTGCTGAATTACACCGGCACTGTGCTCATCGTTAGCCACGACCGTGCCTTCTTAAACAATGTGGTGACCAGCTCGATTGTGTTTGATGCACCGGGCATCGTCAATGAATATGTCGGTGGATACGACGATTGGTTGCGTCAGCGCCCAGCGGAATTTCAAGGCGCCAGCAAAAATATCAAAATCACCAAAAAATCCGCTCCCAAACCCGAAGTCATGGAAAGCAAACCGGCGCCAGCGGCCGTGGTTGAGGCAGATAAAAAGCCCAAAAAACTCAGCTATAAAGATCAGCGCGAGTATGACGAGCTACCCAAAAAAATCGAAGACCTTGAAAAACAGCTAGAAGGGCTGAGTGCCGAAATGTGCGAAGCCGACTTTTTTCAAAGAACTGACAGCCAAAAGGTTTTAGATAAGATGAAATATTTAGAAGGCGAACTCGAAAAAGCCTTTGAACGCTGGGAAATTTTAGAAGCCATGGTGATGGGGTAAAAATTCTAAGAAGGCTAAAGCCTTCGCCCCTTTAGATTTAAAAATAGCATAACTGGGGCGCAGGCTTTAGCCTGCTTTCAACTTAAATCAAAATATTGTACTTACATTATTAATGTCGCTTTTTGGCTTTGTGTTTTCTGATTGAGAATTGTTCTTAGCGCCCTTGTCACTTTTTGGCTCGCCCAAAAAGTAACCAAAAAATCGACCCTCTCATCATTTCTATGCCCCTAAAACTCAGGACTGGAAAGTGGCGAACTCGCTGCGCTCAAACAGCGCCACTTTTTCTCCAGTCCTTTCGTTAAGGGGCATCACGAAATGATTCAAAGGGAATTTTAGGCATTCTGAAAGACCCGTTTTTCTTTTCAGAAGAAAGTGACAAGAACCCAGAGCAAAAATCTAGGAAGGCTAAAGCCTTCGCCCCTTTAGATTTAAAAATGTAATAACTGGGGCGCAGGCTTTAGCCTGCTTTCAACTTAAATCAAAAAATGTTTCTAGATTTTAACGGCTGATTTAATAGCTCATTTGATCAAACCAAAACGCTTCATCATCCACAACCCCAAAAACCCAACACCTAATAACACCAAAGAAGGCACCGCCGCTCTTTCATAAAGCCCATCGGCACTCAACTCATAAATCCGAATCGCCAAGGTTTCCCATCCAAACGGACGCAATAAATAAGTGGCGGGTAATTCTTTAGAAACATCTAAAAACACCAATAACGCCGCACTGAGCAAACCAGGCTTAAGCAAAGGCAAGTAAATTTGCCAAACTAAACGCGGTTTGCTGGCGCCCATATTACGGGCGGCTTCAATAATGCTGGGTTTAATACTTAAAAATCGACTGTAAACTGGCCCATGTGCCACCGCCATAAACCGCACCAAATAAGCCAGCAACAACGCCCAAAGTCCGCCCATCATCAATTGGGCATTAAAGGTTTGATTAAACTGCGTCAACACGCCCATCACCCCAATCGCTAAAACAATGCCCGGCAAGGCATAGCCCATTTTGCCCAATTCTAACACCCATTGTAACCAACGCTTTTTGGGATATTGCACCTGTTGACTGCTCATAAACACCGCTGCCGTCACCGTGATGCTGACTGCCATGACCGATAATAGCAAGGTATTCGCTAACCAGTCCCAATAACGCTTATCCCATTCAATTTGTAGCGTCTGAGCTGCCCAAATAGCCAATTGAATTAAGGGCAATCCTAAAGCTAACATCATAAAGCTGGTAAAAAAACCCGTTAACAGCCACTGCTTTGCTTTAGAAACTTCAAAAGGCGGCTGAGTGATTTTGGACTGTTGCGTAAAGCGGCGTTTGCCGCGGGTTAAACGCTCTATACCCAACAATAACAAGGCCAAAAATAACACCAAAGTGGACAGTTGTGCCGCTAACGCCAAAGATCGAAAATCTTCCCAAGCACTGTAAATGGCCGTGGTAAAGGTGGCAAAATTAAATAAAGACACGGCGCCAAAATCTGCCAGCGTTTCCATGAGCGCCAAACCCAAGCCTGCGGCAATGGCAGGTCTGGCTAGGGGCACACTGATGCGCCAAAAAACACAAGCCGCACCACAGCCTAAACTTCGAGCGGTTTCGATACTGCTGGTGGATTGATTGGCAAAAGCCGTTTTACTGAGGATGTACACATAAGGATAAAACACTAAAGACAGGACTAAAATCGGCGCCAATGCGCCTTCTCGAATATCAATGGGTTGCCAACCGATTTGCGCCAGCCCTTGTTGCAAGGGGCCGCTGTAATCAATCAACCCCAAAAATACAAATGCCAACACATAGGCAGGCATGGCAAAAGGCAACAACAATAACCAACTAAAGGTTTTACGCCCAGGAAACTCCACCATCACCACCAACCAAGCCAACCCCACCCCTAAGAGCAAAGTGCCAAGCGTTACGCCAAGCAACAATAACAGCGTATTACTGACCAATTCTGGTAACAGGGTATCGGCAAAATGCTGCCAAAGCTCGGGGTCTGACTCAAACCAACCGCTAAACAGTTGCAGCGTTGGCAAGAGTAAAATGAGCAACAGCAGAAAAAGCAAAAAGCCCATAAACAACTTCATGGGCTCTAGAGGGGTGATTGCTTTGCGAGATAAGTTAAACAAGCAATTTCCTTATTGATACTTTGCTTTTTGCATCAAAAGCACTGCATTTTGTTGAAGTTCTGCCACCTTGGCTAGGTTGAGTTGGTCAGCTTTAAAAGCACCCCAACGGCTGAGCGCCTCAGAAGGTTGATTGTTTGGATTGGCAGGATGCTCATAATTTTTTTCAGCATAAAGGGTTTGCGCTTGATCTTGACTGAGCCATTCGAGCAACTTTAAAGCCTTTTGCTTGTTTTTGCTGGCTTTCACAATACCGGCACCACTGACATTAATGTGCGTGCCGGTGCTGGCTTGGTTTGCCCAAAAGAGTGCCATTTTAGCTTGCGGGTTTTTGGTGATTTCTTGCCCAAAATAATAACTGTTGACGATGCCCACATCACAGCGATTGCTCAAGATCGCTTTCATCACTTCAGAATCTTTGGCAAAGGGTTTAGCCGCCAAGTTATTCACCCAATTTTCGACCGTCTGTTTTGCTTGGGCTTCGCCTTCATGCGCAATCATGGAAGCCACCAAGGATTTGTTGTAAACATGATTCCCCGAACGCAAACACAAGCGCCCTTTCCAGTTTGCATCGCCCAATTGTGCATAGCTAGAAAGCTGCTCAGGTTTGACTCGCTCGGTACTATAAACAATTGTTCTGGCGCGAATCGACAGTGCCGTCCAACGCATTTGCGGATCACGCAAATGGGCAGGAATGGCTTGCTCTATCAGGGGTGAATTGATTGACTCAAACAAACCCTGTTCAGCCGCATAGCCTAAATTCCCTGCATCGGCCATCATCAATACATCGGCGGGTGTCTGAGAGCCTTCGGATTTAACACGCTCAATCAAAGCCCCATCTTTACCGGTATAAAGTGTCACCTGAATACCTGTTTGCGCGCTAAACTGATCCAACAGGGGTTTCATTAAATGCTCTTTTCGAGCGCTGTAAACCACCAGCTCTGTAGAGTCCGCCGCCATTGCAGGCGTGACCGGTATCAGTCCAAAACTTAAACTGACACCCAGCAAACTGGGCAAACTGGAAAAACTAAATAGGGTTAGCCATTTTTTCATGCTCATATTTCCTGCTAAGCTGCGTGAGAAAGGGGTTGTAATCGCCCCAAATGTAAACTGGCCAAACGATCGCACATGAGCTGCGCCTCTTCTAAAGAGTGGGTCACCACCAGGGCGGCCATGTTTTCTGCTTTAATCCACTCGCGTAAAGTTTTGGCCAAACGAATCGCCAGGGGTCTATCTAAGTTAGAAAAGGGTTCATCCAATAATAACAAGTCGGGTTTAGGCGCCATGGCTCGAGCCAGAGCAACCCGCTGTTGTTGGCCGCCTGACAGCTCGTGGGGAAAACGCCCAAGTAGCGATGTCAGCTCCATCATTTGTGCCAATTGCTCAACTCTTAAGCGTTTTTCAATTTTGGAAACTCGATGTAAACCAAACGCAATATTCTGCGCCACAGTTAAATGTGGGAACAAAGCATAATCTTGAAACACCATGCTGATACCACGCTGCTCAGGTGCAGTACAGTGACTAGGACAACTTAGGCAGCGCCCTGCCACAATCACTTCGCCCTCCGCCAAGCGCTGAAAGCCCGCGATGGTTCTGAGCAGCGTGGTTTTGCCACTACCGCTTTCGCCCATTAAACCGACAATTTCACCCTGCGCTACTTGCAAGCTACAGGTGTTTAAAATAGCGCTTTGGTCGTGCAACACACTTATTTTTTCTAAGGACAACATCAGTTCACCATGATTTTGTATTGATTAATCGCTATCTTAAAATAAATGCGAATCGTTTTCAATAACATTTATATACAAATTAACCTCAATTCAACAAGACCTTTTTAACAAGCCTAAAAGGCTGACTGAACCTGGGATGGATTTTTTATCCCTAAGGGATTTGATATAGTAAAATTTCAAACACTTAAAACTTTGGAGCCCTTTTATCATGAACTCACAGATCATCCCCTTAGCGCTTTCCAACCATGAATCTTTAGGCATTTTGCCCCAAATGGGTAACCGCCACGGACTCATCACCGGTGCCACAGGAACTGGCAAAACCATCAGCTTACAGGTCATGGCAGAGGGTTTTTCTAAAGCGGGCGTTAATGTCTTTATGGCAGATGTTAAAGGCGACCTATCAGGCATTGCCAAAGCGGGCGTCGCCTCTGAAAAATTTCAACGCCGCTTAGAAAAACTGGGCGTTGATCATTGGCAAGGCAAAGGCTTTCCTGTCACCTTTTGGGATTTGCAAGGAAAATTAGGACATCCGTTTCGCGCAACGCCATCTGATCTTGGGCCATTATTGCTATCAAGATTGCTAGAACTCAACGACACTCAAACAGGCGTCATGCAAATGCTGTTTCGTATTGCAGACGATGAAAATATGTTGTTATTGGACATGAAAGATTTGTTGTCTTTGACCAAATATGTCAGCGAGAACAACAAAAACTTTGTGGCTGACTATGGTCACATGGCGCCTGCAACCTTGGGTGCTATCCAACGCCGCCTATTGGCGCTGTCAGACGAAGGTGCCGAAACCTTTTTTGGTGAGCCGATGGTGGATATCAACGACCTATTAACCCCCACGCCCACTGGACTCGGTGCCATTCATTTGCTCAGCGCTGAAAGCCTGATGAATCAACCCAAACTCTATGCCACCGCTTTATTATGGTTGCTCTCAGAACTGTTTGAACAATTACCCGAAGCAGGCGATTTGGCAAAACCTAAGTTGGTGTTATTTTTTGATGAGGCGCACTTGCTGTTTGCCGATGCACCGCCAGTGTTGGTTGAAAAAATTGAACAGGTGGTTCGCTTAATTCGTTCAAAAGCTGTGGGGGTTTACTTTATCAGCCAAAACCCCAGCGATATTCCCGATAAAATTTTAGGTCAACTGGGCAATCGCGTGCAACATGCGCTGCGCGCCTTCACACCAGCAGACCAACGCGCCGTGAAAGCTGCGGCACAAAGTTTGCGTGCCAGACCTGGGTTAGACACGCAAAGCGTAATCAGTGAATTGGGTGTGGGTGAAGCCCTAGTCTCTTTTATGGACGAAGAAGGTCGCCCGCAAATGGTCTCGCGCGCGATGATGCTGCCGCCTTCAGGACAAATTGGCCCCATTACCCTAGCTGAACGCCAAGAGATTTTGGCCGAATCCGCTTTAGGGGCTAAATATCAAGAAGAGATTGATCGCCATTCTGCCTACGAAATTTTGCAAGAACGCGCTCAACAAAGTGCCGAAACACAGGTTAGCTCAACAAACAGTGAACCCTCCAGTCGTCGAGCCACCAAAGAGAAAAGTCTATTAGGTGACCTAGCCACCAGCTTAGGGCGTTCTTTAATGTCATCCGTTGGGCGCCAAATTGGCAGAGAAATCATGCGTGGGGTGATGGGATCTTTTAAAGGTGGGCGCCGCCGTTAATCATTAAAACTCTATGAACACCCAATAAAAAGGAGCGCAGGCTTTAGCCTGCTTAAAACTCATTTGCTAACATTCAGTTAGGGCTTAGGAAGCAACCCCATTAAATAGGGTTATTTCTAAGCAATTTTAACCAGGCCTGGTTAAAATTTGCGAGGTTTTTGTCTACTTTTGACTTAAGGAAGCTAAGGGATGTGCTTCGCTGTGTTGCATATCCGCTTCCCAGCTTTTCCAGCGATCAAGCATCGTTAACACTTTGAGTAACTCTAGCTTACTCACCGGGCTATTAATCTCGTATTTAAAATACCCTTTATCAACCATATCCTGTGCTAAAGGCACTTGCTCGGGTGTTCGCATGAGCACCACAGGGGTTTGTAGGATGGTTGGATTTTCTTCAGTTACCTTTTCCCAAGCGGCTACCGCAGTGCGAGCCAAATGGTAATCCACCAAAATCACCAAAAATACCCTTAAGGTGGAATATTGTTGACGATGTAACTCCTCCATGACGGCTTGCGGACTGTTAAAGTGACTGACCATTAGCCCATATTGTTTGAGCAATTTTTCTAAAGCCAAAAACTTTTCAGCGTTAGGTTCGCATAGAGCGACCCGCTTTCCGTTAAGCCATTGCAACGCATCTTTGACGGACATCCCTGTTACCTCAAATCAATTTCATGCTATTATTATCCACCCTTAAGAACCAAAAATAACATTTTTTACTGCTTTCGTTTGAACTTTTAGGAATTGCTTATGAGCTGTCAAGACAAACACACCTACTCTACTTTTTGCCGCGCCAACAATAACGCGTTGAAAGAGCCGATGTTTTTTGGCCAAAATGTAAATGTAGCCCGTTATGACCAACAAAAGCACCCTATCTTTGAAAAACTGATTGAAAAACAATTGAGCTTTTTTTGGCGCCCTGAAGAAGTGGACTTATCCTCAGACCGCAGCGAATATGCCGCTCTACCAGATAATGAAAAGCACATTTTTATCAGCAACCTAAAATATCAAACGCTGCTAGACTCTGTACAAGGCCGTTCACCCAATGTGGCGTTATTGCCTGTGGTTTCTATTCCAGAACTCGAAACCTGGATCGAAACCTGGTCCTTCTCAGAAACCATTCACAGCCGTTCTTACACCCATATTATTCGTAACATCGTGTCTGACCCAGCGTTGATTTTTGATGACATAGTGACCAACGAAGAAATTGTGAAACGCGCGATTTCGGTCACGCAATATTATGATGAGTTAATTGACCTGACCAACCAAATGTATGCCAACCGCATAGATTTGGCAAACGATGACGAATACCGCAAAAAAATCAAAACCGCTTTATTCTTAACCGTCGTGTCGGTGAATGTCTTAGAAGCCATCCGTTTTTATGTTTCTTTTGCCTGCTCGTTCAGCTTTGCCGAACGCTCGTTAATGGAAGGCAATGCCAAGGTTATCAAGCTGATTGCTCGTGATGAAGCCCTACACTTATCCGGCACTCAGCACATGATTAACATCATGACCGAAGGTCAAGACGACCCAGAAATGGCTATCATCGCCAAAGAAAACGAAGACAAGGTTTACCAAATCTTTAGAGATGCCGCCGAACAAGAAAAACAATGGGCAGAATACCTATTTAAAAATGGTTCTATGATTGGTCTGAATGCCAAAATATTGAAAGACTATGTGGAATACATCACCAATGTCCGCATCAAAGCCCTCAAACTGCAACCCATTTTCGAAAGCAAAAGCAATCCACTACCCTGGATGAACAACTGGCTGGTCAGCGACAATGTACAAGTCGCGCCACAAGAATCCGAAATCAGCTCTTATTTGGTAGGCCAAGTAGACTCCAAAGTCGGCACAGACGACTTTAGCGATTTCTCGTTGTAAATTCACTGTTTTCAAGTCTTAAAAAGCCCTAAAAACGACCAGGCCAGGTTGGTTTTAGGGCTTTTTTATTTATTTTATCGAAAATGCTGTTATAAAACTGTCATCTAATCATCATCTTTTGTTCAAATGCGCTTACTACAATTTGCGCCATGTTAAAGACCCATCCAAAACTTTACCTTGCCTTTGTGCGCCATGGTGAATACAAGCAAAAACCTCAGGTGCCCAGTGCTTTGCAGCCTTACGGCATTTCTAATCAAGGTTCTGAACAGGCCTTAGAAGCCGCTATTCAAATTCAAAAGTTTGCCCAAGAACATGACTGTGACATTCGCAGTACCCTGATCAGCTCTTCCCTGTTGCGTGCTTGGCAAACCGCCGATTTTATTGGGCAAGGCTTGCAGGTGCCTTATCAAATCGTTGAATCCTCAAAACTGGTGGAACGCTCAGTTGGTGCCATGACTAATTTAGCGGTTGAAGAGATTGAAGCCTGTCTTGCCGCTGACCCCCGCTATTCATCACCGCCAGAGGGTTGGAAGTCGGACAGTTTTTATTGCCTGCCCTACGACGGCGCCGAATCCTTGATGCAAGCGGGACAAAGAGTGGCCAATCATATCCGCGATACTTTTACAGAACTTGCCCAAAGCGTTACTCAAGATACTTTGCAAATTATGGTGGGACATGGCGCCAGTTTTCGGCATGCGGCTCATGTATTGGGGCTGTTACGCTTTGAAGAAATTGCCGGTTTGTCGATGTATTACGGCGTGCCGTTGTTTTTTGAATATGACGCACATGACTGCGCTAACGGTCAATGGAAAATGATTGGTGGTGAATGGAAAATTCGCCAATCGGTTTTGATTGATTGCCCGACCATTGATTAGGTGTCAGACCATGAACGCTCAATTTCCCCCTAAACGATACAGCCATCAAGCCACTGCTTGGCAACCGCCTTTAAGTGAACACTTTACAACCAGCCATTGGCAATTTCCGCAAAACGACACCGTCTTCTTTTGTGATTTACATGCTGACGCCGATGCATTTTTACGCTCGCTAAAAGCCAGTTATCTCATATCACAAACCAGTAGCCTTGGAAAAATCACTTTAACAACCCAAGGTTTGAGTACCAACATTATTATTGGTGGCGACTGTTTTGATAAAGGCCCTAGCAATTTAAAACTGCTGTCACTGATGGGTCAACTACGCCAACAAGGGGCGCATTTGATTTTATTGGCGGGCAATCATGACATTCGCATTTATGCCGGACTCTTAGCCTTAGACCATCCTAACGACCCCAAACAAAGCCACTTTTTCACTCGCATGGGTCGCAAAACTTCGGCGCTGTTTGCAGAAATCTTTCAAACTTATTTTATCGATGCTGGCTTAACTGCTAAGGATCTCAGTGCGCTATCAAATTCTGAAATTAAACAAGCACTGTTTCCAGCGACCGATTGGGCAGAACACTTTAGCCAACAAGCCAAAAATCATTTAACCCCATCCGAATTTACCAAAGAGATTCGCCAAATTGCTTTTAAACAAACTGATTTTTTAAACGCTTGCCAAGAAAAAGGCTTAAACCTTCAACAAGTCTATTGGGCAGTCCATAAAGCACGCGAATTATTTATCTCTGCGCAAGGTGACTTCAGTTGGTTTTTTCAAGAATTGGCATTATTGCATCGCGAAGGCAGTTATTTGTTTTGCCATGCCGGACTTGACGACCGCATCACGCATTGGATAAAAACGCGCTCTATCGAGCAGGTAAACACGCATTTTAAAACTCAACTGCAACAGGGCGACTTGTTTAATATTTACTACAACGAATTTGGCAATGTGTTTCGCACCAAATATCGCACAACCGACAAACCCTTAACGCACAAGGGCGCGGCAACCTTAAAATCCATGGGAATCTATGCCATCGTAAATGGGCATCGTAGCCATGAAAATGGCCAGCAATTATATGGTCGAAATGGCCTACTTAACTTTGAATGTGATACCCAGTTAAATGCCAATTGCCGACAAAAAAGCCAGATGACAACCCCCGGATTTTCCGCCACTTTGTTTTATTCCAATGGCGTGGTTTCGGCAATTTGCAGTGAATTACCCCATATCAAAATGTTTGACCCACGCTATTTGCATCAGAGATTAGCCTAGCAAACCTCAAAAGTTGACCTTTGTCATAATTGGGAGATTATTTTTTGCATATAATCTTCAAATGATAAAAAACTTGAGAGCTTTAAATGAGCAAGAAAACGCGTAACTTTGAACATGAGTCCTTGCAAGATTCGCAGGGCATCACGGGTTATTTGAATGCCATCACCGAAGGTTTTAATAAAGGTGAATTGGTTTTTACCGATGACGATGAAGAAATTCGCCTAACCCCTGAAGGCTTGGCCAACATTAAAATTAAAGTGACCCATACTAAAAACTCACAATCTTTGAGCATTAAATTGAACTGGTCATCTAGCGAACGCTCTGAGAATGAAGAATCGCCTTTGTTTATTGAGGCCAAAAAACGCTCTGGCAAAAAGAAATCTAAATAATACGACTCACTGAAACAACCCACTAAACAACCTAAGGAAAATGGCCCAGTCTTAAGCCTTCTTTCACATGAAAACCACGCCCGAACTGCTCACTCCCCTCCAGTTTTTAATTTTGACTTTGCAAAAACAATTGCAAAGCGTGGTCGACTATATTGAAACCGGCGAAAAGCGCCATTTAAACAAAAGCCTGCAACAAGTCGATTACATCGAAAACTATCACGCAGCCCTACTCAACCAATCTGCCAAAGCCTTTTTAAACACCCAAGCACCTGACCAACCTAATGCGCTCAGTATTCAATGCTTTGAAATGATCAGTAATCATCTCAAAACCCTCTCCAATCAACTGCAACAATTAGCGACAGAACTGCAAAAACCTAAAATGGGGCGTTTATTCAAACAGGCAGCGATTGGCAATATTTTCTTAGAGTTAGCACGAAATTTGAATCTAGTGCGTCCAGCCATTTTGGCAGACGATTCGCAACTGGCAATAGAGCTCTGTCAACTCGAAACTCGTCTTGAGCATCATGCCAATCCTTTAATCAAAAAAACGCAAAAGCGCCTAGCCAGTGGCCAAAACATTGCAACCCTGCTCAACGGGCTATTTGTTGTTAAAGACCTATGCAAAACTGCCGAACCTTTGCGTCATATTGGTGAGGCGATTATCTCAAGCAATCTGGGGCAATTGATTCAAATTGACCGTTACCACACCTTGCAAGCCACCCTCAATAGCACCTCACTCCCAACGGAAGACGACCTTAAAATTCACGCCATGGGTGAAACCAAATCTGGCTGTAGCATTTCAGGCTTACGCCATGCTGACTTGGCAAAGCGCACTACTCAAGACTTGGATATTTTGGCGATTTTTAAAGAAGGCAATGAAGAAAAGTTGCAAGAAGAAAAGCTCGGTATTGAAAGCTGGCACAAAAAATACCCGGGGATTGCGCCGGAGGTTTATGCCTTTCATCAACGCGGTGACAAGGCTGGTTTGTTGTTTGAATACATGCAAGGCGAAACCTTTGACAAACTGATTTTGCGCGAAAACCTAGAGCCATTACAAGCGGGTTTAAATCGTTTGTTTAAAACGCTCTCAGACATTTGGCAAACCACTCAAATCAAAGAGCGCCGCCCAGCGCTCTTTATGGAACAACTCAAAAGTCGCCTCAACAGCATTTATGCCGTACACCCAGAATTTAATATCAATGCGCTGTCGATTGGTCAAATTAAAAAAGATTCTCTAGAAACCCTGATTCAAAATGCCGCTAAACTGGAAGCCAAGCTTAAAGTGCCACGCGCTATTTTTGTGCATGGTGATTTTAATATCGACAATATTATCTATGATGCCACCAGTGACCAAGTGAGCTTTATTGATTTACATCGCTCTGAATACTCGGATTTTGTGCAAGATTTATCGGTGTTAATAGTGTCGTATTATCGCTTGTGCGATTTTGACCCCACGGTGCGCCATCGCATCAGCCAAACCATGCAAGCCATCTACGATTTTGGCGAACGCTACGCGCAAACCATCGGAGATGCCACCTACGGACAGCGCATGGCTTTGGGGCTGGCGCGCTCATTTATCAGCTCAACTCGGTTTATTTTAGATAAAACCCATGCCAAAACTATGCAGTTTAAAGGCCGATTTTTAATTGAACAGGTCTTGGATTTCCAAGCCGCTCTGCGCAAGGATGCGACTTCATCTCCCTATCAAGTTCCAAAGGACATATTTAATGACTAAGCCTTTTTCAACGCTGAAAATTGCCGTCGTCGGCATCCCCGGTAAATGGTCAACCGAAGTGCTCGCAGATGCCATCGAAGCCAAAACAGGCTTTCGCTGGGTGATTGACATCGAACAAGTGGTCGCCGATTTAACTAAACCCAGTTTGTTTTACCAAGGTAAATGTATGTGTGATTTGGATGGCATTGTCATCAAAAAAATCTCCGAAACCTATTCACCTTTGGTACTCGACCGCTTGGAAATTTTGCGTTTTGCCGAAACTTGCGGTGTGCAAATTTTTTCAAAACCCGAGGCTTTAATTCGCTTAATTGACCGCATGAGTTGCACCGTGGGATTGCACAAAGCGCAAATTCCCATGCCGCCCACCACCATTACCGAAAATATTGAAGAAGCCCATCAAGCCATTATGAATTACGGTGAAGCGGTCTTAAAACCGCTTTTTTCCACCAAAGCCCGTGGCATGATTATACTCAATAGTAAAACTCCCAAAAAACAGCTTAAAGAACAACTTGAAACCTATTTTGAAAAGCAACGCTTTTTTTATATTCAACAGAAAATTAACCTACCCGGACAGGATTTGGGATTGGTATTTTTAAATGGTGAATATCAAGGCGCTTATGCCCGCATAGGCTCAAAAGACAACTGGAATACCACCATTCTAGGCGGTGGAAAATATGCCAAAGCCGAACCCTCGCAAGCCATGATTGATTTGGCGCATAAAGCCCAAGCACAGTTTAATCTGGCCTACACCACCGTGGATATGGCAGAAACCGAAGCAGGCATAGTATGTTTTGAAGTTTCGGCTTTTGGCGGATTTAGAGGCGCCAAAGAAGGCTTAGGGTTGGATATGGCAGAACGCTATGCGGACTTTGTGCTGCAGCAAATCCATCAAAATCCGTTGCCCAATCCTTGTCATAACGCAGCTGAAGAAGTCGCCCTTGAACACTGAATCGCATTTTCAGTTGCTATCAACTTTGGGCATTAATTCTAAATCGTTTTGTCCACACGCATTGCGCATTCAATTGCCGGGTTTGGTGATTTCACTACACAGCAATAGTGAACGCTTAATAGACACTTTAAAATCTTATTTTGACTGTGTACTGCTCAGCGATGAACACCCCCAAACCGACATCCAATTATTTGCCGTGCAAATGGATGAAATTCCTTTAGAAATTCGCAATCTACCCTGGCAAGACTGGCACAGAGAAGCCGGCAAAATTGGGCGTAAAGAAGCGTGTTTTGATGCTGACTATAAAGGCATTTCTTATCGCTGGATTTTAAAGGTTAAAACCCAAGTGGTCTTTTGCCAACGAGGGCAAACGGAATCTTCTGATAGCGCACTTCATTCTTTTGCCCTTGGCCCGGTCAATAACCATCCCAACCAAATCATTAATTTTATGCTGACCCAGTTTCTCAATCATCGTCAAAGATTGGGCAGTTTACTGGGGCACGCCTCGGCTTTGCGCATTCACAATAAGGGCGTGGCGATTGCCGGTTTATCAGGTGGCGGCAAATCGACGCTGATGCTTAAACTCTTAGAAAAAGGCCAACACTTTATCAGCAATGACCGCATTTTATGCCATGCAACCGCTGAAGGTATACAACTGCAAGGCATTCCCAAACAGCCGCGGATTAACCCAGGCACCATCGTGTTTAATCCGCGATTGCATGGGTTGATGAGTGAGTCAGAACGACAAAGTTATTTGGCCATGCCCACCGAAGAATTACGGGCCCACGAAGAAAAATATGATGCCGATGTCAACCAGCTGTTTTGGCCGAATTGTTATTTGGCCGAAAATCGTTTGGATGCGTTAGTGGTTTTAAATTGGCAAGCCAATCCAGAACATCCTACTTTTTGTCGCCAAACGACTTTAGCAAAATCCCCTGAATTGGTCGCGGCGATTATGAAAACCCCTGGCGTATTTTTTGCAGAAGCGAACAGTCAGTTTATCGCTAATGGCAAAGCGCCGCACCCGCAACGCTATCTTGACCTTTTAGGTGAGTTGCCATGCTTGGAACTCACAGGGAATATTGATTTTGAGGCGGCTGAAAGACTGGTGATTCAGGCTTTAGAAGAACTGCACTAATCGACATGAATCCACTGCACAGTGGCATCTTCATCTAAAACACTCAACCATTTGGCTTGCACACCAAACACCTCTGCCAAAATCTCAGGGGTTAAAACTGTTTTGGGCGAACCGCTGGCCACCAAACTGCCGGCTTTTAATAGGTGACATTGGTCAGCCAAACGCACCGCCAAATTTAAGTCATGCACCACCATCAAAACCCCCAGCCCCAAAGCCACATAATCTTGTAATACCAGCTGAATGGTTTGTAGGTGTTTTAAATCTAATCCGGTATTCCACTCATCTAACAACAACCATTTGCCCTGCAAATTTTCCGCCTTCATTTCACCCAGCTGCGCAACCACTCTGGCCAATTGCGTGCGTTGTTGTTCGCCACCCGACAGGGTTAAATAGTTTTGATTTAAAAGGTGTTCTAGGTCAAAAAAGCGTGCAATTTTAACCAGGCCTGGTTGTTTTTGAGCCGAATTCACCGCCAAACCCAGCTGAATTACCTCGGCAACCTTAAAGCCAAAATTTAACTGCACCTTCTGTGACAACACCGCTCGTTGCTGAGCCAAGGACTCAAAATTCAAAGCGACTAGTGGCTGGCCTTGCCAGACAATCTGCCCGTTACTGGGTTGCAAATCTTTACTCAGACACTTCAGTAAGGTACTTTTACCCGCGCCATTGGCGCCCAGTAATACATGGACTTTGCCGGCGTCTAACTGCAAATTGATGTCCCGCAAAATCTGTTTTGAACCCACCGCATAACTGAGTGCTTGGCAAATAATCATTTACAGCCCCTGACGCTTATGCAGTAACATCATCAAAAAAAACGGTGCGCCCAGCAAAGACATCAGCAAGCCTATGGGTAATTCGGCAGGTGCTATCCAAATGCGCGCAAACCAATCGGCCAGCGTTAATAAAATTGCGCCCCCTAAAGCAGATGCCAACAACAACTGTCGATGCCCTACCCCAAACCACAAGCGCATTAAATGCGGCACCATTAAGCCAACAAAACCAATCACGCCTACCAAGGCAACCGAAACCCCCACCATCAGCGCAGACAGCCACATCATTTGGCGTTTAAAGGGTTGTGGGTCAAACCCCATTTGCTGACTCACCGACTCGCCCAATAAAAACACATCCATTTGATGTGCTCGGCGCCAGAGTCCCACTATACCGATAACAATTGCCATCAAAATCCACAACACCGCTTGCCAACCTAAACTGGAAAATGACCCCATCATCCAAAAAATCACACTGCGCATTTGCTGGTCATCTGAAACACTCACCAATAATCCGGTTAAAGCGGCTGCAAAGGCATTTAGGGCAACGCCCGCCAATAACATAAAGCCCACTTGGGTTTGCCCACGATGAATGGACAGCACATGCAAGAGTGCGGTCACCGCAAACGCCATCACAAAAGCACTCAAGGCCAGCCAGCCACTGGAAACGTCTATCCAAAACCACGGGCCGACAACAATCATCAGCACAGCACCCAAGGCAGCGCCAGAAGATACGCCCACCAAACCCGGTTCTGCTAGGGGATTACGAAACAAAGACTGCATAGCAACGCCTGATACCGCTAAACCTGCCCCCACTAAACTGGTGGCGACAACTCGTGGCAATCTTAGCTCCCATAGAATTAAAGATTGCGTTTCGTCCAAATTGCCAAAATTTAACAAAACCTGCAAAGCATCAAATTGCTGCCAAAAAGTATTCAACCCAAACACAAGCATTAACAGCAGAACTAACAGAAAAATCAAACGACCTCCAAAGTATCTTCGGAGGAGGCTTTTACGGGGGGATGCTTAGCCTTTATCGATGATTTGAGTTGCGAGCCTTTTTCAAAGTTTTCTAATTGAAAAACCACTGTAGCAGAAATCAAAATAACCGCCCAAAGACTGTAAATCCACAGTAATAAAATAGGAATGGCTGCAAAAGCCCCATAAATAATGCTGTAGGTTGGAAACCAGGCCAAATACAACCCAAAGCCATTTTTAAGCCCCTCGACCAGCAATGCCGCCAAAACAGCACCAATCATAGCCGACGTCCAGCTGACTCTGACAACAGGCACAAATCGGTATAAAAATGCAAACCCTAGCACATTAAACAAGATCGGTAGCGCATGCAACCAATCCAAGGGTTGTACCACCCAGTTCTGCACATGACTGATCAAGGGCATAGCCGTTAAATAAGAACTCAGCACCAAACTGCCGCCTAACAAAACAGGCCCCAATAAACTGATCCCCAAATAATGTAAAAGACTCACCCACCATCGGCGCGAGAGGGTTGATGACCAAATGCTATTGAGCTTGTCATCAATCGTCCACAGCAACATAAGCGTGGTGATTAAAATAAAAATCAAACTGGGGCCTTTTAATTTAGCCACCTGCTGTGAAAACTGCCAAAGGTATTGCTGTATGGTTTCACCAGACTGCGGTAATAAATGGGCGACCAATAAATCTAACACTTCTTTAGACAAAGATTGAAACAGGTCTGACATTGAAAAAATACTCAACATCAACCCCAACAAAGGCACCAAACTGAGTAAGGTGGTGTAAGACAAAATGACCACCGCATCCAACCCTTTTACCTTGTAAAAGCGCATAACCACGCTTTTCCAAAAGAGTCCTTTCCGCAAGAATTTAAGTTTTTGCCAGAGGCGGTTCATGCTTTCTTATCCATTTTTTATGGTTACGCACATCGACTAACAACCATCGATCTTTTACGTCGCTCTCTAAAATTTATTATAAAGCCATCAAAATTATTAAATTGCAGTCATAAATAAAATCTATAAAATGCGGCCATGCAGAAAAACTCAAACTCATTTATCTACTCTTTAATTATTGGCTACGCCCTTATCATTATATTGGTGGCGATTTCGGCTGGCATTTTCTTTAATTACGAATCTAAAATTTCTAAAGCCTTCAAAGACTATATCAACCTCACCCAGCAAAACTATCATGTTGATATGCTACATAAAGCCTCATCAACCCGCAGTATTTTGCTGGTAAAGATGATTAAAAGCAACGACCCATTTGAGATAGATGACCTTAAAACACAAATGAACGCCTATGAACATCGGATAGGCAATCATCTCAGAACCTTAGAAAGGTTGAATCTAAGCGATGCCCAAATGGCGCTTTTGCAGGCAGCAAAAAGCAAAATGGATGAAAACCGCATTATGCAAATGATGGTTTACGAGCTGATTCTGGAAGAAGAAATTCCCAGCGCCATGATTGAGTTGGTAGAGGTTACCCTGCCGTTACAAGAAACGGTTCAGCTTACGCTGGCAGAACTGCAAAAAAGCATCGCTCAAGAATCCTCTTTAGCCATCAGCCATTACTCAGAAATCATTGCCGATATGCGCTCAATGATTACTTGGGTTTCCCTGCCACTCATCTTGTCCATGCTACTGATTGGAATTTTAACAACCCGTAAGATTCATAAGGCCGCCACCAAACAACAAGAATTATTAGCCACCCTAGAAACACGCGTTCAACAGCGAACTCAAGAACTGCTGATGGACCGAAAATTGTTACAACACTTAAATGAAGCCATAGGCGTTATCAATCAAAAAGGCGCTTTGATTCTTAGCAACAAACGCTTTAAGAAACTGCTTGAAGCTTGCCAAATTGAAAATCAAACGTCAATGTGGCCCTGTCTTGCCTTAGCGTTTAACGACATCAGCATTGAAGCCATTCAGCAAACCCTCAGCAAGGGCAAATGGCGTAGCGAAGTGTCTTTAACCAATATGCCAGAGCAAACTTTGATTTTAGACATTGAAGAAATCCACGATTTTTCTCTGCCCGAAACCTATTATTCCATCATTCTAACGGATATCTCCGAACTCAAAACCTTTCAAACGCAACTTGAACATTTGGCCAACCATGATGCCGTAACAGGCTTGGCAAACCGCCACAGCTTTAACACTCAAATGCGCCAACAAATTGAACAGTATCCTGATATTGAGTTTTTCTTACTCTACCTGGACCTAGACGATTTTAAATGGGTCAATGATCATTTAGGCCATGCGGTGGGCGATCAGTTCCTCCAAAAACTGGGCGAAATTTGCATGCAAACCTTTACCGAAAATGACACAGTCGCGCGCATAGGCGGTGACGAATTTGCGGTGATTATTCGCCAATCTTTAGAAGATTTTGAGCTGGCTAATTTAGCCAATCAACTCATTCACAATCTGCAAAAGCTTAATGACCTGCACGCCACAGAACATAAGGTGCGATGCAGTATCGGTATTGCTCGCTATCCAAAAGACGGCACTGAGCCAGATATTGTTTTAAAACATGCCGACTATGCCATGTACCAATCCAGAGAAGATGGCGCCAACCAATTCTGTATTTTTTCGAAATCCATGAGCGAGCATTTACAATATTTACATGACATAGAACAAAACCTTCACCAAGCCGTTAAATCACAAGAGTTTAGTGTGCATTACCAACCGCAGTATTCTTTGAAAAACTTAGGATTGGTTGGGGCTGAAGCCTTAATTCGCTGGGAAACGCCATCTCGCAATATTCCCCCAGCAGAGTTTATTCCCCTAGCTGAAAAATTTCGTTTAATTGGCGACATAGGTGAGTTTGTCTTTGCAGAATCGATTCGCCAATTTAAATCTTGGCAAACTGCTGAGAATCCATTGCCAAGAATTGCCATTAATGCCTCGTCCATTCAACTCTTGGCAGGTAACTTTGGGCCATTTGTAGAAAGCACCCTGAAAAAATATGGAGTGGCCGCCAATCAAGTCGATATTGAAGTCACTGAGTCGGTGATGATGAAAAATATTGATGCCCAAAAAGAAGAAGGTGGCTGCTTGGCAAGCCTACAAGACCAAGGTATGGAAATATCCATTGATGATTTTGGCACAGGCTATTCATCCCTGTCTTACATCAAACACCTGAACATTGACCGTATTAAAATTGACAAAAGCTTTATAGATGATATTGAATATAACGACGAAGCGCGCTCAATCGTAAAAGCCATCATTAAAATGGGACATAGTTTAGGACTTAAAGTGCTGGCTGAGGGAATTGAAACCCAATCTCAATTAGAGATTTTGCAAAAATTGGAATGTGATGAAGGACAAGGTTATTTATTCAGCAGACCTTTAACACCCGAAAACTTTGCCCTTAAATGCTTATCCAAGGCCGCTTAAATCGTTAAAAACGACCGTTAAAACCTTATCAAACCGTTGAATTAGGGGCATCGTATGGACAAGAAACAACTTGAAGGACTCAAAGATAAGCTGGTTATGGCAAAAGCTTTGCAACAATCCGCGCGCCGCGAAATTACCCTAACAGAAGCCCAAGCCAAAGCGCTTGCTGAAGCCATCAAAAAGATACTCAGAAAACTACATTAAAACGCTTAATAATCAATAGTGTTATTTTACAGACTATCTGAACGACTACCTGACAAGCGCAGCTTCGACTGTTTGACGCTTTTCTAAACCCACCAATACTTCAATTAATTGCAGCGCAAAATCCATCACAGTTCCCGGCCCTCTAGAGGTCACAACCTTGCCATCCATCACCACAGGCAAATGGCTATAGGTCATATTTTTGGCGGGCAAGGTGTCAATCACCCCAGGATAGCTGGTTGCCGTTTTGCCATCTAACAAACCTGCACTCACTAAAACCTTTGGTGCTGCACAAACAGCGCCAACCCAGCCACCTTGGGCAGCGGTTTGTTGCAAGATACGTTGCAAACGCATATCTTGATCTAAATAGTCAGCACCTGGCAAACCACCAGGCAGTACCACCAAATCAAAGACTTGATTTTCAACCTCGGCTAAAGTGTTTTGAGCAATCAATTGGGTATGACGGCTGGCGGTGATGATTTTTTGTTCATCCAAACTGGCTGTGACCACTTCAATACCCGCTCTCACCAGCAAATCCATGATGGTCACCGCCTCTAACTCTTCACAACCCTGAGCCAGAGGAACCAAAACCCGCTTTTGCATCAAAACCCTCTCTTTATTAAATTTAGTTGGCTTGATTCATGGCTTGCGTAAACGCCATACCTTTTAATAAATTTAGAGCTTCATGCAATTCAAAGTCTTTTGCTAAAGTTTCGTCTAACTCTTTCAAACGAGCTTCGTCTTTGGTTTGCTCTTCTGTTTTCACTGTTTGTTTTTTGTCATCCACATGATCTAGATGCCCGCTAAGATCTTTTTCTTTAACACGATCCATCGTTTCTTCACGCTTTTCAACCTTAACCAAATCAATTTTGATATCTGGCTTAATGCCTTCCGCTTGAATCGAACGACCTGAAGGCGTGAAATAACGCGCCGTGGTCACTTTAATTGCCCCGCCGTTATTTAACGGTAACAGCGTTTGTACTGACCCTTTACCAAAACTGGTGCGTCCTGCAATTAAGGCACGCTTCTGGTCTTGCAACGCACCTGCAACGATTTCAGAAGCAGAGGCTGAACCTTCATTGATTAACACAATGATTGGCTTACCCTTCATGACATCACCGTTTTCAGCTTCAAAACGCATTTGTGAATTTTCAACACGCCCTTTGGTGTAAACAATCAGACCTTTATTTAAAAACGCATCTGAAACCTGCACCGCAGCACGCAAAACACCGCCCGGATTATTTCTTAAATCCAACACAAGACCATTTAAAGGCGCCTTATTTTCTTCAGTCAGCTTTGCGATAGAATCGGTTAAATCTTCACCCGTACGAATTTGGAACTGGCTGATACGAACATATCCCATGCCATCTGTGAGTAATTTTTGTTTGACGCTTTTAACTTTGATAACTGCTCGGGTTAATTCCAGTTCGATTGGCTTATCTTCACCCTTACGAACAATGGTTAACTTAATTGTGCTGCCTGGCTTTCCGCGCATTACTTTGACGGATTCATTCAGCGTTTTGCCTTTAGTAGGCTCTTCATCCAACTTGATAATAAGGTCACCAGCTTTTACGCCTGCTTCTTGAGCAGGGGTATCGTCAATCGGAGAAATGACTTTCACAAAGCCGTCCTCTAAACCAACTTCCATACCCAAGCCACCAAACTCACCGGTGGTGTGCTCTTCCATTTCCTTGTAATCTTTGGGTGGTAGATAAGCAGAGTGTGGGTCAAGGTTTGATAACAAACCACTGATAGCGCCTTCTAAAAGTTTTTTGTCATCGACAGGTTCGACATAATCATTGGCCACGCGTTCATAGACTTCTACAAAAGCACGCAATTCTTTTAGCGGAAGCTGCTTTGAAACCTGCTCAGTCGT
Organism: Thiosulfativibrio zosterae; assembly: GCF_011398155.1. Classification (NCBI taxonomy): domain Bacteria; kingdom Pseudomonadati; phylum Pseudomonadota; class Gammaproteobacteria; order Thiotrichales; family Piscirickettsiaceae; genus Thiosulfativibrio; species Thiosulfativibrio zosterae. Next base: position 2,116,959 of record NZ_AP021888.1, read on the forward strand.
TGCCGGTGCATCTTTATCCGCCACAACCGTTGTTGCCAAAACCACAAACGCTCCTAAAAAAGCGCCTGTAACACCCCATAAACCTTTTTTTGCCCAAGTGATTTTCACTGTATCTCCGACTGGCATCATGCCAAATTTCAGGTTTTGTAGCCTTTCAAACTGGCTCGCAAAGCCCTTGTTATTAAAAAATTAAATTCATTATAAAATAACTTTAAGTGACTTTAACCATCAATTTAATTAGAATTAGACAATTAGTATATTTTTATAAACTTATTTGGTGATATTCCATGGCTCAAACTGATAACTACTTTGAAATGAAAGAAGAGAATATTGAAAAAGCGTCCAAAGCTTTAAAAGCCATGGGACACCCCATTCGCTTAAAAATTCTCTGTGTTTTAGGAGAAGAAGAAAAGCCTGTTATGGAAATCGTTGCGCAAGTAGGCACAACCCAAAGCAATATTTCGCAACACATCGACATCCTTCGTGAAAAAGAAATTATTACCTCGCGCCGTGAGGGCAGCAAAATTCTTTGCAAAGTGCGTGATACCCAAATTTTGGCATTATTAAATGCCATGCAACAGACTTTTTGCCCGATTTAATCAGAAAAGTTTAGCCACCAATTTTCTTCATAAAAAAGCCACGATTGACGTGGCTTTTTGCTAAACGGCTTCTCAATACCTCAAGCAAAACTTAACGCATGGCCTGCTGTAAATTCACCCGAGTATCAAACATGCCTCTTTCAGGCAACAATCTTGACTCTAGTCCGTTATTTTGTTGAATCGTTTGAGCATTGTTACCTGATGACTCCGCAGACATATCTCCCTGTGTTTGCGAAGATTCGCCATCTGATGATGGTGTACTTTCAGTTGATAAGTTAGCGGCTGACATTTCTGCTCTGGCATCAATCATCATTTTTTGAGCAGCCGCAGCCACTTTAATATCTTGCCCAGAAGGTTGTGCTGGCGCCAAGGCCGCTCTTTGAATGACCTGGGCTTTTTGCAAAGTTGCTTGGGGATCCCCTGAAACCGGCGAGGTATCAATACCCACTTCACCACCCACGGCATACTGTTTACCATCTGGTCCGGTTTGATAAGAGAAGCTCATTCCACCACGCGCATAACTGCCTGCTGTAGACAAGTGCGCCATTTCATGCGCTCTCACTTCGGTGTCTCTGGCTTTAAGCTGTGAGATGACTTGTGCGACCTGCTGTTGGCTTTGTGCTTCTTTTGCCTTGTCCTGGGTGGACTGCGACTCCATGCCATTGGATTTTTGAGTATTGGGAGCCTCAACAGAATCTTTTGAATTGACCGTTGATGAAGAGGTTTTTTGAGTTGTTTTAGATTCCTGCTGAATCAAGGGAGAATAAGAAACAGGCTGATTGGGTGTTGAATGCAATGCAGCATTTGAGCGTGACAAGCCACTCATCGAAGAAATCGATGGCATATTCATTGGGCTTGGACTGGCTGAAATACTGGAAATCATAGTGGTTTTAAAACCTCAACGCTCACATTGACTTATAAACTTTAAGTCAATTATAGACCTTTTATTTCAAATAAAACAGAGGCTTGGCAATTTTACGCCCTAAACTGATGGTAAAATCCTGAAGGTAATATCGCACAACCCTTTAAATTAGCCATAGGAAGCTTTCGTGCCCGAAAAGATTTCAGTATTAGCGAGAAATGCAACCCTTAGACAGTTACAGGTATTTGAGAGTATCGCACGCCACAACAGCTTTACCAAAGCTGCCGAAGAACTCCACTTAACGCAACCTACGGTTTCTATGCAGGTTAAAAAATTGGCCGACATTCTGGACACGCCCTTATTTGAGCAAATTGGCCGTAAAGTCTATTTAACCGGCGCTGGCCAAGCACTTTATGATGCTGCGGATGATATTTTGCGTAAATTGTCGTTTGCCGAACAAAAAATTAACCATCTCAAAGGTTTTTCTGGGGGCAGTGTGAAATTTTCGGTGATTTCAACCGCACAATATTTTATTCCTAAGGTGATTCACACCTTCACGCAAAGCTATCCCGATGTCACGGTTTTAATGCGAGTGGGTAACAAAGAAAATTTACTTGAACGCATTTTAGCCAACAAGGATGATTTTTATATTTTGGGTCAACCCCCTGAAGAATTGAATGTCACCTCTTCACAACTCTCTGTGAATCCATTGGCATTTGTTGCCAATGCCAAACATCCTCTAGTGGGGAAATCGCTCAAAATCGAAGACTTACAAGACGAACCCTTTTTAATGCGCGAAACTGGCTCTGGAATTCGCGCGCAATTAGAAAAGGTATTTGCCGCAGCCCATTTTGAACCGCGAGTCAAAATGGTATTGGGTGGCAATGAAGCCATTCGCTTAGGTCTGTTGCAAAACCTAGGTATCTCGATCACCTCCATTCCCACTTTAATGGACGAAATCACGCAAAATGAAATCGCCATTCTCAATGTCCAAGGGTTTCCAATTCATCGACACTGGTATTTAGCTTATCCAAAAGGCAAGGTGCTCTCCTTAGCCGCAGAGAAGCTTATAGAACTTTTACAGGCAGAAGGACAGCTCTTAAGCAGCAAAGCATTTAATAAAATCTATTAATACCGACTTTAATATAGATAATTGATTATATGTATAATAAAAATAATTGATTTGTCTTTATTGTTCAGCGCCCTATAATGAGCGCTCAAACTTTTGGGATTGAATTGTTTTGGGACAATTCAATTGAAACTAAGGATAGTGTTTTTAAATAAGCAACATCCTAATATTGAGGTAAGAAAAATGGATCAGTCGAATCGTTACGCTGACTTGTCTTTGAAAGAAGAAGACTTGATTAAAGGTCAAAACCACATTCTTGTGGCTTATACAATGGAACCAGCTGCTGGTTACGGTTACTTAGAAGTTGCTGCTCACATCGCTGCAGAATCTTCAACTGGTACTAACGTTGAAGTATGTACTACAGATGATTTCACTAAAGGCGTTGACGCTTTAGTTTATGAAATCGACGAAGCTCAAGGCATCATGAAAGTTGCTTACCCATTTGATTTATTTGACCGTAACGGTACAGATGGTAAGACAATGTTGGTTTCTTTCCTAACACTAGCCATTGGTAACAACCAAGGTATGGGTGATGTTAAGAACCTACAAATGTTTGACTTCTGGGTTCCAGAAACTAAGCTACACCTATTCGACGGTCCAGCAGTAGACATCACTAACATGTGGCGTATGCTTGGTCGTGACAAAGACAACGGTGGTTACATCGCTGGTACAATCATCAAGCCAAAACTAGGTCTTCGTCCAGAGCCTTTCGCAGATGCTGCATACCAGTTCTGGTTAGGTGGTGACTTCATCAAGAACGATGAACCACAAGGAAACCAAGTTTTCTGCCCAATGAAAAAAGTAATTCCTTTAGTTGTTGACGCTATGAAGCGTGCGCAAGATGAAACTGGTGACACTAAGTTGTTCTCAGCTAACATCACTGCTGACGACCATTATGAAATGCTTTACCGTGCAGACTACATCCTAGAAACTTTCGGTGAAATGGCACCTCAAGTTGCTTTCCTAGTTGATGGTTATGTTGGTGGTCCAGGAATGATTACTACTGCTCGTCGTAACTACCCAGGTCAATACTTGCACTATCACCGTGCGGGTCACGGCGCAATCACTTCGCCTTCAGCGAAGCGTGGTTACACTGCATTTGTTCTAGCTAAGATCTCTCGTCTACAGGGTGCTTCTGGTATCCACGTGGGCACTATGGGCTTCGGTAAAATGGAAGGTGGAGCGGATGACCGTAACATCGCTTACATGATCGAACGCGAAGAAGCCCAAGGTCCAGCATTCTTCCAAAAATGGAACGGAATGAAGCCTACTACTCCTATCATCTCTGGTGGTATGAACGCTCTACGTCTACCTGGTTTCTTTGAAAACCTAGGTCACGGTAACGTAATCAACACTTCTGGTGGTGGTTCTTACGGACATATCGATTCTCCTGCTGCGGGTGCTATCTCTCTACGTCAATCGTATGAGTGCTGGAAATCTGGTGCAGATCCAATCGAATTCGCTAAAGACCACAACGAGTTTGCTCGTGCATTTGAGTCTTTCCCAGGCGATGCAGACAAAATCTTCCCAGGTTGGAGAGAAAAATTGGGCGTTCACAAGTAATTATTCTTAACGAATGTTTATTTAGAAACCCAAAAAAGAACCTCTGCTTTCGAGCAGGGGTTTTTTTAACTCCAAATTCTATCCCGTTATCTTTACTAGGTTATTTAATCCAAGTGGTTTTGCGCGCGCGCCTGAGCCATTTTGATTAAACAACCTAGCTTCAACACATTCAAAACTCTAGTTACGAGGAACCATCATGGATATTTCACAATACAAAATCAACAATGAACCTTTTTACGATGCACAATCTAACGAAGTAGAACTTTACACGGCTGCTTATGCGGCGCGCCTACCCGTGATGGTTAAAGGCCCCACCGGTTGTGGTAAATCGCGTTTTGTTGAACATATGGCTTGGAAACTCGGTAAGCCGATCATCACCGTTTCTTGTAACGAAGACATTACGGCTTCGGATTTAGTTGGCCGTTATTTATTAGATGCTAATGGCACGCGCTGGGTTGACGGCCCTTTAACCATGGCGGCTCGTTATGGCGCGATTTGTTATTTAGATGAAATTGTTGAAGCCCGTCAAGACACCATGGTGGTTATCCATGCACTGACAGATCACCGTCGTGAATTATCTTTAGATAAAAAAGGCGAATTGATTAAAGCCCACCCAGATTTCCAGTTGGTCATTTCATACAACCCTGGCTACCAGTCACTCATGAAAGATTTAAAACAATCAACCAAACAGCGTTTCTGCGCTTTGGACTTTGACTATGCTGCCCCAGAAGTAGAATCTCATATTCTACAAGTGGAAGGTAAAGTGGATGCGGCAACTGCAGATAAACTGGTTAAGATTGGTGAAACTGCGCGTAATCTAAAAGGTCACGGCCTTGACGAAGGGATTTCTACCCGCTTAATGGTTTATGCTGCAACGCTGATTAATCAAGGGATTACGCCAATCGAAGCTTGTAAAATGGCTTTAGTGCGCCCCATCACAGACGATGCCGATATTCGTCAAACGCTAGACAATGCAATCGAAATGATTTTTGGATAAAAACACCAAAAAACTTGCCTAAAAATAACCAGGCCTGGTCATTTTTAGGCGTTTTTTGGACTTGAATCATTAAAAAAATTAATGATTTTACCAATCTTATTCAAATCTAAGACAAAGAGCCCCCTATTATGGAAGCAGAAATTCTCTCCCAATACGAAGCGCTGTTTACATGTGGTTTTCCTAAAGCAAAAGAGGTTTTCCCAGCCTGTATTGCGGATGCGCACAATCATTTGTCCCCTGAGGGCGTGCAAGCCTATATTGATGGCGCAAACTTCATCTGTAAAATCGGCATGGGCGTTGAACCCGTGTTGGTTTACCTAGAAGTCATGCCCGAAATTGCAACCCACATAGGCAAAGGCACCATGAAAATGGTGGCGGACTATACCTATGTCATCGCTCGCAGTCCCAACAAAAAAGCCTTAATCCCATTCCTAAATTCTTTAAGTAGCGTTTGTCGTCGTATCGACCGTATTGAAGATTTACAGATGTATCTCGATATCATCAGCGAATATGTTGAAAAGACGCAAACCGTCATTCATGGTCACCACTCTTTATACGAAAGTCCGGGAATGATTGCCTTACTCAACTCCATGCCACAACTCATTTCCAAGTTGTGCCTAAACGGCATTCGCAACTTTATTGATTACGGTGCACGCAACTATCGCAACGCGCCAGACCAACAAATTGAATATTTTGAACTGACCTCGCATGATGCCAAAAGCATTATTCAACGCGAACGCAAAGGCACCACCTTTAAAGGTGTCGAACGCCACATGGAAATGCTCAAAGACTGCCTGTGGGATTGCGATTTACCTTTCTCGGTTTTCTCTACCGCCTTTGACCAAATTCGTAAACCTGTGCCCTACTTAGACTCGCAATTGATTGCGGTGCCTGATGTCTACGAAATGGAAAATGGGGTTAGCGGATTAAATCGCTACCGTGCCATGTTAGCGCATTTGATGGCGCACCATACCTGGTCGACCAAACTTATGGCCGATAACTTTGCACCCCATACGCAATTGTTTATTTCGACCTTTGAAGATTGCCGTGTTGACCGTTTGGCGATGGCACGTTACCCAGGTCTTAAACCCTTATTTTTAGCGTTGCACCCATTTCCGCCAAAAGGCGCGTGTGATCCAGAACATCAATCTTGTTTACGCTATCGTGCTGCGCGATTATCGCGCGCCTTGATGGATGAAAACTTCGATACTGAAAATGGACTCTTGGAAGAGTTTCGGGTTCGATTTAATGCCATCTTAGATGAAAAAGGTGAAAACTCCACCACCCAAGACATGAGCAAACTCGGTACCGATTTCTTTGTGAAAACCCGCAAAAAAACCGACAGTCAACCCGACATTTACTGGGATGACACCGAAATCAGCTATCGTGATGACAACCGTTTTATCTGGTTTCACCACGAAGAAAATGACGAAGCCGAAGATTTTCACAACAATGAATATCAATCCGAAGAACGCATTGTGGATGACGCCAACAGCTTGCCACCGCGTCATTATGATGAATGGGATTACAACTCAGAATCCTATCGCCCTGATTGGGCAACGGTTTACGAACGTTTGCACCCCAGTGGCGACTCTGGAAAGATTGACCGTTTGATGGAAAAGCATGGCGCGCTAGCCAATCGTTTGAAAAAAATGATTGAAGCCCTTAAACCACAAAACAAAAAACGCATTCGCTTCCAAGAAGAAGGCGAAGAGCTGGATTTGGATGTGGCCTTGCGCTCAATCATTGACTTTAAATCTGGCCAAGCACCTGACCCACGCATCAATTACAGCCACACCACTGACAGCCGCAATATTGCTGTGATGTTATTGGTGGATACCTCACAATCACTCAATCAGCGCAATAAAGACTCTGGACAAACGCTATTAGAGTTATCCGAAGAGGCCTTAGCCATTACTGCTTGGACAGTAGAGCAACTGGGCGATAAGTTTGCCATTGCTGGGTTTAGTTCTGATACGCGTCATGAAGTGCGTTACTCACACATCAAAGGCTATTCAGAACATTATGGCGACGAAGTTAAAGCGCGTATTGCCGCGATGAAAGCCGAATATTCAACGCGCATGGGTGCGGCGATGCGTCATGCAGCGCATTACTTAGAAGCCCAAAAGGCAGAAAAGAAATTAATGCTGATTTTGACCGATGGCGAACCGGCGGATATCGATACCAAAGATCCTCAAATGTTGATTCAAGACACTCATAAAGCTGTTGAAGAACTCAAGAGCAGAGGGATTTATTCCTACTGCATTACTTTGGATCCAAAAGCGGATGAGTATGTCGCCGATATTTTTGGCAACCAATACACCGTAATAGATCATGTTGATAAATTACCTGAAATGCTACCTCAGGTATTTATGAAATTGACCCATTAATTGGTATAATCCATCAAATCCATAAAAAATGCCCTCACAAAGGGCATTTTTTATAAGTAAATTTTATCCCAAAAGGATAGGCTGCAAAGGACAACCGTTATGTGCCAAAATTGTGATTGTAAGACTGAAACTCATGTTCCCTCTATCAAACAACTCTTTGATAACAATGCCTTATGGGTTGAAGAACGCATTGCGCAAAACCCAAATTTCTTTACCACCCTTTCTCAACAACAAAAGCCCGAATACCTGTGGATAGGCTGTTCTGATAGCCGTGTTCCTGCGAATGAATTGGTCAAAATGGATCCAGGCACTATTTTTGTTCACCGTAATATTGCTAACTTGATTAACTCTAGTGATATGAATGCTTTATCTGTCATTCAATATGCCGTTGAGGTTTTAAAGGTAAAACACATTATTGTCAATGGACATTATGGTTGCGGTGGTGTGATTGCCGCGATGGAAGACAACAACCCTGACCTGATTGACCATTGGATTCGACCCATTCGTAAATATTACCAACGGGTACAAACCGAACTCGATGCCATGCCAGAAGAAGCGCGAATTAATCGCCTATGTGAAATTAATGTGGTTGAACAAGTGCGTAATATCTGCCATATTCCAGCGGTTCGTAAGGCATGGAAAAAAGGCCAAGAACTCTCTGTGCATGGTTTTATTTACGACATTAAAGATGGTTGTTTACATGACATGGGCATTTCTATCAGCGATATCAAAGCGGCCGAAGAAGCCGTCTTGCGCGCCAACGACTAGTCGTTTTTGCCCGCCACAAAAGCCGCCATTAAGGCTTGGTGCTCAACAGAGTTTGCAACCAAGTCTTTTCCCCAAAACTGCTGACTGATGGTATTTAACAAACCAAAAGATTGCTGAGCCAGCCAAAACTGTTTAAAGCCTTCAAAATCAAATGTCTGCTCAGTTTCATTATAAAACTGCACAGCCAAACCTTGCGGGTCTTCAAAAACAATCTCTGAAGACTCCATCACCTCTAATTCATACGAATAACTGCCAATACCATTTTCTTGGGCAATCACACTACAAAAGTCAGGCAACTCCCCTTGGCTACGCTTAGCCCAGTCATCTAAATTGAGCTGAGTACTTGGCGTATGCTCAACCCCTTTAAAGTAAAACGGAATTTTGGCGGTGATGCGATTATTCAAAGTCCTTCTCCTGTTCAAAAGTGGCCCTATTATAACAAGGGACCTCCCCTCTTTAAGTCTTTAATCACTGGCTAATATTAGCCGCTGACTTTATAACAAAAACCAATAGCTTCATTGAAAACCATAATTATTTTTTATAAAACTTTGCGATTATCATAAAGCCCAGCTCATCACAAATTGAGGAAATTTTACGCTTATGCCACCCCTTGCAAACCCCAAAACTGCACTTTTGCAGAATCCTGCATTATTTGGATTGATTGGTTTAGGCATTTTATTTTTTGCCAGCCAGTTTTTTATGACCCCTGCTCTAAGCCTTTTTCTCATAGGTACGCTGTTTGGCGCTACCCTTAATTACTTTCAATTTGGGTTTCGCACCTGCTCACAAGAATTATTAAATCAGGGGCAGACGCTGGGCATCCGCGCCATGATTATCATGCTGGCCACGAGCAGTGTTTTGTTTTTTGGCTTACTCTCTTTTGGCAGCTTAAATGAGCAACCTTTAAGAGGTTTTGTTCAACCACTCAGCCTAGCTGTGATTGGCGGTGCTTTTGTATTCGGGATGGGAATGCAACTTGCAACAGGCTGTACCTCTGGCACACTCAATCGATTAGGGCAATTGCAACCTATGTCTTTAGTGAGCTTTCTCGCTTTATTGGTCGGCGGCGTTATGGCAGCCAATCACAGTGACTTCTGGGCAAATTCCCCAGCACTCCCGCCAGTATCCGTGTTACAAACCTTTGGGCTTGAGCTGGGTCTTAGCTTACAACTGGCATTTTTAGGCAGTTTATATCTTTTGCTCAGTTACCAAGAAAAACGCAGTCTTGGAAAGGTTTCTCCATTATTAACTCAGTCTATTTGGAAAATCGGGCAATGGCACCCTTGGTTAAAAGCGGGTATTTTATTAGCCCTCTTAAATGCACTGTTACTCGCGTTTTCTGGACAACCCTGGTCAATTGCTAATGTTTTGCCTATTTGGGGATTAAAGTTATCCGATTCCTTGCAAGTGCCAATTGATTGGTCTTTCTGGAGCTATGGCATGACCTATGCCAATCGCATTGAATCCAGCATTTTTGTAGACCCGGTTAGCTTAACCACCCTAGGCATCATTGTGGGTGCTTTGCTGGTGACCTTATTAAAACCCCAACTCTCAAGACATCAAGAAAAACATCCTTTGAAGACTTATATCATGGCTTTAATGGGTGGCTTTTTAATGGGATATGGTGCAGTGATTGCATCAGGTTGCAATATAGGGGCATTTTTTAGCGGCATCAGCTCTGGGAGTTTACACGGATGGCTTTGGGGATTCAGTGCATTAGCGGGTAATGCTGTGATTATTCATTTAAGAAATCGTTTTGCATGACGCTCATAAAAAAAGCCCTTGTATTCTCACAAGGGCTTAATCATTAAAGTTCATCAAAGATAATGAAGTTAATTAACTGTTCCAAAGGTCTGCGGTAATACTCTTGTACCAACCACGCGCATAATTGGCCTCCATTTTACGGAAAGCAGCATCAGCGCCCATAGGGCTTACGCCCCCTGCGCCACTCACGCCACCAATCGTGCCATCGTGCATTTCATAAACCGCTGCCACACTGATTCCATAATCAGCAGAAATCAAACTATAGCAGGTGTTCACATTTTTAGGTCTTGGCATTGCCCAGTTATGGAACTGCGACACAATAGCCGCCGCACACATTTTGCCTTGGCTAGCCGCTGAATGCCCTGATTTTGGCATTTTGCCGGCAATAGACGCATCACCAATCACATGAATACCACGATGAATGGTCGACTCAAAGGTTTCTTGGTTAACTGGACACCAACCCGTTTCATTGGTTAAACCTGCCGCAAATGCCAGTTTACCGGCTTTTTGTGGCGGAATAATATTAACCACATCGGCTTTAATAGTCCCATAATCACAAGTCACCGTTTTGGTGGCTGCATCTACTTTTTTGACAGCTCCGCCATCGGTAGCAGAAACCCATTCAATCATATCGCCATACAACTCGGCCCAACCTTCTTTAAATAAACCTTGCTTAGAGAACTTATCTTTGGCATCTAAAACCAAGATTTTTGCGGTTGGGTTATTGGCTTTAAAATAAGCCGCCACCATACTCACACGCTCGTATGGGCCAGGAGGGCAACGGAAAGGATTGCCTGGTGGTGCAATGACAAAAGTCCCGCCTTGCTTCATTTCGCGAATCTGTTTGTACAGAATATCGGTTTGTGGGCCTGCTTGATAGGCATGCGGAATTTTATCTATGACATCTGCAGACAAGCCTTCAATCGCTTCATATTTAAAATCAATACCCGGAGAAACCACCAAACGATCATATCCAAGTAGATCACCATTCGCCAAGGTGACTGTTTTAGCGGCGGGATCAATCGCAGAAACCATTTGGTGAATCACATTCACCTTGTGCTTTTCACTCAAGGATTTGTAGTTGTGGGTAATGGTTTTTGCATCGGTTAAACCTGCCAAATACCAATTACTGCCTGGGCAGGTCATATAGGTTTCCTTAGGTTCAACCAAGGTCACATCAATATGACTGTCAAAACGCTTAAGGTATTTTGCACAACTGGCGCCACCAAATCCGCCCCCGATGACCACCACTCTAGGCTGACTGCCCGCTTTGTTCAATTGCGCTTTTTCTTTGGGTGCATTGCTCACACAGCCCGTTAATACCGAATAAACTGGCGCAACCGCCCCTAAGGCGACCATGGCTTTTATAATTTCACGACGATTAAATTGTTTCATAATGCTCTCCAGGGCTAATTAAGGTTTTAAAGTACTGAAATACTTTGCCAACTCTTCAATTTCTGCATCGCTATACCCTTTGATATGACGCTGCATGACTGTTGAGGGTCTGGTACCATCTTTAAAAGCCTTAAGCTGTTGAACCATCACAGACTCAGGATACCCTGCTAAAGGCGGAATGCTTCCACCCACCGCTTTACCTTCTGGCCCATGACACATAAAGCAAGTCGTGGCAGAAAGCTCTGCATTACTAATGCCCACCGCATAAGAAGCGGTAGGCAATACAATCATCATTGCGCCAGCCATGATGAGATGTTGCAATTTCTTCATATATTCACCCTCGTTGGTTAAGAATTTAAAATCGATTTTTGTTTTAAGAGACCTAAAATAGCCTGACAGAATTTAGCGACAAACCCATGCTTAGCAGTTAACAGCTTAATAACTGTTTTTTATGTAGATTTGATTTTGAAGTGAAATCGATCAGTTATCCAATCAAAAAATCTTTTGGCATATAAAATTATTTTTTATTAGCATTAAATAATATTATTAAATACTTATTCAATTCTCTTAAAACCTGCTTTTAACATGACAACCTTAACTAAACTGACTAACAAGACTTTGCCAAAGGCATGCAATCCAATACACTAGGCGGCAATCATAGAAATTGAATGGAAAAGTCATGTTAAGAAGTTTTTTTGGGAATAAACAATGGGCGCTCTGGGCTTGGGGCGGGCTGTTTTTACTATTTACGGTGACTTGGCTACAAGTGGAACTGACTGTAAAACTGAACAGTTGGTACGGAGAGTTTTACGATATTCTGCAAAAGGCGAATGATATTCAGGCTTTTTGGCAAAGTATGATTGATTTCACCTATATCGCAGTGCCCTATATTTTCATTGCCATGTTTGCGTTTTATTTTGCCCAACATTATGCTTTTCGCTGGCGCCAAGCGATTACCTTTCATTATTTGCCTCACTGGGAAAACACCCCGCACAACATTGAAGGGGCATCGCAGCGTATCCAGCAAGACACCTATGAATTTTCTAAAAGCCTAGAAAGCTTAGGGCTTGGGCTATTTAAAGCCACCTTAACCCTCATTGCCTTTATTCCCATCTTATGGACGCTGTCAGAAAAGGTGACCCTGCCCGGCATTGATCATATCCAAGGCTCATTGGTTTGGATTGCCCTAGCAACCTCCTTAGGGGGGATACTCATTTCATATTTTGTGGGCATCAAACTACCTGGGCTGGAATATAACAATCAAAAGGTAGAAGCGGCCTATCGTAAGCAGCTGGTCTATTCTGAAGATGATAAAAGTTTTGCTAACCTGCCAACTTTAACAGAACTGTTTACTGGCATTCGCAGCAACTATTTTCGGATTTTTAACCACTACTCCTACTTCACTTTGTGGAGCAATTTATATGGTCAAATGATGATTATTCTGCCCTATCTGCTCATGGCACCCTCGCTCTTTACCGGCGTAATTACCCTAGGCGTGGTGACGCAAACCGGCAATGCATTTGGCAAGGTGAATGACAGTTTTTCTTACCTAATTGACCGTTGGACCGACATCACCAAGTTTATTTCGGTGGTTAAGCGACTTAATGAATTTGAAAAACACTTAATTCATGGTCAGCAGAATCCTCATAGCCCTTCAGCTGAAGAACTGAAAACCCCTTGAACACTCAAAGGCACTTTGCTCCAAGTCACTTCTGAAACTTGCTGTTCGCCTAACTGACAAACCGCTTTTTGAGGGCAGCTTTGACAGGTTTGTAAAGCGCAACTTTGCAAACAAGCTTGTCGAATTAACGCCTTCACCTCTGGGTCAGGGCTGTGTAAGTCAACACCCGATAAATGACCCGCAGCCATTAACTCTGCCACCTTCGCTGAGCTAAGTGATACCCAAACCCTATTCGATGTCATCCAACCTCCTAAATGAAAAACAACCCAACGTTGCATTCAATGATAATAAATCTCATTAACACTTGCAATCAAATAAGAACAATTCTCATATAAAAGGAGGTTTTTTTAATTTAAGGCTCAAAAAAACAACCAGGCCTGGTTGTTTTCTATTGGTTTTTTCACTGTTTTAAGGGTTCAATTAATCATCCGACCATTTAAACAGATAAGCGCCGATGGCAATAAACACAACAGACATCAGGCTTAAGACCATCAAGGGTTGTGTCAGCTCGGCAAGCCCTTGGCCGTCGATGGTGATGGCGCGTACTGCATCGAGCATGTGGGTCAGCGGAAAGAGTTGTGCCAGATATTGCAGCACGGGATGACTGCCTTCCAAAGAAAACCACACCCCCGAGAGCAACATCATCGGCCAGCTCACCAAGTTTAATAAGCCGCCCGCCAATTCCTCAGAACTGACCCTTGCGGTCATGACTAAACTCAGCGCAATCATAGACAAACTGCCCAAAATGGTGACCAGCAACAAATCCCAATAACTGCCATTCATGGCAAAGCCTAAAATCCATTTACTCACCATAAAAATAGCTACCGCCAAAAACACCACAATGAATAAGCGTGAAACTAATTGCGCCAAAATAAATTCAACGGGTTTGAGCGGCGTGGCATTCAGGCGTTTTAGATACCCGCTGCGTCTATAGCGCACGATGACAAACCCCACGCCAAATAACGCACCAAACATAATATTCATACCAATAACCCCTGGAATCACCCAGTCAATGTAGCGTATTGGCTGGTTTTCAGTGTCATGGCGTTTTAAGTTGGCATCAATGCCCTTCAGCAATTCCTCCATCACATAACCATTGGGCGAATCCACATTCACCCAATATCCCTGCTCTGCCAAAGGCGTGCTGGGGTTTAAATTGAGCAATAAATCACTTTGATGGCGTGCCACCTTGTCAATTGCTTGTTGCAAATTGTCGGTGGCGTAAAACTGCACATGTTGCAAATTAAAAATGGGGCTCAATTGTCCATTCATCTCTGATGCCGGCTGATAAACCGCCACTTTAAACAAAGGCTTGTTGTCGCCATAAAACGCCAAGGCTAAGGCAAACACCAAAAAGAACGGCATGGCCACACTCCAACCGAGCGAGGCTTTGTCTCTAAAAAACTCTAAATTGCGTGCATGGACCAGGGTGAGAATTCGATTAAACATTGGCCGCTCCCTTGGCTGACTTTAAGCCGGTTGAATCCTTGGCGGTCAATTCTAAAAATAAATCATCCAAGGTGCGCGAGCGGATTTTGAGATGGGTTAAATCAATGCCCGCACTCATTAAACTTTGCAAGGTTTGATTCATGGTTCGGGTAAAAATCTCGGTCTTGTCGCTGTTTTTAAAATGGGTTTCTGGCGGTGTAAAATCACCCAACACCTCGGTGGGCAACTCTAAAATATTGTCGCCAAAATGTTGTGCCAACAAAGCATCTGGCGTGCCTTGGGCAATCAACTTGCCTTTGGCCATAATGGCAATTTCATCACACAGCAAATAGGCTTCTTCCATGTAATGCGTGGTGAGAATAATAGTTTTATTGCGCGCTTTAATTTTTTGAATCAAACTCCAAAACTGGCGTCTGGCTTGGGGATCGAGTCCGGTGGTGGGTTCGTCTAAAAAAATCACCTCTGGGTCATGCACCAATGCCAAGGCCAGCAATAAGCGTTGGCGTTGCCCTCCAGATAATTTGGAAGCATCTTGTTGTAAAAAATCGCTTAAATCACAATCCAAAATGAGTTCTTGTAAATCAGTGTGGCGGTCATAAAAACTGCGAAATAGGGTTAGGTTATCTGCCACACTCAAATAATCTTGCAAAGCGGTACTTTGAAACTGGATCCCCGCGACCTTTTTAAAGTCTGAGTTCATTGGCTGACCTCGAAATAAAATCTCACCCGAACTGGCTTTTTTTAAACCTTCAATCATTTCAATCGTGGTCGATTTGCCCGCCCCATTAGGCCCCAATAAACCAAAACAAATTCCCTCAGCAATGGCAAAATCCACGCCATCCACCGCGGTCAGTTTTGGGTAGGCTTTGCGCAAAGCTTTTACTTCAATAATGGCTGTCAAAATCGCTCATCCTTTGCTTTTCATATTTAAATTCTATGCACGGATATTAGCACAAAAAAACCCGCTCAGCTGAAACCAACTGGCGGGTTTTGAAGTTAAGCCTAAGGCTGGTTTAAATGGTTTTATTCAGCCAGCGCTTGCTTTTTCTCGATGGTTTTAATATTGATCAACATAGCAATCGAGACCAATAACGCCACCACAAAGAACCCTGAAAACACATACAGCGTTTCGGCATAAGAACCGGTTGAATCTTTAACGATGGAGATAATCAGCGGCCCGACCAAACCAGCAGCTGCCCAAGCCGTTAAGATATAGCCATGAATCGCACCCAATTCTTTGGTACCAAAAATATCGCCAATATAAGCCGGAATCGACGCAAATCCGCCCCCGTAACAAGACATAATGAAATATAAAATCACTTGGAACAACAATATTTCAGTGATAGACGGTAGTGCATAAAAAGCGACGGCTTGCGTGGCAAAGAAAATAATATAAACAATCGGACGCGTTAAATAATCGGATAACGATGCCCAAAAAATTCGCCCCGCGCCATTAAAAATCCCCATCAAACCGACGGCTGCGGCTGCCACCAAAGCCGAGACCCCAAGCACTTCTTGTAATAAAGGCGAAGCCACGCCGATAATCGCAATCCCGCAGGTCACATTGATAAACAACATAATCCACAAACCATAAAATCTTGGGGTTTTCACCGCTTCATGAACGCCCATCATGGCAAGATCGGTTTTAAGCGTTTTGTGGCCCGCTTCGACTTTTTTCTTAAAGCCTTCTGGTAAATAACCTTCTTCCGGTTTTTCAAGATACATCGCCGAGGCAAACATAATCACAAAATAAGTCGCACCCAAAATAATAAAGGTTGAAGCAACACCCACTTCAGAAATCAACACTTTAATGGTGGGACCCCAAATGGCTGAAGCAAACCCAAATCCCATAATGGCTAAGCCCGTGGCCAAGCCGCGTTTATCTGGGAACCACTTCACAAGCGTTGAAACGGGCGAAATATAACCTATCCCTAAACCACAGCCGCCCAACACACCGTAGAAGAAATAAAGCAACAACTTAGATTCCATCAGAATCGCCAAGCCAGAACCTGCCGTTCCTAAACCAAATAACACTGCCGCAATAATCGCGGCCACCTTAGGGCCATTCTTTTCAACAAACTTGCCCATTAAAGCCGCAGACAAACCTAAGAAGAAAATGGCAATACTGAATGCAATCGTGACATCCGTTAGCGTCCAGTTCATGCTTTCCTTAATCGGATTCACATACACACTCCAGGCATAAACCGAGCCTATGCAAATGTGAACCCCAACGGCCGCTAACGCCATCAGCCATCTATTTTTATTCATACCAAAATCTCCTCAAAACTACTCAATACAAACTGCGCTCATACTAATCAATAAATCCCTAAATATAAAGGGAGATTTTTCAATCAATCCACTAAGTGTTTTTATGAGGGTGATTAAAAGAATTTTTTAGACAATAAAAAACCCGCTAAGCCATTGCTGACTTGCGGGTTTTGTTAAGTTGTCTAATCTTATGGATTAGTGAAAATCAATCGCTCCATCGATGAGTCCAATGTGGACTGTGGTTCCGGGTAGAAACTCGCCTTTTAGGATGCGTTGCGCTAATGGGTTTTCAATCATGTGTTGTACGGTGCGTTTTAAAGGTCTTGCGCCATACACAGGGTCAAAACCAGCTTCGCCAATCAAATCCAATACCGCTTCTGAAACCGCTAATTTCAAGTCAATATCGCCTAAGCGATTGCGTAGGTGATTGAGTTGAATATCGGCAATCGAACGAATTTGCGCTTTATCCAATGGATGGAATACCACAATATCGTCAATACGGTTAATAAACTCGGGACGAAAATGCCCACCGACCACTTCTAGCACCGATTGCTTCATTTCGTCATAAGTGACTTTACCGGTTTGCTCCTGAATCAAGTGCGAACCGAGGTTAGAGGTCATGACGATCACGGTGTTTTTAAAGTCAACCGTGCGGCCTTGTCCATCGGTTAAACGCCCATCGTCCAACACTTGTAACAAAATATTGAACACATCCGGGTGCGCTTTTTCGACCTCGTCTAGCAAAATCACCGAATAGGGTTTACGGCGCACGGCTTCGGTTAAATAGCCGCCTTGCTCATAGCCCACATAGCCTGGTGGCGCACCGATTAAACGGGCGACCGAGTGTTTTTCCATAAACTCAGACATATCCAAACGCACGATGGCATCGGTCGTGTCGAACAGGAAATCGGCCAAGGCTTTGGTCAATTCGGTTTTCCCCACCCCTGTTGGACCGAGGAATAAAAATGAACCATTCGGGCGATTAGGGTCTGACAAACCTGCACGCGAACGACGAATCGCATCCGATACCGCTTTTACCGCTTCAGTCTGTCCTATCACTTGCTTACCCAAAGCCTCTTCCATGCGCAGTAGTTTTTCACGCTCGCCCTCGAGCATTCTTGAAATCGGAATACCTGTCCAACGCGCAACCACTTCGGCAATTTCTTCTTCAGTGACCTTATTACGTAATAAATGCATGGTTTCTTCGCCATCCACTTCGGCCGCTTCTGCCGCTTTAATTTTGGCTTCTAGCGCAGGAATCACGCCATATTGCAACTCGGACATTTTGCCCAAATTACCTTCGCGGCGTGCCGCTTCCATATCAATACGGGCTTTTTCGAGTTCTTCTTTAAATTGTTTGGCACCTTGCAAAGCGGCCTTGTCTTTTTTCCAAACTTCTTCTAGGTCGGCATACTGTTTTTCTAAATCGGCAATGCTGGCTTTAAGGTCTTCTAGGCGTTTTTTTGAAGCCTCGTCTTTTTCTTTTTTAAGCGCTTCACGTTCAATTTTTTGTTGAATCAATTTACGCTCAAGCTTATCCATCGATTCGGGTTTCGAATCAATTTCCATACGAATACGCGAGGCCGCCTCGTCAATTAAGTCGATGGCTTTATCGGGCAATTGGCGATCGGGAATATAGCGTTGTGACAAATGTGCCGCCGCAATAATCGCGGGGTCGGTAATCGCAACCCCGTGATGCACTTCATAACGCTCTTTGAGTCCACGCAAAATGGCGATGGTGTCTTCTTCCGTTGGCTCGTCCACAATTACTTTTTGGAAGCGACGCTCAAGAGCGGCGTCTTTTTCAATGTTTTCACGATACTCATTTAAAGTGGTTGCGCCAATACAATGCAATTCGCCACGCGCTAAAGCCGGTTTAAGCATATTACCGGCATCCATTGAGCCTTCGGTTTTGCCTGCACCCACCATGGTGTGAATTTCGTCGATAAACAAAATGACCGCACCGGCTTGTTTTTCAAGGTCTTTTAATAAGGCTTTTAAACGCTCTTCAAACTCACCACGATATTTCGCCCCCGCTAATAAGCCTGCTAAATCAAGCGACAAAACACGCTTATGTTTAAGCCCTTCTGGCACTTCTCCATTGACAATACGCTGTGCAAGACCTTCAACTATGGCGGTTTTACCCACACCAGGCTCCCCAATTAATACCGGGTTATTTTTGGTACGGCGTTGCAACACTTGAATGGCACGGCGAATTTCATCATCACGCCCGATCACTGGGTCTAATTTACCCGCCTCAGCACGCGCAGTTAAATCGACGGTATATTTATCAAGTGCTTGACGGTTTTCTTCAGCATTTTGGTCTTTCACAGCTTCTCCTCCACGGACTTTTTCTATCGCAGCTTCAATATTTTTTTCGGTGGCGCCAGCATTTTTGAGCAAATCTTTAACGCTGTCATTGGATTGCAAAGCTGCCAAAAAGAACAGTTCGCTGGCGATATAAGCATCGCCCTTCTTTTGCGCCAGTTGCGTCATTAAATTTAAAATGCGCCCTGCACTTTGTGACAATTGCACATCGCCACCTGTGCCAGAAACCTTTGGCAAACCTGCAACCTTGTCTTGTACCGTCTGCGCCAACTGCGTTAAATTGATGCCAGCCAATTGCAACAGCGAGCGTTGTTGCGGCAACAAGGCCGCCAAAATGTGCACGGGTTCTATAAACTGTTGACCACCCGTTAAGGCGGCATTTTGCGCTTCACCTAATACACTTTGAAATTGGGTTGTGAATTTATCTAACATACTTTTCTCCACGAATAATCTTCTGTTGATTACAATATGGTCATTAATTACCAACATTCAAGAGCCAGCTTTAAATAATTAGGATAAATACTTATTATGGATCAATTTTTCTTCGTGCTATCCAAGCTGGCTTGGGTGTTTTTAAGCCCCATCAACTTAATTTTATTGGGCTTTATGCTCGGTACGCTTTTATTATTGTTAGGTTGGCGATATGGCAAAACCTTATTGGTTTTAAGCAGTCTACTGGCTGGCAGTGTCATGTCCTATCCTGTGGGCGATTATCTGATACAACCGCTCGAAAAACGCTTTAGCGCGCCCGCCACTCTGCCATTAGACATAGACGGCATTATTATTTTAGGTGGTGGAGAAGATTTGCCGCGTAGCTTGAGCTGGGGTAGACCCGAATTGGGCTTGGGCGGTGACCGTTATATTGGCGCCAAAGAATTGGCCGACCATTATCCCAATGCACCCGTTATTTTTACCGGTGGAAGTGGTTCCGTGCAGTTACAAAATACCGCGGGCGAAGGAAATTTAGCGCGCGAACTACTCACTAAACTCGGGATTGCACCTGAACGCTTAATTATCGAATCCAAATCCCGCAATACCTATGAAAACTTCAACGTCACCCAACCACTGCTCCCCAAAGCAGACGGCACCTATTTATTGGTGACCTCGGCATTTCATATGCCACGATCGGTTGGCATTGCCCGAAAAGCTGGCATAAACGTTATCGCTTATCCAGTTGATTATCGCTCTAACTCAGATGACATTAGACATTTCGATTTTGATTTTTTTGACCACTTAAAATCACTAGAACCTGCCTGGAAAGAATGGATTGGGCTTAGCGTTTATTACTGGACAGGTAAAACTTCTGAGTGGTTTCCGAAAGCCGATTAACAGGGGCTTAAACGCAAAAACGACCAGGCCTGGTCGTTTTTGAATGTTTTTATCTTTAAACGCGTAGTTTAATGATTGCCTTCATACGCCTTATGCGAGAAATACAAGGCTAAGGCCACTAGCATAATCGCTAAAGAGTAATACAACAACTCTAATGGTCCTGTGGGTTTTAAGAACAAGGCTTGTTCAAAAAACATAACAATCAAAATCATTAGAATCACTTTGGCGAGTTTATCTTTTAAATCATCTAGCGAGTTAATCATCAAAATTTTGCTAGACGATTGCTTGCCTTCTGCCGCATCAATTTTAGAAATAAACAACTCATATAAACCGAGTGAAAAAATCAACATGATTGTGCCTAATAAGAATCCATCTACCGAACCGACTACATGCGCTACAGTCATGGATTTTAATTCGGCACGCGCCACATCATCTAACTCATGATAATGCGCTAAATGTGCAAGGGTTTTATAGACATCAATCGAGGTCATATAAAAAATACCAAACGCCATTAACAAGCTGGCAATCACCGCCAAAATCACCACAAAGCGACTGTTCCATAAAACGCTTTCAAAAGTTTTTTCAGCGATACTCGATTGTTTTTTAACGCAAACCACTTCTGTTGAGTGGTCGTGATTTTCGGTAGGTGTTGCACCCATAGCGTTTTCCTCTTTTTAAAATGTTAGGCTTTGGTTAATTCTTCAATGGTTAAATTGTGATTGGTGTAAATACACAAATCGGCTGCAATGTTGAGTGCTTTTTCGACCACCTCGCGCGCCGATAACTCGGTATTTTGCATTAGGGCTTGTGCCGCCGCATGGGCGTAATTGCCGCCAGAACCGATGGCAATAAAATCATGGGCGGGCTCTATCACATCGCCCGTTCCAGAAATTAAGAGCATATTGTCTTCATCGGCCACCAACATCATGGCTTCTAACTTGCGCAAGGCGCGGTCGGTGCGCCAGTCTTTGGCCATTTCAACCGCGGCGCGCATTAATTGACCGTTATGGGTTTGCAGTTTGCCTTCAAAACGCTCAAATAAGGTAAAGGCATCGGCAGTGGCGCCCGCAAAACCCGAAATGATTTTGCCATTGTATAAACGGCGCACTTTACGGGCATTGCCCTTCATCACCACATGGCCTAAGGTGACTTGGCCGTCGCCGCCGATCACCATTTTGCCATTGCGTTTGGCACACAAAATCGTGGTGCCGTGAAAAGTTTGTTCACTCATATTGAATCTCTTAGGTCTCGGTTATTTTGAGTTTACTGTTTGAAATTGGGGTGCTGCGTTTGGCTCTGGGGTGAGCCGAATCGTAAACTTTGGCGAGGTGTTGCAAATCTAACTTGGTATAAATTTGCGTGGTTGAAAGATTGGCATGGCCTAACATTTCTTGCACCGCGCGCAAATCGCCGCTAGATTCTAACACATGCGTGGCGCAGGCATGGCGCAATCTATGGGGCGACATTTTGGTGGGCAAGCCCACGGCTAGGGTGCGAGCATCTAAAGCTTTTTGAATGGAACGCACCCCCAGTCGCTTGCCAGAATGATTCACAAACACCGCTGTTTCATCGGCATTCGCATGCTCAGAACGCAACTTTAACCATGCCGTTAAAGCACTCAATGCCTGAGTGCCCACTGGCGCTAGGCGTTCTTTGCTGCCCTTACCCAAGACCTGCACCCAACCTTGCCCCAAAGCATCTAAGCCCGGCGACAAGTCTAAACCCGCACACTCCGACACACGCAACCCCGCTGAATAGAGCAATTCAAAAATGGCTTGGTCACGCACGGCTTGCCAAGTGCTTTCGGAGTTAATCGGTTGATTCAACAATTGCGCGGTTAAATCCACATCTAAACTTTTGGGTAAAGGTTTGGGTTGTTTAGGTGCCTTGACCGATTTGGCGGGATTGTGCGTCACCACCTTTTGCGCCAATAAATAATCAAAAAAGGTTCGCAAAGCAGACAGCTGGCGCGCCAAACTTCTGGCGGCAATACCAGACTGCATGCGCTGCCCCACAAAGGTTTGCACATCCAACACCGCAACCCTATTCCACCCCGAAAAACTGCCTAAAAGTAACCAGGCCTGGTCAAAATGGGCGGTTTGTAGGGCTTCTTTTTGCTCAGGAGAATAATCATCCGACAGTTCAATTAAGGTTTTACCAAAGCTCATTAAGTCGCGTTGATAAGCCTCCAGCGTTTTTGCCGACTTACCTTGTAACCGCAACTGTTTTAAAAACGCATCTAAATGGGACACAGAATTTTCCAAACTTTATAATAGCCAACATTCTACAAAAAAAGGACACCCCATGCAGGTTTCTCAAGCCATCCAACAACGCCATTCCACGCGCGCTTTTTTAAACAAACCCGTTGCCACAACCACCATTGAGCAAATTTTAGATGTGGCACGCTTTGCGCCCAGTGGCGTCAATATGCAACCTTGGCAAGTGGCCGTGGTCACGGGTGAGCGCAAAATTCAGCTCCAAGAAGCCATGCTAGCCGCCTTTGCCAAAGGCGAAAAAGAACCCATGGATTATGCCTATTATCCCAGCACTTGGGTGAATCCCTACAAACGCCGCCGGGGTGAAACGGGTTCATTACTGTACAACGCCCTACAAATTGAACGCGAAGACAAGCAACGCCGTTTAGACCAATGGGCCGCCAATTATCGCGCGTTTGATGCGCCGGTGATGCTGTTATTTTTTATCGACCCCACTTTAGAAACTGGCTCTTACATGGATTATGGTATGTTTTGGCAAAACATCATGTTGCTGGCAGTAGAACACGGCCTGGCCACTTGCCCACAAGGCGCTTTGGCAGAATTTCCTAAGCTGATTAAAACCACCTTGGGCTATGATGAAAACTTAATTTTATTAGGCGGCATGGCATTGGGGTTTGAAGATACCCTTGCGCCAGTCAATCAATATAGAACCCCGCGCGCCGAAGTGGCGGAATTTACCCAATTTTTTAACTAAACGCCTCAGGAACTCTGACTATGCAAACCGATATACTCACCAGTGTCATACTGCCCGCCGCACTCTTTTTAATTATGTTTGGCATGGGGTTGTCACTTAAATGGGTCGACTTTAGTAATGTGCTCAAAACTCCTAAAGCGGTCGCCGTTGGCTTAATTGGGCAAATGTTGTTATTGCCGATTGTGGCTTTTGTGATTGCAATTGCCCTACAACTTCCGCCAGAAATTGCTGTGGGTTTAATGATTATTGCCCTAGCCCCGGGTGGCGCAACTTCTAATATGTTTACCTATTTGGCCAAGGGCGATGTGTCTTTGTCGATTAGTTTAACAGCCGTTGTTAGCTTGTTAGCGCCCTTTACCCTTCCGGTGTTGACCGCTTTGAGCATGACTTATTTCATGGGACAAGGCACCGAGTTTAGTCTACCCCTAGGCAAAACCATCACGCAATTATTGGTCATCACCGTGATTCCGGTCGCGCTGGGTATGCTGTTTTTAAAATACTGGCCCAACACCGCCGCTAAAATCGAAATCCTTTTAAAATGGTTTTCCATTGCTTTCTTGTTTTTGATAATTGCACTCATCACGCTCAAAAACGCCAATAGCCTTGGCAGCTTTTTTGCCCAAGCTGGTTTAGCAACCCTGTTGCTGAATGTCATCGTATTAATTTTAGGCTATCAATTGGCAAAAAGAGCACGCCTAAATCAAGCTCAGGCGGTGTCTATTGGTTATGAAGTGGGGATACAAAATGGCACTTTAGCCCTAGTGGTGGCTGGCACGCTGATTGGCAATGCCACCATGATGATTCCAGCCGTCACCTATGCGCTACTGATGTTTGTGAGCGGTGCAGCTTTTGGATGGTGGCTTAAGAAAAAACAGTCCGCGCTTTAAGCAAATAATCTTTGCAAACGGGCAGTCACTAAACTGCCCATGATTTTTAAAAAATAAGTGCCTAGCTCTGGGCTAAAACGATTGGTGGTTGCCCCTAAAGCCAACACCCCCCAAACTCGATCTTTTCCCAAGGGCAATACACAAACCGATTTCATCGGCTCACTGGTTTGAAACAAGCCTTTTTGCCAAGCATCTTCTAACAATCCACAAACCGGATTTTCTGGCACAAGGGTTTCGCGCAGACTTTTTGACCAGGCCTGGCTAATGCCCAACTGATAAAAACCCTGCACCGAAATACTCGGCACTTCCCAAGACACCAGCGCAATATGCTCCACGCTGAAAATCGTGTCTAGAGTGCTAAAAATGGTATCGACCGCCGCTTGCTCATCCTCTGCGGCCATTAAAGCATAAGAAAAGTCATAAACCTTATGTAACAGCTGACCGTTTTCACCTGCAATGTCTTTTAAAGTATCGATTTCAATTTGCAGTCCATCACGCTGTTCGCGCAACTGATACAGCTGGCGCTCTAATAACGAAATTGCCTTACCCGACTTAGGATGCGGAATACTTAACCCCTCCAGCAACCCCGGAAAAATATGAAAAAACTCGCGATTTTGATTTAAATAATTAGCCACTTCATCGGCATGAATTTGCTTTTCGCCGAACTTAGCCATCAATAATCGTTCCTTCAAAAACACTTATGGCTGGGCCAGTCATCCACACTGGGTCGGTAGACACACCGCTCCATGAAATACTTAAATCTCCACCGGGCAAAGAAATGGTCACGGTTTCATTCACTTCTTGCCAGCGTCTAAAAACCACCATTGCCGCACAAGCCCCCGTGCCACACGCCAAAGTTTCGGCAGCACCGCGCTCATACACACGCAACTTAATATGACTGGCATCAATTTTTTCCGCAAAGCCCACATTCACTCTTTCTGGGAAGCGCGCATGGCGCTCAATTTGTGAACCAATTTTATCCACGGGTGCCGCACCAATGTCGCTCACTCGCAATACCGCGTGCGGATTGCCCATCGACACCGCACCTATATCAAACAACTCCCCCGCCACTTCAATGTCATAACGGTCGGCCACCATTTCAGCTTTAAAAGGCAAATGCATCGGTTCAAAATTAGGCGGCCCCATATTCACGCGTATCCAACCATTAGGCTCAACATACAACACAATAATGCCCGATGCGGTTTCCACAGTAATTTCGGTTTTATCCGTCAGCCCCTTGTCATACACAAACTTAGCAAAACAACGCGCACCATTGCCACACTGCTGCACCTCAGAACCATCCGCATTAAAAATACGATACCGAAAATCCACATTCGGTTGCTGTGCGACTTCAACAACTAACAGCTGATCAAAACCAATCCCAAAATGACGATCTGCCCAGCGTTGAACCTTTTCGGCGGTAAACTCAATAGACTGGTCAAGACCATTAATAACCATAAAGTCATTGCCCAAACCATGCATTTTGGTGAACTGAATTTGCATAAGTGCCCCTAAAAATAACCAGGCCTGGGCAGATTTAACGCCCAAAAACCTATTTTTTGAATCAAAATATGCGCAATTATAACAGACTGCCAAACATCAACCGACAGAACAATAAAATCCGCAAGGCCGAAATATTTAATAACCTGTATTCATTGCATAAATTTAAAATTACGTGAATAAAAGTTTTTCACTAACTTGGTGTTTAAGGCTACATTAGGATCTCAAACAAACACATAGTTAGGTTTCAAGGACATTAAAATTCATATTAACCTGACTATGAATCTTTTTTAAGCATCGAATAGGAAAGTAGCTATGAGAAAGCTATTCACAAAAGAAGAGATCGTGCTTTGCACCTACATTGCAAAATTTGGTCGTGGATATTTCAACGAAAAACAGATTACCCTTCTAGAAAATCGCTCTGAGGCATCGGTCAAAATGAAAGTTAAAAACATCGCCGCCATGCTGGATGAAGAAGGCTTACCACATAGCCCTGATGTTTCTACCCTTAGTGGCGTACCAACTGGCAAAGAAGGAAGGAGAACAAATTGGGATATCGTAGGGCCGATTGCGAAAATCAGCAAAGAAGAGCACAATCAAATCTGCCGAGAAATTTTCGGCCCTGAAAATAATTGGGGAATAAAAAAATGAGGTGGCATTGTTTGAAAGCTTCTGAATTTGATCAAAAATTTAATGACGATGATGATATCTTGGCGCATTTGGATTTATCCAAAGCAAAGCGTTCTTTGCAAGAGACTAAACGAGTTAATGTTGATTTCCCTACTTGGATGCTAGAGTCTTTAGACCGAGAAGCGAGTAGTGTGGGCGTGACTCGACAGTCCATCATTAAAGTATGGCTTGCAGATAAACTTGAGAGCCTGCGTCCTGCTGTCGAAAGACAGGGGTAATTGACCAACATCCATTGATAATCAATGTTAAGTTTTTGTTGTTCTTTAGGATTTGTTAAGCCCCCTTCTACATAAAGCCGTTTATTTGAGCCTGTAAATCAAACTGTGTAAACGCTCATAGATTAAAATCCTCAAAAAAGGAAAAAAGCTATGAGCAACTTAGACCACAAAAAACTCCAAGAATTGGCCAAAGAACTTGCCAAGTCTGTTAAAACACAAGAAGACCTATCCAACCTTTCATCCATGCTGGTTAAGATGACTGTTGAAGCAGCCCTTGGCGCTGAGATGGAAGAACATTTAGGCTACTCAAAAAACCAAGTTTCCGATTCAACTAACAGCCGTAACGGCTACACCAGCAAAATCCTTAAAGGTGATCATGGTGAAGTTGAACTGTCCGTCCCTAGAGACCGTAACAGTACCTTTGAACCCGTCATCGTTAAAAAAGGCGCTACACGACTCACCCATATGGATGACCAGATTCTTAGCCTTTACGCTAAAGGTATGAGTACCCGAGACATCGTTGATGCCTTTAAAGAAATGTACGGTGCTGATGTTTCACCCACCCTCATTTCTAAAGTCACCGAATCTGTACTCGAGAAAGTTACCCAATGGCAAGAACGACCCCTCGATGAAATCTACCCGATTATCTACCTTGACGGCATAGTGCTCAAAATCCGCCAAGACAAACAAGTGTTGCGCAAAACCATGTATGTAGCGCTGGGCATTAACCTAGAAGGTAGAAAAGAATGTTTGGGGCTTTGGTTATCAGAAAATGAATCTTCCAAGTTTTGGTTAAATGTTTTAAATGACCTTCACGCCCGCGGCGTGAAAGACATTCTCATCGCATCGGTTGATGGCCTAACAGGATTTCCTGAAGCGATTAATGCTGTCTACCCTAAAACAGATATACAGCTTTGTATTGTCCATATGGTGCGTAACTCACTCAAGTATGTCGGCTATAAAGAACGCAAACTGGTTGCCACTGATTTAAAAGACATTTACCAATCCGTCACTGAAGCAGGTGCTTTAATGGCATTGGAGCGATTTGAACAAAAATGGGATGCAAAATTTCCCAGTATCAGCAAATCCTGGCGAACTCACTGGGATAATGTCTCAACCTTGTTTTTATATCCAGAATCGATACGCAAAGCGATCTACACCACTAATGCCATAGAGTCACTAAACTCTGTGATTCGCAAAGCGGTGAATAATCGCAAGATTTTTGGGCATGATAATTCGGCATTTAAAATTGTATTTTTGGCGATTGAATCGGCATCAAAAAAATGGACAATGCCGATTCGTGACTGGAATGCTGCGATGAATCAGTTTATGATTTTGCATGAAGACCGCCTTAAAGGGCGGGTGTAACCAAATGGGCGTTTACACAGAATTATTTACAGGCTCGTTTATTTTAAATAAAACCCCTCAATTATTTCATTTTCCTGCTGTTTTATACCTATAATTGACCTTGTCAGCGCTGACCATTCGTAAAACTACTTTACTCAAAAATTCATTTCACTAGGTCATTTCCCTTGCCATTTAATACCATCAACTTGAGCGGCCAGCTTAAAGGCGCTTTTATTTCTGCCATTATTGCTTTGCCACTGGGCTTAGCGTTTGGGATTGCCTCTGGGTTGGGCGCACAGGCTGGGATTATTGCGGCGGTTTTGGCGGGGATTATTTCTGCCTTGTTTGGCGGTACGCCTGGGCAATATTCGGGGCCTACGGGGGCAGCGGCGGTGGCGGTTGCTTTGAGTTTGGGGCATTTAAGTTTGCTTTATCCAAACGACCCGCTCTTTGTCATCACTTTAGGATTGGTGATTGTGGCACTCGCTGGCGTGTTTCAAATTTTGTTTGGGTTTCTGAAATTGGGGCAATTGATTGAATATCTGCCACACTCGGTGATCTCTGGCCTGCTTTCTGCAATTGGTTTAATGTTGATTATTGAACAGTTGCCACTGGTAATGGGCGGCGAAATGCTGGCACGCCCGCTGGATAGTTTACTGGCTTTGCCAGAATTGCTACAAAACCCGGACTGGCTGGCACTTGCCTTTGGTTTAGGCAGTTTTTTGCTGATGCTACTTTGGCCACTATACCTACCCAACCTCCATCGCAAACTGCCTGCTCCCTTGTTAATTTTGGTTTTGGGCACCAGTTTGGCTTATGCACTCAGTTCTGGCGAAATGCTTCATGAAAATCAAACTTGGCAAGCAGGAAGCCTAAGCGTGATTGGCCCTATCGAGTTTGCTTGGCCAACTTGGTCTTTTCCGCCCTTAGGCAGCTTGCCCTTGGCACTGATTGTGCAATCTGCGTTTGCCTTAGCGGTGATAGGATCTTTATTATCTTTGTTGGGCGCGGTGGTCACCGAACGCCTAACCCGCCAAACCCATGACCCAGACCAAGAACTGATTGGTCAAGGTTTGGGCAATATTGCCAGCGGAATTGCGGGGGGAATGCCCAGCATGGGTGCGCCCATGAGAACCACTGTGGCGTTTCGTTATGGGGCGCGAGATCGCTGGTCTGCCGTGGTTCACAGCCTAGTCGTTGGCGCGGTGATTTTAAGCCTGAGCGATTGGATAGCCTTTATGCCACTTGCCGTGTTTGGGGGCTTATTAATCAAAGTTGGCTTAGATCAAGTTGATAAGGATTATTTGCGCCGCTGGTCATCCATTCCAAAGTCTGGGCGTATTATGATGATTTCGGTGATTACCAGTGCATTGCTCTTAGATTTGATGACTGCGCTGTGGATAGGCATTTTGCTAGCCAGCATCGTGTTAATGAAACGCATGAAAGCCTTACAAATTAAGTCACTCATCTTAGGGCAAAAATCGTCAAGTCTTGGGCGCTTATGGTTAACCCCAAAAGAAAAAGCGCTGTTAGATAGCGCAGAGGGCAAGCTGGCATTATTGTATTTGGATGTGCCGATGAGTTTTGGGGCGGCTAAAACCATATCTCGCAAAGTTTTAGACACAGACGCGCAAGCCTTTGTGCTGGATTTACGCTCTGTGCCCTATGTCGATTTTTCGTCCGCCATGGTTTTGGAAGATTTAATTTACCGCCTGCAACTCCAAAATAAAGAAGTTTGGCTGTTACTGATGATTGGCGATGTACAAGAAAACTTAAGAAAACATGGTGTTCTTAAGCGTTTAAACCAACGCATTTTATTTGACCGCACTGAGGCACTACAACAGGCCTGCGATGGGCTGAATACACCCGCTTAATTGTTCTGCAATGGCTTTCCAATCGCTTTAATTTAACCCTTATCATCCGCTAACCCAAAACTAACAACATAGCTTTGAATGCCAAACGCCACTATAATAATCTTCTTTGATTATTTTTTAGCCAACCGACGCTTTTTGAGCAAGGCTTCTGTTCCCATAATTTTAAGGATTGATAAACTTCTATGATGACCCCTAAGGAAATTGTTCACGCACTTGATACGCATATTGTTGGCCAAGCTGACGCCAAAAAATCTGTGGCGATTGCGCTTAGAAATCGTTGGAGAAGAAGTCAACTCGCCGAAGATTTGCGTGCTGAAGTTACCCCTAAAAACATTCTTATGATTGGCCCTACAGGCGTGGGTAAAACCGAAATTGCGCGTCGTTTGGCCAAGTTAGCCAATGCGCCCTTTATTAAAGTCGAAGCCACTAAATACACCGAAGTGGGTTATGTGGGCAGAGAAGTTGACTCTATTATTAAGGATTTGGCAGAAAGCGCGGTCAAAATGCACAAAGAACAAGCCATGAAAGCCGTGCAGCGCAAAGCAGAAGACTTGGCTGAAGAGCGTGTTTTGGATGCACTGTTACCGCCTGCTCGCGGTTTTGAAGCCGAAAGCCACGACAATATGGCCGATACGCGTCAAAAATTCCGCAAAAAGCTGCGTGAAGGCCAGTTAGATGACAAAGAAATTGAAATAGATTTAAACGCTGCCCCTGCGCATGTTGAAATTATGGGCGCTCCGGGCATGGAAGAAATGACCCAACAATTGCAAGGTATGTTTGAAAACCTTAATCAAGGCAAAAAACAAAAACGCAAATTGCCTATTAAAAAAGCCTTGAAAATGCTCACTGAAGATGAAGCACAGCGCCTAATTGACCAAGAAGAAATTAAAACCAAAGCCATTGAAAATGTTGAACAAAATGGCATTGTATTTATCGACGAAATTGATAAGGTTTGTAAACGCCAAGAAAGCTCAGGCGGTGATGTATCCCGCGAAGGTGTACAACGCGATTTATTGCCTTTAATTGAAGGCACCACTGTTTCAACCCGTTATGGCATGATTAAAACCGACCATATTTTGTTTATTGCATCGGGCGCGTTTCATTTGGCCAAGCCGTCAGATTTAATTCCAGAGCTACAAGGGCGCTTGCCGATTCGCGTGGAATTGAAGTCGTTAAAAGTGGAAGACTTTGTGCGCATTCTCACCGAACCCAAAGCCTCACTGACCATGCAGGCGATTGAGTTATTGAAAACCGAAGGCATGAATATTCGCTTTCAACCCGAGAGTATTCAGCGTTTGGCAGAGATAGCCTTTCATGTTAATGAAAACACCGAAAACATTGGCGCGCGCCGCTTACATACGGTGATGGAGCGTTTGTTAGAAGAAATCTCGTTTAACGCACCCGATGCCGCTGAAAAAGAATTGGAAATTACCGTAGATTTTGTGAATGAGCGCCTAGGCGAGTTATCGCAAAACCAAGATTTGTCGCAATATATTTTGTAACTGATGATGAAAACACCGCAACCTACCGACATTAAATTGCACCAAAAATCTCGCTTGCTAGAAGTGAGCTTTACCACAGGCGAAACCTTTAAATTGCCTTGCGAATACCTGCGGGTTTATTCGCAATCCGCCGAAGTGACTGGCCACACACCCGACCAAGCGGTTTTGCAGGTGGGCAAACAAGCCGTCAATATCGTCGACATTACCCCAGTTGGCAACTATGCCGTCAAACTGCATTTTGACGATGGTCACGATACCGGTCTTTACACTTGGGAACGCCTGTATGACTTGGGTCAACATCAAACTGAGTATTGGCAAGACTACCTCAAACAACTCAAAGCCGCAGGCCATTCTCACCCAGATATGCCTCGCCCCAACCTAACCGATTTAATTTAAGGGACGCATTATGAACGCAGAAAAAAAGACCATTGATTTTGGATTTACCGAAGTTCCTTTAGAAGAAAAAGTGAAAAAGGTCAAAGGGGTTTTTGACTCGGTGGCGGGCAATTATGACTTGATGAATGATGTTATGTCCATGGGCATTCACCGCATTTGGAAGCGCCACACCATCGAACTGAGTGGCATACGCCCTGGCAATGTGGTTTTAGATTTGGCAGGCGGCACCGGCGATTTGACCAAAGCCTTTGCCAAGCGTGTCGGCAAAACAGGTAAGGTGGTTTTGGCAGATATTAACGAAAGCATGGTGCGAGTTGGGCGCGACCGCTTAACGGACGAAGGCATTATTGGTAATGTGAATTACACCATTACCAATGCCGAAGCCTTGACCTTTCCAGACAATACCTTTGACTTGGTGACCATTGCGTTTGGCTTGCGTAATGTCACCCACAAAGATAAAGCGCTGGCAGAAATTTATCGCGTATTAAAGCCTGGCGGACAACTGATGGTTTTAGAGTTTTCAAAAGTCTCTCAGCCTTTACTCGCCAAAGCCTATGATTTTTATTCGTTCAGCATTTTGCCCAAAATGGGCAAGTTGATTGCCAATGATGAAGCCAGCTATCAGTACCTTGCTGAGTCGATTCGTATGCACCCAGACCAAGAAACCCTCAAGCAGATGATGTTGACGGCGGGATTTGATAAGGCTGAATACCTCAATATGTCAGAAGGCATTGTTGCTTTACACCGTGGATGGAAATACTAATGGCACTAAAATCCCTAGAAGATAACGTTCAAAAAGGCATCGAAAAAAGCCTAGAAACCGCCCAAAAACTACCAGGCCTGGTTAAAACTGGATTGTCAAAAGGCTTAGAAACGCTACTGAATCAACTGATTCGATTAGATGAAGAACAAGGTAAAGGCTTTGCACCTTGTGATGAAAAGGTGATTCAACTCACGCTGGGGGATGTGTCGCAAACCTTTTTTATCATCTATCAGATAACCGACAAACAGGGTGAGTTCAGTGTGCAAACCACCTTAATGGGTGCGCCTGATTGTCACATCAAAACCCGCTTAGGCGCTTTGATTAACCAGCAACCTGCCGAGCGCATAACGGGCGATGAAATACTCGCGCAACAATTTTTAAATGCCCTCGCCGATTTAGAAATTGACTGGGAAGAACATTTGTCGCATTACACGGGTGACTTGGTGGCGTTTAAAGTGGGACATGCTGTGCGCACTGGCATAGATGCCAAGCAACAAGCCAAACAAAAAGCCGGCGATACCTTTAAAGAATATTTACAGTTTGAAGTAAATTTATTGCCCACCCAACATCAAGTGGCTGCCTTTAATCAAAAGGTCAACGCCACCCAATCCGCTGTTGATGCCTTAGAAAACCGCATCAATGCTCTGTTCGCTTCTGTTAATTCTGCTCACTCTGCTAAATAAAGACCTCTATGAAATTCTTCACTCGCCCGTTTAAACAAGTTTCTCGCATTATCAAAATCAACCGCGTGCTCACCTATTACCAAATCGACAAGATGGTGTTGGGCAATTCTAAATATGCTTGGTTGATTTTAATTAACCTAATGCTCCCCTGGAACTGGCGCGCTCAATCACAAGGAGAACGCGGCGAGCGCATTCGTTTGGCACTGGAAGAACTGGGTCCTATTTTTATTAAATTAGGACAAGCCCTCTCCACCCGCAAAGATTTGCTGCCTGAGGATATTGGCTCTGAACTGCGCAAGCTCCAAGACGACTGCCCACCGTTTGACGAAGCGCACTCTAAAGCCATTATCGAAAAAGGCTTGAAGCGCTCCATTGAAGACGCTTATGCCAGTTTTGACCCAACCCCCATGGCCTCGGCATCGATTGCCCAAGTGCATGCCGCCAGTTTGCATGATGGTACCGAAGTGGTGATTAAGGTGGTGCGTCCAGACATTAAACCGGTCATAGAGCAGGATGTCGGCATTATGAAATCCTTGGCGGGTTTGTTAGAAGCGGCCGTTAAAGAATCCAAACGCTTACACCCCAAAGAAGTGGTGGAAGAATTTGAAAAAACCATTCTCGATGAACTCGACATGATGCGCGAAGCCTCTAACGCCTCGCAATTGCGCCGCAACTTTGAAAACTCTGACCTTCTTTATGTGCCAGAAGTTTATTGGTCGCACACCAACGACAATGTGATGACCATGGAGCGCATTTATGGCACACGCATTTCCGAAACCGAAAAGCTGATTGAGCAAGGCATTGACCTCACCGACCTATCGGCCAAGGGTGTGACCATTTTCTTTACACAGGTCTTCAAACACAACTTTTTCCATGCCGATATGCACCCTGGCAATATTTTTGTATTGCCCGATGGGCGTTATGCCGCCATCGATTTTGGGATTATGGGCACGCTGACGCCAGACGACCAACGCTATTTGGCTGAAAACTTTTTGGCATTCTTTAACCGCGATTATTTGCGCGTATCAGAACTGCACATTGAATCGGAATGGGTGCCTAAAGAAACGCGTGTTAACGAACTGGAATCGGCCATTCGCTCGGTTTGTGAACCCATTTGGGACAGACCGCTTAAAGAAATTTCATTTGGGTTATTTTTAATGCGCCTCTTCCAAACCGCGCGCCGCTTTGGCATGGAAGTACAACCACAACTTGTGTTGCTGCAAAAAACCCTACTCAACATTGAAGGCTTAGGTCGTCAATTGGACGATGAACTCGATTTATGGGATACCGCAAAACCCTTCTTAGAAAACTGGATGCACGAACGAGTTGGCTTTAAAAGTTTGGTCAAAAACACCCAAGCCAACTTACCGTTATGGATTGAACACGCCCCGCAACTGCCGGGTTTATTGCATGCCAGTTTACACAAACTGGCGCATGCCGATTTTCAACAGCAATCCATTCAACTGGCTAAGTTAGAAAAACAAATCCAAGCCCAAACCCGTGCGCAAAGTTTTAGAACCCTCGGAATACTGCTGATTGTGTTTGCATTTTTACCAGGCCTGGTTAATTTTGACTGGATAAATGAATCTGTATTACAACTATTATTGGTGGTAAGTGGCGCCTATTTAATTCTTAAGAAAACCTAATCCAACCTTATGAACAGAAGACAATTTTTAACGGCCCTGAGTAGTTTAGGCGGTCTAGGCAGCTTGGGGCTTTTAAGCGCTTGTACCCCTGCCGAAATCAAACGCGGCGTGACCACCAGCCAAAGTTTGGTTAAAGGCGATGTACCCAAGGTCTTAAGCGCGCAAATTCCCAAAACCGGCATTGCTGAAATAGACGGCCTCATCCAAAGCCAACTCAAACAACTCATCAAAGAACTCAGCAAGACTTGGGGCGATAAAAAAGTCGCCACCCCAAAAGAGTATGTTAAATACACCGACCATTATCAAAGCCGTGCCATCATCAACTTTTCAACGCGAACCATTCAGGTAGAAACGCTTGCGGCTCAAAACGCCACCAGCACTCTAAAGTCGGCCATCGTTGCAACACTGTTAACCTCAGAAGACCCCAGCACAGTCGACTTATTGTCCGACAAAGCCGTTGAGATTGGACAAAAACCTTTCTTATCAGGATTAGTGCTTGATCAAGATAACAAGTCGATTGAAACCCAATGGCGCGCTGAGCGTTATGCGGATTTACTGCTTAGAAGCATGAAAAACGATACCTACAATGGCAAATCACGGCATTTTGTCTTGTTTAATATGGTGAAAGATACCCAAGCCAAGCAAGAGCATAAATACGCCATCACCGTGCAACGCCAAAGTCAACGATTTGGCATCCAAAAATCTTTAATTTATGCCATTATCCAAACCGAAAGTGACTTCAATCCCTATGCCATGAGCCCGATTCCCGCTTATGGACTGATGCAAATCGTGCCGCAAAGTGCCGGGCGAGATGCGCACGAATTGTTGTATAACAAAGCCGGCACACCCACCAAAAATACCCTATTTAATGCCGAAAAAAATATTGAGTTTGGTACCGCTTATTTACACATTTTATTTAACCGTTACTTGGTAAAGGTCAAAAATTCGGTTGCTCGAGAATATTGTTGTATTGCAGCTTATAACACCGGCAGCGGTAATGTCTTAAAAGCCTTTGACAGTGACCGAACCCAGGCGCTTAAAAAAATTAACAACATGAATAGCCAAGAAGTTTACAATCATTTACGCAAGCATTTAAAGTACGAAGAAGCGCGTAACTATTTACGCAAAGTTGTCAAAAACAAAAAGAATTTTGGATAACATTCCCCATGAATGAGAAATCGACACCCACTTTAAAAAGTTTTAGAGCTGATGAAATCATCTTTAATGAAGGTGATGCCGGCTATAAGGTTTACATTATCAAACAAGGCTCGGTGAACATTGTTGCCCAACATGGCGACCAAGCCGTAACCCTAGCTCAACTCACTGAAGGCGCATGTTTTGGTGAAATGGCCGTTTTATCCAGTGGCCCACGCTCTGCCACCGCCGTTTCTGCCGACAATACTCTGGTTTATGAAATCGACAAAGCGCAAGTGCTGAAAATGATCAGTGAACTTTCGCCTTTATTTAGAGCGGTCATTGCCTCACTGATTAAACGCGTTCGCAATTTAAACACCTTGGTGTTGGAAAAATCCACCCAACCTCACCCCTTAATGGCCACCATAGAAATTCTGCAAATCCTTAAATACCATGCCAATCGCGAAGAAGATAACAGCCACAATACGACAAGCCGCGGCGGCAATATGGACATAGAGATTGAAATCGGAGAAGCAGATGACTTGGTCAAATTGACCAGTCAATTGGTTCAAAATACTCTGGCGAAAATTTTAGGGCTCACTCAAGCAGAAAGCTTACAAGTCTTAGAAAAACTCGCCTTTTTAAATCTGATTGAGATAGAAGTGGCTCATCTGCAAAAATTCATTGTTTTTAGTCCAGCCAAGCTGTTAAAAGATGCTAAACCAAAACTGAAAAACGAAATTTTTAAGTACGAAAATACCATATCAACCGAGTTAGAGTATCTAGATTTAGCCGAACTGGCTAACCAATTGGGTACCGACAGTCAGCGGTTGATTGAGTCAATCGCTTTAGGCTACATCAGTGAAGACGCTATCTTGTTAAAAAGATCAGTTGTTTTAGACGATATTAAAAAGGAAAGCCGCGTTCTTCAACGCAAACGATAACGCGGTTCGCTAAGTAAAGGGGCAGCGACTTGAATGTTTTTATCTCTGTCTAAACGCTGTAACAACTCATCATAAGAAGTTTGCGGTTTTACATCAAAAATAGCGGTAAAGCGATTAGGGAGCTGAGTCACTTTAACAAAACCATATTGCTCCGCAATCTTATCAATATCGGCTTCTTTGTAAGTTTTTATCAAAAAAGAGCCATTAATCACTGCGCTCATGCCAGTTTGTCGGTTAAACAATACCGGAGAAAACTCATAAGCCTTCTGCGAACGGTCTTGTTTTATTATCGGACCACAAGTCGTTTTAGAAAACCATTCTGTGTCTGCTTGATAGATAAACCAGCCGCCATTCTGCTCCAATAAAGTCAATTGAAACTCGCTAGGCAACTGTTCAGGTATCAACAAAGAAGCAACCCGTTGATTACGAATCTCATAAGCAGGACCCGCCATTTGCGCCACCAACTCACAGCCATATAAATAGGCTTGAGCATGGCTTGCGCCTAAAAGCCCCAAGATCGCAAGGCCGAATTTTTTCAACAATTTCACTTTCGCTCCCTAGCATTTTTAGCGAGTTTAAACAGGCGTTAGCTTACGCCAAAAACTAATCGAACACTAGGCTGTTTTGACAACACCATGCAAAATGACATCATTCGCAACTTCTGACGCTTGGCGCAACTTAAAGCTTTGTAAGCGCTCTTCAACCCCTTGCACGCTGGTAATAATACTTTCAGAAGTTTGCGCAACCTCTTCAACTAAGGCTGCATTCTGCTGAGTAACATCATTGATTTGCTGCAAGGACTCACTCACTTCGTTAATGCCTGCGGTTTGTTGTTTTAGCGAATGTTGCATACCATCCATCATGCTGGATATTTCATCAATAGAAGACGCATTTTCTTCAAACGCCTGTTTAGTTAAACGGCTCAATTCTATGCCCTGTTTAACCTTTTCGATGCTGTGTTTGGTAAGGTGTTGAATACTGCTGGCGGCTTCTGCGGACTTACTGGCTAAACTGCGTACCTCTGAGGCAACCACCGCAAAACCTCTTCCTTGTTCACCCGCTCTAGCCGCCTCAACGGCAGCATTTAAAGCCAATAAATTGGTTTGAAATGCTATATCGTCGATCACCTGTGTAAAACTAGATATATCAACACTGGTTTTTTCAATTTCTTGAATGGCTTCAAACATCCGGTTAACAATGTCGGCACCACTGACGGTATTCTTTTTGGCTTCTTGGCTTTTTTGATTCACAGAAGTGGCATTATCAGATGTTTTTTGAACCTGCTGAATCATCTGCTCCATATGATTTAAAGTTGACTGTATGGATATGGCCTGAGCCGAAACTCTTTGACTTAGATCTTGGTTACCCATGCTGATTTCTTTAACACCATTCACCGCATGAGAAGAGGCAACTTGAACTTCTGAAAGCATACGGCTGATGTGGTTAGCCATAATATCCATATTTTCACGCAGTTCATTTAACTTACCATCAAACTCCCCGTGAGTTTTATAGGCAAAGTTGCCTTGCTTAAAGTGCATTAAGGTATTTGATTTATCAACAATCGCTTCTTCTAACTTATGCAAAGCCTGATTTAAATAATCTTTTAGAAGTGTCAAATCTCCAGGCATTTCACATTCAATGCGTTGAGAGAAATCGCCTTGATTCATGCCCATCATGACATCTTTCACTGAAGCAATGGCCAATTTTTGCACGGCAAATGCTGCATTTAAGCTGGCAACGACTTTACGATAATCGCCCGTGTAAAAACTGGCATCTTCCACAAAATCTAATCGACCATCTCTTAAAGCTTGACTCATTTCTTGAATGGCTGACATCGTACTTCTTATTTGTAAAATGGAATCGTTAAACTCATTTTTAAGCGT
Organism: Thiosulfativibrio zosterae; assembly: GCF_011398155.1. Taxonomy (NCBI): domain Bacteria; kingdom Pseudomonadati; phylum Pseudomonadota; class Gammaproteobacteria; order Thiotrichales; family Piscirickettsiaceae; genus Thiosulfativibrio; species Thiosulfativibrio zosterae. The sequence goes on from NZ_AP021888.1 coordinate 2,155,918, forward strand.
GAGTAAGTCACCATGATACTCCTGCTGTAATGCAACATTAAAGTCGCCTGACGATAAACCTTGCCCTACCATTTTAAGTTCATCCGTGAGCTGCTGAAACTCCGCCATCAGTACGTGAATACTAAAGCTCATATCGACCAACTCATTTTTACCCTTTAGTGGACGCCAAAGGCTTAAATTACCTGTTTCTGCAATTTCTGCAATTCGCAACCTTACTTTGCGTAAAGGACTTGTAATAGAAGCCACCAACATGGCGTTAAAAATAAGCATCATTAAAACAGCCATGCCACTAATAACAACAACCCAGCGTGTTTGTTCTTTGGATAAAAGCGTTAAACTACTCAAATGATTTAAGGTTGCTTGGTTTGATGAAGTTGAAACGCTTTTCATGACTTCATTAGCGTCATTCACCAACCTGATTAGCGTTTGGTTATTTTCTTTAATAGTGACCAAATAATCTTTGATGTCTTTAAAAGACTCTTGAAAACCATCTCGACTGTCCGCTAATCTTTCCAGAACCTCAGTCAGGTCATCTTCACTTGATAATAACGACTCTATGACACGGATATCCTTTTCAGATTGGTCACCCAGCCCCTTTTGATTAAATTCTTTTAATACAGTAACATCACGACTGGTCACTAACTTTGCTACCTGTGACTGCGAATTTTTCACACGCTCTACGAGACTTTCAAGGACTGCCGTTAAAGAAGGATTATTAACTGTGACATTAAAATTCGTTAATGTCATGATTGATGTGTTTAACTTATGAATGGCAGGGTCGATTCCATACTTTAAGGTACGAGAAATTTCACCTTGAAGGTAAACACTTGAGTTAATAGACTTTTTGTATTCCATCAACATCGTCTGCAAAGAGTCTATTTCTGCCTTTTGCTGATCATCCACCGTCAATTCAGCAATCTCTAAAGCCAATTTTTTTAACAAATCAATTGATTGATTAAAGTTTTGATTATTGTTAGAGGTACTCTCCAACACATATTCATTAGCATTTTGAATGGTCTGTATCAACATCCTTTGCAAATCCGCTAACTTCATCGTTTGATTCTGTTGTATTTGCTGAATTTCTAAGGTTTTAGATTTCACTTCCGCCAAAGACCACCAAGCAACATAAGCAATTGCAATCAAAAACGTTAATGAAAATAACGTGTTAATAAAAAGACGCAAGTTAATGGTCAAATAATTGAGCAATTTCATTATGGTCACACTCACAGATTAAAATTTGAGCGAGAATAATAACTTTGCAAACAAATACTTATATTAAAGTTTAATTAAAAATGCGTACATTTTTTGTCACAATTCAGCGAAAATTTACCCAGGCCTGGTTAAAACACGCTCTAAATTGGCGCCATTTCTATAATTTATTTTTGTATTTTCTGGATAACATCATGCTGCAAAAGGATAAGGAGCAATTTGAACGCACCCCTGAAAATACAAGCATTCCTGTTATTCTATATTTGGCTGGGAAAGTCTCTTTACATGGTTTAGAACGCGGAGTTAATGATGGGATTCAACAGTTAGTCGATAATCAGCGCGGTCAAAAAACGGACAACCAACCCGATTAATATGGTCAATTAAATCTTGATTTTCAATCTGGTCAAACCAAGAAAGATCAACTTGATTGAGAAAGTCTAACTCATCAATTTGATTAGCTATTTCAGCCAAAAGTGAAAGCTGTTGTTGCTGAGGGTCGAATGTAAATAAGGTTAAATCAATATCAGAACCTTTTTTAAAAGTCCCTTTGGCACGTGAACCGTAAATCACAGCCTTTTGAATCTCTGGATGCGCCCACAAAACTTGCTGTATTGAATGGATAGTTGATGCCTTCAGCCCAAAGGCATCGGGCAACTCCGTTTTTTTTAATATTGCCGTCATTTTGGCAACAACCTCATCAAATCATTTTTTAATTTTACAAAAGCAGGATAATAATTTTTTTGAATGGCTTTCAGAACTTGTAGCATAGTGGCTTCATTATAGGTATGCACTGTCAATTGTCGAGTTTTGACCATCTCTAACCAAAGTTTATCATTGTCAATTAATCCACGACTAAAGGCCATACGAAATGCATCTCGACTGCCTTGAATAGAAATCTCCCCTTGATATTCATAGAAGTCTTTCAAAACATTCCAAGCAAGTTCATAGTTGTACTCAAAGGCTTGGATAACCCCCTGTTGTTCAAGTTCACTCAAAGGGCGAGCACTCACAATAACCATTGCTTTATCCAGCTGTTTTAAAGCATTTTGGTAATTATTAAAACGTTGAATCCAGCGAATATCTTGTTCTTGTTGCATAACCTATACCCGTATTAAATTTTCACTATTAAGTTGCTCGAAACATTCCAACAAAGAATCCAAATAATCACCTCAAGCTTGCATCATCTTTTTTATTCAAGCGTTTATATCCAGAAGTTTTGATGAACTAAGGTAATTCAATTTCCGCATACATGCACGCTAGTTTACACAAAAAAATGAAATTTGAGGCGTTTGAATAAAATGAAATCAGAATTGTAAATTCGTTGAATACTCGTAAACTATTGATTTTAAGATATTTTAGGCAATAAAAAAGCCCGTATGAAACGGGCTGATTTAAGAATATGGTGGCTACACCGGGATTCGAACCTGGGACCCCATCATTATGAGTGATGTGCTCTAACCAACTGAGCTATGTAGCCAAAAGATTGTGCGTATTATAGGGATTTCGAAAAAGATGTCAACCATGTGACAATCTTTTTCAAACCCTTTTTAGCATTTAATTAGACATTAAAACGGAAGTGCATAACATCGCCATCTTGCACGATGTATTCTTTACCTTCTAAACGCTGTTTGCCAGCGGCTTTTGCACCACTGTCACCTTTATAATCGATAAAGTCTTGGTAAGCAGTCACTTCTGCACGGATAAATCCGCGTTCGAAATCGGTGTGAATAACACCAGCGGCTTGAGGAGCGGTTGCGCCTTTTTTAACCGTCCAAGCACGCACTTCTTTAACGCCAGCGGTAAAGTAGGTTTGTAAGCCTAATAAGTCGTAAGCTGCGCGAATAACGCGATTCAGGCCTGGTTCTTCTTGACCCATTTCAGCTAAAAATTCAGCCTTATCTTCATCGTCTAACTCTGCAACTTGCGATTCAATTTCTGCACTAATCGGCACAACGACCGCACCTTGCGCTTTTGCAACTTCTTCAACCGCGGTTAATAATGGATTATTTTCAAACCCGTCTTCGTTGACATTGGCGATATACATCATTGGCTTGATGGTCAATAAATGTAAGTCGCGCAATTGCAGTAATTCTTCTTCATCTAATGGAACTAGGCGAACCAAAGTTCCATCTTCTACGGCTGCTAAAACTTTTTCGTAAACTGCCAATTTTGCGGATGCTGTTTTATCGCCACTTTTGGCCACTCGTTGCACTTTTTGCACGGCTTTCTGCAGAGATTCCATATCAGCCAATACCAATTCCATATTGATAATTTCGATATCTGACAGTGGATCAACTTTTCCGGCAACATGGACGATATCATCATTTTCAAAACAGCGTACAACCTGAACAATCGCATCGGTTTCACGGATGTTTGCGAGAAATTTATTGCCTAACCCTTCACCCTTAGAAGCACCTTCAACCAGACCCGCAATATCCATAAAATCAACCGTTGCAGAGAGAACTCTTTCTGGTTTAACAATTTCAGCTAAAGCCGCTTCACGCGCATCTGGAACAGGGACAACGCCGACATTCGGTTCAATAGTACAAAAGGGATAGTTAGCAGATTCAATACCCGCATTGGTTAATGCATTAAATAAGGTAGATTTACCAACATTCGGCAAGCCAACGATGCCACATTTAATTCCCATACTGAACTCCTACTCTCATTACTGACTTTTAAATAATTATTTGGTGTGTAACTGATTCATCACTTTCTCAAATTGCCCATCCAAGATTTCTGGTAGATGGCTTGATGCTGCATAAATGGCATCATCGATGAGTTGACGATCTTGTTTGCCACAATTTTTAAGAACATAGTCCACCACAAACTTTTTGTCCCCAGGGTGACCAATACCCAGCCGAATTCGATAGAATTCTTTGGTATCAAGAGCTGAAATGGTGTCACGCAAGCCATTGTGGCCGCCGTGCCCCCCTCCTTTTTTGAGGCGAACGATTCCTGGCTCTAAGTCAAGTTCGTCATGAGCAATAAGAATCTCTTGAGGGGTAATTTTATAAAACTTGGCGAGTGCTTGGATAGATTGGCCACTGCGATTCATAAAAGTGGTTGGCTTTAATAACCAAACATCTAAACCGTTTGACTGAATTCGACAGGCTTGACCTAAGAATTTGGGTTCTGGACGAAACTGCACATTATATTGGCGCGCAATTTCCTCCACAAACCAAAAACCAGCATTATGTCGGGTCTGCTCATACTCTGCTCCGGGATTACCGAGACCGACTATGAGTTTTACAGAAGACATAATGCTGGCTTTAAGTTGAAACTAACGCGATAGCGCTAGAATTATTTAGCAGCTTTTGGCTTACCAATACCTACAACCGCTTGGTCGTAGTCAGAGTTACCATGGCTTAATGCAACGATGCTAACGCCTTCTGGCATAGCTAACTGAGATAAACGCAAGCTTGTTTGAGCTTCCATGTTAGAAACATCAACTGTAATAAATGCAGGCAAATCTTTTGCCAAAGCTTTTACTTCAATATTTGTCTGCATGTAAGACATCATACCACCCATCTTAACGCCAGGCGCTACGGCAGCACCCACGAATTTAATCGGTACACGCTTAGTTAAGTAGCTAGACTCATCAGTTCTTTGCATATCGATGTGTGAAATAGCACCGGTAGCAGGATGACGCTGCATATCTTTGATGATACAAGATTGCTGAGCACCAGCAACTTCAACGGTCAAAACGGTGTTGAATAAATCTGCATCTTGTAAAACACGAGTAACAAAGTTAGATGCAAATGCAACTGACTGTGGCTCTATTCCTGCGCCATAGATAATACCAGGTACTTTACCTGTATTACGAAGGCGGCGGCTCGCACCTTTCCCTTCATCTGAACGTACTTCAGCGTTCCAAACTAAACTCATTTGATTTCTCCAAAAAATAAAATCAAGATCCGATTTCTCGAATCTAAAATCCATGCTCGCGACCAAGCACAGAATGAAAGATGCGCATTATACTGAAAACTTAAAAATAATAAAGACTTAAATGCAAAAAAGCACCCAAATGGGTGCTTTTGACCAGACAATAAAATGCGTTTTATCTCAAGTTGTAGAGTTCAGACACGGATTCTTCTTGGTGTACACGACGAATGGTTTCACCCAACATCGGTGCGACGGTTACCTGACGAATTTTGCTAGAGGCCAAACCAGCTTCTGATAAAGGAATCGTATCTGTCACCACCAACTCTGTTAAACAAGAGTTGTTAATGTTTTCAACCGCTGGACCAGACAAAACTGCATGCACAACATAAGCAGTAACACTTTTGGCACCATGCTCTTTTAACGCTTGCGCCGCTTTACATAGCGTACCCGCGGTATCTACCATGTCGTCTACCAAAATACAGTCACGACCAGCGACATCACCGATGATGTTCATAATTTGCGCAACATTCGCCTTAGGACGACGCTTGTCAATAATAGCCATGTCACAACCTAAAGCCTTAGCAACTGCACGCGCACGCACAACGCCACCCATATCAGGTGAAACAACCATCATGCTTTCGCCAGAGATGTGAGGCGATTTCAACATATCCTCGACCAAAGTCGGTGAACCGTAGATGTTATCCACTGGGATGTCAAAAAAGCCTTGAATTTGGTCAGCGTGTAAATCAACGGTTATGACGCGGTCAGCACCTGCAACGGTAATCATATCAGCCGCTAAACGCGCGGTAATTGGTACACGAGCTGAATGAGGGCGTCTGTCTTGTCTGGCAAAGCCATAGTAAGGAACAACCGCAGTAATACGCTTGGCTGAAGCACGCTTAAGTGCATCAATCATCACCAGCATTTCCATCAAATTGACGGCTGGCTCAGGCGTGCAGGTTGGTTGTAAAACATAAACATCTTTACCGCGAACCGATTCATTAATTTGAACCATAATTTCGCCGTCACTAAAGCGACCAACATCGGCTTTGCCTAGAGGAATATCAATGGCTAAGGAAATGTTCTCTGCAAGGGTAACATTGGCATTACCAGCGAAGAGTCTGACATTTTTATAAGAAGCCATTACAGGCAATCTCCTACGGTTCGAGGATAAAAATGATTTGAAGAATTCGGGAGGATAATGGCAGGGCTAGCTGGATTCGAACCAACGCATGACGGGATCAAAACCCGTTGCCTTACCGCTTGGCGATAGCCCTACATTTATCTGTCTCGTTAAGACAGGTGCGTATTATCCAGTCTTTAAACTCAAAATCAAGCGTTTTTTAATAAAAACTTAAAAAAATTTACTCGGTGCTTCAGTAAGATTGGCACTTTTAATGAAAAACTTTATCAAAACCCATGGGTTACATTCACTCAGAAAATTTGGCGCAACGCTTTAAAAAATTTAGCGCGGCTTAGTTTTTAGAGAGATTCCGCATCAGCGACTGCAAATCTTCATTTTCAGGGAATTGCGGCGCATATTTATCCCACAAGCCTTGAGCCTCTGAAAATTTACTGAGTTGCCACTTGGTTTTAATCAGGTGCATCAAAACTTCTTCATCCGTCTTTAACGCCATCGCTTTCTCTAACAACACCTCTGCTTCAGAATAGCGCGCTTGCATGTAACGCAACCACCCTTGGCTGTCTAAGACATAATAAGCATCGGGGGCGATGGCAACTGCTTTGGCCAATAAGTCTTCTGCCTTATCCAAATGAATATTTTGCTCAACAAAGTAATACCCCAAAGCGTTTAACGCATCCACTTGATTTGGCTTAAGGGCAAGAACACGATTCAATCGATCTTCGTAACTTTGATAATCTGCCGTTTCATAAAACAACGCCGCCTGAGAAAACAAGATATCAATATTGCTCGGCATGATATTTAGGGCTAACTCGTAATTCTGAATGGCTTGAGGGATGTTATCTGCCGCTTTGTAAAAAATGGCTTTTGCACGATAAAGCTTTAACTGATCTTCTGGATCTTCGGCATTTAAGGTTTCCAACTGCTCAAGCACTTTTGTTAGCCCAATCTTTGGGTATTCCAATTCGGCAATTTGCAATTGTGCTTCTATGTAAAACTCACCCTCAACGATTTGTTTAAAGAACAACAATGCCTGTTCAGGTTGGTTTTGTGACTTTTTAGATACACCAGAGTAATACAAACTGATCGACTGAAAACTGGGCACATTTAACAACGGATTTAACAAATCATCGGCTTGCGGGAATTGCTTTTGCTCCATTAACAATAGGGCTAAAGAGAGACGCGAGGTGTAAGCCTGAGGAAATTGCTCAACAATCATCGAGTAACGCTGAACGGCAGATTCATAACGCTCCGCTTTAACTTCTAATCTGGCATATTGCTCTTGAAAGCGCCAGATGTTGGGATTTTGCGCTGCGTAACCCGCCAGTTTATTCAACCCTTCTTCATAAGAGGTCGCCCCCAAATAGGCTTGCGCCAACTTGGTATAAATATCTTCATAGATAACTGTCTTATCCTCGACCCCTTGATAGCTTTTTTCTGACGCCCAAAGACTGGTAAGCGCCACCGAATAATCTTGATAAGCTAAGGCTGCAGCCCCTAACGCATAACCCACCACTCGTTCTTGGGGATACTGTTTTTGAATTTCTTTTAAAAAAGCCAAGCCATATTCAGCGGCAGACGATTGTGCAACTCGATTGGCGGTATCTAACACTAAACTTTCAAAGGTTTGCTGCTGAGACAGTTTAGATGTCACACTATCTTCATCAATAGCTGACTTGGCGCGCATTTCTGCATCGGCTAATTTCACATAGCGTTGCCACTCTTTAAAGGCCGCTTCTAACTCTCCTTCCTGCAAAGACAATAAATAGGCAGCTTGCCAAGTGACGGCTTTGTCTGGCTCAACCTCTTTTAGCAAAGTGGTTGCTTGCTTCATCGATAACAAATTCATGGTTTGCATCGACAACTGAAAAACTCTTTGCGTAATCTCTGGTTCACGGCGCTTTTGTGCGATCGGAATCATCAAGTCAAAGGCATCTTGAAACTGGCCATGCGTAATCAACATTTCAGCAATCATCAACTGATACATGGTTTGCGCATCCATACTCGAATAGGTTGGCGCTTCTTCAACCGGCGTAGATAGGCGAGCATTCACAAAGCCAGACTTCATTTCCACCGCTTCAGGTGCTAAAGTTTCTTTAGCCGCAGGCATATTCAAATGAGAGCAGCCTGACAATTGAGTCAAACCAGACAAAGTCAATAAACTAAGTAAATAAGCGTTTTTAAATTTGATTGAGCGCAACACAGAGATATCCAGTAAGCAGTTAAATTAAAGACAGTATAACGATTAAATGCTACACCGATTCTGGCCAATGAACAGAAGGCCTAGCAATGTGTCATAATAAATGACTCTTTAAGCAGGTAAGTGATGCAAAACTTGCAATTAGAGGGATAATTTAGCAAAATTACGCCTCTTTGATTGCATTATTTTGCTTTGAGCCCCAAAACGATTCCCTATGAAACTATTTACGCTTGGTGTTAACCACGAAACAGCGCCCGTCGACATTCGCGAAAAGGTTTCTTTTTCGACCGAGCAAATTCCACTCGCCTTAACAGAACTCAAACAAAATGGACTTTTACAAGAAGCCACCATCTTATCAACCTGCAATCGAACTGAAATCTACGGCGTTCTAAACGACAACTCGACTTCAGAAATTCGTCAATGGCTGCACCAATACTTCAACATTGAACACAACGACATCAATGGCTATTTGTATGAATACCACAATCTAGACGCAACCAAACACATGATGAAAGTTTCGAGCGGCCTTAATTCATTGGTATTGGGTGAACCGCAAATCTTAGGGCAAATGAAAGATGCCTACAATCTTGGTCACAAAGCCGAAACCATACACCACACCCTAGAGCATCTTTTTCAGCAGATTTTTAAAACTGCCAAACAAGTTCGTACTGACACCGCCATAGGTGCTAGCCCGGTTTCAGTGGCCTTTTCTGCCGTTGCGCTCTCCAAACAATTTTATGGCGACTTGTCCGAGCGTACGGCTTTATTGCTGGGCGCTGGTGAAACCATTGAATTGGTTGCTCGTCACCTTAAAGAAGGTGGCATTGGCAAACTGATTATTGCTAACCGAACCCTAGCGCGCGCTCATAAACTGACAGAATTGCTAGGGGGTTATGCCATCGAACTTCATGAGATTTCTGATCATCTTCATGAAGCCGACATCGTTATTGGTTCAACCGGCAGCCCAATGCCGGTTCTCACCAAAGCACAAGTTGGCCAAGCCCTCAAAAAACGCCGTAATCGCCCCATGTTTATGGTCGATATTGCCGTGCCACGCGACATAGAACCCGGTGCCGGTGACTTTAGCGACACCTACCTTTATACCGTGGACGACCTTCAAGAAATCATTGAAGAAAATAAACGCTCGCGCCAAGATGCCGCACAGGCTGCTGAAGAAATTATTGATGTGCAAGCCGAAGCGTTTATGACGCAATATCTGTCGATTCAAAAGGTCAACCCCCTGATTCAACAGTACCGCACCAATGCTTATGAATTGCGCGACCAAGCGCTCAAAGACGCCCTACACCATTTAAAAAATGGCGACTCTGCCGAACTGGTAATCACCAAACTGGCTAATCAACTCACCAATAAATTATTGCACACCCCCACCTCTCAGCTACACCAAGCAGGGGTTACAGGTAACGAAGCTCTCATCGCCGCAGCTCAAGAATTACTATTGCCAAAAAAACATTAGCGTCTTCAACTTTTATCCGCTGCTTGCCAGTGACACGAAGCTAACGCTCTCTTAAATTAAAAAATAAAGACCTTCCATGAAAAATTCGATTCGCGCAAAACTAGAAACCTTAGTTGAAAGACTGGATGAACTTAATCACCTCATTTCAGACCCTGACACCATTTCAGACCAAAACAAGTTTCGCAACCTCAGCAAAGAACATTCGCAACTGACACCCGTTGTTGAAAGTTTTAACCAGTTTTGTAAAGCCGAAGCCAATCTTGCAGAAGCGCAAGCGATGGTTAACTCGGGGGATGCCGACCTTAAAGAAATGGCACTTGAAGAAATTCCCGAACTTGAATCTGAAATTGAAACGCTTGAATTAGATTTGCAAAAAATGTTACTGCCCAAAGACCCCAATGATGATGCGAACATATTTTTAGAAATTCGTGCGGGCACGGGTGGTGACGAGGCTGCGATTTTTGCAGGTGACCTATTTCGTATGTACAGCCGTTATGCCGAAACCAAACGCTGGCAAGTGGAAGTTTTAAATACCAATGAAGGCGAACATGGCGGATACAAAGAAATCATTTGCCGTATTATTGGCGACGGTGCTTATTCCAAACTGAAGTTCGAATCAGGCGCACATAGAGTGCAACGCGTTCCCGCAACCGAAACCCAAGGCCGCGTCCATACCTCTGCTGCCACCGTTGTCATCATGGCCGAAGCGCCAGATGTTGAACAAGTCGACCTAAATCCTGCGGACCTTAAAGTCGATACCTTTCGCGCTTCAGGTGCGGGTGGACAGCATGTTAACAAAACGGATTCGGCCATTCGTATTACCCATATCCCCACAGGAACCGTGGTTGAATGCCAAGATGAACGCTCGCAACATAAAAACCGCGCAAGAGCCATGTCCTTGTTGGCGGCACGCATCATGGACGAACGCCAACGCAAACACGATGCCGTCATTGCGCAAGAGCGTAAAAGTTTAGTCGGCACAGGCGATCGTTCGGAGCGTATTCGCACCTATAACTATCCACAAGGTCGCGTAACCGATCATCGCATCAACTTAACGCTTTATAAGCTAGACGAAATCATGCAAGGTGCTTTAGGTCAAGTGTTAGACCCTCTTGCCCACGAGTATCAAGCAGAACTGTTGGCCAGCCTGAGTGGTGATAACGCCGCATGACCCCATTAACGCTGGTGGAAGCACTGCATCTTGGAAAGCATCGCCTAACCAGCGATACGGCTCGATTGGATGCTGAAGTTTTACTGGCGTTTGTGCTGCAAAAAGACCGAACCTACCTTTACACCTGGCCTGAAAAACAACTCTCCGCAGAACAATCCCAGCAATTTTTAGAACTGATTCAGCAACGCCAGCTCGGTCACCCTGTGGCGCATTTAACGGGGCAACGCGAGTTTTGGGGGCTTAACTTAACCGTTAATCGTCATACGCTTATCCCTCGACCTGACACTGAAGTCCTTGTAGAAGTGGCTTTGGAAAAACTGCAGGGATTGCAACACCCGAAAGTATTAGACATGGGCACCGGGTCTGGCGCGATTATTTGCGCCATCAAATCAGAACGCCCCGACTCAGAAGCGACTGCGCTGGACTTTCAACTCGAAGCCTTAGCCATCGCCCAGCAAAATGCCAAACAGTTCAACTTGGATATTCAATTTATTCACAGCAATTGGTTTAACGCTATTGCGAATCAAACTTTCGACCTAATTGTATCCAACCCACCCTACATTGAAGAACAAGACCCCCACTTATCGCAAGGTGATGTGCGCTTTGAACCCATCACCGCACTCACGGCTGGCATGTCTGGATTAGACGATATTCAACACCTCATTAAGGCGGCAAAAAGCCATTTAAATGACCAGGCCTGGTTGATTTTAGAGCACGGTTATAATCAAGAAGCCAGTGTTCAAGCCTTGTTTTCTGAACATGGATATCAACAAATTCAAACCGTTAAAGATTATCAACAAAATGCCCGAGTGACGCTAGGGCAATGGTTGCAAACACCGGAGACCAACAGATGAACTTTGATAAAACAGAACTTTCAGATGAAGAACTCAGCCGTTATAGTCGACAAATTTTATTATCCGACATTAATTATGACGGTCAGCTCAAACTTGCTCAATCCCATGCGGTTATTTTTGGATTAGGCGGGCTGGGCTCTCCCGTTTCCTTGTATTTAGCCGCTGCCGGTGTCGGCAAACTGACTTTGGTGGATTTCGATTCGGTTGATGACTCTAATCTGCAGCGTCAAATTGTGCACCGTGAAGCCAATATTGGACAAGCCAAAGTAGATTCTGCCAAACAAAATCTGCAAGCCTTGAATCGCCACATTCAAATTGCAACGCTCAATCACAGCTTAGACGAGGCAGAACTCTTAACCCTAATGGAATCCGCTGACATTGCTATCGATTGCACCGATAACTTCAGCAGTCGATTTGCCATTAACCAAGCATGCTTACAGGCTAAGAAACCCCTAGTGTCTGGCGCCGCCATTCGCTGGGAAGGTCAATTGACCACTTATGATTTTCGGCAAGACAACAGCCCTTGTTATGCTTGCCTCTATAAACCTGGCAGCCATCAAGAACTCACTTGCAGTCAAAACGGGGTGTTATCGCCCATTGTTGGGATGGTGGGCAGCATGCAGTCACTAGAAGCCGTTAAAGCCTTGCTTGGTTTGCCAACCTTAATGGGTAAACTGATGATTTTAGATGGCTATACCCTGCAAATACGCACCCTCAATCTTAAAAAAGATACCCACTGCCCAGTTTGCCAAGCGCAATCCTAACAGTCGGTTATCGAATTCGGTTATAAGGGCTATATTGTTGTGACGCAGGGGCTGGTTGTTGTCGAGCAGGCGCGGCTGGCTTTTGGCTGGCACTATGAGACTTCTTGTTCACCAATATAATCACTCGGCGATTCAAAGAGCGACCGTAAGGTGAATTATTGGGTGCGACCGCTTCATTGTCCCCTTTACCTTCGATGGTAATCAGCGTTTTATCAACCCCCATATAAATAAAGGTTCTGGCAACTGTTGCCGCTCTGGACGCAGAGAGTTCCCAGTTAGATGGAAATTGGAAGTTTTCTATGGGAATACTGTCGGTATAACCCGTAATGGTAATTTTTTGATCACGACCACTGAGCGTTTCGCCCAATTTCTCTAACTGCTCACGCGTTTTTTCGCTGATATTGGCGCGCCCACTTTCAAAGAAACTATCTGAATGCAGGGTAATTTTTGTAAATTCTTCGGTGTCTTCAATTTCTATGTCTTTAGGATTCACCCCTTGCATGGCATCGGCAATTTCTTCAGTGCTGACTGGCGGCTTGGTTTCTTCAACAGGGGATTCAACAACTGACTCTGGAGCACCCTCTTTGAGTTCAACCACATTTTTACCCGCGGTTTCACCCACCAAAGCATCCACAAAAGCTTGACGCTTACTGGGCTCAACTATCGAAGTTAACCACATGACCAAGAAGAAGACCATTAAAACGGTCATTAAGTCGGCAAGGGCTATTTCCCATGCACCGCCTTCTTCACCATGTTCTTCATGCTTTCTTTTTGACATAAGGGGTTCCTTAGCAATGCTTAACGCATTTTATCGCGGGGAATTTCAAATTCTGGCGGCACGCGTTGGCGACCGATTTCACTGGCCAAACTTGGAGAAACACCATGCTGAAACGCAGTTAAATAAGCCGCGGCCATTTCATAGATGGAACGATCTTGGCGAATCATCACTTCCACCGCGTGCGTAAAGGGAGCAACCACCGCAAATGCAAAGAAAATACCGGTCAGTGTTCCCACTAAGGCCGCACCAATCGACGAACCGATTTTTGCCACATCCATATCACCACTGAGCAGGTTCATCGTTAAAATGACCCCCATAACGGCGGCAACTATCCCGAAACCTGGCAACAAATTGGCTAGCTTGCCGGTGGCTTTGGGCACTTCCATATTGGATTGAATAATATCGTCTATTTGAGACCCTAAATAGTTTTCAAAATTTAAGGATTGTGGCGGATTGAGTAACAGGTAACTGAAGTTGTCGACAATAAATTTGCGCAATTCTTTGTGTTTTAAGACCCTTGGATAGCGATTAAAAATTTGGCTTCCCTCAGGATTAACGATGTGAGATTCTAAAGACAACATACCGTCTTTTCTGGCAACACGACCCAATTCATCTAATAAGGCCAAGGTTTCTTGATACATTTTGCCATCCACACGACCACCGGCAAAAAATCGCCCAATGTAAGTCAAGGTTTTAAGCCAAATATAAACTGGTGTAGAGCCCAGAAAAACCCCCAAGCCTATGCCCAAAATAATAATCAACTCAGCCGGATGCCACAATGAAAGCAGCGTACCGCCTTCCATAAGGAATCCGCCAAAAAAGCTGGCGAGAATAACAATAATGGCAACAGGTTTTGAAAACATAGGCTTGTCTTTTTGTTGTTTGAATTTAAGTGAATGCTTTCAAGCAAATTCAATACCAATTAATCGCAAACAATAACTCAACTATTCGCTGAGGCTAATTTTTGATACCATTTTTAACGTTCTGGGGAGCGAAATACCGCGTTTAGCTCGGCTGGCAAGCGCCTCCTCTATGGCCGTTGGCCCAAAGGTTTTGACATAATTACCCGCAATTAAATCCAATTTACTGCCAGGTGCAAAGGCAAAAACCGCCGTCACTTCAAACTCTTGAGCCATCTGAATCAGCTTATTACCCTTACCTTTTGCCAATTCGGGCAACTCTTCAGCGGCAAATACCAACATGCGTGGTTCACTGGTCACCACCATCACCCAATCATTTGGCGCAACCAAACAGGGTTTTAAAATATTGGCGCCCTCAGGCAAGGTTATTAACCCCTTACCCGCTTTATTTTTGGAGTAACAATTTTCTAACTGGGTCACAAAACCATAACCCGCGGAGGACGCAATAATGACTTTATCTTGCGGGTTTCCTAAAACCACCTGCTTAAAGCTGACGCCATTGCCTGGGCTTAAGCGCCCAGTTAAGGGTTCGCCATGACTTCTGGCAGATGGTAAGGTATGTGCGGGCAAGGAATAACTGCGCCCTGTACTGTCTAAAAACACCGCCATTTCGCGACTATGCCCCAAGGCTTGGTCACAGAAGGCATCGCCCGATTTATAGGGCAAAGCCAAACCATCCACATCATGGCCTTTAGCGGCTCTAATCCAGCCATTTTCAGACAAGACCACGGTCACGGTTTCGGAGGGCAGTAAATCTTGCTCGCTCATGGCCTGAGCGGCTCGACCTTCAATTAAAGGCGAACGGCGCTCATCGCCATAAGCCTCGGCATCTGCCAGTAGCTCGGTTTTTACCAGGGTTTTTAGACGGGCTGGACTGTTCAAGATTTTTTCCAACTTTTGACGCTCGGCCTCTAATTCGGCCTGCTCGGCACGGATGCGCATTTCTTCTAGTTTAGCCAAGTGGCGCAATTTCAATTCTAAAATAGACTCAGCTTGCACATCGGTTAAACCAAATCGTTCCATCAAAACTGGCTTAGGTTTGTCTTCGGCTCGAATAATGGCAATGACTTCATCAATGTTCAAAAAGGCAATCAGCAAACCATCCAAAATGTGTAAACGCTCTAATACCTTATCCAAACGATATTGCAAACGACGACGCACCGTTTCTAAACGATACACCAGCCACTCCGCCAACATGGTTTTCAAGTTTTTCACTTGCGGGCGACCATTTAAACCAATCACATTTAAATTAACCCGATAACTGCGTTCTAAATCCGTGGTGGCAAATAAATGTAGCATGGCTGTTTCAACATCAATGCGTTTCGAGCGTAACTCCACCACCAAACGAATCGGGTTTTCGTGATCTGACTCATCGCGTAAATCCACCACCATCGGCAATTTTTTGGCACGCATTTGTGCGGCAATTTGCTCCAAAACCTTGGCACCAGACACTTGAAAAGGCAAGGCATCAATCACCACATTTACGCCATCTTCTACAAAATACGCGGCGCGTTGCCGCACAGAACCATTGCCCGTTTCATACAGGCGTTGCAAATCGGCCTTAGGCGTAATCACCTTAGCACTGTTGGGATAATCCGGCGCTGGCACAAACTCAATCAGTTCTTGGACGGTTAAATTGGGATTGTCTAACAAAGCAACACAGGCATTGACCACTTCACGAAGATTATGCGGCGGAATGTCCGTTGCCATCCCCACCGCAATACCCGAAGTGCCATTTAAAAAAACATGCGGCACACGAGCCGGTAATACGGTAGGTTCTTCTAATGAGCCATCAAAGTTAGGTGCCCAATCCACGGTGCCCTGACCGGTTTCTTCTAATAATAGCTGGCTAAACTTCGATAGCTTGGCTTCGGTATAACGCATGGCGGCAAACGATTTGGGGTCATCAACCGAACCCCAGTTGCCTTGCCCATCAACCAGCGGATAACGAAATGAAAAATCTTGTGCCATGAGCACCATGGCTTCATAACAAGCCGAATCTCCGTGCGGATGGAACTTACCCAATACATCCCCAACGGTTCTGGCAGACTTCTTATGCTTGGCACTGGCTTTTAACCCTAACTCGGACATTGCATAAATAATACGGCGCTGTACCGGCTTTAAGCCATCGCTAATATGCGGCAGTGCGCGGTCTAAAATGACATACATGGCATAATCTAAGTAGGCTTTTTCAGTAAACTCAGCAACCGTGCGTTGCTCTATGCCTTCATAGTTAATGGTTTGTTGTGTCATGCCTTATCTCCTGAATCTTTATCTTCACTCATGCGGCCAATCGCGCAAGACACAAAAGACTTGGCTTTTGCACCCACTGACTTTAAGCCCTCCACACTCCCCACTTCTGGATAACCCATTTGGGCAAGTGCCGCTACCACGGAGCTTTTTTGAGCCAAATCTGCCGTTATTTTAACCAGGCCTGCCTCAATGTCGACCTCTACTTGGTGTATTTCGGGGTTGGACAGCAACTTGGTTTTGATACTGTTAGCGCAACCGCCACACTTAATATTTTCTACCGCAACTTCAAAATAAGAGGTCATTTATTTTTCCTTTGATGGCTTTGGCTTGACTTAAAGGTAAGAGTTTCATTTTAACAGTGAATTTCGAGTAACTAAACTATTTGAGTTTCTAATCCAAATAAAACGCATCCTCAGACATTACGCATGACATTAGGCATCATAAATGCTTATAATTGATTCACAAGAATGGATCGGCTTTTCAATTTCAAGAGACTGACTTACATGCCAAACAATCAAAGACAATACGAACGCGTATCTACCTCGCAACCCACCATTATTTTGCATCATCAACATGAAGACACCGGCAAAATGATTGATATTTCTGCCCAAGGTTCTGGGGTGATTGCCAATGCCCCAGTGCTTGAAGGTGAAAATGTAAAACTAAAATTCACGCTCCCCACCCATGCCATTCACTCGCCATTCGAAATATCTGGCAAAGTGGTGCACAGCAACAAGGTTAGACAGCAATATTTGGTGGGGATAGTCTTTGACACCATCAACCCTTCTTACGAGTCTGCAATTCGTGAATTTATCAGCAATCATCACAGCATGAGAGATTAATAAACGCATGACCAAAGCTGTTAGCTACCCGATGGATCGCAAGGCGAAACTCATCGGGGAAACCGTCACGGTTGATGGCCAATTAAAAGAGCTTTCAATTGAAGGCGTTGGCGTGGAAAGCCCTGTGAAAGCCAAATTAGGCACTCGCCTACAAGTGGCTTTTGAAATCCCAGCCCTAGAATATTTTCAAAACTTATCACTCTATGGGTTAGTGACACACATCCACAATATCTCAAACGGATATTACTTGGGCATTGATTTTGAAATCCTCACGCCGCGTGAAAAACGCATTCTTGAGGACTTTATAGAATACAAAAAACGACTCCACAAACAAGGCTTGCATCATTTCAAACCCGCTGGCGAATAAATTAAACCTACACCTCCGCCAAATCGCCTTTTTCTTCTAACCACATTTTACGATCCCCAGAACGCTTTTTGGCCAACAACATATCCATGACCAATTCACTGGTTTCTTTGTGTAATGACAGCTGAATTAAACGACGGGTTTCTGGCATCATGGTGGTTTCGCGCAATTGCAAGGGGTTCATCTCACCCAAACCTTTGAAGCGTGTGGCCTGCACTTTTCCAGGAAGTTTTTCAGCCACAATGCGATCTAAAATCCCTTGGCGCTCAGCTTCATCTAAGGCATAAAACACGCGTTTGCCCACATCGATACGATATAGAGGTGGCATGGCAACATAAATATGCCCCTGCTCTACCAAAGCTGGGAAATGCCTAACAAACAGCGCGCAAATTAAGGTGGCAATATGCGCACCATCCGAGTCAGCATCTGCCAAAATACAAATCTTGCCATAACGCAAACCGCTGATGTCTTCTGAGCCCGGGTCAACCCCAATCGCCACGCTGATATCGTGAATTTCAGAAGAGGCTAAGACTTCAGTCACATCGACTTCCCAGGTATTTAAAATTTTACCGCGTAACGGCATAATCGCCTGAAAACGCTTATCTCTGGCCTGTTTAGCCGAACCACCCGCTGAATCTCCCTCTACCAAAAACAGTTCGGTTAAGGCGAGATTCGATTCCGTACAATCTGCCAATTTGCCGGGTAATGCAGGGCCTGATGTAATTTTTTTACGCGTGACCTTTTTGGCTTTTTTATTGCGGCTATTGGCATTTTCGATCACAATTTCAGCAATTTTGGTAGCCACTTCGGTATTTTGATTCAGCCATAAACTCAGCGCGTCTTTCACCACCCCCGAAATAAAAGGCACACATTCGCGCGATGACAAGCGTTCTTTAATTTGCCCTGCAAATTGGGGGTCGCGCATTTTAGCGGACAACACAAAAGCAACATTTTGCCAAACATCTTCAGGCGTCAGCTTTACCCCTCGCGGCAATAAATTTTGAAACTCACAAAACTCACGAATCGCATCTGTCGCCCCAGAACGCAAGCCATTAACATGCGTGCCGCCTTGTGGGGTTGGGATTAAGTTGACATAACTCTCTAGCACAGTTTCTGCGGGTTCTGCCAGCCAAGTAATTGCCCAAGCAACCGCTTCATTTTCGCCAGCAGCCTCACCCACAAAACCTTCTAAAGGCACGCGCTCGATGCCATCGAGTGCTTGATTTAAATAATCACGCAAGCCGTCATCATATTGCCAAACTTCGGTTTCATTCGACACTTCGTCAATAAAAGTGACTTTTAAACCGGGGCTCAAAACAGCTTTGGCACGCAATAAATGAGTCAGGCGTTTGAGGGCGTATTTGGGAGAGTCGAAAAACTTAGGGTCTGGCCAAAAACGCAGTTTAGTGCCGGTATTTTTTTTGCCAACTTTACCAATGATTTCTAAAGGTTCGACCACTTCACCGTTTTCAAAGGCAATTTGATGGATTGCACCTTCCCGCTTGATTTGAATTTCAATGCGTTTAGACAAAGCATTGACCACCGAAACCCCAACCCCGTGCAGACCGCCTGAGAATTGATAGGCTTTATTAGAAAACTTTCCGCCGGCATGTAACTTGGTCAAAATGACCTCAACACCGGGAATACCCTGTTCGGGATGAATATCTACAGGCATACCCCGGCCATTGTCTTCCACCTGCATGGAGCCATCCGCAAAATGGGTAACGGTAATCTCATTCGCATGACCAGCAAGGGCTTCATCCACACTGTTATCAATGACTTCTTGAGCCAAATGATTGGGGCGCGTAGTGTCTGTGTACATCCCAGGGCGTTTACGCACTGGGTCAAGCCCGGTTAAAACTTCAATTTCCGAGGCGTTATAAGTGTCACTCACCAGCAAAACTCCTGTAGAATAATATTGTTCGATATAGTAGCAGAGAGCCTGGATAATGCCAAACATAGACTTGCAGTCAGTTCCCTCAGACCCCCTCGAAAGGGTTCTTAATCACGAAGATCTTCATTTAGACCCCTTTAATCAATTCAAAAAATGGATGGATAAGGCTTGGCATGAAGGCGTTTTTGAACCCACCGCTATGTGTTTAGCGACCACAGATGCTCAAGGGCAACCGCATAATCGAATGTTGAATTTAAAAACACTGGACGACAAGGGTTTTGTTTTTTTCACCCATTACAACAGCCCCAAAGCACAAGATTTAGTTCACAACCCCAAAGCATCAATATTATTTTATTGGCCGCAACTCAAGCGCCAAGTTCGCATTGAAGGGATTGTTGAAAAAATTTCACCAGAAGAATCACAATCTTTTTTCACTTCTCAGCCATTTGAAACCCAACTCGCATTGCTCTCAAGCCATCAAAGCGAACCTGTGCCTGGACGCAAAACCATTGAACTAAACTTTCTGCTGACTCAAGCCGAACAACAAGGGTCAAAGCTGCATTGCCCTGACACCTGGGGAGGCTACTGTTTAAAGCCACACCTGTTTGAGTTTTTGCAAAGACGCGCCCATCAAATGGATGACCGTTTTGTGTATCAAAAAGCCGCTAAAAATAACCTGGCCTCGGGCCATGCTGAACACTGGTTAATTTCACGCTTAGCCCCTTAATTGAGTCTATGACAGAAAATAACATACAACTGAGTGAAAGTTGGTTGGCGCAAATTGGGGATGAGTTTAATCAGCCCTATATGCAGCAATTGAAAGGTTTTTTACAAAGTGAAAAAGCCCAAAAAAAGCTGATATTACCTCACAGCTCGCTTTGGTTTAAAGCCCTCAACTCGACCCCTTTTGAAGCCGTCAAAGTTGTGATTATTGGACAAGACCCTTACCCAACCCCAGGGCATGCGCATGGTTTGTGCTTTTCAGTGTTACCTGATGTAAAACCTCTTCCAAAATCATTACTGAATATTAATAAAGAACTGCTAGACGATTGCGGAGTTAACAATCAACATTCAGGATATTTACAATCCTGGGCAGAACAAGGGGTTTTATTACTCAATGCTGTACTCACGGTTGAAGCCGGTAAAGCCAATGCCCACCAAAATCACGGTTGGGAAACATTTACCGATGCCATCATTCGACAGTTAAATAACCACAAAGATCATTTAGTGTTTATCCTTTGGGGGAGTTATGCACAAAAAAAAGGCGCGATTATTGACCGCCAACGCCACTATGTGATTGAAAGTGTTCATCCTTCTCCCTTATCCGCCTACAGAGGGTTCTTTGGCAGCAAGCCTTTCTCAAAAACCAATCAATATCTGACAAGCCATGGGTTACAACCTATCCATTGGCAAATCCCATAAATCTCTACGCTTTTTCAGCTATAAATTAACTTCATTTATAGATAAAAAAACACAATCACATCTGCGTAGTTTTTCGGTATTATAAGCACTAAAAGACTATCTAAAGAATTTTTAGTTGAAATTTAAATAAAAAGAACTATTAGTTTTCCTCACTTTAAAACAAGTAACATCCTGATTAGGAGCGACCACTATGAACACTGAAAAGCATGGATTGTGGAGTAAAGCCTCCATTAAAACGCTCAGCATACTTTTGTTATCGATGATGATTATGGCAGGTATCTTTTTTACCAGCGCCTTTCTCATTATTCATTCTCAAGTCGAATCGATAGAAGTTTTCTGGCAAAACTACCTGGCACAAAATCAGTTACAGCAAGACCTTAAGCTACAAGAAATGACTGGCTATTTGGCTCAGATTAAACAACTGACCTTAATATTCATCGTGGCAGTGTTAATGGCGGTGGGTGCTTTCTTTGCACTGATGTACGCTACCTTAATCGGAAAAATTGTACGCCCCTTAAAATGCTTACAAAAAGGCATTACCGAAGTATCCACTTCTAATGATTTTTCAAGAAGCCTGCCCATACGCTATCAAGATGAAGTTGGTCAGGCCATTGCTAATTTCAATCAACTCACTCAAAACTTAAAATCGATATTTGACCAAACCAATGCAGGATTAGAAAAGGTGGCCAAGGGAGAGTTTGACCAGACCATCAATGTTCAGGTCGGTGGTGATTTATTAACCCTTAAAAATAATGTTAATGCTTCTATTCAGAGCGTTGCTACCACCATGCACTCTTTAGAGGATATCGCCAATGCCATTGCTGCGGGCGATTTTTCTGCGCGCTTAAACCCAGAGGTAAAAGGCGACATTAAACATAAAATTGATTTTGCTATGTCCTCAATTGAAACGATTATTGTGCAAACTAACCAAGTCATGAAACAAGTTTCTGTCGCTGACTATCGTCACCGTATCGATGCCAAAGCAAATGGACAATTGGCAGATTTAAAAGACTATATTAACCATGCTTTAGACGCTTTATGTGTGGGTATCGATGCCTTGAATGGTGCGATAGGCAATCTTGCCAAAGGGAATTTAACCTATCAAATTCAAACGGCCTGTAAAGGCGAAATGGCAACCTTACGCAACAACTTAAACCACAGCACCGAGCAACTCAATCATGCAATGCAAACCGTGTTAGAAACCGCAAATTTGGTGTCCAGCGGTATTGAATTTATCTCAGAGGGTAATCTTGCCCTAGCACATCGCACTCAAAATCAAGCCGCCTCGATTGAATCAACTGCCAGTGCCATTGAGCAAATGACCAGTAGCGTAGAGCAAGCGGCAGACCATGCACTCAAAGCAAATCACTTAACCCAAGAGGCACTTTCTTTAACGCTTCAAGGCAGAGAAGTGATGAATCTATCGGTTGCCTCTATGGATAAAATTCAATCTTCCAGTGTGCGCATCAGTGACATTGTTGGACTCATTGATAGCATTGCCTTTCAAACCAACTTATTGGCATTGAATGCTGCTGTTGAAGCGGCCAGAGCCGGTGAACATGGCAGAGGCTTTGCCGTAGTGGCGGGAGAAGTGCGTAATCTTGCCAGCAAATCATCCGATGCGGCACAGGATATTCGTCATTTAATAGACCAAGTCGTTCATCAAGTGAATCAAGGCGCATTGCAACTCAATAACACGAATGAGGCATTTGAACGCATTAACCAAAGTATTCACACGGTGAATGAAATCATGACCGAAATTTCTACCAGCACATCCGAACAGGCATCTGGTATTAGAGAACTCAATAATGCCATTAATGAACTAGACGATGGCATCCAACAAAACAGCATCTTAGTGACAGAAACCACTGATAACTCTAACAACCTTAAAGACCAGTCAGTCAAGTTATTAGGCGAAGTGTCACGCTTTAAAGTAAAAGCCCTACTTGCTCAAGCAGCTTAAATTAGGCTAGCGAGTCTTTTCGAAAGTCGCCGTAATTAAAATCTCAATACGGCGATTTTTGGCCTTGCCTTCTGGCGAATCATTGTCTACCAATGGACGATATTCGCCATAACCCGCCACCCCAAACAATTCTTTATCCAAAGTACTGGATTCATACAATAGTCGCATCACCTGCTCTGCACGCAAAGTACTTAAAAACCAATTGTTTCTTAAGCCAGAAAAAGGATTAATCGGATCATTGTCGGTGTGTCCTGCAATGTTGACTTCCGCGCGCCACTGCAAATTTTCTTGGGATACATGCTTGCGGACTTCTCTGGGCAAAATACCCAAATCTAATTTAAAAATACTTAAATCACTCAGTGCCTTACCCAATTGCTTCAATTGATTTTGTAACTGCACTGAAGGCGTTAACCCGCCTTTTTCAAAGGCTTGATCATCTGCAATTAAGATTAAAATACCATTAGAGTTTCGCTCTACCTTTAAAAAACTTTCCTCGCTGGTTTCTTTGAGCAACTGCGCATAAGAACCATCCAATTGCAAATCTGTAAACTTTTGAACCCTAGAAATCTCGCCTTTGTTCAGAACAATCATCAAAATAAAAAAGGTGATTAAAAGCGTCACTACATCCCCAAAAGTAAGCAACCAGACTGACTTGGCTCTATCGGTAGATTGGCTCATGACGCACTTCGCTTCGCCAAAACCTGTGGCACCAAATAGATTTCAACACGGCGATTCAGCGCATCCGTTGTATCTTCCACCAAGGGATAAAAACTGCCATAACCCGCAATCGCAAAAAAGTGCTTAGGCAAGCCGGTGTAAATGCGTAATAAATCCATGACCGCATAGGCTCGATAGGTACTTAATTCTATGTTATTGGTAAAAAAAGCGGTTTTTGCCAAGGGTTGAGAATCCGTATGCCCTTCTACCCGAATGGTAATGACAAATTCATAACCGCTCGCTTCAATTTGTTTAACCAGTTTAGCGTGGCGGGTTGGAAAAGATTCAAGCTCTATATGTTTAATCAGGGTTGCAACTTCAGACATATAAGGCACAAATCGAGGATTGAGTTTGGCTCTGGCGGACTCAAACAAAGAAGCCTCTTTAAATAAGCTTGGATCAAAGGATAGCTTAACCCCTTTAGACAAGGTATTCTCCACCGCTAACCAGGGCATGGTTTTTTGCTCTTCTAGAACTGTTTTATAGAGAAAGTGGACCAGTTTTTGATGGTTACGCTTAACCGTAGAACCTTCTAAATCTATTAGTGAAATAGTGAGAATAAAAAAGGCTAACAAAGAAGTAAACAAAGAAACAAACACAATTTGCCAGGTGCGATGACGACGCGTTGCCGCTTTTGCTATGGCAACTTCTTCTAATTCCATCATTACTTGTCTGGCTGATTGCATGATTCCTCCTAGTGCATCGACTGATCAAGCCGTTGCTTAGTCAAATCATTGACAAATACCATGAGCATTTCTCGCAGCATAATCGGCGACTCTTCATGCTTCAAGCCAATGATACCTTCAATCAAAATCTGGTTTTTTAATACCTCTGCATCCGACAAGACTTTAAGTTTTCCAGCGGTAGGAATAAACAAGAAGTTTGAGAATAACACGCCGTAAAAAGTGGTGACCAAGGCTAAACCCATGCCTTGCAATAGGGCACCGAGCATATCTTGCCCTTGCCCATCCACCACCACGGCATCTTGCGCCACTTGAGTGGTCATCATCATAATCAACCCCATAACGGTTCCCATCATCCCAAAGGCTGGGGCATAAGACGCCATGTTATTGAAAACATCTTGGCAAGTTAGATGACGCATACGCATAGCATTGAGGCTTTGCTCAAGGCTTAAGCGCAAAGACTTTTCATCGCGGTAGATCATCAAATTGGTAATCCCAAAACGCAAAAATTTATCATCAATGAAATCGATTTCTTTTTCCAAACCCAGCACGCCTTTTTGCTGTGCGATATGACTGAGGTCGATGATTTGCTCAATCGCTAATTGTGGAGAAGCCGTTTCTTGTGAAAAAATTTTGACTATGCTTTTGAAAAAACAACCGAATTGACCCAAAGGGTAATTGATGAGCGTGGCGGCAAAAGTGCCGCCCAGAACAACCAGCAAACCTTGCCAGTTAAAGAAAGCTGAGAGGATTTTTCCTGAGTTAAAGTCAATCATACTCAGGATGAGAATAATCATCCCTAATATGGCGCCGAGAATCGTTGCTACTTTACTCATTTAAATTAAGGGTTTGTGGGCACCTCCTTCTCTTCGGAAGCCGCAGAACCTGCGGATAGATGCTGTTTAAACCAATCCTCTGTTAGTTGATTAAGTTGTGCCAGTGTCAAATTCGTGACATCAATCGCAGGACTGATAAACACTTCAACCACACCTGGCTTTTTAATAAAACTGTTTTTAGGCCAACACTCTCCAGCGTTGTGTGCCACTAAGTAAACCGGGGCTTGCGCTTTCAGGGCTAACATCGCCCCACCCGCATTGATTTTGCCCAGTTCACCAGCGGGCATTCGAGTCCCTTCTGGGAAAATCACCACCCAAATGCCTTCTGCTAAGCGGGCTTGGCCTTCGCTCAAAACCTGCTTCATTGCCTGACGCCCCGCATTGCGATCAATCGCAATGGGATACATCATCGACATTCCCCAGCCAAAAAATGGGATTTTGAGCAATTCTTTCTTCAAAACAAATGCTTGGCGAGGGAAAATCACCTGGGTCGCAAAAGTCTCCCAGGCGGACTCATGTCTAGCAAGGACTAAGCCAGCTTGAGTTTTATCAATATTTTCCGCACCATAAACTTTATATGAGACCCCACAAGTCCAACGCACCCAAACGACTATAAATCTAGCCCAAAGATGCATAAATTGATAACGAACCTTGTGAGAAAAAGGCCATAAGAAAAGGCCTATGACAGAGAAAAACAACAAAGACACCACCTGACCGATGGCAAAGACAACTGATCGCAAAAAATACCAAGCCTTCATGACAAAATATCCTCTACCGCAGCTAAGAGATTGTCATACACAGCCACACCTGCCAGCACCGCTTGGGTTTTAGCGTCTTGCTTAGCTAAAATGCCTGCGCCCTTGCCAGTTTTAACAAACAGGGGCACCATGCCTTTTAATTGAGCAACAGCAACATCATGCAAGGTATCACCCACCATAGGAAACCCCTGCAAACTACCTCCAAAACGATTTTCGATGGCTTGCAGCATACCGGGCAAAGGTTTACGACACACAGAATTATCGTCCGCTAAATAGGGCGAGTAATTTATCCAGTCCACCTTAGCCGCTTCACCGCCAGCAGCCATCAATAACTTTTGCAGTTTTTGGTGCATTAAACTCAGGGTATAACGGTCGTAATAGCCACGTTTTATGCCAGACTGATTGGTTGCAATCGCCACCAACCAACCGGCCTGTTTTAGCTTAACAATGGCTTCAATCGAACCTGGCTCTGGATGCCATTCATCTGGATGCTTAATGTAAGCATCCGAGTCTTGATTAATGACACCATCGCGATCCAGTACAATGATTTTTTGATTAGAATTTAACACCAGTTTTTGCTACGCTCTTCTTAAACTATTCTTAAGCACTTTGTAAACGAGAAATATCGGCAATCGCCATAAACAATTGATAAATCTGGTTAAGTAATGCCAAACGATTATTCTTAACCGCTTCATCGTCTGCCATAACCATTACATCTTCAAAGAAAGCATCCACTGGCTGACGAATTTTCGCTAATTCTGTCAGCGCTGCAGTGTAATCACGCCCTGCAATCAGCTCACTGACACTCTCACGCAAATTATCCAGCATTTGCCACAGGGCTTCTTCTGCAGGATTGTCAAACAGCTTAGGATTGACCGTTTCAGGCAAATCACCACTGACTTTTTTCAGTAAATTTGAAATGCGTTTGTTCGCAGAGCTGAGGGCTTCAGCGGCGTCCATTTTAGAAAACTGCACCACCGCTTCCAAACGCTTGTCAAAGTCTAAGGGGTGCGCAGGTTCGCAAACGCGAACGGCTTCAAACTCTTCAGCAGAAACCCCTTGATCAGCATAATAAGCCTTTAAACGACTGATGATAAATCCGTAGATATCATTCACTAAGGCTTCAGTTTGCGTCACTTCAGGGTGCAACTCTAAGCTGAACTGAATCAACAAACGCAAATCCAAGTCTAAGCCGTTTTCAATGATGATGCGCATCAAGCCTAAGGCCGCACGACGTAAGGCAAAAGGATCTTTGTCTCCGGTTGGAATTTGCCCAACCCCGTAAATACCCGTAATGGTATCTAATTTATCTGCAATCGCTAAGGCTTGAGAAACTGCTGAAGCCGGTAAAGCATCACCTGAAAAACGCGGTTGATACTGTTCGTCAATGGCCGCAGCAACCAATGCATCTTCTTTTTGTTCTAGCGCATAATAACGCCCCATCACGCCTTGTAATTCTGGGAATTCACCCACCATCTCACTCATTAAGTCGGCTTTTGACAAACGCGCTGCACGAGAGGCAATTTCTGGCGCAACGCCTAATGGCTTAGCAATCTTAACCGTCAGCGTTTCTAAGCGCTCAACCTTATCAAATAAAGTGCCTAATTTTTGCTGGAAAACCACTGTTTTTAAGCGGGGTAAGAAATCCTCTAAGCCATGTTTGCGGTCTTGATCCCAGAAGAACTTAGCATCTGACAAACGCGGACGAATCACGCGTTCGTTACCAGACTTAACAGACTCTGGATTTTTGCTGTTAATATTTGAAATGGTAATAAACTTTGGCATCAACTTGCCATTAGCATCCAAAATATGGAAGTACTTTTGATGGCCTTTCATCGCAGAAATCAAGGCTTCAGAAGGTACGGATAAAAACACTTCATCAAAGTCACCCATGACCGCTTGCGGCCACTCATTGAGCGCTGTGACTTCTTCAAGCAAGTCTTCATCAATTTCTGCTTTACCCCAAACAGACGCAGCCACCTCATTAACCTGCTTGCGAATCATCTCAGAACGCTCAGCAAAGTTGGCTTTTACATAGCCTTTTTCACCCAAAAGTGCCTCATAATCACCAGGCCTGGTTATTTTCAGGGCTTCTGGCGCATGAAAACGGTGTCCATAAGTGACATCAGAAGTTTCATTGCCAAGAATCGTCGCAGGCACAAGGGTTTCATCCAACAACATCACCGCCCAATGCACAGGACGCACGAACTCAACCTCTGAACTGCCCCAACGCATACGCTTAGGAATTGGCAATTTTGCTAAAGATTGATTAACGATGTCTGGCAATAAAGCTGCCACCGGTTGACCTTTTTCAGCTTGGTAGTAAACCATCCAAACGCCTTTATCGGTATCAATCTCTGATAATTCCGCTGTGCTGACACCACAGCCACGCGCAAAGCCTTCAAGGGCTTTGGTGGCTTTGCCTTCGGCATCAAAGGCTGATTTTTTGGCAGGGCCTTTTTTTTCAATGGTTTTATCCGCTTGCTGAGCTTGCAACTCTTGGATGCGCACCGCTAAACGACGCGGCGAGGCAAACAAAGAAACTTCACCATAGTTCAGCTCCGCTGCTTTTAAACCGGCTTCAATACCAGCACCAAAGGCTTCAGATAATTTTTTTAAAGCTTTAGGGGGTAACTCTTCGGTTCCAATTTCAACTAAAAAATCGTGGACTTGGCTCATGCTTGTGCCTCTTCTATCGCATTGGTTGTCTGTTTATTTTTAACCAGAGGGAAACCTAAGGTTTCGCGCCCTTCGTAATAAGCTTCGGCTATTTGTCTTGCCATGGTGCGCACCCGCCCAATAAAACGCGCGCGCTCTGTCACCGAAATGGCATGACGAGCGTCTAACAAGTTAAAGGCATGAGAGGCTTTAAGCACTTGCTCGTAGGCAGGCAAAGGAAGCTTATCCGCAACCAACTTGGCAAAAACCTGCTCACACTCGTCAAAGGTGCGGAACAAAATCGTGGTGTCGGCTTTTTCAAAGTTATAGGTCGACATTTCCACTTCGTTTTGGTGAAACACATCGCCATAGGTGACCTTACCTTCTGGCCCATTCACCCAAGTCAAATCATAAACCGAATTGACGCCTTGTAAATACATGGCAATACGCTCTAAACCGTAAGTAATCTCACCGGTGACAGGACGACACTCTAAGCCACCGACCTGTTGAAAATAGGTAAACTGAGTCACTTCCATGCCGTTCATCCAGACTTCCCAACCTAAGCCCCAAGCACCCAGCGTCGGCGATTCCCAGTTATCTTCCACAAAACGAATATCGTGCTCTAGCGGATCAATGCCCATCATTTTCAAAGAGCCCAGATAGAGGTCTTGAATATTATCTGGCGAAGGCTTTAACATCACTTGAAACTGATAATAATGCTGCATACGATTGGGGTTTTCACCATAACGACCATCCGTTGGACGGCGACAGGGTTGCACATAAGCTGCACGCCAAGGCTCTGGACCTATGGCTCTTAAAAAAGTGGAGGGATGAAAAGTCCCCGCGCCCATTTCGTTGTCATAAGGCTGCATAATCACGCAACCTTGCTCTGCCCAATAGGCTTGCAGGGTTTGAATTAAGCCCTGAAATGTTGAAATATCTGTTGCCGCGTTCATTGACACCGATTTCCTATGTGTTTTTTGATAAAATTGCCGCAAATTATAACCAATAAGCACCGACTCATGTCACAAGATATTACAGATGCCACAAATCCTGCTGTTTTCATCGATGCCAAAGGGCTTAAATGCCCCATGCCGGTGATTAAATTACAGCAAGCCATTAGAACGCAACCTAACGGTCAAGTTGTAGCCATTGAATGTACGGATTTAAGTGCCGAGAAAGATATTGGTAGCTGGTGCAGAGTCAATAAACACGAATTTATAAAAGTAGAGTCTTGTGACTTTGGCATCATTTGTTGGGTCAAAGTGATCAAATTGACTGCACCTTAAGTTATACTAAACTGATGATTAAAAAGACCCTCAACCTTCTCATTACTTATCTAAAAATCGGATTGATTGCGCTCATTCCCGTGACCATTGGCATTATCAGCATTTTGGCGATTGGTGAAACCAATGCCAGTATCATGATTAAAAAAAACCAATTGCCGCTCCCTGACATTCAATCCGTAGATCTGACTCAACTTGAAGCCAAAAAAGCTGCAGCGCCAGAAAGCCTGTGGGAAAAGCACAGTGTTAAAATCAAACCCAATGGCAGTCTCTCAGAAGCGCTGGATCAAATTGGACTGAATAAACAAATCACCTTTGATATTTTGCAGCTTAAAAACAGTCATTATTTAACGCAACTGCGAGCCGGTGACGAACTACAAATTTGGACAGACCAAGGGCAACTCAAAAAGATCCTCTACCCGCAATCCGAAGAACAAGATTTTGTTTTATCCGAGGTGCCAGAGGGTTTTCAAATAGAGGCCGTCAATCATAAGGTGCAAATCAAAGTGGTCAGCGTGGCTGGCACCATAGACGACTCTTTTTATCTCAGCGGCAAATCCGCTGGACTCAGCGCCAAGACCATTATGAATTTGGCCGATATTTTCACCTGGGAAATCGACTTTATTCGTCAGTTACGCCACGGCGACCCTTTCAAGGTGATCTACGAACAACGCTACATTAAAAACCAATATATCGGCGATGGTGACATTTTAGCGGCATCCATCGACACGGGTGGCGAAACACATACCGCCTTCTTACTCAAAGACGAGTCGGGTAAAAGCCTTGGGTATTTTGATGCTGAACAGAACAATCTTAAAAAGACTTTCTTAAAAAATCCCGTAGATTATGTGCGCATCACCTCCACCTTTAAACCCAAGCGTTTTCACCCAGTATTAAAAAAATGGCGCGCGCATCGGGGCGTTGATTATGCAGGGCCGATTGGCACCCCAATTCACGCCACCGGCGATGGACAAATTATCACGCGCACTTGGAGCAATAGTTACGGGCGCTTAATCATGATTCAACACGCCAATAAATATGTCACCGTTTATGGACATATGTCTAAATATGGCAAATACCCCAAAAATGCGTGGGTTAAACAAGGCGATGTGATTGGATACATCGGTCAATCAGGCTTAGCGAGTGGCCCACATTTGCATTATGAATTTCGTGTGAACGGTGTTCACCAAGACCCCCTTAAAGTGAAATTCCCTAACGCGGGACCCGTGCCCAAAAAATATCGCGCTGAGTTTGCAAACTATGCCAGTCTGATGCTGGCGCAAATGGAGCGTTTATCCCCCGACACTCAACTGGTGGGACATTTTGAATAAGCTGGCCATTGGCTTAATGTCTGGCACGAGCTTAGATGGCATAGATGCGGCCTTGGTCAGCTATTCAGAGAGCGATTTCAAACTTGTCGATTTTATCACGCACCCCATGAGCGTTGCTTTGCGCCAGCAACTTTTAGAGCTAAACCAAAGCCCTTCGATTGGGCTAAAAACCCTTTGCCAGCTGGAAAAAGCCGTGGCCGACGCATTTAGCGCAGCTGCTCAAACCTTGTTAACGCGCAACCAACTCAAACCGCAACACATTGAAATTTTGGGTAGCCACGGTCAAACCATTTTTCATGCGCCAGAAATTCCGATGTCTTTGCAAATTGGTCATGCAGCATTTATTGCCAAGCAAACCGGCATTTGTACCGCCGCGGATTTTAGAGTGGACGACATGGCTAATTTAGGACAAGGCGCCCCTTTAGCACCGGCATTTCATCAATTTCTATTTCAAAAATCACAACCGATTGCTTTGGTCAATATTGGCGGCATAGCCAATATCAGTTTTATAGACTCACAAGGGGATGTTTCTGGCTTTGATACCGGGCCAGGCAACGGCTTAATGGATGAAATTTGCCAAACACAACTCGGGCAATCTTGTGATTTTAATGGTGATATTGCCGCAAGCCACCCAGTCGACTCATGTTTGCTAGAACAGCTTTTACAGCATACTTACTTTAAGCAAACACCCCCAAAAAGCACTGGTCGCGATATTTTCAATCAGGATTGGTTAGCACCGCTCCTAAAACTGAGACCTAACTTATCCACCGAAACACTCATCTCCACTCTTAATCAATTAACTGTCGATTCGATAGTGTTAGGCCTTAATGCACTGCCATCCAAGCCTAAATCTCTATTAGTCTGCGGAGGTGGCGCACTCAATAAAACCCTATTACAACGCTTACAACAGCAATTGCCCTATCCAGTCAACACCACAGAATCGCAAGCGATTAACCCTCATGCAATAGAAGCCATGATGTGTGCATGGCTAGGCATTCAACGCCTAAACCATCAGCCAATCGCCTTAAAAAGTATTACAGGCGCCCAACAAAACAGTATTTTGGGCGGGCTTTGGTTACCTTAAGAGATCCCTAAGCCAATTAATGCATTAATCTAAAAACAAAAAAGCGCCGAAAGGCGCTTTTTGATTCACTCAGATTAACAAGGATTTAACCCCGCTGATCCATCGGTAAATAACAAAGGTTACCAGCCCCTTTATAGATTTGAGTCGGTCTGAAGATTTTGTTTTTGCTGAGCTGTTCACGCCAATGCGCCAACCAACCAGCTGAACGCGCCACCGCAAAAATTGGGGTAAACAAGCCAGGGTCAAAGCCCATTTCTTTATACAAAATACCCGAATAAAAATCGACATTCGGATATACGCCTTTATGTCCTAGCAACTCTTCACAAACACGCTCTACTTCTAAAGCGGTTTCAAACGCCGTACTCAGTTTCATGGATTTATCGCCCAACAACTGAGATGACAATTTTTGCAAAATGGTCGCGCGAGGGTCTTTGGTTTTGTATTCGCGATGCCCCATGCCCCAAATGACTTTTTTCTCAGCCAAACGTTTTTCAATGTAAGGACGCGCATTTTCAGGTGTGCCAATGGTTTCCAACATCTCAATCACTTTCTGGTTTGCGCCACCATGCAAAGGACCAGACAAAGAAGCAATCGCTGACGCAATAACCGAACAAGGATTGGCCAGCGTAGAGCCCGTTACCATCGTGGTAAAGGTTGAGGCGTTGATGGTGTGTTCTGCATGCAAAATGAGAATGGCATCGAGCAATCTTGCCCAATGTTTATCGGGGACTTCACCAGTCACCATATACAAAAAGTTTTCGGCATAAGATAAATCTTTACGCGGTTCAATCGGATCATAGCCATTGCGCATATGCTCCCACATGGCGACTAAAGTCCCCATATGGGCAATGATTTTTACCGTTACATCGTTTACATACTCTTGGTTTTCAGTGCCGCCCTTCATGTATTCGGTGCTGGGATAAAAACTCGCCAAGCTGGCAACCACCACTTGCAACATGTGCATAGGGTGAGTGGTTGACGGAAGGTTGCGCATAATTTCGCGGATATTGAATTTAACTCGGCGTGACTCTCGCAGTTTTTTATCGAAAGCATCCAGTTCAGCTTGGGTTGGTAAACTACCAAATAACAGCAATAGCGTGGTTTCTTCAAACGAAGAGTTTTCGGCCAAATCCATAATATTGTAACCGCGATAAGACAAAATGCCTTCTTGCCCATCAATATATGAAATTTCTGACTCAGTAGCAGGAACGCCCGCTAATCCTGGAATATAATCCATAAAACAACCTTTATTATTTGCGTAAAACCGCTTTAAACACTAAACGAAGAACCGCAACCACACGTCGTTGTCGCATTGGGGTTTTCAATCACAAATCTTGCACCTTGCAAATCTTCTAAATAATCAATCTTAGCACCCATCAAATATTGAAAACTCATCGGATCAATCAATAAATTCACACCGTTTTTTTCAACACAGGTATCGTCTTCTGCTTGTTCTTCATCAAAAGTGAAGCCGTACTGAAATCCAGAACAACCGCCACCTGTAATGTAAACACGTAGCTTGAGATTTGGATTGGCTTCATCTTCAATTAATCCGCTGACTTTAAGAGCCGCGGCTTCGGTGAAATTAACTGGGGTTGGCATTTCAGACATGGCGATCACCTTTTATAAGTTTGATAGAAATGGCATTCTATCAAATTGCATCTAAAACTGCACCCAAGCAAAACTAGGGGAATCGCTTCTTTACGCTTAAGGCAATAAAGCGACCTGATTTAACCCCAGCGTTTCTGGCAAATCAAACAAGATATTCATATTTTGAATCGCTTGTCCTGACGCACCCTTAACCAAATTATCAATCACCGATGTTACGACCACTTGATTTGAACCCGCAGGACGATAAACGGCCATGCGGCACATATTTGAGCCTTTAACCATGCGGGTTTCTGGCAAACTACCTGCCGGCATGACATCGACAAATGGCTCGTTTTGATAGGCTGTTTCAAATAAGGCTTGTAATTGGGCTTGCGATTTATCTTCGGTCAAAGTCGCATAAATGGTGGATTCCATGCCTCGCACCATGGGCACCAAATGCGGCACAAAGGTTAAACCCACTTCTTCGCCAGCCAATTGCGATAGTTTTTCTTGCATTTCTGGATGATGACGATGCCCTGCAACACCATAGGCTTTAAAGCTTTCACTCATTTCAGCCCCCAAATTCGCCACACTGGCACCACGCCCTGCACCACTCACGCCCGACTTGCCATCGGCAATAATGCTATCCGTTTTAACCAGGCCTGCTTTTAGCAAAGGCAAAATACCTAATAAAATACTGGTGGGGTAGCAGCCGGGGTTGCCAATAATCATGGCTTTTTTAATCTGTTCACGATAATACTCTGGCAAACCATAGACCGCTGAAGCCATCAGCTCGCCCTGCGTCGCTTCATGTTTGTACCAATGCTGCCAAGCGGTTAGATTCTCTAAACGAAAGTCAGCCGCCAAGTCGATGACTTTGGTGCCAGATTCAATTAAGTCTTTAGCCATACTCATGGCCACGCCATGCGGTGTTGCAAAAAACACCACATCACAAGTTTTCAGCTGGTCGATGTCGGGCACCGAAAAACGCAGATCATAGACGCCACGCAAATTAGGATACATATCAGCAACCGCCACCCCTTCTTCGCTGCGAGAGGTAATCATGGTGACTTGCGCTTGCGGATGTGCCGCTAACAATCTTAATAACTCAACACCGGTATAACCTGTGCCCCCAACAATGCCAACGCTGACTGTCTTCATGCTTGTCTCTTTGTCGTAAAAAATGAATGGGATTTATTCTAACCCAAGCACACCAAAATGCAATGAGCGACTCGACTGAGTACAATACAAATCATCAAATAAAAAGAGATTCCATGATGACTGCAAATTTTTCAATCCCTCAACAACCACAAATGCATTTTGGCTGGGGCATTCGCCATGCTTTTAAATCGCAATTGTTACAATATAATTTTCAGCATTTAGTGGTCATTTCGAGCCGATTTTTAACCAGGCCTGGTCAATTTTCAGCAGATTTAGTTGATTTTTGCCATAAAAATGACATGCGAGTTTCATTATTTTCGGTTTCTGGTGAACCTTCGCCGGAACTGGTTGATGAGATAGTGGCTTCCTGCGGAACCCAAAACCAAGCGGTGCTTGGCATCGGTGGCGGCAGCGTATTGGATACTGCCAAAGCCGTTGCAGGTTTGATTCCAAGTCGGCGCTCGGTAATGGATTTTTTAGAAGGCGTTGGCAAAGGTGAGGTCTTTAATGAAAGCACTCTGCCCTTTATTGCCCTACCCACCACGGCAGGCACTGGCAGCGAAACCACCAAAAATGCTGTGCTTTCAAAACTAGGGCACTATAAAAAATCATTCCGCTCCGACAAACTGCTGGCAAAAGCCATTTGGCTTGACCCAGAGTTTTTGGTGAGCTGCCCTAAAGATGTTCTTTTTAATACGGGAATGGACGCCTTTACGCAACTACTGGAATCTTACACCACCCTAAAAGCCAACCCCTTTACCGATGCTCTCGCATGGCAAGGTATGCAATTATTTAAAGACGCTTTTGAAAACATTGAAACAGGAACGCTCGAACAACAGCAAGTCGCTTATGGCAACTTAATGTTAGCCGCCAGTTTTTCGGGCACTACGCTTGCTAATGCTGGCTTAGGCGCTGTACACGGTTTAGCAGGGCCGATAGGGGCATTTTTTGAAGCGCCCCATGGCGCGGTATGCGCCAACTTACTGGCGCCCATCAGCGCACTCAATATTCAAACCCTCCAAACACAAGATTCCCACAGTGCTCAAAATACCTTGACCAAATACGCCCAAATCAGTCAACTTTTAACGCCTGACTCTCTCAAACAATCCATCGAAACACAGCTGAAAAGCTTAATCGAGCAGCTCGACTCGCTATCTAACCGTTATGTACCGCAAAAACTTCAAGACTTCGGGTTAAGCGCCGATAACCTAGAGCCAGTGATTAGCAGTTGCAGAGCAGGCAGTATGCTCGGAAACCCGGTCACATTAAGCGATCAACAGCTACGTAGCGCAATCACACACAGTTTATAAGTCATTGCTTTTAAAAAGCTGACATAAGCTGACATTTATAAATATTCGTTTTGTTCGAACTGGAAATCCAAGTAGAATTCTTTTCATGAAAAAATTACCACTATTCACTCTGGATTCTAACTTAATTAAACATTGGCAAGCTCAACTTGCCGATACGGATTATGCATTAGCTGTTTTTGATAATCTTACAAATATGAGCAATAGGCTTGAACAAACATCCTTTCCTCAACATGCGGTTTGTTTAATTCACCTAGATAACTTCACAGATGTAGCGTTATTGAAAACCCTTTGCGCCAAATTTACCCTATTGATTTTGTCTAATGCTCCTAGCAATGCTGAAGCCATCCCCTTATTTAAACTTGGCATCAAAGGTTACTTAAATGCATTTGCCAATCAAGCACGCATTTTACAGGTGCTGTTTACCCTTGAAGCCGGAAGCGTTTGGTTGGGTCAACAACTCTTGTCAGAATTGATCCAAACGGGAGGGTTGATTGAACCAGAAGCAAACTTGGCATCAGAAATGCTTGATGAGAGCATATTGACCGAAAGAGAACAACAAACGCTTGATTTAATTCGACAAGGATTGAGTAACGCTGAAATTGCTCAGACCCTTGAAATTACGGAGCGAACCGTTAAAAAACATGTCAACCAATTACTGGAAAAATGCCAAGTCAAAGATCGTTTAGCCTTGGTCATTAAATATCCTAAACGACAATAATTTGACAACTAAGGCAATGATTGCCACCAAATTTCATTAATTAACCCGTCAGAGAGTGTTAACCATGATACAAAAGAAAACTCTAGCCAGCACCATCACCACCACACTATTAATGACTGCCGTTTTCAGTTCGAATGGTTATGCCATGAACTTAAAAGAAACGATTGAAGATGCAATTTTGCATAATCCAGAGTTTCGCGCAGAAGTTAAAAAATATCGCGGTATTGAAGCCGAGGTTAGAGGTGCTCGTGGTAGTTATTATCCAACACTCGACCTGAATGCCGGCATCGGTTACGAAGAGGTTGACAATCAAACTACAGTAAACACTGGCAAAGGATTAACACGCCAAGAAACTTCCGTAAAACTGACGCAAAACCTTTTCGAAGGCTTTGGAACCTCCAATGAAGTCGATCGTCAAAAATTTCGTTTGGATGCACAGGCCTATAAAGCTGAAGCGAAAGCCAGTGACATTGCCCTCTCCATGACAGAAGCCTACATTGATCTGCTCAAACAACAGGATCTTTTGTCTTTAGCGCAAGACAACCTAGACACCCACCTTAAAATCATGGATCAAATTACCAAAAGAAACAGTGCGGGGATTGGCAATCAAGTAGAAGTCGACCAAGCAAATGCGCGTTTATCTCTGGCACAAGCAAACTTTGCATCGACCCAAAACAACTATTACGATGCTTTGGCGAAATTTCGCCGTGTCTTAGGGCGTGACCCAGACAGCGATTTGGTTAAGCCAAAATTTGCCTTCCAACTCCCTAAAAACCTTGATGATGCAACCAACACCGCCATGACAGATCACCCAACTTTGCGTTCGGCAAATGGGGATGTGGCTGAAGCTCGTAAACAATTTGAAAGTTCTTCCAAAACTTTTTATCCTCGCCTTGACCTTGAAATTGAAAAAACATTTGATAACAACCTCGGTGGTGTAGAAGGCAAAAATGAAGACCTGCAGGCCATGTTACGCATGAAATATAACCTTTACAATGGCGGCAAAGACTCTGCCAATCGTCAGCGCACAGAATCGGCTTACTTAGAAGCCACTGAAATTCGTAACAATACCCGTCGTCAGTTGATTGAAAACCTGCGTTATGCATGGAATGCGCAAGTGTATGTTTCTGATCAAATTAAATACACCACCCAACACATCAAACTCACCCACGACACGCTAAACGGATACCGCAAACAATTCAGCTTAGGGCGTCGTTCGCTGTTAGATTTACTAAACACCGAAAACGAATATAACAGTGCCTTACGCACCCTAATGAGCAGCGAAGCAGACCTATTAAAAGCCAAATATCGAATCCTAGGTGGCATGGGACATTTATTAACCAAGCTCAACATTCAATACAGTTTTATTGACCCTAAAGACCATCCAACTGAGTAAATGTCTATGAATATGGCTAAACAATCGTTTATGAATTTTATGCAGACCCAGCCTTCTGTCATTAAAATTTTGGGCATGATGTTGCTAACGCTGCTGTTATGGAGCTGTGGAACGCCAACACCCCAAGAAACAATTGTTAGGTCAGTGCAAGTGGGTTGGCCAGAATGGATTCTCAAAACTCCAGAAGACAGCCAACATTTTTATGCTGTGAGTAGTGCAACTGTCGAAAATAATGATGTCAATCTCGCCTATTCAAAAGCAGTTTGGGCAGCTCAAACTGAATTAAAATCACAGATGCAGCTGGCTATCAAAAAAATCCAAATTGGCAACGATTGGGCGGACAGTCAACAGACTTTTGATAATCAAGATTTGGAAGCACAACTGCGTTCGCTGGTTCGCCAAAAACTGACCCCGGATAAAAACATTCGTTTTAGTTACAAAACTGAAGAAACCTATGTGGACATTGAAAATAGAAAGTTCTTTGTCTTGGTGAGCTTGGCAAAAAGTGACATTCTTAACAATTTAAATGAGCGTGCCAACCTCCTTGAATCACAGCTCAAGGATTACAAACATGCCATTCATAAAGGCAGTACCTTGGCTCAACTGATGTCTTTATCCCCGGTCTTGCCGACCCTTGAAGAGCTCAAATTGCTCAATGAAATTTCATTGACCTTTGGCGCCCCCTTGCCGCCATTAAAAAAACAATTGCTGGCCGATTTAATGAACGACCAAATCACCCGTTTATTCAGTGGATTGGTTTTCAGTGTGGATGCACTGACAGCTGAAACTGAAAAGCTAGAACTGGCCTTGACCCTTGCTCTGCAAAACTCTGGACTAACGGTTTCAGCAAGAAGACCCGATTTATTGTTGAAATATTACATCGAAATCGAAACCGAAATTGTGGACAAATCCACAAAAGTGTCACTTGATACGGATATTGAGATGATTAACAGAGACTCTTCAAATTTTGAAAACTTTAATCGCTCTGTTGCGGCAGAAAACCTTATTCCAGAAGCGGCTCAGGCCAATGCTTTTGACCAACTGGCCATCGAATTAAAACAAACCATTACCCAAAAATTGGAAAACTATGTCGAAGAGGTCAATCGACTCAATTATGGTCGTTAATCAAAAAACGCCTTTATAAATTTCTAAAAATGTTCTTTAATGATAACCTGCTCACCTTAAGGAAAGTCAGATGAAACCCCTTTACCTGCTCACCAGTTTCGTTTTATGTTTAAACACTTCTTCGATGCTCTATGCAGACGCCACTACCTCATCTGTTCCTAATGCCAATTTAGATCCGCAACGCTATGGCATTAAAACCATTACCAACAAAAAAGACGATTCGCGCGCAGTCACCACTCTTTACAAAGATTTGGACCAAGATGGCGTTGAAGACCGTTATGACCAATGCCTTAATACTGGCGTGGGTTATGCGGTTGATGAGTATGGCTGTGAGTTGGATTCCGATAAAGATGGAGTTTATGACCGTTTTGACCAATGCCCAGATACCTACATCAATATTCCCGTAAACTTTTTAGGCTGCGAAGCCGATCAAGATAAAGACGGGGTTTTAGATTCAGCAGACCTGTGCCCCAATACACCATTAGGGGTTAAGGTGGATGCCCAAGGCTGCAAAGCCATTTTAGATACGGATGGTGACGGCGTTTTAGATCCTAAAGATCAATGCCCTGACACACCTTTAGGATCAACTGTGAATAACATAGGTTGTGTTCCAGAGGCCTTCGTGATCACTAATATCATCTTTAACTCCGATGCTTACTACATTCGTGCTGACCAAAAAGCCATCTTGGATGAGGATGCAGGTAAACTTCGCAAACTTGCGCCTAATGAATTGCTTGTGATTACTGGCTATACCGACAGCTTAGGAAATGACTATAATAATGAAAAACTTTCTTGGAATCGTGCTCAAAGCACAAAAGACTACTTAGTTAAAACATTCAACATACCGCAAGAACAAATTTATGTTCTAGGTAAAGGTCGAGCGGATCCCGTTGCCACGAATGCAACTCGTGAAGGTCGGCAAAAAAACCGCCGCATTACTTTAGAAATTAAAGCGATTAAAGACCTACCGCAAGGCGCGCAAAATAATATTCCTAAGGTCATGCAAGGGTATCAAGGAATCGATGAACCTTCAGAGTAACAAAACATCCATTAGGTGTGAAAAACTAAATCCAAAAATATTTATTTGGATATTGATAGGTCCTCTTATATGGTTGGGCGTTGTTTTTTCTGCAAATACCCCTCAAGTTGTTTCTAAAGCTGAAATTCAAGAGGCAAAAGAGCAATTTGGTCCATTAGCCGTTAAAAGGCTTGAAGCCTGGCAAGCTTTAATTGACAACAACCAAAACAAACCTGAAAAATTAAAACTCACCCTCGTCAATGATTTTTTTAATCAAGCTAAGTATATAGATGACCTGACACATTGGAAGAAGGACGATTACTGGGCAACACCATACGAATTCTTAACTACGGATGCTGGGGATTGTGAAGATTACGTCATTGCCAAATACTTTACTTTAAAAGCCCTTGGAGTAGAAGAAAGTAAATTATTTCTTACCTATGTTAAAGCGATACGATTAAAACAAGCTCATATGGTCTTAACCTATTTCGAAAACCCAAAAGATCAGCCTTTAGTTTTAGACAACCTAACGGATAAGATCCTATTTGCAAATAGGAGAAAAGACCTTGCCCCTATCTATAGCTTTAACGGTGATGGACTTTGGTTATCTAAACAGAGAGGAAAAGGCCAAAAAGTGGATGGTGGGACTGACAAACTCAAAGAATGGAATCGATTACTCCAAAAATTGGAGAAATCTTAATAGCATGACAAACGAATTAGACAGTGTAAGGAATTCGATATGAGCCTAACTAAGCAAATGATTATTTTCATTTCATCTATGTTGATGATTTTGTTGATTGGAACTTTTGCCTTAAATTTATCCAATACCAAGGTTTTCTTACAAGACCAGCTGTTAACCCATGCTCAGGACACTGCCACTTCTTTAGGGTTATCCCTCAGTTCCGTGGCAGACCCAGAAGACCCCTCTAGCATGGAAACCATGATCAATGCCGTTTTTGATAGAGGCTATTATTCGAAAATTGAACTGATTGATGTTGAAGACAAACCCCTTTATTTTCGCCAAAACCCTCAAACCATTGAAGGCATACCACAATGGTTCATCAATTTTATTTCATTTCATGCCCCAACCGCAGAAGCGCTGGTGCAAGCCGGCTGGTCACCCGTTGGCACGCTCAGTATTCAAAGCCACCCAGGCTATGCCTATATTGAGCTTTGGAAAGCCTTTAACAACCTTCTGATTTGGTTTTCACTAGCAGCGCTTATCGCCATCAGTTTAGCCTATTATGCGATACGCACCATGCTACAACCGCTCAAGTCGATGGA
Source organism: Thiosulfativibrio zosterae (assembly GCF_011398155.1). Classification (NCBI taxonomy): domain Bacteria; kingdom Pseudomonadati; phylum Pseudomonadota; class Gammaproteobacteria; order Thiotrichales; family Piscirickettsiaceae; genus Thiosulfativibrio; species Thiosulfativibrio zosterae. The sequence goes on from NZ_AP021888.1 coordinate 2,198,007, forward strand.
ACAGCAAGCCGAAGCCATCGTTAAAAAAGAATACCTGCTGCAAAGCAAGCTCCCAGGAACCAGTGAGTTTAAGCAGGTCGTCATTGCCATGAATGCCATGGTTTCCAAAATGAAAGAAGTGTTTGATCGCGATGCTAAAATTGCCCAAAAACTGCAAAAAATGGCGTATCAAGACAGCGTAACTGGCATGAGTAACCGTGTGCATTTTGAAATGACGGTGGACGCCCTACTCGATCCACAACAGGAAAATACCGGAGGAGCACTTTGCCTCATTCATGTTGAAGGTTTAAAAACCTTAAATGACCAACACGGCTATTTAGTCGGCGACAAAATGATGAAAGACCTCTCCAGCCAATTAACGCAACAGTTTGCCTCCGCAAAAGCACTTTATGCCCGCCTGAATGGCTCTGAACTGATTGCGGTCTTACCAGGCTTTTCCGCTGAAACCCTACAATCGAATGCACAAGCATTAACCCATAGTTATCCGGAGATACTCAAAGCGTTAAATGCTGATACGACCGAAGCTTTTATTGCTGTCGCTCTGATAAATTATCACTTAGATGATCGCCGAGGACCTTTATTGGCGCAACTGGACTTTGCCACTCAACAAGCATTAGCAAAAGGTCCAAACCAAACCTATTGTCACATCACTGAAAAAGATCACGAAGACAACCAAGACTGGGAACAATTACTCATTCATGCCATTAATGAAAAACGCTTTATGTTATTCCAACAACCCTCTTTTGACGCGCAAGGAGAAGTTCATGACCGTGAACTGTTAATACGCCTAAAAGATGAAGATGGCACCATGCGTTCAGCCGGCTACTTTATGCCCGCGGTTGAGAAACTCAATAAAGTGTTCGAGATTGATTCGCTGGTCATTCACTTAGCTTTAGATTATTTAAGCACGCATCATCCCAAAGAACTCTTAGCCATCAATCTCAGCCAAGCGGTTCTCAACTCACAAGAAACAACCGATGCGCTATTTGAATCGATTAAAAAACTGCCTTCTCAACAGCTCTCTTTTGAGCTGAGTGAATCTTTGGTCTCCACCGAAAAAGCCAAAGCCTGGCCGTTTATTCATGCCCTTAAAGCACACCAAATTGAAACAGGCATAGACCACTTTGGTAGCCGTTTTGCCGATATGCGCTATTTACAAGAACTTCGCCCAGATTATGTCAAACTAGATGCCGCCTTCAGTAAAGCCATTGAAAAAGATGAACAAACTCAGTCTTATGTATCTAGTTTGTGCGAAATGGCCAACAGCTTAGATATTAAAGTCATTGCTATGTCGGTAGAGAATGAATCTCAGGTAGAGGCTTTTAAAGCGCAAGGCGTCAACTACTTCCAGGGTTATCACTTTGGCGCCCCTACGGCACTCAAATAACCTGAAGATTAGCGGCCTTAGAGTTGCTTTTACGGATAACTAATGGTAAGTTTACAAAAATTTAAGTTAATGACGACTAGGTAGAATCGGCGTGAATGAGCTCCCAAAATCCCAAGCCTCGCCTAACATCAATCAGGCGACTGAACAAGCTGCTCAAGCCAGTGCTGGCATTAGCCCGCAAGACCAAGCACATCAAAAAGCTTACAGAAAAGCCAGTCGTTCGCAACATATCGAGCATGATGATGCATTGCTCGATTGCCTAGTGCTCTACACAAAAATTAATCGCAACCCTTTTTCCAAAGATTCTTTAATTGCTGGATTACCCATCAGCAATGGCCAAATCACACCAGAACTTTTTATCCGCGCGGCCGAAAGAGCCAACATCACCGCCGCCTTTAAAAAACGCCCTTTGAAGGAAATTCCAAATCTGGTGTTACCCTGCATTTTACCGCTTAAAAACAACCAGGCCTGCGTGCTAGAACACCTAGATTTAGAGTTGGGTGTCGCTCGAATCATTCTCAGTGATGCCCCAGAAGGTCATTTAAGTGTGCCGATTGATAAATTGGAAGAAGGTTATTTAGGTTATGCCATCTATCTTACCGTTAAATACCATAATGCCGATAAAGCGGAAAACCTGATTCATGCCAACAAGGGACACTGGTTTTGGAGCACTTTTTGGCAAAATCGCGGTATTTACCGTGATGTTTTAATCGCCTCTATCGTGATTAACCTATTCATTCTTGCCAACCCCCTGTTTGTGATGAATGTTTATGACCGAATCGTGCCAAATAATGCCATTGAATCCTTGTGGGTACTTGCCATAGGGGTTAGTGCCGTCTATGGTTTTGATATTCTATTAAAGTTCTTACGCTCCTACTTTTTAGAAACCGCTGGTAAGAAAAGCGATGTTATTCTGTCTGCCAAGTTATTTGAACAAACCCTGGGTTTAACCATGGCAAACCGCAACAGCACCGTTGGAGCCTTTGCGAACAACCTAAAAGAGTTTGACTCCATTCGTAATTTCTTTACCTCTGGCACCATCGCCTCTATTGTTGATCTCCCGTTTGTCATCATTTTCTTGGGCGTTATTTTATTTTTAGCGGGGGACTTGGTCTGGGTTCCAATTATGATCATTGCCCTGATTTTGCTTTACAGCATGATCATGAAAGGCCCTATTCAAAAAAGCATTGAGGCCAGCTACGAGGCGCAAAGCCAAAAAAATGCGGTGCTGATCGAAACCCTGACCGCGATTGAAACCATTAAATCCCTCGGTGTCGAAGCCCATTCTCAATGGAAATGGGAGCAAGCCGTGGGCGACATCGCCCGTGCCAGCATCAAGTCTAAAATGTTACAAAGTTCGATTGGTCGCATGACCGGTTTTTTACAACAAATGAGTACAGTCGTCATCATTTTGACTGGAGTTTATATGATTGCCGACGGCAACCTGACCATGGGTGGGCTAATAGCCACGGTTATGCTTAGCCAACGCGCCATCGGACCTATGGGTCAAATTGCCAGTTTAACCGCCAGTTATCAACAAACCAAAACCGCTCTCAACTCTCTCAATGATCTCATGCAAAAAGAAATTGAGCGCCCTTTAAATAAAAAGTTTATTCAACACCCTGTGGTTGAAGGCAATATTGAGTTTGTAGATGTCACCTTCACCTATCCTGGTGAAACCAAACCTGTTTTAAATCGCGTTTCTTTTAGTTTAAAAGCTGGCGAAAAACTCGGCATTATTGGACGCATTGGCTCAGGGAAATCAACCATCGAAAAACTGATTCTTGGGTTTTACCCTGTGGATTCCGGCAGTATTTTGATTGATGGCATCGATATTTCGCAACTAGACCCTGCCGAACTGCGCCGCAACATCAATTATGTGCCACAAGAAATCACCCTTTTTAAAGGCGATGTTAAACAAAACATTGCTTACCGAGCCCCCTTTGTGGATGATGACGACATTATCAAAGCGGCAAAACTGGCGGGGGTAGATGACTTTGTGAAACGCCATCCATCAGGTTACAGCATGGCAATCAGTGAAGGTGGGGCATCGCTATCAGGCGGTCAAAGACAAAGCATAGGCGTTGCTCGTGCACTCTTATTAGACACGCCCATTTTCTTGTTTGATGAACCCACCAATGCTATGGATGCCAAAACTGAACAAGCGCTGATTGACCGTTTAAAACAAGGCATCTTAAAAAATACCACCATCGTTGTGACCCATAAAATGAGCCTGTTACAATTGGTTGATCGCCTCATCGTATTAGATAATGGCAGTATTATTGCCGATGGTCCAAAAGCTACCGTTCTGGAAGCCTTAAAAACAGGTCGTATAAGTCGATAAGCCTATGAGCAAAAAACCGATTCACAAAACCAAAATTTCTGATGATGACTTGGCTTTTATGTCGAGCCTTAGCCAAGCGGCTTTAGAAAAAACCACCTTTAAATCGCAATTTATTGTCTGGACGGTTCTGTTAGTTTTTGTTCTCAGCGTGGTCTGGGCAAACTACACGGAACTGGATAAGATAGTGCGTGGCGAAGGCAAGGTTGTGCCTTCTAGCAAAGTACAATTAGTGCAAAACTACGAAGGTGGGATTATTGAGTCTATCCTAGTCAGTGCGGGTGATCAGGTCAAACGCGATCAAGTATTGGTGCAACTCGACAACACGCAATTCCTCAGTACTTTTGGTGAAACCCTGGTTGAACAACAAGCGCTAAAAGCCAAAGCCGCTCGCTTAAAAGCCGAAGCTTCTGGCAAAGAGTTTGTTGTACCAACTGATTTAAACAGTCGCTACGAAAAAGAAGCCTACGAACGAGAATTTGATCTCTATCAAAATCGCATGCAACAACTCAGCACTTCTAAACGCATCATTGAACAACAGATTGTCCAGTCCAACACCGAGTTAAAAGATGCTTTTTCTCAAAAATCCCAACTGCAAAACTCCTACAAACTGTTAGAAAAAGAAATTCGCATGACCGAACCTTTGGTCAAGCAAGGTATCGCCTCTGAAGTCGATTTACTCAAAACGCGTCGTGAGCTTAATGACACCGCTGGTAAGCTCAATGCTGTGGAACACTCCATTCCTAAGTATCAATCGGTGATTGCAGAATCAGAGCAAAAAATTAAAGAAACCGAGCAAAAGTTTGCCAATGAAGCCCAAGAAAATCTCAACGAAGTTCTGGCCAAAATTTCACAAATGGAAAGCTCAAAAACAGCGCTTGAAGATAAGGTCACCCGAACCAGTATTCGCTCTCCTGTGAATGGAACAATTTCAGAACTGTTGGTCGCCTCGATTGGCGAGGTGGTTCAACCGGGGAGTGACATCGTTAAAATTGTTCCGAATGACGATTCTTTGGTGCTAGAAACCAAAATATTACCTTCTGACATAGGGTTTGTTTACCCTGGACTGAAAGCAAAAGTGAAATTTACCGCTTATGACTTTGCCATTTATGGCGGTTTAGATGGTGAAGTGCAAAAAATATCTGCCGACACCATTACTGACGAAGAAGGCAATAGTTTTTATATCGTGCGCATCAAAACTCAAAAAAATCATTTGGGTTCCGTTGAAGACCCGCTCTACTTAATGGCAGGGATGACAGCCACCGTTGATATCGTGGTTGGCAAACATACTGTTTTAGAGTACCTCATCAAACCCATTATCAAAGCCAAAGACTTGGCTTTGCGCGAATCTTAAAACAGGTAATCCCACAAGATGCTTCCCATTTATCTTTACGCCCAAAACCCTGAAGCCTTGCAACGCTGGATGCAACTTCAAGGGGTAAAATTCAAACCCTGTTTTAATCTAATGGGCTTAGCAGAAACTGCCACCGAAGGTTTGATTTTGGTGCATCTCACCAACAATCCACAACAACTTGCAGAAATTAAAGCCCTAGCAACCGCGGGTATAAAAGTCATTGCGCTGGCCAATGAGCCCAGCGGCCCTGAAGGCGCTAAACTTTTCAAACTTGGCATCAAAGGCTATCTAAACACCTACACCGACCCCATCAAACTACAACATGCCATCGAGGTTGTTTTGCAAGGCAATGTTTGGCTGGGGCAAACCGTGATGAGTGCGATGATTCAAAATATCACCAAAACACCTGCGCTCAATACCGCTTGGCAAATCGGTTTAAACGAAAAAGAACTTGAAACCGCCAAGGCGATTTTGCAAGGCAAAAGTAATAAAGAAATTGCAGATCTGTTGAATGTCACAGAGCGCACCATTAAAGGCTATGTTCACCAACTGCTAGAAAAGTTTGACGCTAAAGATAGACTGGGTTTAGTGTTGAAAATTCAAAATTGGCCAGTCGAAGCCGAGGTTTTAACTCAAAGTCAGGCTTAAATTGGCAGATGTAAAGTTGTGCAAAATTTTCAAGCTGCTTAGGCTACCGTCTTTAAGCAACTTTTACACTGAGCGCCAAGTAGATTTGCCAGCAACCCATCGCGATGACGCTTAGCCCAGCAAACTGACGAACCCTAAGATTTCTGGCCAAACGGGTAAAGTAAAATACAAACACCCCCATCAGCATTAAATTTGGTAAAGTGCCCAAACCAAATGCCAGCATGACCATTGCCCCTTCAAACGCTCCGCCAGAACTGAGCGCCATGATTAACATGCTGTACACTAATCCGCAAGGTAACCAGCCCCACACCAAACCAAACAACCAGGCCTGGGGCAAATTCTTAACGGGCATTAAACTGGTGGTCGCTGGTTTTAGGCGCTGCCACAAACTTGCGCCGGCCTTTTCAACCATCACAATTGCTGACCACCAACCGCCCAAATACAACCCCAACAAAACCATAAAACCGCCCGCTATGATTTGCAAAGCTTGCTGAATGGGTAAAAACTGTGCCAGCGAAGTTAAAGAGGCGCCCAATAAACCAAACAGCCCTCCCACTATCATATAGCTGGTGATTCGACCCAGGTTATAAGCCAATTGATAGGGCAACATACGATACACATGCGCCTGAACTTTGGGCGGCAAATTAAAGGTTAAAGCCCCGACCACACCACCGCACATGCCCAAGCAATGCACGCCGCCCAAAATTCCCACAATAAACGCCGTTAACCAAATAGATTCCACTTAGTTTCCCTGCAACTTTTTATCTAGCGCACGATACCCCACCGCTTCTGCCAAATGCGGCAATTCAATCTGCTGCGAATCTGCCATATCCGCAAGGGTTCGTGCCACGCGCAAAATACGGTGATACGCCCTAGCTGAGAGCCCTAAGCGATTCATCGCCTTTTCTAAAAAGACTTCACTGCTCTGGTCTAGTTGCGCATATTGCTGTAATTGTGGTGGCGTAAGGGCGCTGTTTAAAACCCCTTGTCTTGCCATTTGCTTTGCTTGACAAGTTACAACCCTTTTTCTGACTTGCTGACTGCTTTCCGCCTGAGGATCCAAGCCGCCTTTTAAATCTTCAAACTGTAAGGGGGGTACTTCTAGGTGACAATCAATTCTGTCCAATAAGGGGCCTGATATTTTGCGTAAATAACGCGCAATTTGTTCTGGCGTATCTTTACAGCGATTGAGCGCATCATCTGGAAAAAAACCGCTCGGACTTGGGTTCATCGCCGCCACTAACAATGCCTTGGCAGGAAAAGACACCTGTTGATTCACTCTGGCAATTTCCACCCGATGGGTTTCTAACGGTTCTCTCAGCGCTTCTAACACAGGGCGTTGAAACTCGGGCAGTTCATCCAAAAATAATATGGATTCATGCGCCAATGAAATGGCACCCGGTTTTAAATAATGCGAACCGCCGCCAACCATTGCCGCGGTAGTCGAAGTATGGTGCGGATTGATAAACTTTCTTTGATACAAGCTTGCAGGATGCAATACTATCCCCGCCAACGAATGGATAGCCGCCACTTCCACCGCTTGTGCCTGCGACAAAGGCGGTAACAGGGTAACTAAGCGATTCGCCAACATACTTTTCCCCGAGCCAGGGGGGCCAATCATCAAAAGGCTATGTAAACCGCTGGCACAAATTTCCAATACTCGTTTAGCCTGCGCCTGCCCTCTAATGTCGCTTAAGTCTTCTGCAAACTCATCGCGCTCGTTGACGGGCAAAGGACCGGCGGCTTCAAGGGTTGCAGATTCGTCTGCTAAGAACTGGCAGATAGCCAATAAATGATTTGCCCCAAGCACACTTGCGGAAGACACCGTTTGGTTACCCAATAAAATGCCTGCTTCAAGCAAATTATCTTGCGGGCAAATCAAGGTTCGACCTGATGCTTGCGCTTGCAATGCAGAAGGAATTAAGCCTTTAATAGCACGCACTTCACCATTTAACCCCAATTCACCGAGCCACTCAAAATGCTCTAAAGGCTTGCGTGGTGTGATTTGTCCCGTTGCCAATAAAATACCCAAGGCGATCGGCAAGTCGTAGCGGCTACCCGACTTAGGCAAATCGGCTGGGGCTAAATTAATGGTAATTCGCTTAGGTGGTAATTGAAATCCACAAGACAATAAGGCACTCCGCACCCGGTCTTTACTTTCTTTGACAGACGCTTCTGGCAAGCCAACAATCGCCAAACTTGGCAATCCATTGCTGGCATGCACCTCTACCTGAATTTCGGGCGCGTCCATGCCCAAAACGGCACGGCTAAAAAGCGTGGCATAGCGAGTTGCGCTCATGGTAAAAGACTCATGCTAACCAAATTAAGCGTCCGTTTTATTTAAATTGGATTCTAATTCAGCCACTTGCTTTTCTAAGGCTTCTAATTTTTGGCGTGTTTTAGCCAAAACCTGCGTTTGAATATCAAACTCTTCACGAGAAACCAAATCCATTTTTTGAAAAACACTGGATAAGGTCATCTTCAGATTTTTTTGCATATTTTCAGGCACCTCACCCAAACCGGCGGGTAATACTTCTGTGACCTTATTCACTAAAGACTCTAATTGACTGGGATTTAACATAACAAACTCTCTTTTAATGACGATTATTTTTAACTCAAAAACTATACCCCTTTCACTCAAAGATATCCATAAATAGGCTATTGTTTAGGATAAAAAAGCGGTAAAATCACAAACCAATGTTCAAATAAGGCGAATTGTATGCTCCGCGATTTTAAGGATGCCCCAGAAAAGGCTAAGCGAATTTTTATGATGCTCCAAGAACTCTTTGAAGAGCAGAACATCAATCCCCATCCGCTTAACTACTATATTTGGTATAGCTACTACAAAGGCGACAATCCTAAATTTCGCCAAGAAATGGATCGCGTTTTAAATGATCCCTTCGGTTATAACGACCGTATCGGCAAACGCCTGTATGAAGAATACCTTGAAGATCAAGACAATTCTGACAACCAATTTGACAGTGCTTTCAAACGCCTAATTGGACTCATGATTCAAAAGATGAATCTATGGAGCGATCGTCTTGAAGAACACACTAAAGAATTAGATGCCTGCGCAACCTCTTTATCAGGCGATCCTTTAAACGCCGAAGAGCTCAAAAAACTCACCAACTCGGTGCTTAGCACCGCCAATTCGATGCAACAAAGCACCGCAGAATTTCAAAAAGAATTACTGGAAAGCACCAAAGAAGTTCAAGACCTGCGCCAGCAGTTGATTGAAGCGCGCGCTGAAATTATGCAGGACGAATTGACACAAGTGGGTAATCGTAAGGCCTTTAATAATGCCATAGAAGAACTGACCACTGAAGCCATGCAGGCCCCGCAAACTTTGTGCTTAATCATGACAGACATTGACCACTTCAAGCGTTTTAATGATACTTTTGGGCATTTAGTCGGTGATAGCGTTCTGCGCTACTTTGCAAATGTCATGAAAAAAGGCAAACAAGAAAACGAAACCATTTGCCGTTATGGCGGAGAAGAGTTTGCCATCTTATTGGCTAACAGCAGCTTAGAAGCCGCCAAAGCCCGAGCAGAAGCGGTACGCAGTGGTATTGAGTCTGCCCAGCTGAAACGCGCCAACTCAGAGCAAACGCTAGGCAAAATAACTGCGTCTTTTGGAATTTCGGTTTACCAAGGGCCCAAAGAAAGTGTTGAAAGCTTTATTAAACGCGCCGACGATGCGCTGTATTTAGCAAAAGACCAAGGCAGAAACCAAGTTAAAACCGAGCTTGACATCCCCGTAAAACCTGCTTAAGCCAACTTACCAAGGTCAATCCACCTAACCTATTTAAATCGTTGTTAAAAAAGAATACCCACTCTGGTTAATTCTCTGATTTAGCAACGGTTTTAAGACTGCTCTTGACCAGCAGAGTATCCACTCCAAGACGATTCAACTCATTACGCTTTTTATTCAACTCCAGGCGGTCATCAAAAGGCCCCATCCGCAAACGGTAATACAGTTTTTTGCCTTGATAAATAGACACTTCCACGGCTTGCCCCATTCTGGCTAAACGCGCTTTTTCTTTTTGAGCCTGCTCTGCCGACCCAAAAGTGCCTGCTTGAATATAATAAGGCACTGGCAAGGTTACCGGAATGGGCTCCGCATCCACCAAAACCTCGGTTTCACTAAGACCATGATAAAAGCTATATTCTAACGGCTGTGCGGTTTTAGCGGATGCAGTGGCGGGCGTAATCGCCACCACATTTAAAGGTTGTTGCGGGGAAGCTTCTTCAGGTTCAGCGACAACTTCTTTTGCCTGAGCCACATCAGGGGTTTTGATCTCTTCAACACTGGCTTTCGCTTGCGCTTCTTGGCGTGTTCCAACCCCTTCTGTTGCGAAGTGATAGACCACAAAATACCCCAATACCAAACCCAGCGCCAAGAAAGTCGCTGCCACCCAGACCAAACGAACAGAAGAACCTGCAGAACTCTCTTCAGCCACCTGCTGAGATTTACGCTGATAAGGCTTTTTATGGCTGCCGCCATATCCATGACGCAAATCACCCGCCATCACATTTTCTCGGGCGCTGAGACCCCTAAAATGGCTAGGCCGTTTTTCAAAACTTGTTGTACCGCACAAATAAGCGTTAAACGCGCTGCCCGCAAGGGTGCTTCTTCTACAATAAATTGGCTGGCATTGTAATAGGCGTGTAAGCCTTGCGCTAAATCTTTGAGATAATAAGCAATTTGATGCGGTTCATAAGCCAAAGCAGCGCGCTCTATTTGCTCTGGATATTTAGACAACAACATCGCCAAATCCGCTTCATGCGCCAGCGTTAGTTGATCCAAATGTGCCAAGCCCGCTAAGGCATCAACGGCATAACCTTTTTCTTTGGCTTGTTCTAACACTCGGCTGATACGGGCATGCGCATATTGAATGTAATAAACAGGGTTATCGTTAGACTGAGATTTCGCCAAGTCTAAATCAAAGTCCATGTGTTGTTCGGAACGACGCTGTACATAAAAATAACGCGCTGCATCCTTACCCACTTCATCACGCAACTCACGCAATGTTACAAACTCTCCAGAACGCGTCGACATAGAGGCTTTTTCGCCACCACGATATAAAATGGCAAACTGCACCAACAGCACATTTAACGCATCGGCATTTACGCCCATGGCAGTCATCGCCGCTTTGACACGCGGCACATAACCATGGTGATCCGAACCCCAGATATCAATTAAGGTATCAAAACCGCGCTGTAACTTATTTAAATGATAAGCAATGTCTGAAGCAAAATAGGTTTTAACGCCATTATCACGCACCACAACGCGGTCTTTTTCATCGCCGTAATCGGTCGATCGGAACCAAAGCGCACCGTCTTTTTCATAAATTTTATCGGCTGCTTGCAGCTTTTCAATGGCGGCATCAATCACGCCAGAGTCCATTAAAGAACGCTCTGAAAACCAACCATCAAACTCCACCCCAAACTCACCAAGGTCTTGTTTAATGTCCTCTAAAATACTGTTCAAGGCCGCATCAAACACCACGCGATAATGAGCTTCACCCAACAGAGTTTTGGCATTGATAATCACATCATCTATGTGCTGTTCTTTGTCGCCAGTTTGCGTCGCGGCATCAAAATCTGCGGCAACACCCTCAAAGACTTGGGCCACTGGGCGCACAAAATCTTCGCCATATTCTTCAATCAAACCACTGGCAATGTCATAAACATAATCGCCTTTATACCCATTACTTGGGAACTTAAATTCCGCACCGCATAACGCCAAATAACGCAACCAAGTGGACGCCGCCAAAATGTCCATCTGACGACCTGCGTCATTGACATAATATTCGCGCGCAACTTCATATCCAGCTACTTTCAATAGGTTAGCAACACTGGCGCCATAAGCAGCACCACGACCATGCCCCACATGCAAAGGCCCTGTTGGGTTGGCTGACACATACTCCAGTAGGACTTTTTGTCCAGAACCTAGGGTTGATTGACCGAATAACGCTTGCGCAGACAAGACCTTTTCAACCACATCAAATTTGGCAGTGTCTTTAACAAAAAAGTTAATAAAACCAGGGCCAGCAATCTCGATTTTTTCGATGTTGGCATCTTTTGGGAGGTGCGACAAAATCAGTTCCGCTACCTGGCGCGGGGGTTTGCCAACCAGCTTGGTCAACATCATGGCAAGGTTAGTCGCATAATCGCCGTTGGCTTTGTCTTTGGTATTATCAAGATTGATTGCCACCTGATAGTCTGCGGGCAAAACACCTTCGGCTTTGAGGGTTTGAATAACGCCAGATAAATGGTCGGCAATTTGCTGCTTCATGCGAGAATCTCTTCAAAATTTTAAAAACGGTATTTTACTAGATGCGCCAAGGCAATAGGAACTTTTAAACAGCCAGAGATCGTCAGCGCCGACTTTCAGACAAACCTAAGAAATGGGTAGATTTGCCCCTAAAAATAACCAGGCCTGGTTATTTTTAGAGGCGATTTAGCGATATTTAGAGGCAGGATGCGTGCCGCCTAACGGCCGACAGCCTGCTAGGTGCTGGCTTTTTTGGCGGGCGCTTTTTTAGCTGCTGCCGGTTTTTTAGCCGGGGCTTTTTTGGCCGGAGTTTTTTTGACGGGTGCTTTTTCAGGCGTTGTTTCCGCTTTTTTCGCTGGCGCTTTTTTGGCGCCTGCTCGACCACGCTTTTTAGGCTCTGGCGCTTCTTCTAAGCGTTTTACACACTCTTCAAAAGTCAGCTCCATTGGGTCTTCGGTTTTGGCAATTTTGGCATTTTTCTTGGTGACCGTGTCGGCAATATAAGGCCCCCAACGGCCTTTTAAAATTGACACATCGGACCCTGGGAAAACCCGCACAATCTTTTCAGCATCGGCAACGATTTTGGCCTCAATCAGCATTACCGACTCTTCCAGCGTAATCGCTAAAGGACTGTAACCCTTGATGGGCGCGTACACTTTTGGGCCATATTCCAAATAAGGTCCAAAAGGCCCTTGCTTGGCGATGATGTCTTGGCCTTTTTCTGCTTTAAAGAGCGTGCCATCGACCGCAGTGGCTTCAAAGGTTTCAGGCATTTGCCCCACCAAACGCGGCAATTTAAACAGCTCTAAGGCTTCTTCTAGCTTGAGCGTATCCATTTTTTGGCCGGGCATCAAACTGGCAAACACCGGTTTCTCGTCATTCTCCCCATCACCCAACTGCACATAAGGCCCGAAGCGGCCAATTTTGACAAACATGGGCTTGCCGGTTTTGGGGTCATTGCCTAAAGGGCGAGCTTGCCCGGCATCTTCTCGCGAGACATCTTCTGCGGCTAAAACTTTGGGGTGAAACTTTTGATAAAAATTATCTAACATCCCTTGCCAAGTGACCTTGCCCTTAGCAATTTCATCAAACTCGCTTTCCACCTTGGCGGTAAAAGAGTAATCCAATATATCGCCAAAATGCGCCACTAAAAATTTGGTCACTATGCCCGCAATATCGGTTGGGAAGAGTTTATTTTTTTCTGTGCCAGCCATTTCGGTAAGGGTTTGAGTTTGCACACCCTGTGCATTTAATGTGAGTTGTCGATACTCACGCGGCGTACCTTCGCGGTCTTCTTTTACCACATAACCACGCTGTTGAACCGTATCAATGGTTGGCGCATAGGTGGATGGACGACCTATCCCCATTTCTTCTAGGGTGCGCACCAATGCAGCTTCGTTGTATCTAGCAGGCGGACGCGAAAAACTTTGGCGCGATACCAGCTCACCCAAAGCTAAGGGCTGACCAATATGCATGGGGGGTAACAAACCACCCTCTTCATCATCGGTATCCAAATTATAAACTTTCAAGAAACCGTCAAACACCACCACTTCGCCTTTGGCAGTCAACTTATCACCTGGTAAGGTATCAATGGCAATATCCACCGTGGTACGCTTTAACTGTGCTTCTGCCATCTGTGAGGCAATAGCACGGCGCCAAATCAATTGATACAGGCGTTGTTCGTTGCGTTCGCCCATGACTTCAGACACGCCAAAATCGGTTGGACGAATCGCTTCATGCGCTTCTTGCGCATCGGCTTGTTTGGTTTTGTAACGACGCGTTAGGCTGTATTGAGGGCCATAATCTTGCGTAATCACCTGCTTGGCTTGCGCCAACGCAACTTCAGACAAGTTCACCGAGTCGGTTCTCATGTAGGTGATTTTTCCAGACTCATACAAACGCTGCGCAATCACCATGGTTTGCTTAACAGAGAAGCCTAATTTTGAAGAGGCTTCTTGCTGCAAGGTTGAGGTGGTAAAGGGGGCTTTAGGCGATTTTTTGGCGGGCTTTTCTTCTAAACTTTGCACCGTTAAACGGGCGCTAGAAGTTGCCTGTAAAAACGCCATGGCCTCAGCTTCTGAGTCGAATGCGGCGGTGCGTTTCACCTGTAATTGACCACAGGGTTTGCCTTGGGCATCCAGTAAATCCAAAACACCTTGTAATCGATACACAAAGTCTGACTGGAAGGCTTCAATTTCAAGCTCACGCTCGACAATTAAACGCACCGCCACCGATTGAACTCGGCCCGCAGATAAACCAGTACGAATTTTTTTCCATAACACGGGTGATAACTCAAACCCCACAATACGGTCTAATAAACGACGCGCTTGCTGGGCTTCCACCAAATCCATGTCCACGGTTCTGGGCGAAGCAATCGCCGCTTGAATCGCAGGCTTGGTAATTTCATGAAACACAATTCGCTTGGTGGTTTTTACATCTAAGTTTAAGGCTTCCGCTAGGTGCCAAGCAATGGCTTCCCCTTCGCGGTCCTCGTCCGTTGCCAGCCAAACCGTGTCAGCTGCCTTGCTGAGTTTGCGTAATTCGGTGACGGTTTTCTTTTTATCGGGCGAAATCTCGTAGGTGGGTTCAAAGCCATTGGCTAAATCAATCCCCATTCCTTTCTTTTGAATATCTCGAATATGTCCATAACTGGAACGCACGGTAAAATCGGCACCCAAATATTTCTCGATGGTTTTGGCTTTCGCCGGCGATTCTACAATTACTAAATTTGTCATGACCAAAGGATCTCATAATTTTTTGATTCAACACATTTTAATGCGCTTGAATACAAAATCTGCAAGTGAAAAAACACTTTTATTTATGTGCAATTAGGGTTTATTATTCTATTTATGAAAGACTTTACAGTCTTCTAATCATTTTTACTATATGAAAGATTGCAAAAAAAAACGCCAAATTGCAATCATTTCTTTTACATTCACTCAAATAGACCTTTTAAAAGGTTTGCTTAAAGACGGGAAGCCCTTGAAACATTACAACCTCTTATTGATCGATGATGACCTAATCAGCCTTGAATTAATGAGCACTTTCTTAGACACAGAAAACTTTCATTTATTTACAGCGCCCGATGGTCAAGCCGCTTATGATTTAATCATGCAAAAATCGCCTGGATTTTTCAGCTGCATCGTGTCGGATGTTTCTATGCCCAACTTAGATGGGATTGGCTTGCTCAAGCGCATTAAAGAGGATGAAAACCGTAAAGTATTGCCCTTTATTCTGCAAACCTCAGACCGCAACCCTGAAAACATCAAAAAAACCTTAGAGCTGGGGGCTTTCTATTACCTCATCAAACCCATCACGCGCGAAACCCTAAAATCGGTTGTCAATGCCGCGCTGAAAGATTATGAAAACCACCTAGAAACGCACAACACCGTTCAGCACTTAATGCGCATTATGCCGCTGATGCAGGCGGCTACCTTTCATTACAAAACCTTGGACGAGGCCAAAAGCTTATCGAGCCTGTTAGCCTTAATGACCCACGACCCCAAAAATATTTCTATCGGTTTATTTGAAATTTTTGCCAATGCCGTTGAGCATGGAAACTTGGGTATTACCTACGATGAAAAAACCGCGCTGATTAACCAAAATCAACTCAATGCCGATATTCAACGCCGTTTGTCTTTGCCAGAATACCGCGACAAGTTTGTCACAGTGAATGTCAGCATGGAAAACCACAAATTGCAGGTCACCGTCACCGACATGGGTAATGGGTTTGATTTTGAAAAATACCTAGAATTCTCGATAGACCGTATTATGGACAACCACGGACGCGGCATCATGATGGCGAAAAGCTTAAGTTTTGATGAGTTGATTTACAGTAATGGCGGGCGCACCGTCAGCTGCTGGGTGCATCCGCCCGTTAATTCCGCTGAAAAGGTGGATTAAACGCCCAACTAACTCAAGCGGCGCCAGCGCCCAGCAGACAAGGCCTCAACCTCGCCTAACACCTCTAACTGCATCAGTTGGCTTTGTATCTCTGAAACCGGCATTTTACTTAAGACCACCAATTCATCCAACCCTATTGGGTCGTATTCAATCCAGTTGAGTACGGCTAAATTCGATTTAGGATTCACCCTGGTTTTCTCAGAAAACTTGGCCGCTGCACTTGGCTCATTTTCGGTGATCGACAATTGCACCAAAGCCGCCAACTCCTCCAAAACATCTTGACCACTTTCGACCAATTTAGCGCCTTGTTTAATCAGTTGATGACAACCTTTGGCGTGCGGATTATTAATGGCACCGGGCACGGCAAATACCTCTCGACCCTGCTCCATCGCCAAACGCGCGGTAATGAGCGAGCCACTTTGCAAAGCCGCTTCCACCACCAAAACGCCAGTACTCAAGCCCGAAATAATACGGTTACGCTGCGGAAAATGATGCGCCAAAGGGCCAGCCCCCAACGGATACTCCGACACCAAAACGCCCTGTTCGGCAATTTGGCGCGCTAACTGTCGATTGGAAGCAGGATACACCCTGTCCAACCCTGTACCCACCACCGCCACCGTTGACCCCTGCCCCAATAAGCCACCTTGATGTGCCGCCGCATCGATTCCCGATGCCAAACCAGAGGTAATGGTTAAGCCCACAGAAGACAAATAGTGCGCAAAATCCTTAGCCGTTTCCACGCCCAAGCGTGACGCATGACGACTGCCCACCAACGCAATTTGCGGGTCTTTTAATAAGCCCAACTGCCCTTTCACATAGAGCAAAATGGGCGCGTCGATTAAGTCTTTGAGCAAATGCGGATAAGCTTCATCTCGCATGCCCAATAAAGTGTGTTCGCTGGCTTGTTCTTGCCAAGCCAACGCAGCTTCAATAAGTGCTGGCAAACCGCTATCAAACAACTTTGCCGCTTGGATTTTGGTCAGCAATCCTGTGCCTTGCCAATCGCCTTCTTGGGCAGACCTTGCCTCTGCCAGCGACCCAAAGTAGCTTTCAATCTCTAGCAACTTTGCCGCTTTTAAACCCGCAAAATGGAACGGCAGCAGTGTTTCTATTTCAGACAGATGTGACACAATTCGCTATAATCCTAAGCTTATAAAATTTTTACCATTTGAAAAGTATAGCTGAGCCTTAGAAAAATATGGAAAAACTCGACATTGTTCTTTACCCAGACAGCGGCTTAAGAGAGGTTTGTAAACCCATTGCCGAAATGAACGACCGCATTGACCGCCTAATTGACGATATGTTTTACACCATGTACGACGCCCCCGGCATTGGATTGGCTGCACCGCAAATTGCTGTGCAAGAACGCTTGATTGTGGTGGATGTGTCTGAGAAAAAGAACGAGCCTCTGGCCTTATTAAACCCAGAAATCATTCGCTCGGCAGGCAAAATCACCTGGGAAGAAGGCTGTTTGTCTTTGCCCGGTATTTACGCCAATGTGAATCGCCCCTCCGACATCATTGTGCGCGGCATGAACCGTGATGGCAAAATGATTGAACTGGAAGCCAATGATTTGCTGGCAGTGTGCATTCAGCATGAAATTGATCATTTGAATGGTAAATTGTTTGTTGACCATTTATCAGGACTTAAGCGCATGCGTGCGCTGCAAAAATTTAAAAAACTGCAAGAAGAAGGCGACCTAGACGAATGACCAGCCCCGCGCCCCTTAGAATTATTTTTGCCGGAACACCAGAGTTTTCGGTGGCGCCGTTGCAAGCACTACTCGACAGCCCACATGAAGTCATCGCGGTTTACACCCAACCCGACAGACCTGCTGGTCGTGGCCGTAAACTGACCGCCAGCCCGGTTAAAGCCTTGGCGCTGCAACACAACCTGCCAGTTTATCAACCAGAAACCCTGCGCGATGGGGCTGCCCAAGCAGAATTAGCAGCCCTCAATGCTGACCTAATGGTGGTGGTAGCTTATGGTTTGATTTTGCCGAAAGTGGTTTTAGACATGCCCAAATATGGTTGCTTTAATATTCACGCTTCAATCCTGCCGCGTTGGCGCGGGGCGGCACCGATACAACGCGCCATTGAAGCTGGCGACCCTGAAACCGGTGTCACCATTATGCAAATGGATGTTGGCTTAGATACGGGCGATATGCTGTGCGTATTACCAACCGAAATCACCCCGCAAGACACTGCACAAACCTTACATGACCGTTTAAGTGTTTTGGGTTGCACAGCACTGCTCAAAACTTTAGAAGAGCTTCAAGCCGGCCAACTCACCCCCATCAAACAAGACGAAGACCTAGTGACCTATGCACACAAAATGAGCAAAGAAGAAGCCTTGCTTGATTGGACGCAGGATGCCACTACCCTTGTGCGCAAGATTCAAGCCTTCAATCCCTGGCCAGTTGCCTTTACCCAATATCAAGAACAACCCTTGCGCATTTGGCAGGCTGAAATCGTGCAAAACAGTGAAAAAACCCCACAAAAACAACCAGGCCTGGTCATTTCTGTGGCCAAAAATGGCATTGAGGTGGCTTGTGGAAACGGCAGTTTGCGCTTGTTAAGCGTGCAACCCACGGGGAAAAAAGCCATGCCGGCTTATGACTTTGCGCAAGCCCGTGCGCTCTTGAATGAACAACTCGGTTAAACACACTTAAAGATGAATCACGCCAGCAACGCTCCCAAAACCAAATCCCAAAATCCGCGACTCGTTGCCCTCAGAATTTGTTTGGCAGTGGTGCAAAACGGTCGCTCCTTAAGCCAAGCGCTCGGCGAGGGTTTAGCGGTTTTAACCGATCGTCGCGATCGAGGGTTTGCACAAAACTTGGTACTGGGCACTTTGCGCTGGCAGCTGCGCTTAGAAGCGATTCGCGACCAATTACTCAGCAAGCCCCTCAAAGCCAAAGACGAAGATGTTAACCAATTGATTTTATTGGGTTTATATCAACTGATTTATTTAGACACGCCACAACACGCCGCGGTGTCTGAAACCGTGGCGCTGACCGCTGCGCTCAAAAAACCTTGGGCCAAGGCGTTGTTGAATGGTCTATTGCGCAATTTTATTCGTGACGCTGAAAGCCTTTTTGCAGCCGTGGATGTTAAGCCCGCTTTTGCCTATTCGCATCCGCAATGGTTTACCAAAAAAATTCGTGAAGCCTATCCCAATGATTGGCAATCCATCTTAACTGCCAACAATGAACCTGCGCCCTTAACGCTACGCATCAACCCTTTAGTTCAGTCACGAGAGTCGTTTTTAGCCAGCTTACACGCAGAACACCCAGAGTTAAATGCGCTAGCGCATCCCTTTAGTGCGCAAGGTATTTTGCTAGAACAGAGCACCGATGTCAGCCAACTGCCCTACTTTGAGCAAGGTGGATTCAGCGTGCAAGATGGCGCAGCACAACAAGCTGGTTATTTGCTTAACCCTCAAGCCGGTGAGCGCATTTTAGATGCCTGCGCCGCACCGGGTGGCAAAACCACACATTTGGGCGAGTTGTCTAATAATCAAGCCCGCATTTTTGCACTCGAAAAAGAACCCGAACGCTTGGAACGCCTCCAAGAAAATCTGGCGCGTCTTGGCATAACAGCCACGGCACAAACCGGAGATGCGTCTTTGCCAGACACTTGGTGGGATGGTGAATTGTTCGACAAAATCCTACTCGATGCGCCTTGTTCTGCCACAGGTATTATTCGGCGTCATCCGGATATTAAATGGCACCGCACCCCTGAAGACATTAGCGCCTTAACCCAACTGCAAGCCAATATTCTGGCGGCTCTTTGGCCATTGTTGAAACCTGGCGGTCAAATGCTGTATGCCACCTGCTCGGTGTTGCCTGACGAAAATACTGAACAAATGCAGTCTTTTTTAGCCAAAGAACCCAGTGCTTCGCAAGTTCCCATGACTCAAAATTGGGGCAGAGGCGATGCGCAACATCCTGGCAAACAAATTTTACCGGGCGAAGCCGGCATGGATGGGTTTTATTATTGTCTGCTGCAAAAGTCTTAAGCATGATGACCCCGCCCTCACGTTCGTTTTTAAATTGGCCACTGGGGTTACTGTTTTGGGTCTTGAGTCTGACACTTGGCTCTGTCAGCCATGCCAACAGCGACCTTTTTAACCTACCTGCTCCGTCCCCCAGTCCGCAAAAATTACTACAGGCCAAAGCGGTCATCAATTATGTGTCGGATTATCAAGAAGACCAGCAATTGTTTATGGATGCGCAAGCCAATATCGAATTGTCTGCTGAAATGGCTGAAGCCCTGCTCCACGAAATACCGCTTAACTTTAAAACCGAAATTGTATTGTCTGAGAAATCTAATTTTTTAGGGCTGGCGCTGTTTAACAGCTTTAAAAACATTGAGTATGAAACCGAGCTGCGCTACTTTGGCTACACCCAAACTTACATTTTGACCAATAAACGCAATAAACAAAACCGCACTTTCAAAACCTTAAAAGAAGCCCTTTATACCCTAAGTGTGCTCTATAACTTCCCCATTACTGAGTTATCCAGACTGCATCCCTCGAATGCTTATCAACTCAAATTACGGCTATCGCTCATGCCCGATAAATTGCCCGCCCCCCTCATTTTAAAAGGCTATTTTAGCGACGCCTGGCAACTAGACACCCAATGGCATAAGATAGAGATACATTCCCCCTTGAGTTGGTATTAAGGGTTACAAAATCAGTTAAGTTCAAAAAATAACAAGATAAAGCAAGGCAAAACATGGCAGGCTCACTGAACAAGCGACAATTTATCAAACAGTATGGCTGGCTCTTAGCCTTGTCGAGTATTCTGCTGATGTTGTTGGTGGTGATGAGCCATATTCTACAAAATGCCTCTGAATTTGCCGAGTTTTATACCTGGTTATTGTTGCTGTCTTTTGTTGGGGTCGCCACCTTAACGGGCTTTTTAATCAAAACCCTCTACCAGCTGTATCTGCAACAAAAAGAAAATGTTCCGGGTATTAAACTCACCATCAAACTGACCAGTATTTTGTCTTTGGTGGTGGGTATTCCAATTGCCATTATCTATTATTTTGCGGTCAGTTTTATTCATCAAGGCATCGACCAGTGGTTTGATGTTAAAACCGAACAAGCCTTGCGCAGTGCGGTTGAACTGGTTAAATCGACTCAGGACGATCAAGTCCGAAACCACCTAAACAATGTTTTTAGCCAAGCGATTTCTTTAACGCCGGCACTCATTTCAGATCCCATCTCAGCGATAGATAAACTACGCAGTCAACTCAATGCCCAAGAGGCCTCGCTTTACAGCAAAAATGGTCAGCTGGTTGCCTACAGCACCTTGTTTTCAGTTAATATTTTACCCTCGCAACCGTCTAAATCTTTATTCCAACAATTACGCCAACAGCGCACCTATGCCGCTTTAGAAGTGTCGCCTGGCGTAGAAAAAGCGCATCAAGTGATTCGAATTCTGGTCCCCATTAATGACAATCAAATGCAGGTGGAATATACCTTACAGGTGATTTTTCCCATCCAAGACAATATCACACGCTTGGCTAATGAAGTGCGCATTGCGTCTGGGCAATATCAAGAACTGTCCTATCTAAAAGGCCCGTTAAAAACCAGTTTCATTCTCATCTTATCCATGGTGTTATTGCTCACTTTGGTGACCGCCGTGTTGTTTACCATTCAAACCATTCAAAACATGGCGCATCCCATTCGCGTTTTGGCCAAAGGAACCCAAGCCGTTATGGATGGCGACTATACCGTGGCCATGCCCATTGAAACCCAAGATGAATTTGGGCAACTGATTCAATCTTTCAATAAAATGACGCAGCAGATTGCCAAAGCGCGAAATGACATTAAATTTGGGCATCAACAAACAGAAGTCCAAAAACTCTATCTGCAAACCATCATTAAAACCCTCAAAAGTGGCGTACTCACCTTTAATGCCAACCGTCACTTTAAAACCGCTAATGATGCGGCCAATGATATACTCAATGTCAATTTTCATAAACACCTAGGGAAACCCTTGCAAGAGGTTTTACTGCTGCCAGAGTTCGAGCACCTCCATCCTGTTTATGAGCAAATTTTTGAATTTTTTAAACAACAACCCAACTGGAATCATCAACTCACTTTTGACTGTATTCAGGGGCAAAAAATTCTATTGATACACGGCTCAACCCTACCCAGCCTAGACCAAGATGCCGGCGGTTATGTTGTGGTGATAGAAGACATCACCCAAATCGTGCAGGCGCAATTGCATGCTGCTTGGAGTGATGTGGCGCAACGCTTGGCACATGAAATCAAAAATCCGTTGACGCCCATTCAATTATCCGCCGAACGCCTTAATTACAAATTGAGCAGCAAGCTCGAAGGCGATGACAAAGACTTACTCAGTCGCATGACCCACACCATTACAGAACAGGTGGATGCCATGAAAAATTTGGTGCAAGCCTTTACCGAATATGCCGACACCCCAGAAATTAACCTGCGTAAAATGAACATTAACACCCTCATTGAAGACATTGTTGGCATGTACCGTGACCCGCAAGCCAACTGGTATATTACCTGCGAATTGGATGAAACTTTTCCAACCATCCAAGCGGATTCTGCAAAATTACGCCAACTGTTACACAATTTAGTGAAAAACGCACTTGAAGCCTGTGAAAATCAAACCGACACTCTAATTACCATCAGCACCCTTAACCAACCCAAAGAACACCAGCTATTGCTGAGCATTTGCGATAATGGACCGGGCATTCCGGCGGAAGCCAAAAACTGGATTTTTGAACCCTATGCCACTAATAAACCCAAAGGGACTGGCTTAGGTCTTGCCATCGTCAAGAAAATTGTCGATGAACATCAAGGCACCATTCGTGTAGAAACTGCACCGACTGGCGGCACTTGTTTTATAATCACGCTCAAAACCCCTTAAGCGCGCAATCCACAAGAGAGCACTGATGAAGCCAGGCAAAATTCTGATCATTGACGATGAAAAAGACATTCGTAACCTGATGCAAGAAATCTTTGAAGAAGAAGGTTATCAGGTGCATCTAGCGGCCAATGGACAACAGGCTCGCCAAGCTTGGCAAGAGCATCCTGCAGACCTGATTTTTTTAGATATTTGGATGCCTGATGTCGACGGCGTGAGCTTACTCAAAGAAATGCGTGATAGCGGGATATTAACGCATTCCAGCGTGATTATGATGTCGGGTCACGGCACCATCGAAACCGCCATCGAAGCCACCAAACTGGGGGCCTACGACTTCTTAGAAAAACCCCTTTCACTCGGCAAACTGCTGGTCACCGCCGAACGCGCCCTGCAACACCTGCAACTAGACCAAGAAAACAAACACCTCAAACAAAAACTTCCCGAACAACTGTTACCCATCGGTAAAAGCAAGGTGGTGCAAAACCTGCGCGATACCATCGAGCGCCTAAGTAAGTTCACCATGCCATTACTCATCACCGGTGAGTCTGGGGTCGGAAAACACCACATTGCCGAAGCGATTCATAAAATCAGCGAGCGCAAAACGCGTCGTTTTTATAAATTGAACGCCTTAGATTTTGATGAGCAAGAGCGTTTTATTCTGGGTGAAAAAACGCCTGAGGGCAAAATCCAACAAGGTGAGCTGGCTTTGGTGGATGGCGGAACCCTAATGATTTCCGATATTGAAACCCTTAGCGAGCGTGGCCAGCAGTTTTTGTTTCAACTCCTCACCCAAAAATCTTACTTCAGATTGCAATGTGACCATCCGAGTCCTTTAGATGTCAGAGTCATTGCCTTATCTAAGACAGGGTTGGATGATGTAGTTTCTGAAGGGGAATTTCGTGAGGATCTGGCGCAAAAATTGTCGGTGATGCCCATTTTTATTCCTGCTTTGCGCCAGCACACTGAAGATGTGCCAGAATTGGTTGAGTATTTTTTAGATTATTTTTTAACCCATGAAGGACTCAACTATCGAGAGTTTCCGTTATCGGTTAAAAATATCCTGCGTCAATATAGCTGGCCGGGCAATTTTAGAGAACTTAAAAACCTGATACAACGCCTGCTGATTATGGGCACCGGCATGGTAAATGAAGCAGAAATCAAACAAGCGCTCGAAAATGCCAAGCCCCATGAAACCACGCCAGCCAATATTGTGGATACTTCGCTGAACCTTAAGCAAGCCAAAGAGCATTTTGAGGCCGCTTATCTGGGGCAATTATTACGAGAAACCGGCGGCAATGTGACAGAAACCGCTCGGCGTTCTGGTGTGGAACGCACCAATCTCTATCGCAAATTAAAAAGCTTGGGGTTAGATCCTAAAAACCCCAAATAAGAACCAAATAAAACCTTGATATCAAGTAAAAATAGCTGTTTTAAAGGCAAACTATGAACATTATCATTCTCGGCGCAGGTCAAGTCGGCACATCTATCGCAGAATTGTTGGCCATTGAAAACAACGATGTCACAGTGGTTGACTTAGACAACACCAGCTTACAAAAGCTGCAAGACCGTTTAGACATACGCACCATCTTAGGTCATGCCTCTGACCCTGATGTTTTAGAGCGCGCCGGTTTGGAATATGCCGATATGTTGATAGCCGCCACCCAAAACGATGACACCAACATAGTCGCCTGCCAGCTGGCGCACATTATGCATAAAACCCCCACCAAAATTGCCCGCGTGCGTTCCAAGAGCTACTTAAATCACCCTGAATTGTTTGACCGAAATCTCAACAGCAATGCCATTCCCATCAATGTCCTCATCAGCCCCGAAGTACTGATTAAAGACTACATTATGCAGCTCATTGAATATCCAGGCGCTTTGCAGGTGGTGGACTTTGCAGAAGGCAAAGTGCGTTTGGTCGCGATTCGTGCTCACGCCGGTGGACTTTTGGTTGGCAAGAAAATTTCAGAAATCAAAAACTACCTGCCCTTTAATGTCAAAACTCGCATTGTGGCCATTTATCGACATGACGAGGTGGTTTTACCTAACGGTGAAGCCATGATTCGCGCCGGTGATGAAGTGTTCTTTTTGGCCAAATCAACCGACATTCAGCCCATTGTGCAAGAACTGCGCCGCCAAAAAATGAAACCCTCTCGCAATATCATGATTGCCGGTGGCGGTAATATTGGGTTTAATCTGGCTAAAGATTTGGAACAACTTCACAATGTTAAAATCATTGACCGCAACATTCATCAAGCGCGGTACTTGGCAGAATCTTTAGAAAATAGCATCGTTATTCAGGGCGATGTGTCTGACAAAAACTTGCTGATTGAAGAAAATATTGATGAGATCGACTTGTTTGTGGCCATTACGAATTCTGACGAAGCCAACATCATTTCAGGGATGCTCGCCAAAAAACTCGGCGTGCACCGCGTCATTGCGCTGGTAAATAACCAGTCCTATGTGGAATTAATTCAACTCAACTCAATTGATGTCGCCATCTCGGCCGACCAAATTACCACCAGCAATCTTTTACACTATATGCGCCAAGGCGATACCGTTAAAGCCTTTACCCTGCGCCGTGGCGCGGCAGAAGCCATGGAAGTGATCGTGCATGGCAGTGAAAATTCCTCACAACTCATTGGCAAAAAAATTGGCGAAATTGAGTGGCCAACCAGCATGACGCTAGGCTGTATTATTCGTGAAGAAGAAGTGCTGATGGCACATCGTGATTTGACCATTGAAGCTGAAGATCATGTGATTTTATTCATCAATGACCGAGAACAGGTCAGCGAAGTTGCCAAACTCTTCAGCCCAGAAGAAAAACGCAGTTGGTTTTAATCCATCCATGTATTCCATCTAAAGGTTCTTTAATTTATGCATGCCAGTATTATTTTTAAAGTGTTGGGCATACTCTTGATGGTGTTTAGCATCACCTTGATACCGCCTATTGCCATAGCCGCTTATTATCAAGATGGCGATACCATGGTGTTTGTCTCTACATTTTTTTGGCTATTGGTCGTGGGATTGTTCTTATGGTATCCCCTGCGTAAAGACAAACATGATTTAAAAATTCGAGATGGTTTTGTCATAGTGGTGATGTTTTGGACCGTACTGGGCTTTGTTGGGGCTATCCCCATGTACTTTGCGGAAGCCACCGAAATCAGCATTACCGATGCTATTTTTGAATCTTTCTCAGGGCTCACCACCACGGGCGCGACCATTTTTAGCCATCTAGATAACCTGCCGCATGGTTTGCTGTGGTATCGCCAACAACTGCAATGGTTAGGCGGTATGGGGATTATCGTTTTAGCGGTTGCCATTTTGCCTATGCTTGGAATCGGGGGAATGCAGCTTTACAAAGCCGAATCTCCCGGCCCGGTTAAAGACTCCAAACTGGCGCCTCGTATTTCTGAGACTGCAAAAGCGCTTTGGTACATTTATTTAGGCCTCACCTTAGCCTGTGCGCTGGCTTATAAAATGGCGGGCATGAATTGGTTTGATGCCTTCTCACACAGCTTTTCAACCGTGGCAATTGGCGGTTTTTCAACCCATGATGCCAGCATTGGTTATTTCAACAACAGCAACATTGAAATGGTTGCCATGTTCTTTATGTTTTTTGCGGGCATCAACTTTGCCCTACACTTTACCGCATTCCGCAAAGTCGACATCAGCCCTTATCGATTTGACCCAGAAGTTCGCGCCTATGCCACCATTTTATTAGCGGGCGGCTTGATTACCTCGCTCTATTTATACTCGCATGAAATTTATCTCGACATGTCAGACGCTCTAAGATATGGCTTTTTCCAAACACTTTCTTTTGGCACAACCACGGGGTTTGCCAATACCGACTTTAGCGTTTGGCCAGCTTTTATTCCTGTCATGCTCATTATGATGAGCTTCATCGGTGGCTCTGCAGGCTCAACCGCTGGTGGTATGAAAGTTATTCGAGTGATTTTGCTGTTTAAACAAGGCGCGCGTGAAATCAAAAGCTTATTGCACCCTAATGCTTTAATGCCCGTTAAACTCAACGGCAAGGTCATTCCCGAAAAAGTCATGACCGCCGTTTGGGGATTCTTCTCCCTCTATATCGTGCTGTTTGTTTTTATTCTGCTATTACTGATGGCGCTAGGAGTTGACCAAGTCACGGCCTTCTCAGCGGTGGCCGCCATGATCAACAACCTTGGCCCAGGACTTGGCGAAGTATCTGCCAACTATGCCACCTTGTCTGACCCCGTTAAATGGGTGCTCACCTTCACCATGCTACTTGGGCGTTTGGAGTTGTTTACCCTACTGGTTTTATTTACCCGTGCCTTCTGGAAAATTTAAATGACGCAGTCGCTGGCCCAAAAGTGGGATGACAAATACGCCAACCTAGACCCTAAACGCCCCGTTTTACCCTGCTGGCTGTTAAAACATCACTCTCGACGCTTGCCTCTAAAAGGCAAAGCATTAGATCTGGCGTGTGGTTTGGGAGGCAATGCACGCTTTATGGCGCAGTGTGGGCTGAGTGTTGAGGCCTGGGATATTTCGGACAATGCCTTAACCATTTTGAATAACTGGGCGGCGATTAATCGTCTAAAAATCAAACCCATGTTGTGCGACTTTGAGCAAATGTTGTTTCCATATCAGCAGTTTGATGTCATAGTGGTGAGTCGCTACCTCAATCGAGAGTTGTTTGCACAAATAGAAACCGCACTCAAACCCGGTGGCATGTTGTTCTATCAAACCTTTTTGAGCCCAGTGCAAGAAAACGCCCCACAAAACCCGAAATTTTACCTAAAACCCACCGAATTTAACCAGGCCTGGTCAAATTTAACCACCGAAATCTACGGTGAAGGCTGGTTAAAAGACACTCCAGACACTGAAGATGCAAGCATAAGCCAACATCGTTATGCGTGGTATGTAGGCAAAAAAGCATTACTTTAGTGGAGCAATCCTATTAAGCCATCTTGCAAATAAGCTGAAAAAGCACGATCCCTAGAAACCAGCGTCAATTGATTTTGTATCGCCGTGTGAATAATCATTCTGTCAAAAGGATCGTTGTGATATTTTGGCATTTGATGAATACTTGAGGCTATTTCGGCGTCTAAAGCCAGCACTTCTAAGCCCAACTTATTCGCCCAACCTGGCAACTCTTCTGGCAAAACCCCTGAAAAGCTAATTTTACCCAAACCATATTTCAATGAAAGTTCCCAAAAACTAACGCTAGAAATATAGACAGAATGTTGACGGTTTTGAATCAAAGATAGGGTTGCAGGAGAAATTTTTTCAGGGCTAAAAAGTAACCATAAGAAGATATGGGAATCAATCAATAACTTCATCATCACAGACCTAAAAAGGCTTCTTCTGTTATTTCAAAATCATCTGATAGTGCATAATTTGCCTTTCCTTGCAAAAGGCCAAGCGGTCTATCGGGCTTGTCCAATAAACTCGAATCATAAGGTATCAACATGGCAACTTTTTTGTGCTGTTTACCATACTCTATAACAACGCCTTCACCAGTTGCTTGAAGCCTTTCTAAGATGCTTGAAAACTCTGCTTTTAACTGCCCTACCTGTATGGACTGCATAACCTATTTCCTCTCTGTTGCAATAGAGGTTTAGTATTGAAGAAACTTGTCAACTTGTCAAGAAAGACTTAAAAGCCTTATTGAAGGTTAAAAACCTTAGCAACCCCACGCCCTCGATAGTCGGAAGCCCCATTGAGTTGGCCGTTTTGTTGCACAATCAATTGAATATCCCCCAAATAATCATTCTTTTTCAATTGATAGCCCATCAGCGTTAGGCTCTCTTCATCCTCCGGCTTCAAACTGGGATTGAAATAAATCACATCCTTCGGCAACAACTGATGATGCACTCTGGGTGCATCGACCGCTTGCTGGGCGGTCATTTTTTCATCGACCACATTCACGATGGTTTGAAAAACCGAGGTAATAATCGATGAACCACCCGGCGTACCCAAGACCATTTCGACTTGTTTGCCTTGCATGACTATCGTTGGGCTCATAGAGGATAACATTCTCTTTTCGGGGGCAATTTCATTAGCCGACCCGCCGACCACGCCAAAAATATTGGCCACACCGGGTTTGGTGCTGAAATCGTCCATTTCGTTATTCATTAAAAAACCAGCACCTTCAATGACCACGCCTGAACCAAAGGGCATATTTAAAGTGGTGGTGTTAGCCACGGCATTGCCTTGGGCATCAATAATTGAGAAATGAGTCGTTTCTGCGGATTCTATTTTTCCGGGTTGAATGGCTTCGGTTTCAGAAATACCATCCAATAACACATTTTGAGCGCGTGATTTCAAATAGTCATCAGACAAAAGTGACTCACTGGGCACTTTGATAAAGTCCGGATCGCCTAAATAATGTGCTCTATCGGCATAGACGCGTTTTTCTAACTCGGCATAAAAATGGGTTTTTAGGGCAAAATCCGTCATTCCAGAATAACTAGACTTGACCAACGCTCTATCCAATTGTGGTTTTAGCACACTTTTCATTTTGAGTAACTGCACCAAGGCGATACCACCAGAGCTCGGTGGTGGCGCAGAAATGATTTGGCGCCCTTGCCAATGACCAACAATAGGTTCACGCCATACGGGTTGATAGGCTTTTAAATCTTCTAATGAAATCAATCCTTGATGTTTAACCATTTGACTGGCAATCATCTTAGCTGTTTCACCCTGATAAAATTCATCGGCGCCGTCTTTTGCCAAGCGCTGTAAGGTTGCCGCCAAAAGAGGCTGCTTTTTAATTGTGCCCGCTTTCAAATCTCCAAAATAGGATTCAAAATTAAGTTCATCCGTGGACTTATTGGCCACCCAAGTTTGATACCAGTCAGCCGTATTGGCAAGCCCTCGTGGAACCTTAAAGCCCTTTTCCGCTAAGTCGATTGCGGGTTGTAGTAGTTTAGCCCAAGGCTTTTTGCCAAATTTTTGATGCGCCGCCCACATGCCTGCAACTGTTCCCGGTACACCAGAGGCTTGATAGCCAACCAAAGAGCGATGCGGAATCACCTGTTTATTGGCATCTAAATACAGATCTCGGAAAGCACCTTTAGGCGCTTTTTCTCGGTAATCTAAAAAGTAAGGTTTCTGCTTAACGACCAGCGTCATAAAACCGCCACCGCCTAAATTGCCAGCTTCAGGATAGGTCACCGCCAACACAAAAGAGGCCGCAACCGCAGCATCAACCGCATTACCCCCAGATTTTAAAACCTGTTCGGCAACCTTAGCACTAAACGCATCAGGCATTGCAACTGCAGCCTGTTTGGCATTAATATCCTTAAGAAAAAAAACTAACAAAAGCGGCAAAAAGATTTTTAAGATGGTTTTCATAATCTGACTCTTGGCGTTAAAAATTATTCTTTTAGAGTAATGACTTAAACCCTTCAAAAGTTTAATATCATATACAATATCACTCAATATTAATTTACGGTTCTATTACATGCGCATTGTCTGCGATACTAATGTCATTCTATCAGCTTTAACTTCCAATCTAGGCGCTTCACATCGTCTTGTTAGATGGTTGTTTGAACAAAACTCAACGATTAACTGTCTTTCAGTCCCAATGGTTTTGGAGTTAGAGGATGTTTTATTGAGGCCAGAAAATCGAAGTCGTATGCGCCAATTTAAAGAATCAGATTTAAAAGCGTTTGTAGATGACATTTGCCATGTTTCCAAGCCAATAGAAATCTATTATCTATGGCGCCCTATTCTAAAAGATGTTAAAGACGATATGGTTCTGGAGTTAGCGGTCAACGCAAATGCTGATTATTTGGTGACATTCAATACTAAAGATTTTCAGAAAGTAAGTGAACAATTTAACTTTAAACTAACAACCCCAAAACAATTTTTAACTGAAATAGGAGTAATTTGATGAACTTTGCACTGCGAATTCCTGACTACTATAAAACGGAAATTGAACAACTCAAAGGCGATGTATCGATAAATCAATTTATTATCAACGCATTGGGTGAAAAAATTTCAGCACTCAAAACAGAAGAATATTTAAAAGCCAGAGCCTTAAAAGGTTCAAAGGATCATGCTTTGCATATGCTAGACGCAGTTAACAATACCCCCGTCCATCCACTTGACGAACTTTAGTTTTATTTAAGGATGTTTTTTATAAATATCCTCCACACCCGCTGGCGGATGACGATAGCGTTTGTAGCTCCATAGATATTGACTGGGATCAATGGCAACACAGGCTTCAACCCC
The DNA here is from genome assembly GCF_011398155.1 of Thiosulfativibrio zosterae. Classification (NCBI taxonomy): domain Bacteria; kingdom Pseudomonadati; phylum Pseudomonadota; class Gammaproteobacteria; order Thiotrichales; family Piscirickettsiaceae; genus Thiosulfativibrio; species Thiosulfativibrio zosterae. The sequence goes on from NZ_AP021888.1 coordinate 2,229,050, forward strand.
TCTATTCAGGGCTTCTGTGGCTAACACTTCATCACCACAGCGAATTGCGTCTTCGGCGGGGAAAACATGCAAATCAAACCCTTTGCCATCTGCTAGACGCTGACCGACAATAAATAACACATCGCATTGCGCCTTAGCGGCGAGCTTGGAAACCAGTGTCATGGTGCGAGCAGGATGATTAAAAAATGGCACATGAATCCCGCCGCTATCACCGGGATCTTGGTCAGGCAAAATGCCGACCATTTTATTGTCTTTGAGGGCTTTAAACATCATCTTCACGCCACGCATATCGGTAGGCGCAGGCGTTCCACCTGAACGGGCACGCACTTCTGAAATATAATCTTCTACGCCTTTATTATCGGGGGGCTGATACAAAAATGTTAGATCGTAGGTTTGCGTGAGATATAAAGAGGTGATCTCCCAACAGCCAAAGTGCGGTGACAACATAATCACCCCTTTATTCTTGGCAAAGGCTTGGGCAATCAGTTCTTCACCATGCACCTGTTTGATTAAAGGAAAAACCGCTTCGATTGGCCAGCCCCAAACGGCGCCCAATTCAGCAAAACTTTTCACATTTTCTTGTAAAGTCTGCAGTGCTAATTGGCGGTGTTCTTTGGCGGATAGTTGAGGATAAGCCGTTTTTAAATTAGTCCGAATCACATCGCGATTGTAATTGGGAAACCATGACAGCAATCGCCCCAATGCCGAACCAATTCGCTGTTGATTGGCTAGAGAAAAACGCGATAAAAACCCAATCAATGTTTTAAAGGCTTTACCCAGCCAGAGGCGCTCTTTGCGTGAATCAGTCATCATTCACCTCATGCAAAGCGGCTTCACCTTCGTGATTATCATCGGCAATCAAAAGCTGCATGGCGCGCCATAGATTGGCATATAAATGTGCATTGCGTTGTTCTTGTGCCAACAGTAATTCTTTAAAATAGGCTCGGTCTTGCGGTTTGCTGTAACAAGCTGGGCAATTATCGGGAATTACCGGTAAATTCGCCGTTTTGGCAAACTCACGAGTTTGATTCTCTCGCACCCGAACCAGTGGGCGAATAATGCGCACATCTTTTTCGTTATTGAGGTAATGCGCTTTCATGGTGCGTAATTCGCCTGCATTAAAGGCCGACATGATAAAGCTTTCGGCCAAATCATCTAAATGCTGCGCCAAAGCCAAAACGTTATAACCTTCACGACGACAGACCGTATAAAGTTTTCCACGCTTGTGGCGCGCGCAAAAACTGCAAAAACTATCGCCTTTCATATGCGCATTAGCCAAAGCCACCAAATCTTCGGATTCGTAAAAATAAGGAACGCCTAACTTTTCAACCCAAGCTTTCAACGGCGATGGATCAAACCCCGGAATTTCAGGGTCAATGGTGCAGGCTGCTAGCTCAAACTTTACAGGGGCATGGCGTTGAATGTGTTTAAGCACCACCAACAGTGCCAAAGAATCTTTGCCACCCGATAAACCCAGCAACACTCGGTCGCCGTCTTTGAGCATTTTGTACTGCGCCATGGCGCGTCCAACCAATTTTAAGATGGATTTGGGGGGGATAATCCAATCTTGCGTGCGTTGTTGTTTGGTCAGTTTGTTTGACTCATCCGTCTGGGGCGAATCGGGGTTTAAATCAGTCATAGCAGCTTCCGTCACAAATATTGACATATTTTACCCTAATCAATGCTGAGTGTGCCGCTGTGCCTAAAAAGTCTGCTAAGATTCTCTAAAACTTCCGTAAAAAATTGATTAGGAAAACCATGCTGCAACGCTTTTTAAATATCTTCGCACTGCTTTTTATCACCTCTATGGCCCAAGCTAAGGTCGCTCAAGTGATTGAAACCCTCAAACTCCCCAATCTTGACATCCCCAATGAAGATATCAGTGGCATAGTGATTCAACCCAATTTTATGGCTTTGGTCAGTGATGAAGGTAATGCTTTGCAAATTTTGAAAAAAACAGGATCGCGCTGGGTCGCTAAGACCCCCATTGAGTTAAGCGCTAGTAAAGATGAAATTGACTTAGAAGGACTGACTTACCAAGCCCCCTATTTATATGCGATAGGTTCGCATAGCGCCAAACGGCCGCGCATTAAAGACGAGGCATCGGTTGAAAAAAATCTGAAACGCTTAGCAGAAGTGTTGCCAGAAAGGAGTCGTCAGCAATTGTTTAGGATAGAACTTGATACTCAGCTGAATGCCAAAAATATAGAAGCCATTTCCATTGAATCTATCATTCAAGATCACCCTATTCTCAGTCGATTCATCCCCATCCCCAGCAAAGAAAATGGTATTGATATTGAAGGGTTGAGTATTGATGCAGAGGGTCGTTTATTAATTGGCTTTCGGGGTCCTGTGATTAGAGGGAATTTAGCGCCCGTTTTGCAGCTTCAACTGAAAAAGAAACGCTTTGATATTAAAGACAGCGAGGTATTTTGGCTAAACCTGAATGGTCGAGGCATTCGGGGATTGAGTCAAGTTGCCAATCAAGATCGCTGGTTAGTGCTTGCAGGCGATGTGGGCGACTTGGAAACACCTTATGAGGTATATCTTTGGACAGGCGACCATCAATTAAATGCCATGCAATCGCTCTGCGAGTTACCGAAAAGCCGCGGGAAACCAGAAGGTATTCAATGGACTAAACAACATGGCAAGGTCTGGGAGTTTGTGATCGTGCAAGATGGCTTAAAAAATGGCGAAGCACAGCAATTTAGCTGTAGAGAATAGTCATCAATTATTAGGGCAGCTTGCGCCAGACTTGGCTAAAATCAACGGCAAGCTTGCAACCTTTCACCTCAAATTCATACGTTTGAAGTACAAAATCCCCTGCCTTAATAAAGCGCCCTTCTTTTAACACATACACCTTGGCGACTTGGTGTTCTGGATAAGCCAACACATAAGTTTTCACACCTTCTTTCTGATAAAGCTCAAACTTAATTTGTTCATCGCGTTTAGCCGAGGTTGCTGAGACAACCTCAACAATTAACTCTGGAGTTTGCGTGAGTTTTTCGCCTTGAATATCGCAGGCAATCAAAATATCAGGGCGAACTACCGTGTCTTCTGCAATTTGCCAATCCACTTCGCTCAAAACCTCACATTGCAGACATTGCTTTAATCCATCAAATAATTGAGCCGCAATAGACTGCTCAAGTCGTTGATGCGAAATACTTGGACTTGGAGACATGGCATAGGGCGCACCTTGAATGAGCTCCCAATCCCCATCCCAAGCGGCATAATCACGAATGGTATAATGTTCTAAATAGGCTAACGACATTTTGCCCCCCTGCAAGAATGAATTCTTTTTAATACAATAACATAAGCGCCTTCGCAAAAAAAGCTTGTCCAACAAGAGAGACAAAAAAGCCAGCTAACGCTGGCTGATTTAAAAACGCTAAAAAAATCAGTGCTGATCTTCTAATAAAATATCCGCCAAGTTTTTCTCAACCGTTTTTTCACCTATGCCTTTAACCTGCGTTAAATCTTGCGCCGATTTAAACGCACCATGCGCATCACGATAAGCGACGATTGCCTGCGCCTTAGTCAAGCCTATTCCCGTTAAGGATTTTGATATTTCTTCTGCACTGGCATGATTCACATTCACAGGTGAAGCCATGACTATAAATGTAGAAAACAGCAACCCAAATCCAATTAAGATACTTTTCATAAGGACTCCTTAAAGCCAACTCTGCAAAATTGCAGAATTAATTCTAATACAGCCCGATTAAAAAAACTAATTTAATTACAAATTATTTTACAACAACAAATCATTATTAAATTTCATCCCAAATAGTCACAACTACGCTGCAAGCGGGTCAAGATTTTTTGCAGCTCTTCGCGCCAAGCGGTAGATAACGCAGGATGTTGTATGGCTTGATTTAATAATTGAATATCACGACCTGATTTTGAATGATATTTAGCCAAAAACAGCTCAGAAATAACCAGGCATGATTGTTTTTGATTTGGAAAATGAATGATTTCATCGTTTTGTTGAATCACACCTGTTTGGATGACTCGACAATAAAACCCCACTCGGCCACTCTCAGCATAGATTTTCAGCAAGTCTTTGCGGCCGGTTAAAGCATCCAACTTCCAACAAGGACTTCGAGGTTGACTCACCTCTAAAATAACCTCACCAATCTGCAACCGGTCGCCAACACACACTTGGGTTTCATCTAAACCTTCTAAGGTTATGTTTTCACCCAAATAACCAAAGGGGTCTTGAACGTTAAATAAAGCATAGTTTTGAGCAGGCAAAACCATAACCGCTTTATCTAAACCACCGTGATTTTTTAAATCACACTGAGTGTCGCCAACAAAACCAGTTTCTGTTAATTCTGCAGTGGCAACACTTTGCTTATGAATTGCCGAAGCTGTTTCGCCTCGCCAATCATAGGTGCGCGCCTGACCGATATTAAGGGATAGAACTTTCATTTTGAAACCTAACAACACTTCGAAAAATCAATTTTTAATATACATTCCGCCAAATCAAACTCAAAAATCTCACGCGTAGTTTCTTTCACCAAGTGATAACGGCCGTTTAGTAATTGGTAAATTTCTGCCAAATCCGTTGCAGGATCCACCATCACATAATAAGAAACACCTTGCTCTTGATAAATATGAAACTTTTCATTGCGATCTTTGCGCTTTGTTGAGGGAGATAGCACCTCAAAGATGATAGCGGGCGTGCGAATAATGAAATGATCATCTGCCTGCAAATGACACACAACGGCGTTGTCAGGACAAAGAACGGTTTCATTATCAATTTTCCAATCCGTCGCCAACACTGCTTGGCAATCAGCACAGCCCTCTAACCTCAAAGGAAGTTGGGCGTGAATTTTGCCACTTTTATGTTGATGCTCCAAAACCGGCGAAGGACTCATGGCATAAGGATGCCCCTCAATCAACTCCCAACGGCCTTTCCACTGCAAATAATCAACATAAGTATAAGTAGGTAAATCTTCAAGTTTAATATAGGCCATCATCTACTCCTATAATTACGAATCTTACAAAGCGCGGTACGCAGGCTTTAGCCTGCTTTAGATTGTGCAGTTAGCTTTTGAAGGCTAAAGCCTTCGCCCCAATTCTTCAAGCACTATACAAAGCCCGGGGCGCAGGCTTTAGCCTACTGGAATTTTACGGATTGTTTTTGAAGGCTAAAGCCTTCGCCCCAATTTTCCGAGCACTATACAAAGCCCGGGGCGCGGGCTTTAGCCTGCTGGAGTTTTACAGATTTTTTTGAAGGCTAAAGCCTTCGCCCCGTTTTTCACTGCACTGACACTGACTATTTAAAAACGAGTCATACGAACGATTACTAGAATAACCCAGGTAAGTTTTTATACAAAATAAATGCGCCCATTAACAACAAGAAAACCGCAAAGCCCTTTTTAAGATGCTCTTGATTCACACGGGAACTGATTTTGTGACCCAACCAACCACCGAGTACGCCAATGACTGAGAAAATGCCGATAATATGCCAATCGATTGTTAAGTTTAATGCCTCTAGCACACTTAAATAACCGATAAAACCCGCAAAAGACTTAATGGCAATAATCACCAAACTGGTACCCACGGCCAAACGCATCGACAAACCGCCCAACAAAACTAAAGCAGGAATAATCAAAAATCCACCACCTACGCCCACCAAACCGGTTATCGCACCAACCAACAAGCCATCGATGGCAATTTTATAAATAGCGCGTTCCTCATGTTCCTCTTCGTCCTCTTTGAGTTTGACGGGCTTATACATTAAATAAGCAGCTGTGACTAACAACACGGCAAACACCAGCATTTGTAATGCGTCAGATACAAAATGCGCCAACCAGGCACCCAAAACTGCACCCGCCATACCAGGCACACCAAATATCACCACCGTGCGCCATTTCACCAGTTTCTGGCGTGCGTAAGGAATGACAGAGAACAAACTGATGACGCCAACTATCATCAACGAACCCGCAATGGCGAGTTTGGTTTCTTGTCCCACCAAATAAGTTAAAACCGGTACTGTCAAAATCGACCCGCCCGACCCGAGCAGCCCAAGGGTAATTCCGATAACGAGCGCCCCTATCCAAGCTAAAATCATAAAGTTTTCCTTCTTAAATAAACGCCACTTTCGATATGGTGCGTGTAGGGGAATTGATCAAATAATGCCGAAGCCACCAATTCATGTGTTTGTTGAATAGATTGTAAATCAAAAGCGAGGGTGTCTGGGTTACAAGAAATATAAATAATATGATCAAACTCACAAACCATCTTGCGCGTTAAATCATCCAAACCCGAACGCGGTGGATCGACAAAAATGGTTCCAAAATCATAACTAGCTAAGTCAATGTCTTTTAAACGGTTATAAGACTCGCCTTGCAAAGCGGCAGACACATCCTCGGCCGCCATTTTAAGCACCGTTAAATTACTGATTTGATTGGCTTCGATATTCCATTGCGCCGAAGCAACTGAAGTTTTAGAAATTTCCGTCGCTAGCACACGATTAAAACACTCCGCTAGAGCAATTGAAAAGTGTCCATTGCCACAGTAGAGTTCAATCAAATCTCGCTTAGGCGTATCCGCTGAAATGTTGAATGCCATTTGCCGAGCCCATGACAACATCTTTTGTGCGACTCCAGCATTCGGCTGGGTAAAACTGTTTTCAATTTGCTGATAAACAAAAGCTTTACCATCCACCTGCAAGCGCTCCACCACAAAATCGCTATCTAGACAAATCTTCTCTTTACGAGCGCGCCCAATCAGCTGAGTTATATTCAGCTTTTCTTTGAGTTCTTGCGCTGAATTTAACCAGGCCTGGTTAAATTCAGGGTCTTTTTGCAATGATTTTCGATAAATCAAAGACACCATCATCTCACCGCTGAGCGTGGCCAAAAAGTCCACCTCAAACAACTTCAATTTCAACACAGGGTCTGCCATGATTTCAGCCATTAATTTGGGCATTAAATCATTAATCGACTGCAACACCATCGGACAATCCTTAATAACCACACGCTGCTTGGTATCCGTATCAAACATAATGTAATCCGCCAAGTCACCCTCATGCCAAATACTAAACTCGGTACGAGCACGATAATGGGCAGGTTCAGACTCGAAAACATTAAAACAACTTAAAGATGGTACAAGACGCTTCAAGCGTTGAGCTTTTTCTTCTAGCTGAAAAGAATAAGCATCGGGATTTACTTGGCAAAGCATAAATAACCTTTAGCAATACAAACTGAATGTAAAAAATAAGCCATAAATAAAACAAAAAAGGCTAGAAAACTAGCCTTTAATATGGGTCTATAAGTGATTAATCTTCATTAAAAGACCGGGCAATCATGTCCGTAAAGGGTTTCATCAGATAACCCAATAGCGTTCTATCCCCCACCTTAATCATGGCTTCAACAGGCATCCCAGAACGCATATACATACCATCTTTTTCCATTTGTTTGATTCCCTTAGGGGTAATCAAAACTTTAGCTTCGAAATATTCCATACCACTTTTTGGATCAACAAATTTATCAGGAGATACATTAATCACTTGCCCCTCAACCACATGTGTTATTTGTGTGTTGAAAGCTGAAAAACGAACATGGGTAATCAAACCGACCTTAACTTTATCGATATCTATGGGAGAAACCCTTACTTTTGCTGCATATCCTTCATTTTGTGGAACGACTTCCATAATTGTTTCACCAGGGCGAACTACCGAGCCGACCGTGACAATTTGCAAGCCTTGTACTTTGCCATCTGCAGGAGAAACAATGTCAACTCGATTAAGCTTGTCTTGTAAAACTTGTTTACGATAAGACAAATCTACTTTTTGAGCGAGCGTTTTGGAAAGCTCGTCTGCAACCTCTTTACTAAAATTTTGGGTTGCTAAGATTTTTTGATAAGTATTCTCAGTAATTTGCACTTTTAGACGGGCTATTTCAGAAACATTCTGATCATATTCACCTTGCAACTGCGCTAACTGTCTTTTCATTTCTTGTAAACGAATTTTATCTGTGAACTGCTCTTTATAGAGCGCTTCCCAATCAATTAATTCAGCTTTATAAGAATCAATACGATTTTGCAGAGAATTCAAATACTCCGATAACCCACTAATCTGTTGTTTGAGGGCATTAATTCTTTCTGAATAAATGGATAACTCACCCGCTTTTGCCTCTTTTCTCGCTTTAAAGACAGCTTCTTGGGAGTTTTGTATTTGTAGTATAGAGGGTAAGTTGCTTCTAGCTTGCATTTCATCTACCCACTGGATTTTATCTAAGCCCATTTGCTCAGCACGCAATCTTGATTCAGCCCCATAAGACTCATCTAATTGGCTTTGAATCATCGATAACTCAGCTTGTGCTTGGGTAGGCGACAGTTTGAGTAAGGTTTGCCCCTTAACAACCAAATCACCCTCTTTCACCAATATTTCGGCAACTAAACCGCCTTCAAGGTGCTGAACCGATTTATTACTGGATTCGACGACGACTTCACCTGCAGCAACGGCAGCATTATCAATTTTTGCAATGGCAGACCAACCACCAAAAATCACAAACACGATAATCAGTGAGATCCAACCTAAGCGTGCAAAACGCTTATCATCAACATCTATTTGAATCTGCTCAGACGGCTTAGCATGTTTAAAAGCATCAATGTCTTTTTTAACAACTGACTGTCCATCAATTACTTCATGTTTTTGCAAACTGGATTTTTCTTTTACCAGCGTTGTTTGTTTATCTTGATTCACTTATTTATCCAACCTTAAGACTTATCGGCAATTGAAAGCTCGCCACTTTGTAGCGCCATCAAAACATCATCTCTTTTGCCAAAGCCTCTCACCATTCCATTGGCCATTAACAATATTTTATCGACATGCTTGAGTATCGGCTTGCGATGAGAAATAACAATAACGGTTGCATTTGCTTGCTTTAATTGCTCCAAAGCGACCGATAAGGCTTGTTCACCCTGATCATCTAAGTTTGAATTAGGCTCATCCAAAATGACTAACTTGGGAGAATCATACAAAGCACGCGCCAATCCTACTCTTTGTCTTTGACCACCCGAAAGACTCCCAGAATTGCCGGCTATAAAAGTATCGTAACCATTCGGAAGCCTTAAAATCATTTCGTGCACACCTGCCATTTTGGCAGCTGCCACTACTTTTTCTGGATCTAAATGATTAAAGCGCGCAATATTTTCACTAATGGTGCCGTTAAATAATTCAATATCTTGTGGCAAGTAACCAATGTGCCGGCCTAACTCATCTTTATTCCAAGCATGAACATCAGCGCCATCTAAACGAACTTTACCACCCATTAAAGGCCAAACACCCAATAAGGCTCTTGCTACAGAAGACTTTCCAGCTGCACTAGGCCCTATAATAGCCAAACTTTCTCCGGGGTTTAACGCAAATGTAACCCCTCTTACAACTGGAATCCCGCTTCCTGGAGGAGTGACAACAATATTTTCACAGCTCATCGCCCCCACAGGATCGGGAAGCGTCATATTGCGCTGTTGGCTTGGATAATCTGCAAACATTTTATTTAATCGCTCGTAAGCTGAACGAGCCGCCCCAAAACTCTTCCAGGTACCAATCATTAAGTCTAATGGTGCTAATGCTCGCCCCAGAATGATTGAACCAGCAATCATCATCCCTGGTGTTACCTGATCGGTAATGGCTAAATAAGCTCCAAGCCCTAGAATTAATGACTGAAACATTAGTCGAGAGGTTTTAGAAATATTGGCGATGACTCCTGCCTTGTCACTTGCATTACTTTGTTTACTTAAGAAACTTAAATGCTTTTGCAACCAGCGTTCGCGCAAGTTATTTTCCATTCCCATTGCAGAAACAACTTCTGCATTACGAATGCAAGCGCCCGCATATTGACTTGACACAATACTTTCGTTGCTGGCCTCACTCAGGATTTTCTTAGTAGAAACCTCATTCCAGTAAGCCAAACCAAATAAAAATAAAGCTGCAAAAATTGCAAAAACGCCAAAGTAAACATGAAATAAAAATAAAATAGCGATATAAATCGGTAACCAAGGCGCATCAAAAAAAGCAAAAGGACCATTACCTGTCATAAACTGACGAATACTGGTCATATCACTGATTGGTTGCGGACCACCTTGACCAGGTTCTTTAATCGATTTTTTAAACATTGAAGCAAACAGGTCTGCATTCAAATCTTGGTCGAGCCTGTTACCCACTCTCACTAAAATTCTAGAACGAATAAACTCTAAAAACCCCATAGTAATAAATAACACAACCACAATCAGGGTTAACATGATCAGAGTGTTTTCACTTCTTGAAGTTACAACTCTGTCATAGACTTGCAACATGTACAAAGGAGGAACCAGCATTAATAAATTAATAAAAAAACTAAATACGCCAACTGAATAAAAAGCTTTTTTAACATTAAACAGGGCTTTTTCTAACTCTGTTTTCTCATGGATATTTTTCATATTTTTCCTAAACAGCCCTCAAAATAATCGAGCGCCAAACACATTAAAACTTTTACGATACTATTTGAATAGGGGCAAATCAGGGATTTAAAAGGTCAGGTGTAAAATCTTTTTGCAAATATTGCGACAAATGCTCTTCATCAAGCTTTCCTAGTAAAAACAAGAGTTCAAACTGCCCTCTTAGATTACCGTAGATTTCATTAACCATTCTTCTTTCGGTGTCATATATACGAGTTTTAGCATCTAAAATATCGAAAACGCCCCGCAAACCATAAGACAAGCCCTTTTCAGCAGAATCTAAATACAACTTATTAGAGGTCACACTTTTATCTAATGCGTCAATATTAGCAACTGAACTCATTAAACCTGTAACCACTTCATTAATTTGAACATTCAACATTTTTTCGGCATCTTGCAACGCTAACTGCTGACTCAATATTTTTTGATTAGAGGCTCTAACCTTAGAATTGGTAGACCCGCCCTCATAAAGTGGCCAAGTCATTTCTAACTGTATTTTTTTATTATCCCTAAAGGTTGACTCATAACTATCGGTATTATCAATAGCAGCCCTTAAGTTAACTTCAGGATAATAACTAGACTTTTCCAAGTTAGAATCTTGTTTAGCAAGCTGCACATTATATCGAGCAATTCTTAAATTTAAGGAGGCATCCTTAGCTAAATCGCTCCAATTCGAAAACTCTACCCACTTGCGGGCTCTTTGCCACAAAGTTTCATCAATAATTACTGACTGAATCGTTTTACCACCCAACAATCTTTCTAATTTTTTTCGATTTTGCAATTCTGTTGATTCAGCACCTTTTAGACTAGCCAAAATATCATCTTGCTTTGCTTGAGCCTCCAACACATCCATCTTGGTGGCTAAACCTCTTTCCAACATCGCTTCAAGGCCTACAAACTTAACTTTATGATCCTCTAATTCAGCTCGATAAGTCTCTACTAAGCGTTGTGATTTAGCTAAATCTAAAAACGCATAAGTCATATCCAGTAAAGTTTTTTGAGTTTCAAACTGGTAATTAATCTTTGAATAATCAGCAAAAGTTGATTGGCGTGAAATATACTCGAATTTTCTATCAGAAAAAATGGGTTGAACAATCTGAACACCATAGCGATTAAATGTATCACTGGTGTTAGGTGTATAGGTTGTTGAATATTCGCCTGCGCCATAAACACCTGAAATAGAAACAGAAGGGTAAACACCTGCCCAAGCCTGATTTAATGACTCTTGATCTGCCACCATTTGCGCTTTTCTAGATGACAATAAATCGTTATTTTCAAGAGTCATCTCAAATGCTTTATCAATACTTAAATTAAGTTTAGGTTCGATAGCTTCTGCAAAAGCAGGCGTCAACAGCTTCAAAACCATGAAAATTAGAAAGTTTTTTTTCATTAAAGTTGTTTCTCTTTTAATCATTTTAATAAAGAATTGAATTCAAATGATTGCTAATATTTAAAACTTAAGACCATCATCATCTTCACCAAATAATTTATCCAAGTCTATATCCATAGGCTTTTGGTGCATCTTATTAAAATACTCATATCGCTGAGAAAAATCTTTTAATCTTATTTGGCTAAATAATTGAGCGTAAGCTAAGCTTAAAGCTCCTGAAGTATTTAAATCCACAAGCACTTGAGCATCTAATTCCCTAAGCTTTAACTCGTCAATTTTAAATAAACCGTTAACTGACTGAGCTTTATCAGATTCATTCGACGGCTTTAATTGAATATCCCAAGGAACAATAACCTGAGAATCAGATAATTTATTAACCAATTCCTGCGTTATTTTTTGATTCTGACTGCGAGAATTATGGAAGTTTAATATCGACTGCAACTCATCAGAAAGCTCATCAGCTTGCATGAAAGGAGTATCACCGGGTAAAAGTTCAGCATGAAAGTTCTCAGAACTCTCATCAACACACAGAATTAATTGATCCCCTTGAGGAATCAACAAAAAAGGGTAACCTCTATAAGAAGATGGTACATAAGGTGCCATCCATTGTCCGGCTTTATTAACAAACAGATTCACTCCTGCTTGCAAGGATTGAACAACAACCAATTGATATTGCCCGTCAGCATTTTGGGTAAATGCTAAAGGATAATAGGGCAATAGATGCATTAGCTCAGCCAACAATACTGGAGTTACGGCATCTACTTGAGCAAATGAATAATTGCTAAATTTTTTCCATCCAGCATTTTTATGCTTTTCTTTACTTACAGCGACCCAAGTTGCCATCTAAACTCCCTAATCAATTTCAAATTAACTAGTTATCTTAACAAATTAAGCAGCCCAACGCACTTCAAAAGAAGACTTAACTACATAAAGCAATAGTGAAATAAATTTTCAATTATCGGCATATTGCTGATTCATTATTTACTCAATTGATCTTTCTAAATTTAGTTGAGCAGAAACTAAAGCTAAGGCCTGATTAAATAATTCACCCTCAGAGTCCAATAGATCACTAGCTTCACTTAACGCCCCAGAAGATTCATGCTGCACTTTCACTTCCGTAAAAATTTCATCATTTTTAACAACTTGATTAATTGCGTCACTTAAATCTTGTGAGATTAACTGAGCAGGCTCAATAAGTGCCTGTAAAGGGGCGGTATCAAAACCAAAGAGCCAAGCATTTCGCTTTATTTGCAGTTCATCATTCCCTGCATCTCTTAATAAATTTCCTTGCCCGTCAATCAGTCTCAAACCTTGGCTAGTAACCTTGCCATCCCCATCAAACTGCTGTTGCAAAACAAAATTTCCACTTTGCGCAACTTTACCACTACCAACCTTATCCACATTATAAGCATCAAGGTTATAAGAATAACCAACGTTATACATCTCACCCGTCGCTTTTCTAGCCATTGATACTGGGTCGTCGCTAGCCATAATAGCCGACCAATTTCGTGTATCTACATTTGAACCGACTACACCATAAAGAATTTCACTGGCATCTGCAGCGTTTAATCCAGTTGCATCCATAAAATGTTTCATATCAGGGCGATAAACCTTAGCTGTCAATGCATCCGTTACTAAAGATGTACTTGCGTCAACTTGCGACAAAACATCTTTTGTAGCTAGTGATTTCGTCTCTACATCAAGTAAATCATTAAAGCTACCTGCTCCGATATCATTATCATCATTGCCTTTCGATACAGGCAGTGTATTAAAAGCAAACATTGATGAATTAACAAGCTCAACCATGGTAAACCCCTCTTAAATTATCTATAAAGATAAGCAACTACAATGCCAAGCAAGAATGAAAAAAAACATCATATCCCTGGTTTTAGCACCTGTGCTTTAAAGTAAGCTTTACCAAAACATAATGGATTACTACTTGTAATTTCAGAGATCGGAAGAGCCAATAAATCAAGCCCTGCAAACCAACCAATTCACTGCAATATTATTTACTTAGATTTTGCTGCTGTCTTTTTGGCTACAGGTTTTGTTGAAGGTGTTGCCTCTACCTCTGTTGCTAAGGCATTTACATAGGCATTACGGGCTGTCTGATAGATGGCTGCTTTTGAATTAAGCCTTGCCAGTTCTGCATCAACGGCTTGAATATTAGCTAGTTGCTGCTTGGCTGTGTCTGATAAATCTTCTAGGTTATAGTCTTTTTCGTTGATTTTGATTGCGTTCATTATTAATTCCTTTAGTTTTCAGGTACCTTAGTTATAAATTTTAAAACATCCAATATTTAATAGTACCTATATCTAATTATTCAACCCTAACAAGCAAATTCTTTATCCATACATCATTTTTGCCACACCACTGCCTTTTTGATATTTGACTTGTTGATGCGCCTGGTGTCTTTGGAGCGATTTGATGTCCCCTATGGCTGCGCCAAAACTTTTGAGTAGTTTTCCTTGGCAGATGACATTGATGATTTCTGGTGTGAGTTTGTATTTCTGCATGAGAGGGTTAGGTTTTTGCGTACTGGATAGAAAGCCTTTTTTGTAGGGATGTAGAGCTTGTCCTAGGTAGTTCACAAATTCTATATAGTCTGGTTTGGCAAAGGGAATTTGTTGGTTGTTTAAAGCGTTAGCGTCAAAAGCCATCAAACTGGCTCTAGGAATTTGGTCTAGGCGCTGCAGAAAGGCGTTTTCGAGTTTTTGCTGTTGATTAATGACTTCACAAGGTTTTTCTTGTGTAACCAGTGCCGGTTCTGGAAAGTCTTCGGTGTTTTTAATTCTGCGTTGTATTGTTGTAAAGTCTGAATCTTCTAAGGATAGTGCAATATTGGCTCTGACAGGATTCAGGTCAACATAGGCCATGACCGACAAAAGGGCTTTTTCGTCTAACAAAGCTTGGCTTTTAAAACGCCCTTCCCAAAAATGTCCGGTGACTTGGTCTTCCTTATTTGCCATTCTGGCAATTGATTCGTTGAGCACTCGCATAAACCATGAGATGTCATAAAGTCGTTTGCGATAAATATCAGCCATATCATTAACTTGCTTAACAATCGCCTCATCAGCAGTTTCGGGGGATTGCAAATATTGTTGTACAGTTATATTGCTGGCAAACAGTTGTGTCCAGGCTTGTAGAACTTCTAAATTCGACCAGGCCTGGGCTTTTTCTTGATTTACTCTAGCCACTAAATGATAGTGATTGTTCATAATGGCATAGGCCGCTATGTCTATAGCAAAAACATTGGCTAATTGCATAATGCGTTGTTCTATCCAAGCTCTGCGATGTTCGTAATTTTGACCTGATATCGAGTCAACTCCGCATAAGTAGGCTCTGCGAACACAGCGATTGACTAGGTGATACCAAGGCGTTTGACTTAGGTCGATTTGCGATTCACGGGCTTTAGTCATGACGGATACCTATTTATTGATTATGTTTAGTTTAGCAGAATATGGAGTGAGTTGAAAACAAAGTGGGTGTCCTTTAGTTTTATTGATTAAGTTTAGTTTAGCAGAAAATGGAGTGAGATGAAAACAAAGTGGGTGTCCTTTAGATAGTTTTAAATAAAGTGGGTGTCCTTTTGTATTAAAAAACTAAGTGGGTGTCCTTTTGTTTACTTTTGTTATAAGTATCCTTTCAACAAAAAGCCCCACCAACTTCGAAGAGAAAGTGAGGCTGAAATTTCCAAAGCCCGAGGGCTTTAAGAAAAGATAGAAGCAGGAATTAAACTATATCACCAAATGCCATATCAGTAACACCTGTCATTTGAATAACAGAAGTATATCCAATGCCATCAGCGTCATAAACAAGGTAACCATCAGAACCAACAACACCAAAGTAGTATTTTACTGTACCATTCAGCGCAGTATCTGCAGCAGTTAACAATGCGTCAAGACTTGCAGCAGCAGTCAATTGCTCAGTATAGTTTCCAACTAATCCTGCAGTTGTAAAGTCTAAAGTATCACTAGTAGTTACGAAATCAGTGATAATGTCAGTAACAGCACCAGCAGAAGTATCAATATCAGTATCAACATCACTAAATACAAATACGTCAGCACCAGCAGCGCCTGTCATTGTATCAACACCAGTTCCACCTGTTACAGTATCAACACCAGCACCACCAGTAAAGGTATCATTACCAGCTCCAAGCACATATGTACCAGCAGTAGCAGCAGCTTTGACAACGTCAGCACCTGCACCAGTAGTTACAGAGATAGCACCAGTTGATGTTCCAGTTACAGCAGACAAGTCAATTGTTTTTGCAGCAGTTGAAGCCAATGCAGATACACCACCAGAAATTGTAATTGTATCTGTCTGTGTATTATTTGCAGCCGTCATTGTAACAACATCCGCACCCTGTGAAAGAGTAATTGTTGTAGCTGTAGCATTTGCAGCAGTATCAACGTTTGTAAGTGTTAACTTCATTGAGTTTGTGCCAGTAAGACCAGTTCCATCAATAGTTACAGCACCAGTAAGAGCTGAGGCAGTTACATCGAGAACACCACTATTTGCTGTTGCTAATGCATTAGCAAAACCACCGACGGAAAATGTTAATGCAGTAGCAGAACCAATTACAACTTTTTCGATTGCAGTAACATTTGTAAAGCTGTTATCAGCCAAAGTCAATGTTGCTGCATCTGTAAGAGTCATAGTGTCTGTACCTTCACCACCATTGATAGTTGCTACAGCCATAACTGCTTGAGTAGCAGAAATGGCATCGTCACCTGCACCAGCATTAACTGTTTGCAATCCACCCGCACCAGCAGCATTCATAGTAACGATATCACGTGTTCCTGTACCAGTTACAACCACGGTACCAGTTTGTCCACCGATAACGATATCAGCACCAGCTGTATTAGCAGAGGCGTCAACAGTTGTAACTTTTGTTGCATTGGCAGAAAGATTTATTTTTGCAGCATTTGCACCAGCAAGTGTTACTTTTGTAAGATCAGTTGTAGCCGTACCAAGAGCCAAGCTTGTGTAATCTGTACCTGCAGTCAATGCAGTCGTACCTGCAGCATTGTATAGTGAAGTTCCACCACTGCTTACAGTGAAGTTAGCTGTTTCAAAACCTGTAATGTTAAGACCAGTTGCATCTAATTCAGTTGCTGCAGTTGCTGATTTAACTGTAAGATTCAATACATCTGATGTACCTGTAGCTGTTGTCAACGCGTACTGAAGAGCACCTGTTTGATCAGCAGTCATTGTTACCGCAGCAGCTTGGGCAGCACTCATACCTGTAAAGCCAGCACCATCACCTGCAGTAATCAACGATGTAACACCAGAAATACCATCAGCAGCGATTGCAGCAGTTGTTGCATTTGATAGTACTTCAAAACCAGTGTATGAACCACGCAATGCAGAAGAAGCAACGTCAGCAGTAGCAGCAACTACTAGTGTATCAGCTGTACCAGCACCAGCATCAATAATACCAGCAGCAGGAGCAGCAAGAGTTGCTGTAGTTACTGTATCATTTCCAGTAGAACCTTTAAATGAAGTCGTCACTGTATCAAGTGTCATTGTAAGACCACCTGTGTTAGTAGAAGCATCAACAGTTTTGAATGTACCAGCATTACCAACGTTAACCGCACCAGCACCTGTTACTGTTAAAGCAGCAGTTGCAGCATAGTCAGCTGCCAAAGTTGCTGTAAATGCAGTAGTAGCGTTTACTGTCAATGAAGTAATGTTAGCACCAGTTACGTTCAAGTCAACAGTACCAAGAGTATTTGCAACACCAGTAGAATTGATAGTTGCAGTTGTAGCATTACCTGCAGAAGCATTAGTAACGTTAGTACCAGCTTTCGTGCCACCAGAAACATTAAGAGTTACTGCATCAGTAGCTGTTGCATAACCAAAAGTAACTGTACCATTAGCAGTAGTACCATTACCGATAACACCGATAGATGCACCCGTTGCAAGATTAGTTACGGTAACTGCACCAGCACCAGTGTTAGCATTAACTGCAGTTGCACCAACAGCACCAGAAGCATCAACTGTTGCAGTAACACCAGCAGCTGCAGCACGAACATTGATTGTCTCAATTCCAGTAATTACTGCAGCATTAAGAGCTGTTGCATCAGTAGCAGTAACAACTAAATTTAATGTATCAGTACCTGCTCCACCATTAATAATGTCTGCAGCATTTAAAGTTTCATCCGTTCCACCGTTAGAAGCGATAGCTGTAAATGTATCATTAGCAGATGAACCCGTGAATGCAGTACCTTGGTCAACACCTGTAGTAAGCGACCAAATAATAGATACTGTAAGTATCTGATTTTTAAAGAACTAACTTGTAGATACTATTAGTATCTGGTAATTTCTTGTTTTTTTCTACAAAATTAAATCGTTTCAATTACGGAAAACAAATATTATACTTATATTTCAACAACTTAGTTAAAATACTATTCTTTTACTTTTCTGTCACTTCGTCTTTTAGAAGTTTTAAGCATTGATAGATATGATTTTATAAAGACACTTGGGCTGATTGACAATTGATATTCAGAACCTGATATGGAAATGGTCAAACCCTCTGAGTTCAGATAACCAATAATCCGCTCTGTCATCTCTGAATTAGGCTTTGTTTCAAATGTCTCTAACCGAGCTATCGTTGGCTTACTGAGTCCTACGTTTTTAGCAAATTCCTGCTGAGACTGATTTAGCAAATTTCTACAAGATTTTGTCATCAAACCAAAAGACACTTCTTCAGCAAATCTTTTACTGGCATCTGAATCTGGGAAACTACCATACTGGCTAATACCGTTTAAAAAACGCTCAACATCCTGCTCCAGAGCCTCATCTGAAGGAATTTCCTGACTTCTTAAATGCTCTACAAAATCAAAAAACTCTTGATAACCATCATAAATGCTTGACATTCAAAATCCAATATTAGATACTATGAGTATCAGATACTTTCAGTATCCGAAAAACGCAGTGCAAATGCATAATCAATAATTCAACCAATAATTTAAAGGAACACAACATGCCTAAACAACTACTTAGTCAGGCTTTCGTGGATAAAGCCAAATGTCCTAAAGGACAAACTAAAGTCGATTACTTCGATACAAAAGTTAACGGCTTATTGCTCAAAGTATTAACTTCAGGAAAAACAAATTACTACCTAAGATACCAAAACTCATATGGTAGATGGACAGAAAATAGACTCTCACAAGTTGACGCATCTGCTCTCAACCTCAACGATGCCAGACAACTTGCTAAACAATATCTGTCTCAAATCACACTTGGTCACAACCCTTTTGAAGACAAGGTTAAAAAGACCAGCGTCATCACATTCCAAGAGCTGATTGATAACTACTACCTTCCCCACATTAAGGGATACAAAAGAAGTTGGGATACCGATGTCAGCTTATTAAAGAACCATATTCTACCAGCTCTTAAGGATAAGCATTTAGATGAAATTAAACGCAATGACATGGTTTCTATTTTTACCAAACATCGCAGCACTCACAAGCCCGGCTCTACGAATCGAATCATTATTCTTTGTCGTTACATCTTCAACTGCGCCATAAAGTGGGAAATTGAAGGTGCTGGACAAAACCCAACTTCAGGCATCGACTTGTATCAAGAAAATAACAAATTAGAACGATACTTGTCTAGTGATGAAGCTAAACGGTTATTTGAAGAACTCGATAAGTCTCAGGCGAAAATGTTAAAGCCGATTATCACCATGCTTCTGCTGACTGGTGCACGTAAAAATGAGGTGCTACAAGCTAAATGGGAAGACTTCGATTTTGAACGCAGATTGTGGCGCATCGAGAAGAATAAGACGGGTACAACTCGTCATGTTCCACTTAATGATGGTGCAATTCAACTACTTCAATCCATGACAAAGCATGATAGTTCTGAGTATGCCTTCCCTAACCCAGATACTGGAAAACCTTATACACAAATCTTCCATGCATGGAATACGGTTAGGAAGCGAGCTGGTTTAGATGAACTACGAATCCATGACCTGCGGCATTCATTTGCCAGCTTTCTAGTCAACAGTGGACGATCACTGTATGAAGTGCAAAAGATACTCGGTCACACTCAAATCAAGACAACACAAAGGTATGCACATTTAGCAAACGATACATTAGTAGATGCTTCGAATGCAGCGTTCAAGGCATTACCCTTGATTCAACTTCAGAAACTACCAGAGGTGCCAATGGTCACAATGCAATGACAAATATTAATAGCAAAAAGTGCCTATAAAAGTTCCCGCTCTTATAGACACTTGAACCTTCCAGAGTTAAACGGTAGATTCAATTTAACAATAAACATTTTACCGCACTCTAAAACGAAAGAATAGCTCTCTGGAAGGTTTTAATTAACTTTCAGTTAAAAAGGTAATAATAATGACAAACGTTAAATACGGCTTAAATGAGCGACTTTTAAAGGTACTCAGAGTACTAAAGTCAGACAAGACCACATCACAAACATCTTACACTGAACTGGCTAGACTCGCTCAACTGAGCCGACAAACAATTAATAAACATCAAACAGCCATACAACACTACCTAAGTGATGCACCACCACCATCAAACCTTGATTTGATGTATGTCAGAAGGCGGCAAAAAGAAACCTATGTTGAATATGCTACAGCTCATCTTAAACTCGGTGATGAACTATTCCCTGCAATATTGGGGGCGATTGCTGGCTACCAACTTAGACATGAGGTCAAGTTGATTTCACATTTAAACAAGATTGATGCAATCATTGAACTAGGAAAAGCCTTTGTCCAAGTTGCCAACCAAGTACAGATTAAGAAAGATAACTCTGGGATAGTCATAAACAGCCAAAACAAAGCCGTTAAACATTTACTGAACTCCGGAACTAAAGTGGCTTTTGTGGACAAACTATTTAGTCGCAGCAAAAGTTACAGCTCTGCTAGATACTCAAAGAAGTGGAAACTCACTAAACTGGGACAAGAAACTATTCAAGAGATAGTTAAGTTAGCACTCCATGAAATTAGAAGAATAAATGCAGACCTATGTTCTCAACTTACAGTTAGTCCGCTACATAGAGCCTGTAAATAATTCTGTGTAAACGCCCATTTGGTTACACCCGCCCTTTAAGGCGGTCTTCATGCAAAATCATAAACTGATTCATCGCAGCATTCCAGTCACGAATCGGCATTGTCCATTTTTTTGATGCCGATTCAATCGCCAAAAATACAATTTTAAATGCCGAATTATCATGCCCAAAAATCTTGCGATTATTCACCGCTTTGCGAATCACAGAGTTTAGTGACTCTATGGCATTAGTGGTGTAGATCGCTTTGCGTATCGATTCTGGATATAAAAACAAGGTTGAGACATTATCCCAGTGAGTTCGCCAGGATTTGCTGATACTGGGAAATTTTGCATCCCATTTTTGTTCAAATCGCTCCAATGCCATTAAAGCACCTGCTTCAGTGACGGATTGGTAAATGTCTTTTAAATCAGTGGCAACCAGTTTGCGTTCTTTATAGCCGACATACTTGAGTGAGTTACGCACCATATGGACAATACAAAGCTGTATATCTGTTTTAGGGTAGACAGCATTAATCGCTTCAGGAAATCCTGTTAGGCCATCAACCGATGCGATGAGAATGTCTTTCACGCCGCGGGCGTGAAGGTCATTTAAAACATTTAACCAAAACTTGGAAGATTCATTTTCTGATAACCAAAGCCCCAAACATTCTTTTCTACCTTCTAGGTTAATGCCCAGCGCTACATACATGGTTTTGCGCAACACTTGTTTGTCTTGGCGGATTTTGAGCACTATGCCGTCAAGGTAGATAATCGGGTAGATTTCATCGAGGGGTCGTTCTTGCCATTGGGTAACTTTCTCGAGTACAGATTCGGTGACTTTAGAAATGAGGGTGGGTGAAACATCAGCACCGTACATTTCTTTAAAGGCATCAACGATGTCTCGGGTACTCATACCTTTAGCGTAAAGGCTAAGAATCTGGTCATCCATATGGGTGAGTCGTGTAGCGCCTTTTTTAACGATGACGGGTTCAAAGGTACTGTTACGGTCTCTAGGGACGGACAGTTCAACTTCACCATGATCACCTTTAAGGATTTTGCTGGTGTAGCCGTTACGGCTGTTAGTTGAATCGGAAACTTGGTTTTTTGAGTAGCCTAAATGTTCTTCCATCTCAGCGCCAAGGGCTGCTTCAACAGTCATCTTAACCAGCATGGATGAAAGGTTGGATAGGTCTTCTTGTGTTTTAACAGACTTGGCAAGTTCTTTGGCCAATTCTTGGAGTTTTTTGTGGTCTAAGTTGCTCATAGCTTTTTTCCTTTTTTGAGGATTTTAATCTATGAGCGTTTACACAGTTTGATTTACAGGCTCGCTACATATGCACCCCACCATATGTAGTCGAGCAAGCGTAAACCTAAAAGAACAGTTTAAATCTTTATTCAGCGTTTCCAGTTCTAATATTACATCACCTTACCAGACCAGTGTTTCCATTGATATGCTAGATGAGTTGAGCATTCCTTCTCTATTTGCTTTACTGAGCCATGCCAGCCCTTCTTATATTGATGCTGGTCAGCTTTTAGTTTCAACTCGGCATCTTGCTTCTACAGATGAATCCGATGGTCGAAGTTATAACGTCTTCACGAGACTCAGTAGTTCGGAACGCAAGCTTTTAGGATATTACAACTATGATATTAGCAGCTGTTTGCAGATTGTTAGCTTTGGCTTGCTTTACCGTTACAGCTCTAACCCTGAATTATTTAGTGATTATTGTCTGGTGTTCAATTATGCATGGGATACCGACTTCAAGCGTAGTTTTAGACAGCAGATTTCTAATGACATCGTTATTGATGAATCTGATGTGAAGAAGGAACTCACTGCATTTGCTAATGGTAAGCGTAACAGTCACCTTGAACATCCAATGCTTGAAATGTTCCAGCAACAATCCGATAGATTACGTAGAGAAGTATTGGCATTAATCTTCACCTATGAACCTGATGTCTTTGCAATAGCATTGAGTCAATCGCGCAAAGACCTACCTGACAATGTGAACTGGATAGATATCGAAGCACCAGAAGAACCTGCTCTTGCTTATGCCAAGTCCAGTGTCTTTTTCTTTGTCTGGACGTATTACGAGAAGCAAATCAGAGATGCAATGTTAAGCTTAGTTGATGATGGCATACCCCTGCATGATGCTATTTATAGCAGGCGGATAGTTTCACCAGACACCTTTGAGAAAGCCATTTTTGATCAGACAGGTTTTGAGGTCAAGATTGCTTAACACCTCAGGGGGGGGTTGCTCTTTAACAATTTGGATAGTTGGTAAGTAATGTGAGAATAACAAATTTTTGAACTTTATCGCTAATGGATTAAATGTATGTTTGTGTACGTTCTTCAAAACTTAATTCATAAAGTTATCTGTATGTTTTGGCATGAAAATCATGAAGTACTTTCAACAAGCGCAGTCTGTTGAATGTGCTGAATGATTCGACAACCGAAGGGCGTCAGCTTGTAGTTTTCAGTAAATAGACTCTATTATTTTTCCAAAGTCCATTTACAGAAAACCCCTCGCTCCAGGAGGATTGAGGGGCTAACTGCATCCCTAACCGAAGCTAGGGATTGGTTTTTGCTTTACACCTTTTGCCGAAGCTTGAAGTGTATCTCCAAGGAGATTATGCCAAATCAATTAAACCAGCAGTAGTTGCATTAGTTGCAGAGATTGAAGTAGCTACAACACCAACCAATTCAACAACAGTATCGTTTGTTCCCTGCTGGAAAACGATAGTTGCATCAGTAGTACCGTCACTATTACTGTCATAAGCAAATGCAACTGTATCGCCAGCTGTAGTGATATTTGTTGCTAAATAAGTCAAGACAGTTGATAAATTAGATTCATTTACTGTAAGTGCAGTTGCAAAAGTATCAACATCATCAAAAGTGATAATACCACTTGTTATAGCATGAGATTTAATTGAACCGCTATCCGTACCATTTGTACCAGCCGTGTTAGCTGTAACAGTAGGAGTGCCATTTAAATCCAATGTATCAGCAAATTTAGCAGCAGTACCTAAATCAAAACCAGTAATTTTATCACGTGATGCAGCCAATGAATCTCCATCAGCGATTACAAAAGTGAAATTACCTAAACCTGAACCCGCATTATCATGAACAGCAGTAATTGTATCTGCACCAGTACCAGCGTTAATCGTAACTGCATTTGTACCTGTAACAGCTAGTAATGTTCCAGTAGTAACTGAAATCGTATCATTACCACCACCCGTTACAACATTAATTGCACCAGCCGCACCAGCCGCACCAACCCATGAAGTTGCCGTCAAAGTAACTGTGTCAGCCCCTGAGCCTGTTGTAATTGATGAATTATCAGCAGTTGATGCACCATCACCAGCAGTAGTTGCAACTATTGTTGCAGCACCAGTAAATGAAGATAAATCGATAGTTTGGGTTGCACCGTTTGCAGTTGTACCAGTTGTCAAAGTCACACCAGAAGCTTTGAAGTTGTTATCAAAGAAACCACCAGATGTTACAGATAACGATGTAATGTTAGTCAAAGTTACTTTCTCTACACCTGTAACGTACTGAAACTGAGCGTCAGCAAATGTAGCATCAGCTGTATCAAATGATAATGTATCAGTGCCTTCACCACCCTCAATTTTTAAAGAGGCTAACGCATTGTTTGTGTTATTAATCGCCGTCAAGCTTGTTGAAATTGCATCATCTCCAGCACCTGCATTGTAGCTGACAAACTCACCTTGAACACCAGCAATGGCTGCAAGAGCAGTTTCGATTGTGTCACCGTTTGCAGTTGTTGTTACAGAAGAACCTTTAATCAATTCACCTTCAACTTTCATAGCTGCTGTACCTGAAAGTGTATTTGCTACAGTTACAGCCTTGGATGTGTTATCAAGGATGACATTTGCCGCAAATGCACCAGCAATATTTAAAGAAGTTAAATCAGTTGCCGCTGCAAAACTAACTACTGTCGCTTCAGCATTTGTCTCATCAACATTACCAGAAGAAACAGTTACATTCATAGTTTCAAAACCATTTACAGTTAAAGCTGCTAAATCAGCTGCTGTTGTAGCAGTTGCATGTTTAGTTTCAATACTTAGAACATCAGAAGTACCTGTTGCTGTTGTTAAAGCATAAGTTGTACCACCAGCTTGAACAGCCGTGTTTGTAATTGCTGCTGCTTGTGTAGCATTCATTGCAGTAAAACCACCCTGAATACCACTTGAAATCAATGAAGTTACTCCTGTAAAACCATCTGCAGCAATCGCACCCGTAGTAGCATTATTTAATGTTTCAAAGCTTGTAAAAACAGCTCTTTCAGCTGAAGTATCCACATCGTTTGCGTGAGCTACGACTAAAGTATCAGTTCCTTCACCACCATTAACAACACCAGCAGCCGTTCCAGCTAATCCAGCATTGCTTGTTGTTGTAACAACATCATTTCCTGCGCCGAAAGTGGCAGTTTTCACGCCAGCAGCCAATGTAATGGTATCTACACCAGCACCACCTTTATAATCTTCAGTACCAGTTCCTAAGGTTGCTTTAACACCACCCGCTGTTAAACCAGATGCATCAATTGTCTTAATCGTATTGTCCAAAGCCGCAGTCAATTCAACCGTGGTTGCCGCACCTGAAATTGTAACTGCACCGTCAGTACCTACTTGGTCTGTAGCCTGAGACAATAAATCAGCCTTAAGATTTGTTGTTGCATTAATTGTTACTGATGTTAATGTTGCGTTTGCAATATCAACTGTACCCAGGATATTTGCAGCACCAGTAGAATTAATTGTTGCTGTTGTTGCAGTCCCTGTATTAGACACTGTGGTTCCTACTTTAGTTCCACCTGCTACATTTAGAGTCACTGCATCAGTACCAGTTGCATAACCAAATGTAATAGCACCGTTTGTTACTGTACCATTACCAGTTACTGTCATTGATGCACCAGTAGCTAGGTTAGTTACTGTTACAGCACCAGCACCAGCATTTGCATTAACACCAGTTAATCCAGCAATTGAAGAAGCATCTAATGTAGACGTCGTACCAGCTGTTGCTGCACGGATATTAACAACTTCAATATTAGTTATTTGGGCACCATCAGTTACGTCAGTATTAGCAGCCGTTGTTGTGATGTTTAATGTGTCTATACCTGCACCACCATCAATAATATCAGCGGCAGTTAAAGTGTCAGTAGCAGCAGCAGCAGTTGCTTGAGACAAACCTGAGAATGTATCGTTGTTTGCTGTACCAGTTATGTTGTCCGCACCTGTAGTAAGCGTGAAAGTCTGACCAGAAGCAGCACCAGCAGTTGTAGAAATTACAGCTGCCATTGCAGCGGCAGTTGAAACATCAGTTGTTGAAGTTACACCAGAAACAACAGAAGCTAAAACACCTAAATCAGTACCAGTAGCTGCTTGAGTTACTGTGTAGTATTCTGCAACAGCTGCTTTGTTGGCTAAAGTTGCTTTTGCAGTTGCGAAAGCTGTGTCAGTTGTTGTGTCAAGAAACTGTTGAGCTGCTGCAAATAAAGAACCTGCAGAAGCACCAGCATTTAGATTAGCCAAGAAGTAGTCATAAGCTGCTTGACCCGCTGGAGTTGTTGTATCACTTAATGCAAACGCAGCTGCCATTTTAGTAGCAACTTCTGCATTTGTTAAGTATGAAGGATAGAAAGAAGCTGACTGATAAGCAGCCGTGTTAGTTAAAGCGGTTGTGAACGCTGTTAAGTTACCACCAACGGCTTCATAAATTGAAGTCAATGCGGTCATGTATCCCGCTGGTGCGATTCCGAAAACTGATACCGTTGCTTTAATGATATCTAGTCTTTGTGCTGCTGTAATTGCCATTGTAATATTCTCCTATTACGTTTTTTAAATAAATATTATCGATAATATTTTGCCTTGTCACACTTTCTTAAAAGAATGCATTCCAAAGTTAGCCTGCTATTCTATTAGCCTTTTATGACATTGCAACTAAATTCTAGCAAATTGCATCATTTATTTTGTGACACAAGTCACAGTTTAAAAAATTACCAGCTTTTTAATAGGCCTAATTCAAAATCCAGCGTATGCCATTCAAACATTGCCAAACTACTTTTTTGCTCTAAGTAACTGACTCGCGCATAAGATTTAAAATCACCCAAAAATTTTGTTTTGAAGCTTTTCTCTAATAACGCCATACCCTTTAAAACAACTAACTCTCTAACTGCATTATTTTTTATCAGCGGACTATATGCTTGTGAGTCTTTTTGAAAGCGCAATCCCACACCCAAAAACGCATTAACACCCTCACTTACTGAGCGCCCTTTGATTAAATTAAACTCTAATGCATCATAACGCCCACCCGCTCTAATTTGTTGAGGAAAGCTAGAAATAGCAGCCGCTTGTACTTTTAATGTATTATCTAAGAAAGCGCTTACTTCTATATTTAATTGATTGTCATTGAAGATTGTTGCGTTTCGGTAACTATTTTCTGCCAAAACAACCCCAAAGCTAATTTTCTTACTGAGCGTTTTTTTGTAAAAAAGTTTTAAGGTATTTTGCTCAATCCCAAATAAAGTTTGCTTAGACACTGACAACCCTGCTAAATCAACTTTATTAATAACCGAATCAATACCAATAAAATAACTCTCCTGTTCTGCCACCATGGCATACTCTTGTCGTGAAACACTCATTGCCAAACTATATTGATTGTTATAGATTAAATTGACACTTATATCCACACCTCCAAAAACTGAAGACTTGGGCTTGCTTTGATTTAAAAAACTCAGCGTTCCTTCGGGCAAGGTAATTTCAAATGCATTTAAGTTTGAAAGACGACTGGGATTGGTTGAAAAGCCCAAACTTGTGAGCGAACGACCGTTTGCCTGCCACTTACTTTGAGCTATTGGCGATTCACACTCAGACATTAATATGGAATAGGCTAATTGGAAATAACGATTATCTGGATTATTTAAAAGCTTCAATTCGATTTGATCAAATTGTGATTGCAACTGCGGTGTTGGACAAGTTGCTAAAGAGATATTGGCATACACAAACAATAGCAAGCTTAGCCAAGGCTTTCTAAAAGGCAAAGCTATTATTAACAAACCTTTGCCCTTTGCAGAATGAATCGATAAAAATAGGTTGTCACAAGCATTAATCTATCTATAAACACTCTTAGCAACCAACTTTAAAAATTAAGGCACAACAGAATTGGACTGCCAAAGCGTTTGCACCTTAAGCAATCCATCTTGAGACTGCTGATTTAAAATATACCCTACAGCCTGACCATCATTAGAAATAGCACCATTAACAGTGACACCCATCTGATTTTTTAATGCAAAAATACCATCGTCTCGAGCCATAGTGGATTCTATTGACTGACTGTTAAAAGCTCCGCCGGGCATCAGCATATCTAAGCGCGTTTGAAAAAGCCTACTGTCAAAGTTTATTTTTAAAGCACCCCCTAACACACCAACAACTTTTGCATCACCCTGTGTATACAAAAAGCCCTCAGCAGCCTTTAAACCATAATTAACAACGCCAGGCATGGGCAAATACTCACCCTGATTACGCCACAATACCGTTTGGTTATCACCAACCGTAACAGAACGCCCTTCTCTTGCTGAGTCTATTGGCACATTTAACCCTTTAGCATCATTTGTCCAATAACTAAAGACCAATGGAATATCTTGCGAAACCGAAACAGGAACAGAGCTCACTGATGAGCTTTCTTTAAAATACTGCAAGGATTTTGTTAAAAACTTTTCAACCAACAAGGGCGAGTCTGCCAAAATGGTCGCCACATCTGTAACAGCAACATCCGTAACAGGTGAAGCTGCAGATGATGACTGCGAACTTTGCTCCAAATCCTGACCAGCTAAAGCTTGTAATTGCTTTAATGACTTTTGAGCGACCACATCTGGCAAGTTATCCAAAGGAACCTTAAGCGGCAAGACACCAGGAGTGACTCTTAAGGCATAGGGATCAAGTGCGCTCAACACAGACGACAAAGAGGTAGTGCATACACCCAAACCATTTGCGGTGCAATCACCTCCGAAAGGTGAAGCCACAACAGCACCCTCTAAAACACGCACCAAGCTTTCTTGCAGTGTTGAGGAAACCACAAAGTCTGTACCTTTAACACCTATCGCGGCTACTGGCGTATTGAGTCTAAAAGTTTCTGGCGCCAATTTGGCTGCATCACCATCCACAACCCTTACTTCACCTTGCTTTAAAGTAAGTTTCATACAACCTTTTGACTGTTGTTGCACTTGATAACAGACTATTTCAAGCTGGCTTTGTGGTCGCAAAGAAATTCGAGCATTATCTTTCATCTTTAAGTGCACAAAAGTACCTTGCTGAGTTTGAAGCGAATCACCTTCTAGAATATCTGCTTTCATTTTTAGAGGCAGAGCTTGGTTATTACGAATCAAAACGGCATCTTTACCCGTCATTAACATGACTTGCCCAATGACTTGCATATTTGAAGAATTTACTGAACCCTCCAGAGCCAATGATTGCGCGGAAATCATCAACAAACCACTGACCAACACCATGGATTTTGCAACTTTTTGATTCAAATAAGATTTTAACCATCCAAGCCAGGAAAGTTTACAAAGCTGTAAAGACCTAAAACTTAACATAAAGCTCCCCTTAATTAATGAAGATTGAAACAAAATCTATGATTGAAAAAAGTTTAAACAGTTACATTCAAGGTAACTATCCGTTTATAAATAATAACATTATTGACACTTACATATAGATGAAAACTGAAGTTATCCAGAAAACAAACGCTTTAAAAACCCAGCTTTAGACTGAAATAATAACTTAACCTTAGTCAAAAACAATATTTTCAATAAACAATTCAAGCGCGCTTGCATCTATAACCCAGTCATGAGTGTTTAACTTGCTAGCAATTTGATTTTTTTGTAGTTCTGACAAGGCCCTACTCACAGTTTCTCGACTGGTATTACAGATAGATGCCAAAGCTGAATGCTTGGGCAAATTATTGATATGCATCTCGCCCTCTACCTCTGTGGCAATAGACATTAAATAACGATAAACCCTAACTTTTGCATTTGGTATTGCAATAATGGCACGGACATTATTATCTTTTCTGATGATTGAAACCAATCCCCTCATCACCCTTAAAGCAACAATCGGTTCGTGAGTAAACAATTCAAGTGCATGCTTGTGACTAAGGTAGAGCAACTCAGAGTCTTTTTCAGCCATAATGGATGCAGAACGCGGCTCGTCATCTAAAACAGCCATTTCGCCAACATGCCAACCTGGCCGAATAACGGCCAAACCGATTAATTGACCTTCTGGCGTGTAATCCAAAACCTGCAGAGAACCATTTAATAAAAAATACAACTCTGAAGACTCCGCTCCCTTATGGAAAAGATACTCCCCCTTAGAAAGGCTTAACACTTTAATCTTAGGAATTATTGCCTCAAGCGCGGCATCTGACAAACCCGCTAACAAATTTATCTGCTTAAGCAAAGATAGCGTAACATGTGTATTATTAAGTTTCATATTGTGCTCTACTCGTACAAATAAATTAAAAAACTCACTACAATGCATTTTAAACTCAATAACAAAACAAACATTATTATTCTTACCCTCATCCTTCTCTATTGCGGGAGTGTTTACTTTTTATTGAAAAATGACATTTTTAAACAAGCCGATCGATTAATATTAGATAAATTTACAGAACTTAAAGCAATCAACCCAGCCCCTCAAGACATCATTATTATTGACATAGATGACCAAACCTTAGACACCTTTGGAGAATGGCCTTGGAGCAGAGAGTTGTTTGCAACCTTCTTAGAGAAGATCGCAGCTCAAAACCCAAAGCAAATAGGCTTGGACATCGTCTTTCCTAACGAAAAATCAGCTTTAGGCGATAGCCAATTAAGCCAAATCATACAAACCAATCATATTTGTTTGGCTACCGCGTTTGATTACAACACTGAGAATAAGAGCAAAGAAATAGGCCAAATCAAAAAACTTTATCCCTACTCGCCAATTTATATCGAAGCAAATGGTGTTATTGGTAATTTTGAAAACCTGACTCAAAAATCAAAATGCCTTGGACATATTAGCCCAATTATTGATAGCGACGGCAAGATTCGAAGAATACCTACCTGGGTTAACTTCCACTCAATATCGACCCCCAACCTTGCTCTGGCAATGGCATTAAGTCAAAAACTTATAATACCCAAAAGTCGCTTTAATAAGACAACCGAAACAATTCCTTTTAACAGAGAAATTTCTTCTTGGATTGTCGTTCCTGCGCAAGCCATTTTATATGAACAAATCCCTAGCCATATTTTTGAAAACAAATGGATACTCATTGGCTCTAGTGCCTTAGGTTTGGGCGATAGAGTCTCCACACCCATTAATCCGTGGTTACCGGGGGTTATTATTCACGCAGAACTTCTGGCAAATTTTTTGGAGCCCGAGAAATCCGAATGGAATGTTTCTCACTATCTACCGGTTGCCCTCACGATTACCATGGGTTTAATCATACTTTTTTCTTTTCTTTCAAACAACTCGATCTCGGGAATAACCATTGCTTTGTTTAGCATCGCTGCCTGGCTTTATTTTTCTTGGCTAGCTTGGATAAATGGCACAAATATAAACCCCTCGCTTGTTCCCATAAACTTGATTTTGCTTCTCGCATTTTTAATACCTTACCAATGGTTTAAAGCCAATCAACAAAATTCTTTGATAACTGACTTATTTAAGGATTATCTTGCCCCAAACCTTGTTGACAAGCTCATTTCTAACCCAGAAAACAGCCTTACACCTCAAAAAAGGGTTATTACCGTTTTATTCGCTGACATAGAGGGCTTTACAGCCATAAGCCAAAACAACTCACCCCAACTAACAGCCGATCTTGCCCAAAAAGCTTTAATGGTAATGACCGATTGCGCTCAGAAATACGATGCCACAATTGACAAATATATTGGAGATGAGCTTATGGCTTTTTGGAACGCTCCTTTTGAACAACCCAACCATGCAGACCTAGCAATTAAAACTGCGCTAGAAATTTTGCAACAGATAGAGGTCTTTAACCAAAACAATCCTGGATTCCCTACTTTAAAAATGCGAATAGGCATTAGCACTGGTGAAGTAATTGTGGGAAACCTTGGCACCCCTTTTAGAAGCTCCTACACCGCCATTGGCTATACAGTCAACAAAGCACACGAACTGGTTGATAAAAGCAAGCTATTGAATACGCAAATTTTAATTTGCAAAAATACTTATTTACAAGCCTCAAAACCATTACTAAACAACATTATTTGCCATGAGCAGCCCTAAATCAATTTGTTTGCGATTAAAAGGTATTTGAATTTAACAGGATATTAACTTAAAATTCAAAATTGATTTGCTCAGGGTGATTAGATTGTTCTTACATGATTTTATAAAAAAAATATTAAGCTTAAAAAACAGCGCTCTAATACTAAAACAATTCACACAACGAGAAATCAGAGCAAAGTACCAAAATACGGTTCTCGGTACGGGCTGGATATTTGTAATGCCTTTGCTTTTGCTTGCCGTTTTCACCTTTGTATTTAACGGCATATTCCAAATGAAATGGCCACATGATGAATCACAAGGCCCCCTCAATTTTGCACTATTTGTTTTTGTTGGTTTGATCATTCACCAAACGTTTGCAGAAGTTCTTTCGCGCTCACCCACACTGTTTACTTCACAAACAAATCTTATTACAAAAGTAGTGTTTCCCTTGTGGGCATTACCAGCAAGTATCGTTTTAAGCGCCATGTACCATTTATTTTTAACAATGCTACTCTTTGCCATCATACTATTATTTTTAAGCACACCTTTTCTAACCTGGCTTGTTGTTCCAATTTTAATATTACCTTTTATCATTGCTTCATTGGGCCTGTCATTACTAATAACAAGCCTAGGGGTTTACCTTAGAGATCTTGGCCAAATCATGGGACTACTTGTAACTTTATTGATGTTCTTAACTCCTATTTTTTATCCTTTATCTGCAGTTAAAGGCAGTGCTGGATTTTGGTTAAGCTTGAATCCCATGGCTGTTTTAATTGAAGCCTTACGCTCTGCCATTTTACTGAATGAATGGCCACCCTTATCGAGCCATGTTTATTTATGGGCTTTCTCCTTAGCGTCTCTTTTAGTGGGAACTTTTGTCTATTTAAAACTAAAACGAGGGTTTGCTGATGTCCTCTAACAATTTAAACATAGCTGTTGAGGCTTTATCAGTTTCGAAAGACTTTAAGCTTTACTCGAACCCTGGCGATAGGTTTTTAGAGTTTTTATTCCCATCTAAATCAAGGCACAAAACCTTTAGTGCATTAGACAATATCAATTTTACCCTTCAAAAAGGTGAGTCAATTGGCATTATAGGACGAAATGGTGCTGGAAAATCAACCCTTCTGCAGCTGATTTGTGGCACACTTTACCCGTCTAAAGGTACCGTTAAAATTAAAGGACGCATCGCGGCTTTATTGGAACTTGGCGCTGGCTTTAATCCGGAGTTTACTGGCAGAGAAAACATTTGGATGAATGCTGCAATCCTTGGAATGTCTCACGATGAAATAAAGTCAAAGTTTGATGAAATTGTTGCGTTTTCTGAAATTGAATATGCTATTGACAACCCTGTCAAAACCTATTCCAGCGGCATGTTTTTACGCCTAGCTTTCTCGGTTGCAGTCCATGTATCTCCTGATATTTTGGTCATTGATGAAGCGCTTAGTGTAGGGGATGGCGCTTTTGCAAAAAAATCTTTTGATAAGATCATGCAATTGAAAGCTGAGGGTTGTACGCTTTTATTTTGTTCACATGCGCTTTACCAAATTGAAGCTCTATGCCAAAAAGCAATTTGGATAAAGTCAGGTAAAATAGAATGCATAGGTGAAACCAAAGACGTTACATCTGCATATCAATCTTGGCTAGATTTGGAGTCTGTAAAATCCGAGGGAAATGCTCCAAAACATCCTTTACAGGTTTCTCCTGAATCCACTGATTCTCCAAGAATATTGAATATCACTTTACTCAAAAATGGCAAAGAAACCAATAAATTAGAAAAGGATATCACTGTATTCAACAATAACCTTGATACGCTTGAGCTTGTTTCTAAAATTAAATTTTCTTCTAAGGCGCCAGCACCGACTCTAGGATTTGTTATAGAAACGCCTGCGGGCGTGCAAGTCTGTAGTTTTATCTCTCATGTAGACTCAATTACCATTCCTAAAACAGCTGAAGAAATTCATTTGAAAATTCCTAACTTACCGCTTTTAAAAGGAGTTTATAGCATCGATGCCTTCCTGCTTTGCGAAAAAGGCATTCATGTTTACGAACATCTTCGCAGGGTTGCTGAATTCCAAGTAAAACAGACACACCTAGAAGTTGGCTTAGTTCAACTTGCTCATCATTGGGAACTTCACATCAATAATGAGACACTGAATTGAAATTAAATTCTTTCGTTAGGGCGCTAAAACTAAGAGCTATACTGCCTGCATTAAAATTTCTACCTAAAAACTGGGCTTATCCCATTGCATCTTACATTGGCTACAAACTTTTCTTTATTTTCGAAAAAGAATGGGTAAACCAATACAGAGAAGGGATACAAAACTTTTACGCTGTTGATTTTAAAACCGCCGTTAATTGGACTAAGCTACACTTTCAAATGTTAGCTCGGGAAGAAATGGACAGTTTTTTTTACCCCAAAATTAAAGTCTTAGACGATTTTAAACACATCTCTTATGACGCTAACTTTGAGAATGACCTAAAAGAATTTAAAGAAGATCCTAATGGAAAAATTATTATTATGAGTCATTTTGGTAGACCTTTATCTTCAATAGGCTATCTTGGGCTTCATACAAATAATGTTGGCATGCTCAGCCAAGCCGTTGACCAAACTAACCCGCATTTGGACCCAACCACCCGAACATACTTAAACTACAAAATGCAAAATGTAGCAAGAATTAGTGGCGGCCAATGGTTTAAGACTAATCAAAATCCGATATTGATGTACAAAGCTCTAAAAAATAAAGAAAGTATTGTTATTATGTTTGACATTCCTGAAGGCGACATTTCACGACAAATAAGACCTCGCTTTGAAAAAGGCTTTCTAAAAGTTGCCCCAGGCATCGTACGTCTTGCAAGAAAGACTCATGCGAATCTCTATTATGCAGAAAATATCGACAATGGTAACTCAACCATATGCAGAGTTATTAAACTCAGTAACGAACCTGAAACTGCCCTATCGGAAGCTGCGGAACAACTATCAAAAACACTAAGGGATAAGCCGTGGCTATGGTGGCAATGGAACATAATAAACATACTCTGGGAGAAAGAATGACTCATATTGACAAACAAAACTGCTGGTCATTAATCAACCCTAGCCATCTAAACTTCCCCTATTCTTGGGTGGGGCATACGCCGTTTGCCATGTGGTTGATTTGCAAGCTTGGTCCTAATATTTTTGTAGAGTTAGGCACACATTCTGGAAACTCTTATTTTGCCATATGTGAGTCGATAAAAGCCCATGCGTTAAAAACCCAATGCTATGCCATTGATACATGGCAAGGTGACCCGCACGCCAATTTTTACAGTGAAGATATATTTACTTCTGTCAACTCACATAACACAGAACACTATGCTTCATTTTCCAACCTAATGAGAATGACTTTTGATGAAGCTTTAGGTACATTTGAAAATAATCAAATTGATATTTTACACATTGATGGTCTTCACACTTATGATGCTGTTAAGCATGATTACACTTCATGGCTTTGTAAAATGAAAAGCAATGGCGTGATTCTTTTTCATGATATTACGGTTAGGGAAAATGACTTTGGCGTTTTTAAGCTTTGGGAAGAACTTAAAAATCAATACCCCTATCATTTCGAATTTCATCACTCGAATGGTTTAGGCGTTCTTTTTCTTGAAAAACCTTCAGACCCTGAAATTCTGACGCTTCTTAACAACCAAAATAAGACATTGATACAGCAATTTGAGATATCTGGTATTCAACAAACCTTTATGGCTAACCTTAATAGCCTCAATACCTTGCTAAAGGATAACCCAAGTGAACGCTTGTCATTAGAAAGAGAGTTCAACACGCTTGTGCATAAATATAATCAACTCTTATCAGAAACACAGACTGCGTTAATTGAATTGCGAGTTGATGAAATTCAAAACCAGTTAAATCGCATATTAAACTCAACATCTTGGAAACTCACTCTACCTATAAGACTGGCCAGTGAATTACTTAGAAAAATGGCTCGAATCCTAAAAAAAAATTTAATGCTAATCAAGAAAGCGAATGATTTTAGAAATCAACATGGCTTCAAAGCACTTTTAAGAAGAATTTACCAACAAATCAACTTGAGAAACCATCAAGTTGATTACAATCTCTGGTTCAAGCGAGACTTAGAGATTAGGTTGGAAAACATAAAAAACACTCCTGACCAAAACATATTGAACCCAACTTTATTCTCAATTATCATGCCCGTTTACAACTCGGACATTGGCCTTTTAGAAGCCGCAATCAAATCAGTGCAGTCTCAAATTTACACCCATTGGGAATTGTGTATCTGTAACGATGCTTCTACAAATGAAGACATCAAGCCTTTTCTGGATAGCCTTAGTGCGGCAGATTCAAGAATTAAAGTTTATCACGCTACATCAAATGGCCATATTAGCAAAGCATCAAACCTTGCTATAGAGCAAGCTACTGGTAACTTTTTAGTTTTGCTTGACCATGATGACCTCCTGACAATCGATGCCTTGTTTTGGGTTAATCAAGCTCTGATAGACAATCCCACAGCAAAATTGATCTATTCTGATGAAGATAAAATTCATTTAGACGAAACCCTTTCAGACCCATACTTCAAAACAGATTGGAACTTTGAATTAATTTTAGGACAAAATTACTTTTCCCATTTAGGTGTGTATGAAACCGCTCTGGTTAAGTCAATTAATGGTTTCAGGGAGGGGTTTGAGGGCGCACAAGATTACGACTTACTTTTACGCTGCGCTGAAAAAGTAAAACCGAGTGACATTATTCATATTCCAAAAGTACTTTATCATTGGCGTGTTGTGCCTGGAAGCACATCTATTAATATTGCGGAAAAGCCTTATGCAATTAACGCAGCAAAACAAGCCATCAAAGAATTTGCACAAAACAATCATTTAATAGGTGAGGTTGAAGTATTTAACTCAGGACTCTATAGACTTATCGAAAAAAATCCTATCGTACAACCCTCTGTGACATTGATTATTCCAACTTATAACGGTTTTAAACTGATCAAAAACTGTATTGAAAGTATTCTCAATAAAACTACCTATCAAAACTTCAGCATTCTTATTATTGATAACCGTTCAGACGAACCACAAACTTTAAATTATCTTAAACAAATTCAATCAAGACACCCTAAAATTAAAGTTGTTAGAGATGAGAGTCCATTTAATTATTCTGCTATCAATAACCGCGCCGTTGACTTAGCCAACAGTGAGTATGTATTGTTGTTAAATAATGATACGCAGGTTATATCTAATAACTGGCTTACTGAAATGATGCGCATGGCTTGCCGACCTGGCGTTGGTGTTGTTGGCGCGAAACTGCTCTACCCAGACAACAGAGTACAACATGCAGGCGTTATATTAGGACTGGGAGGTATTGCTGGACATGCATTCCATCTAAAAGAAAAAACTGATCCGGGCTATTTTGGCCTTGCTACTCTACCAAGGGTAGTAACGGCTGTCACGGGAGCTTGCTTACTTGTTAAAAAAAGTATTTATAAAGAAGTTGAGGGTTTAGATGAAACGCACTTAACTGTCGCTTTTAATGATGTTGATTTTTGCTTAAAAGTCATGAGTAAAGGTTACAGAAATGTATGGACACCTTTTGCTGAACTGTATCATTTTGAATCTATTACCAGGGGCTTAGATACTACACCTGAAAAACAAGCCCGTTTTGAATCTGAAATTCAATATATGGCCAACACTTGGCCAAACATTATTGCAAAAGATCCTTTTTACAATATTAACTTGAGTTTAAACCTTCAAAATGCCTATACCTTGAAGCATTTTGACTAACTTGAGTTATTTCCATTTTTAAAACAAACCATAAGTTGAGCAAGCAATGAAAGGCATAATTTTAGCTGGAGGATCCGGCACTAGACTTTATCCAATTACCAAAGGGGTTTCTAAGCAGTTAGTGCCCATTTATGATAAGCCAATGGTTTATTATCCTTTGTCGGTATTGATGTTGGCCGGCATTAAAGAAGTTTTAATTATTACAACACCTGAGGATCAGGCAAGCTTTAAGCGACTTTTAGGGGATGGTTCTGAATTGGGTATGCGTTTTGAGTATATCGTTCAGCCATCGCCTGATGGCCTTGCCCAAGCTTTCATTTTAGGTAAAGATTTTATCGGCAGTGATGATGCCTGCCTTATCCTAGGTGATAATATCTATTATGGTCACGACTTGCCTAATATGCTTGAATCAGCCGTTCAAAATGCTCAACAAAACAAAGCTACGGTGTTTGGTTACCATGTTTCAGACCCAGAAAGGTATGGCGTTGCAGAATTCGATCATAAAGGTACCGTTATTAGCTTAGAAGAAAAACCTACCCATCCCAAATCTAACTATGCCGTTACAGGCTTATACTTCTACCCCAATGATGTGGTTCAAAAAGCTTCAGAGGTAAAGCCTTCTCATCGTGGTGAATTGGAAATTACGACCGTTAATCAAATGTATCTAGGAGAAGGTCGCTTAAAACTAGAAACTATGGGTAGAGGTTATGCCTGGTTAGATACGGGAACTCACGAGTCTTTGTTAGAAGCCTCAGCTTTTATAGAAACCATTGAAAAACGCCAAGGCCTTAAAGTAGCCTGTTTAGAGGAAATCGCTTATGAAATGGGCTATATCAATAAAGAGCAATTGATTGAATTGGCGCAACCGCTTAAAAAGAATCAATATGGTCAATACTTACTCAAAAGAGCCGAGGAAGGAGTCCTCTAAATGCAGTTTATTCCTCAAGCGATTCCAGATGTGATTTTAATTCAACCTAAAGTGCACGGTGACCATCGTGGATATTTTGTCGAAACTTTTCGTCAAGATAAGTTTGAAGCAGCCCTTGGGTATCAGGTCAATTTCTGCCAAGACAATGAATCTAAATCGACTAAAGGAGTATTACGCGGACTGCACTTTCAATTGCCACCTTTTGCTCAAAGCAAACTTGTGCGTGTAATTGAAGGTGAAGTGTTGGATGTGGCGGTGGATATTCGTCAAAACAGCCCAACCTTTGGTCAGCATGTAGCGGTATTGCTTAATGACAGTAACAAACACCAACTGTTTATTCCCAGAGGATTTGCCCACGGCTTTCTCGTGTTAAGTGAGTCAGCAACTTTTGCCTACAAGGTGGATAACTATTATTCACCTGAGTGCGATCGAGGACTGGCTTTTGATGATCCTGAACTTAAGATTGACTGGCAACTGCCAAAAGCGCTGTTACAACTCTCCGAAAAAGACCAAAAACAACCAGGCCTGGGGGATTTAGGTACTTGCTTTGAATTTGGTGTGGATTATTATGCTTAAGAAAATTCTAGTCACTGGCGCAAACGGTCAGTTGGGGCAAAGCATACAAAAAATAGCAGGGCAATATCCAGATTACCAATTTACCTTTGTTGCGAGAGATGAACTTGATTTAAGTCAGGCGCAAAGTATTGCAAGTTTTTTTCAGGACAGATCTTTTGATGTCATTATCAATTGTGCGGCCTATACCGCCGTTGATAGAGCAGAATCTGAGCCAGAATTAGCCAATTCAATCAATCATCAAGCACTAGAGCAACTGGCTAAAATCTGCAAACAACATAATGCCATGATGATTCACGTCAGTACGGATTATGTGTTCAATGGCACAAACCATAAGCCTTATATTGAAACGGATCTCGTTGACCCTCAAGGCGTTTATGGGTTAACGAAGTTAAAAGGCGAGCAAGCCATGCAGACCATTCAGCCCAAAGGCGCGATTATTCGTACCAGCTGGGTTTATTCTGAGTTTGGCAATAATTTTGTTAAAACCATGCTGCGACTAGGCAAGGAGCGTGAGGCCTTGGGTGTTATTTTCGATCAGGTTGGGAGCCCTACCTATGCTGGGGATTTGGCACAAGCTGTTTTGACGCTTGCTAACCAGCCTGAAAAGCTCACACAAACGCCGATTTATCATTACAGTAACGAGGGAGTTTGCAGTTGGTATGACTTCGCGAAGACCATTTTTGAAATGGCCCAAGTGCAGGTTAAAGTGACCCCTATAGAAACAAAAGACTATCCAACACCAGCCAAACGCCCCCACTACAGTTTAATGAACAAAGCGAAAATCAAGCAGCATTTTGGTTTCGACATTCCTTATTGGCAAGACTCACTTAAAATATGTTTAAAAGAACTTGAGAAACAAGCATGACAAAACCATCAAACAAAAAAATTCTAGTGACTGGCGGTGCCGGTTTTATCGGTTCAGCCGTGGTACGCCATTTAATCAATGACACCGAACATTCCGTTGTGAATGTTGATAAGTTGACTTATGCGGGCAATTTAGAATCTCTAAAAACCGTTTCCCAAAACGCGCGTTACGCTTTTGAACAGGTGGATATTTGTGATGCGGCAGAATTAAAACGCGTTTTTAATACCCACCAGCCAGATATCGTAATGCATTTAGCTGCGGAATCTCATGTAGATCGTTCAATAGATGGCCCAGGTGAATTTATTCAGACAAATATCGTTGGCACTTACACTCTACTTGAGCAAGCAAGGGCCTATTGGAATACGCTTGATGGGGGCAAAAAAGCCAACTTCAAGTTTCACCACATATCAACCGATGAAGTCTATGGGGATCTTCCGCACCCTGAAGAAGTGCCTGATATAGAAAAAGACAGTCTACCCCTGTTTACCGAAAAAACACCCTACGCTCCCAGCTCGCCTTATTCAGCCTCTAAGGCAGGATCTGATCATTTAGTGCGCGCTTGGCAAAGAACTTATAAATTGCCCACGCTGGTGACCAATTGCTCAAATAATTATGGCCCTTATCATTTTCCAGAAAAACTGATACCTCTCGTCATCTTAAATGCTCTAGAAGGCAAACCTTTACCCGTGTATGGCAAAGGCAATCAAATTCGAGACTGGCTCTATGTAGAAGACCACGCAAGAGCATTAGTCGTTGTTGCTACTCAAGGTAAAGTAGGGGAAACCTACAACATTGGTGGTCACAACGAAAAACAAAACATAGAAGTGGTTAAAACTATCTGCGCTATACTCGACGAAGTAAGGCCCAAAGCAGACAAATACGAACAACAAATTACCTACGTCGCAGACAGACCTGGACATGATATGCGCTACGCTATCGATGCCAGCAAAATTAAACAAGAATTAGGCTGGGAGCCGCAAGAAACCTTCGAAACTGGTATCAAAAAAACCGTGAAGTGGTATTTGGAGAATCAAGATTGGTGCCAGCATGTACAAGATGGTAGCTATCAAAGAGAACGTTTAGGAAAGGATCTTAAGTAGTGCTCTTTTCCTTCACCGTCTTGATGATTTTCATAAGCGTGATTGTGGCTTTAAAAACAGCCAC
The DNA here is from genome assembly GCF_011398155.1 of Thiosulfativibrio zosterae. Taxonomy (NCBI): domain Bacteria; kingdom Pseudomonadati; phylum Pseudomonadota; class Gammaproteobacteria; order Thiotrichales; family Piscirickettsiaceae; genus Thiosulfativibrio; species Thiosulfativibrio zosterae. The sequence goes on from NZ_AP021888.1 coordinate 2,270,503, forward strand.
CTACTTACAAAAGCATGCACTATTTACGATAAATCTTCCAATCGGTGAACCTCAACGCAAAACTAACATTGACGGATTAAGAGGTTTTCTGGCTTTAGGTGTTTTTTATCATCACTTTATCATCACTTATCACTGGAAGCTCACAGGACAGTGGGTAGCACCCGCACAAAACTTTTTTAACAACATCGGTCAAGTAAGTGTAGCCCTTTTTTTTATGATTACAGGCTACCTTTTTATTGGCCGTATGTTAAAAAACAAACTGACATGGAGAGCTTTCTTTTTGTCTCGTTTGTTTAGAATTATGCCGTTATATTTATTTATGATTACCCTAATGACATGGTTAATTCTTTTTCATAGCAACTTTTTGCTTACCGATGGCGTAATTCTTTTGTTAAAAGAAATTGGCCTTTGGCCTATATTTCAGCAACCTAGTATCAATGGATTTGAACATACCATGCAAGTAACTGCTGGGGTTACTTGGACATTAAAATACGAATGGATTTTTTATTTAGCACTTCCTATTATTGGGTTACTCTTGAGTCATAAGATAAGTATTTGGATATTGCTACTTAGTGTACTAATCCTTGCTCACAACCCCAAAGAAATTTACATAACTGAACCCATCCAATTTAATACTTTCTTTTTTATTTTATTTTTAATTGGTGGTTTTGGCACACACATAGAAATCAAGTATAAAAACATTAAACCAAACTTAATTCGTCTGTTAAGTTATGGCGGAATACTTTCAATAATATTGGTTCTATTTTTCTTTACGAATTCCTATGGAGTTCCTCAAGCATTTTTAATTGGCGTGTTTTTTTTAAGTATTTTATTGGGCAATAATCTCTTCGGGCTTTTGCATCATCGCGCCTCAATCATATTAGGAGAAATGAGCTATAGCATCTACTTAGTTCATGGCCTTGTTTTGTATGTGCTATTCTCGATATTTTTTAATGATTTTATCAAGATAGACGCCAACTCCTATCTGACAACCATGCCCTTTGTAGGACTATTGATACTTTTAATCTCGTCTTTAACTTATAAACATATAGAAAAACCCATGATTGAGGTGGGTAGAAAACTCCGTTAAAGCTTAATTTAATGATAATTTTTTATAAAAATACAATGCCTAATAGCGCATTTAAATCAACTTAAGAGTCGTCACACTATTGCATTCAACTAAAACAAAAGTTGCTTTAAATCTTTCAAGTACTGCCTTGCCTATGGCGTTTGGCTTATACGTTATTCCACTATTAATCGATGGGATAGGTCTTGAACGATTTGGCATGTTATCTATCGCGTGGATGCTTGTAGGCTACTTTGGTCTTCTGGATATGGGACTGGGCAGAGCTCTTACACAAAAAATTGCACAAAGAATTGGAAGCAATAATACCGACAATATTAAACCTTTAGTATGGAAAACCTTAGGGTATATTTTCTTGTTTGGGTTGGTTGGTGCATCCATTTTGGCTGCATCAGCTCATTGGCTTGTTTATGACTTACTCAATCTGTCAGAAAATCTTCAATCAGAGACTTTGCAGGGTATCTACTGGTTGGCTCTAACCATTCCTTTCGTCATAGTTTCGACTGGTTTATTTGGCGTTTTAGAAGGACAACAACACTTTGGTTGGACTGCTCTAATAAGGGCTCCACTGGGTATATTGATGTTTTTAGCGCCTTTCATCACAATGCATTACACCGACTCACTATCTTGGATATTGGCGTCTTTATTTATCGTCAGGTTTTTTATTTGGATGCTACTAATCGTAACAACCATTAAAACATTGAATCCCTATTCTGGTTGGCACCTTAATAAAAATGAAATTAAGTCACTATTTGTATTTGGTGGCTGGGTCAGTATCAGCAACATCATCAGCCCTTTAATGGTTTACTTTGATCGCTTTTATATCGGTGCAGTTTTATCGGTTGCCGTTGTTGCCTTTTATACAACCCCGTTCGACCTTCTCACTAAAGCTTTAATTATTCCATTTGCATTAGTAGGCGTCATGTTTGCAACCTTTGCAACCGACTGGCAAAGTCATCAAGATAAAGTCATACATCAGTTTAAAATTTCAATCCTGATTATTTCAGCTTTTATGCTTCCTTTCAGTGTAGCTACTTTTATTTTTGCTGAAGAAGGCCTAACACTTTGGATAGGTAGTGAATTTGCCAGCCAAAGTTATTTGTTGGTTAAATGGCTTTCTGTCGGTATTTTTATCAATGCCATAGCCATGATTCCATTTGCCTTTATCCAAGCAATCGGGAAAGCGGATATTACTGCAAAATTGCATCTCATAGAATTGCCTATCTATGCTGCCTTACTCTGGACTTTGGTTGAAAACTTTGGGCTGATTGGCGCTCCCATGGCTTGGGTTATTAGAGTTAGCATTGACACTTTAATTTTAATGATTTTATCCTTATACCTAATGAATAAATTTCCCATTAAATTTTTAAACCAAGACTCTTTGATAGAGTCGAAATGATGAAATCATTACACTGAAAAGGCGGCATTACTGTTGAAATTCTTTCTTATATATAAAGGTGACTATGGAACGGGACTTAAAGGTCCTGAAATGCGCTATATTGGATTAGGAAATGCCTTATCACAAAAAGGGCATGAAATTTATATTGCGGTTAACAGAAACACACAAAATTCACCATTAAATCGATTAAATTTCATCCCTCTTAACAAGCCTCTCAAACTGCTGAAAACGATCTTCGAGAGCGATGTGATCGTCCTTCATGGCGGTGGTCCACTTATCTTACTTCTTTCTATTATTTCAGTATTTTTTGGAAAAAAAGTGATATTGGACAACTATGTTCCCCATTGGATTGAACTTGATGAAGTCATGAATAACTCCAAGCCTTCTATAAAGTTACTTATTAAATCCCAATTCAATGTCTTCAGAAGTTTATTAGGTCTTTTTAGTTTTGATTTCGTCATCGTTGCAAACCAAAGACAACAGGATTTGCTTCGTGGAATGATCGCGCCCTTCTCTCGTACTTTTGATTTTAATAAAATTAAAGTGATTCCCTTTGGCTGTCAACCTTACAATCCACTCCCTAAATCTGATGGCGTTAGCCTTTTAAATTCTATTGCAACTACTCAAACCCCTCTTACCAGTAATGAGTTTTTAATCGGGTGGCTGGGAGGCACCTATGGTTGGTTTAACTTAAATAGTGTCATGTCTGCGTTATCAGAAGCCTTTGAAAAAAATTCTCAAATTAAATTGGTGTTTTTTGGGGTATCTGTGGAACAGCAAATAGACATACTAAGCAAGCTCCCTAACACGGTTCACCATCAAATTATTTTTTTACCTTGGGTTCCTTTTAAAGATCGTTTAGATTATTGGTCAGCATTTGACCTTTCACTGGTTTGGGGTGGAGAAGGATACGAGAATGATTATGCCTCTAGGACAAGAAATTTTGATTGTTTAAGTCTAAAACTTCCCATCATCCAAAACCAAGACGGTGAATGGGGCCCTAGACTGACACAGACACAAACCGGTTTAGTGACAAATATTGAAAATCTCGCTAAAGATGTTTTATATTTAAGCAGACATCCTGAAGCCTTAACTCAAATGAAAAAGAATCTTGAGCTTTTAGCACCTTCCTTTTATTGGGACGAATTTGCAAACAAACTTTTAGAGTCTGAAAAATATTCAAGGTTTCATCCAATAAAGGGGTTCATCCACCTTGTAGCTTTATTGGCAATCATTCCAACGATCTCTATATTTTTCTTTTACGAAATCTTGACCCATTTACTTATGATAAAGAGAACCTAATGCATTTAATTATTACCGGCATCAGGGGAATCCCTGCTTCTCATGGTGGCTTTGAGACCTTTGCTGAAAATCTAGCTTTGTATTTGGTCGAGCAAGGTTGGAAGGTTACTGTCTATTGCCAAGTTAAGCATAAAGACTACCCTCATTTAACTGAATCTAACTGGAAGGGCATTCACCTTATTCATATCCCGATTAAAGGGGAAGGCGCTCTTTCGACCATTAAATTTGACTGGGCAACCGTCAATCATGCTAAGAATCAAATAGGAACAATCCTAACATTAGGTTATAACACGGCCATCTTTAACCTTGCTTTTCGTTTTAACAAAAAAACTAATCTCATAAATATGGATGGAATCGAGTGGAAAAGAGACAAATGGCGCTGGTATGAAAAGGCATGGTTGTTCCTAAATGAAATAGCTGGGTGCCACATTGGTAACCATTTAATTGCCGATCATCCAGAAATACAAAAACATCTCGAAACTCGAGTTAATGCCTCAAAAATAACCATGATACCTTATGGGGCAAGAAAGGTTACAAGCGCTAATATAGATTTGCTAAAACCGTTTGACCTAAAACCTCAAAAATATGCAATTGTTATTGCCAGACCGGAACCTGAAAATAGTATTTTAGAAATCGTAAAGGCGTTCTCAAACAAAAGTCGTCCAGTTAAACTGGTTATTCTTGGCGGATATAACCCGAAAAACCCATATCACAATGAAGTACTACAAGCCGCAAATCATGATGTGATATTTGTTGGTGCAATCTATGACCACAACATCTTAGATGCTTTAAGATTTCATGCCATGCTTTATATTCACGGACATACCGTTGGAGGCACTAACCCCTCTTTAATTGAAGCTTTAGGTGCAGCGCAACCAGTATTAGCTCATAACAATCGATTTAACCGCTGGGTTGCAGGTAGTCAAAATGAATACTTCAATGACATTGACGAATGCGAACAAAAACTAGATAAAATTATCAACAGCCCAGATAAAAGAACTGAAATGTCTGAATCCAGCGAAGAAAGATTCAACACTTTATTTACTTGGGCGAATATCTTAGAAGCTTATGCAGAAGTTATCAAAGCCAACAGTTAACAATGAAAAGCGGGGATGAATCAGTAAGCATTTTTATCAAAAAAACCCTTAACAAGGGTTAAAAAAATGATTTTTAAATCCATTAATAAGCTCCAGTTATTAATGTAATATAAATCAAACTCGATTCTCTTCTCCATTTTATCAAGCGTTTTGGTCTCTCCTCTCCAACCATTAACCTGGGCCCAGCCAGTAATACCAGGCTTTACCGAATGGCGTTGCATATACTTTGGAACAATTTTTCTGTAATGCTCATTATGAGCAGATGCATGGGGTCGCGGACCAACAATGGACATCTTTCCTTGTAGCACATTGATAAACTGAGGTAATTCATCCAGACTGGTTTTTCTCATAAAAGCACCAAACCGAGTGACTCGAGCATCGTTTTGTGTGGCTTGAAGAATAACATCACCGTTATCCTGAGATATCATGCTTCTGAACTTATAAATATTAATTTCCTTACCGTTAATTCCGTATCGTTTTTGTTTAAATATAATGGGGCCTTGAGAAGTCAGCTTAACCCCTAGCGCTAAAACCACTAAGATAGGGGAAATCAAGACAAGAATACACACTGATAAAATTATATCTTCAAGCCTTTTAATAATTTTTGCTAAATTAGAATTTAACGGTGAATCATAGACACTAATGACAGGGAGCCCTTTTAAATCTGTCCATCGGGCCTGAAGTAAGTCGAAACTAAATAAATCGGGAATAAACTTAACGACAAGTGTGCTATTACTCAATAAGTTCAGCAGTTGTTGGATTTCTGACTCAGCCTTTAAGGGTAAACAAATGTATATTTCAGCAAACGAATTTTTATTACAAGCTTGCTCCAAATCCTTTAATTCACCAAGCATCTGAAACTCATTGCCCTTATATTCATCATCAAAGAACCCTGCAACTTTGTAACCTAACCATGGGTTATCATTGATAACTTTTGCAAGTTCTCTTCCTGAACGAGTCACCCCTATTATCGCAACCATTTTATAATTAGCGCTTTGATAAAAATACTGCCTTAAACTAACTCTGATAAGCCAACGATAACTGATTAAAAAGAAAGGAACCGTCAGTCCCCATAAAGTCAAAACAACCCTTGAAAAATTCTCCGACTCTTTTAACAAAAACATTAAAACAATCAAAATGAACCAAGCAACAACCCATCCATTAAATATAAGGCTCGCGATGGAAATTAATGTGCTTGTTTGCGAATTTTTATAAAGCCCAAACAATTCAGATAACAAAACAAATAGCCCGCTGCCCAACACGCCTAAAATTAAATAGGATGTTGAAAAAGGAATGCCATAAACATGAGCTATTAGAATTAACGCAGTTATAGAAAGTGACAGATCTAGAAAACGTTGTAGCATCGAAATATTGGTGGAATAGTTCATGAGATCAATTCTTTATTTTAAGTTGTAATGAAAGATAACGATTGAACCCCCCGGCCCTCAAACTATTCAACTGTTACTGACTTTGCCAAGTTCCGAGGCTGATCGACATCTGTCCCTTTTATTAGCGCAACATGATAACTTAATAACTGCAACGCAATATTGAAGGTAATGGGCGCGGTTATGCGCCCAACATTTGTGGTTGTTTTGACCACTCTAAACCCTGACTCTGAACTGATATTAGACATTTCATCTTCAAACACAATCATCTGCCCACCTCGGGCTTTGACCTCTTGCAGGTTAGATTTGAGCTTTTCCAACAAATCATCATGCGGCGCTATCGCAATGACTGGAATGTTTTCGTCAATCAAGGCTAAAGGGCCATGCTTAAGTTCACCGGCAGGATAGGCTTCAGCATGAATATAACTAATCTCTTTGAGCTTAAGGGCACCTTCCATTGCGATTGGATACATGGTGCCACGCCCCAAGAATAAGGCATTTTGCTTGTCGGCAAAGGATTGGGCAATTTCTTTAATTGTATCTTCGTGTGCCAATGCATTTTTAACCAGGCCTGGTAGTTTTTGCAGGCCTTTAACGATAATTGTTTCTCGCTTGACGGACATCATCTTTTTGACTTTGCCAACAGAAGTCATTAGTAAAGCCAAAGCCACTAACTGCGTGGTAAAGGCCTTGGTTGAAGCGACACCGATTTCGGGACCCGCATGAGTCAAGAAGGTTAAGTCTGACTCACGGGTTAGACTAGACTCTGCCACATTGCAGATGGTCAGCGTTGGAATATTCTTTTTTGATTTCAGTTTTTTGACTTGCTGTAAAGCGGCCAATGTATCTGCTGTTTCGCCCGACTGGCTAATCGTAACAAACAAGGTATTGTTTTGAATAACGGGATTGCGATAGCGGTATTCACTGGCTACCTCAACCTGACAAGGCATGCCTATAATATCCTCAAACCAATAACGCGCAACCATGCCTGAGTGATAACTCGTGCCACACGCAATGATTTGGACTCTCTCAATAGACTCGAACAAGGCTTCAGCTTGATGCCCAAAACTGGAAACCAATACATGCTCTTGCGTAATGCGTCCTTCTAAGGTGTCGATAACGGCTTGCGGTTGCTCAAAAATTTCTTTGTGCATGTAATGGCGATGTTCGCCCAATTCCACCGAGGAAGCTTTTAAACTGGACTGTTTAATGGGGCGTTCAACGGACTTGAGCTGTGAATCGAAAATTTCACAGGTGCTGCGGGTTAATCTGGCAAAATCGCCCTCTTCCAAAAAGATAAAGCTTTGAGTCACCGGCAACAATGCTGACACATCGGAAGCAATAAAATATTCGCCAATACCGACACCTACCACTAGTGGACTGCCTTTGCGCGCCACCACCAAAGTATCTGCTTGAGTAATAGACAAAACGCCTAAGGCATAAGCCCCTTCAAAGTTTTGGGTCGCATTAAACACCGCTTTAAGTAAGTCAGGCTCGCTTTCTAGGTGCTTGTGAATACAATGAGCAACCACTTCGGTATCGGTTTCAGAGGTAAAGCGGTAACCTAATGCAAGCTGTTGAGCTTTTAGAATTTGGTAATTTTCGATAATGCCATTGTGAACCACAGCCACTTTGTTATTACAAATGTGTGGATGCGCATTATTTTCAGCAGGCACACCATGCGTAGCCCAGCGAGTGTGGGCTATTCCAACTTGGCCGCTAATGGGTTCAGCATCGATTGCAATTTTAGATTCTAGTTGATTTATCTTACCTAGAGCACGAACGCGCTGAATATTTGCTGCGGCATCTAAAACAGCAATTCCTGATGAGTCATAACCGCGGTATTCAAGACGGCGCAGCCCTTCTAGCAAAATAGGAACAATATTTCTCTCAGCAACGCCGCCTACAATTCCACACATACCGAAAAAATCCATTTAAAAATTTAATAGAAAAGTATAACAAGACCATCACATAATTACTGAATTTTTAAATCTCTTGAAACCTACAAAACTCACCAAGATTATGGCAAAAAAAACTACTCAATGCATCTCATAAGACTAATCGATTGTTAATCAGTTAAAATAGCGCCTTTAAAATTAAAGATAAGTTTTCAAACATGTTAAACAGAGCCGAACGACTAGCCCGCTTAAAAGCCTTATTAAATGAACGCGTTGTAATTTTAGACGGCGCCATGGGTACGATGATTCAAGATTTGCACCTCTCCGAAGAAGATTTTAGAGGGGAGCGTTTTGCCGATTACCACATGGATATTAAAGGCAACAACGACATCCTGGCCATGACCAAACCTGAGGTCATTCGCGACATTCACTTGGCGTTTTTGCGGGCTGGGGCAGACATTATTGAAACCAACTCGTTTAACGCCACCACCATTGCACAGGCTGATTACGATATGCAGGCAGTGGTTAGCGAACTCAACCTAGCCTGCGCTAAAGTGGCGCGCGAAGCCTGTGACCTTGCCGAACAAGAAGATGGCAGGCTGCGTTTTGTAGCCGGTATTTTAGGCCCAACCAACCGCACCGCCTCGATTTCACCCGATGTTAACGACCCAGGTTATCGCAACACCTCATTTGACGAACTTGTTATCGCCTACAAACAAGCCGCGCATGCCCTGTTAGAAGGCGGTGTGGACACCATTTTAATTGAAACCATTTTTGATACGCTCAATGCCAAAGCGGCGATTTTTGCGGTTAAAGAAGTGGAAGATGAAGTGGGTTACGAAGTGCCAATTATGCTCTCAGGCACCATTACCGATGCTTCTGGGCGCACGCTGTCAGGTCAGACCACTGAAGCCTTTTATAATGCCGTGGCGCACGCTCAGCCACTTTCAGTGGGCTTAAACTGCGCTTTAGGCCCTGAAGAATTGCGCCCCTATGTGCAAGAGTTAAGCCGCGTTTGCGAAACTTTTGTATCCATTCACCCAAATGCCGGTTTGCCGAATGAGTTTGGCGAATACGATGAAACGCCCGAACAAATGGCCAAAGAAATTAGCCATTGGGCGGAACATGGTTGGATAAACATTATCGGCGGTTGTTGCGGCACCACGCCTGATCACGTTAAAGCCATGGCTGAAGCGGCTCAAAAACATCCGCGTCGCGCCTTACCCAAAATCAAACCCGCTTGCCGTTTATCAGGGTTAGAGCCACTCAATATTGACGAAAAAACCCTGTTTGTGAATGTGGGCGAGCGCAATAATGTCACCGGTTCTGCGCTTTTTAAACGCCTAATCATTGAAGACAACTATGACGAAGCCATTGACATTGCCGTAAAGCAGGTGCAAGACGGCGCGCAAGTGATTGACGTCAATATGGACGAAGGGATGTTGGATGCCAAAGCCTGTATGGTGCGTTTTTTAAATCTCCTGGCCTCCGAACCTGAAGCCTCGCGCGTGCCAATCATGATTGATTCGTCTAAGTTTGAAGTGATTGAAGCGGGTCTAAAATGTATTCAAGGCAAAGGCATCGTTAACTCCATCTCGCTCAAAGAAGGTGAAGAAGCCTTTATTCACCATGCCAAACTGGTTAAAAAATATGGCGCGGCTGCCATTGTCATGGCATTTGACGAGGCGGGTCAAGCCGACACTTTGGCACGCAAAATTGAAATCTGTCAACGCTCTTATGATGTGCTAACCCAAAAAGTTGGCTTTTTACCACAAGACATTATTTTTGACCCCAATATTTTCGCCGTCGCCACCGGTATCGAAGAACACAATAACTATGGTTTGGACTTTATCAATGCGGTCACTTGGATTAAAGCCAACTTGCCCTATGCCAAAATTTCTGGCGGCGTGTCGAATGTGTCTTTCTCGTTCCGCGGCAACAACCCAGTGCGTGAAGCCATTCACTCGGTATTTTTGTACTATGCCATCAAAGAAGGCATGGACATGGGGATTGTCAATGCCGGGCAAATGGCGATTTATGACGACCTGCCCGAAAAACTGCGCTTGGCAGTCGAAGATGTCATTTTAAACAAAGACCCAGAAGCCGGCGAACGCCTATTAGAAGTGGCCGCCGAATTCCGTGGAGATGGCACGACTGCCAGCAAAGAAGCAGACACCTTATGGCGTGAACAGTCGGTTGAAGCGCGTTTAGCACACGCTTTGGTCAAGGGTATTACCGACTTTATTGAGGTAGACACCGAAGAAGCCTATCAAAAATCTGGCTCGGCTTTGCAAGTGATTGAAGGGCCTTTGATGGACGGCATGAATGTGGTCGGCGACCTGTTTGGCTCGGGCAAAATGTTCTTGCCACAAGTGGTTAAATCGGCGCGTGTTATGAAGCGTGCCGTGGCTTACCTAGATCCTTATTTGCTAGCCCAAAAAGCCGAAGGTCAAGCCAATGGCAAAATAGTCATGGCCACCGTAAAAGGCGATGTACACGACATCGGCAAAAACATTGTTGGTGTGGTGTTGCAGTGCAATAACTTTGAAGTAATCGACTTGGGCGTGATGGTGCCCGCAGAAAAAATTCTAGACACCGCAATTGCCGAAGGCGCGAATGTGATTGGGCTTTCGGGATTGATTACGCCGTCACTCGAAGAAATGGTGAATGTTGCCAAACTGATGAAAGAGCGCGGCATGAATCTACCGCTGTTAATTGGTGGCGCCACCACCTCTAAAGCCCATACCGCCGTTAAAATTGAACCGCAATATGACCATCCTGTGGTCTATGTTAAAGATGCTTCGCGTGCGGTCGGCGTGGCGCAAAGTTTGATTTCTAATGATTTGAAAGCAGACTTTGCTGCCAAAATTAAAGCTGAATACATTCAAGTGCGCGAAGAACGCAAAGCGCGTGCCCAACAAGTCAAGCGTATTCCCATTACCAAAGCACGCGAAAACCCGTCTTTAAATGACCAGGCCTGGTTAAATTACACCCCGAAAAAGCCAACTTTTATCGGTAATAAAGTCTTAGATAACTTCCCGCTGGAAAAACTGGTGGAACGTTTTGACTGGTCGCCTTTCTTCCAGTCTTGGGAATTGCACGGTTTATTCCCGCGTATTTTGGATGACGAAGTGGTCGGTGAGCAAGCCAAAATGGTTTATGCCGATGCGCAAGTCATGCTCAAACAAATTATTGATGAGCAATGGCTCACTGCCAAAGCGGTGTATGGTTTTTACCCCGCCAATCGCGTAGGCGACGATGTTGAAGTCTATACAGACGAAACGCGCACCCAAGTGTATAAAACCTTACATCAACTGCGTCAACAGGCCGAGAAAAAACGCGGCGGTGCTAATAATTGTTTGTCAGATTTTATTGCCCCTAAAGAGTCGGGCATTGCCGACTACATTGGTTTATTTGCAGTTACCGCCGGCATTGGCATTGATGAACATGTCGCGCGCTTTGAAGCAGACCACGATGACTATCGCTCAATCATGCTTAAAGCTTTGGCCGACCGTTTTGCGGAGGCCTTTGCCGAAACCTTGCATGAGATGGTGCGTAAAGAAAGCTGGGGCTATGCTGCGGATGAAGTACTGACCAACGAAGATTTAATTCGCGAGCGTTATCAAGGCATTCGCCCAGCACCTGGCTATCCAGCCAACCCAGACCACACTGAAAAAGGCACGATTTGGGAAATTTTAAAACCCGATGAAACCATCGGGCTACATATTACCGAAAGTTTTGCGATGACACCCACCGCAGCGGTCTCTGGCTTGTATTTTGCACATCCAGAGTCGCGTTATTTTGGGGTGGGTTCTTTGGGACGCGACCAAGTAGAAGACTATGCGCACCGTAAAGGCTGGACTGTTGCCAAAGCCGAACAATGGTTAGCGCCCAACTTGGGATACGATCCAGAAGACTTTGCGCAATAAACAAGCATCGTGTATTGATGAAAACAGGCTAAAGCCTGCGCCCCAGTCATTCTGATGATGAAATTTAAGGGGCGAAGACTTTAGCCTTCTAGGGTTGAGCACCGAATCTTGGATAAGATCCAGAAGACTTTGCGCAGTCGACAAGCATCGTGTATGGATGAAAGCAGGCTAAAGCCTGCGCCCCGGTCATTCTGATTATGAAATTTAAAGGGGCGAAGGCTTTAGCCTTCTTGAGTTTAGCGCCCAATCTTGGATACGGATCCATAAGACTTTGCGCAATAGACAAGCATGATGTATTGATGAAAGCAGGCTTAAGCCTGCGCCCCAGTCATTCTGAATATGAAACTTAAAAGGGGCGAAGGCTTTAGCCTTCTCGGGTTGGTTGCACAATCTAGGGTACGACCCAGAAGACTATGCGCAATCGACAAGCATCGTGTATTGATAAAAGCAGGCTAAAGCCTGCGCCCCGGTCATTTTGGTTATGAAATTTAAAGGGGCGAAGGCTTTAGCCTTCTTGGGTTTAACGCACAATCTAGGGTACGACCCAGAAGACTTTGCGCAATCGACAAGCATCGTGTATTGTCATTCTGAATAATCGAGGTGAGCAAATGGATAACAAACTTGATTTCACAGCCTTAGAAAAAGCCATTGCTAGACTTGATGAAAGCCTAAAAGTGGTTGATGAATTCAGTACGACCGAATCTTCACCCCTACTTCGCACATTAATTTCTGGTGTCGTGCAACACTTTGAGTTTACCTATGAACTTAGCTGGAAGTTTATTAAACGTTGGCTGGGTGAAAATTTAGGCAAAAGCCAAGTCGATGGATTATCACGCCAAGCACTATTTCGTTTAGCGGCAGAATATCAATTAATAGAATCCGTTGAAAACTGGATGCTATTTCATCGTGCTCGCAATGAAACCAGCCACACCTACAATGAAAATACCGCCGAAGAAGTTTTTCAAATTGCCATTAAATTCTTACCTGAAGCAACCAAACTCCTTGGTGCTTTAAAATCGAAAGGTTGAAAATGCTTCAACTTAACGAGCAACAGCGCCAGCAAGTCATTAATTTAGTCAGCAGCACTCTCTCTGAGCCGCATGAAATCTATGCTTATGGATCCCGAACTAAAGGCCAAGCAAGAACCTATTCGGATTTAGATCTATTGGTTAGAGCCCAACAAAAACTTCCTATTGAAACCCTTTTCAAACTTAAAGATGCATTTGAATTTTCAGAATTACCTTTTAGGGTAGATATTCAAGATTGGTATGCGATGGATGATGGCTTTAAAGCAAATATCGAAAGCTCTTTAATTCAAATTGCTTAGTCGTGAAAATTTAATTTTACTCTGACCCCAATTACGCTTATGAAAGCAGGCTAAAGCCTGCGCCCCAGTCATTCTGAATATGAAACTTAAAAGGGGCGAAGGCTTTAGCCTTCTTGGGTTTAACGCACAATCTAGGGTACGACCCAGAAGACTTTGCGCAATCGACAAGCGTCGTGTATTTACAAAGGCAGGCTAAAGCCTGCGCCCCAGCTTCACCGGTGACAGGTGAATTGCGTAACTTGGCAGAAAGTCTGCACCCCAAGAATGACAAGATTAACCACCTTTCAAAACTTGTCACATTTGCGTACACCCTAGATTTATTAATAGCTAGAGACCTTTGTACGAGTGAGGTGCGAGGAAAAATTGAGATAAAATTTGCCTGATTGAGGCGAAAAATGCAGAGAATAGCTCGCTATTCGCAAGTTTTTCAACAAAAAGCAGGTGAATTTTAGCCATTTTTTACCGTGCCTTGACTCGTGCAAAGGTCTCTATCTATATAAATTAATCTTATGCCTATCAAAAAAGGGTTGTTTTGACAAAAACACTGCCCACCCTAAAATAGTCCTTAAATAATAGAATTTAAGGGTCATTTTATGAGTATTGAAATTTGGGCCGGATGGTTCGCGGGCCTTTGTATTGGTCTGTTTGTCATTCTACACTTTTGGGTCATGGGCAAACCTGCGGGCTGTTCAACGGGTTACGGTAATTTTTGCGGCTTAATCACCAAAAAAGTTTCTTACTTCCACACGGGTGAATATCGCGACATCAACAACCCTAAGCTGTGGTTTTTGATTGGCATTCCGTTGGGCGGCCTGATCAGCGCCTTAATGTCGCCAGAACCTTGGCATCTATCTTTTGATTTTGGTATGTACAATCAAATTCTGCCCCAAACAGATGCCGGTAAAGCGATTTGGCTGATGTTTGGCGGAGCCATGTTAGGGTTTGGCGCACGCTTAGCCGGCGCTTGTACAACGGGTCATGCTTTAGTGGGGGGCGCTATGATGAATCCGCCTAGCCTGCTGGCAGGTGCGGTGTTTTTTATGAGTGCTTTTGTGACCACTCGTTTATTATTTGATGCCTTTTAAGCATTAGGATTGATTATGTTTGAATTTCCATTTTTAAAAAACTTTAAGCTGATTCTGATTTCATTCAACTTTGCTTACCGTACCCATGTATTGGCACTTTTGATGGGCGCTTTGTTTGGTTTTTTAATGAGTCGTGCAGGTGCAACCACCTATGACTTTCACGCCCAGATGTTTTTATTTATCGATTTTCAATTAATGGAAGTGATTGGAACAGCAGTGATCGTGGCAATGATTGGCGTTTTGTTATTAAAAAGATTTCATGTCAACGCACTTTCAACAGGTTGCGAGGTCGATTTTGTTAAAAAACCCTATCAAGCCGGTTTAGTGACTGGGGCATTTATTTTTGGAATCGGCTGGGCCATGACCGCTTCTTGCCCGGGAACCATTCCGGCGATGCTGGGGGAAGGTAAAATGGGCGCTGTTTTCGCACTCATAGGCATAGTGGGAGGCACCATGGCTTATGGCGTATTACAAAGTTTTGTCACGCACACCAAGCAAAGCGCCCCACCTTCTAAAGATAACAACTGTTAGCACCCATCCTTGGCGCTCTGATTAAATTTAGTAATCTTGCCAAGGTTCGTCCACCGCTTCTGGCTGAATTTTCACGCCACAAGCGGTTTCTTCATATTCTTCCTCATCGACTTCGTCCTCGTCAGACTCCTCATCCCAATCGTCCATTTCCATGGGATCTTCTTCTCCGTAAGACCAGTCATCGTTATTAAAATTATTTGAATATCGACTCATTCAACAATCCTTTTTTGTACATTTTGTTAAGAATTTTTATTGGGTAGCAAACTTATTGAAAATTCACAACTTTTTTCCATTGCCATCACCAAATACATTATAATGCGCCCTTTTTAAATCATTAGAGATTCTTGGATGAAAACCGATCATATCCGCAATATTGCAATCATTGCCCACGTTGACCATGGTAAAACTACACTGGTTGACCAACTTTTAAAACAATCAGGGACTTTCGACAATGTTCGTAAAGAAACCACTGAGCGTATGATGGACTCTAATGATCTTGAAAAAGAACGCGGAATCACCATCCTTGCTAAAAACACTGCGGTTGACTGGAACGGTTACCGTATCAACATCGTTGATACACCCGGCCACGCCGACTTTGGTGGTGAAGTAGAGCGTATTTTATCAATGGTTGACTCAGTTTTGCTACTGGTAGATTCCGTTGATGGCCCTATGCCACAAACGCGTTTCGTAACTGAAAAAGCCCTTAAGCGCGGCTTAAAGCCAATCGTTGTTATCAACAAAGTTGACCGCCCTTCTGCGCGTCCTGACTGGGTTCTAGACCAAACTTTTGATTTGTTTGACCGTTTAGGTGCAACCGATGAACAAATGGACTTCCAAGTTATTTACGCGTCTGGCTTAAGTGGCTATGCTGGTTTAGACAGCAGTGTTCGTGAAGGAACGATGGATCCCATCTTCCAAATGGTTGTAGACAAAGTGCCTTCTCCTGATGTTGATTTGGCCGGTCCTTTCCAATTACAGTGTATCGCTTTAGATTATGACAACTACAAAGGTGTTATCGGAACAGGTCGTATCACGCGTGGTGCTGCTCAAGCAGGTATGACGGTTAGCGTCGTGGGTGCAGACGGTAAAGTTCGTCGCGGTAAGATTGCTGAAATTTTTGGTTACCTAGGTCTAGAAAAATACAATGTGGATGAGGCGCATGCCGGTGACATCGTGGCTTTCTCTGGTTTAGATCCATTAAACATTTCTGACACCTTGTGTGACCCTAACCACCCAGAAGCGCTTCCACCTTTAGTGGTTGACCGCCCAACGGTGAGCATGACTTTCCAAGTTAACGACTCTCCATTTGTGGGTAAAGAAGGTAAGTTATTAACTTCTCGTCAAATCCGTGAGCGTTTAGATAAAGAATTACTCACCAATGTCGCGCTTAAAGTTGAAGAAACTGAAGATGCCAACAAATTCCGTGTTTCTGGTCGTGGTGAACTTCACTTGTCAGTATTGATTGAAAACATGCGTCGTGAAGGTTATGAAATGGGGATTTCTCGCCCTGAAGTTATCTTCCGTGAAGTGGATGGTGAAATTCACGAGCCTTACGAAAACCTGACCGTTGATGTTCCTGAAGAGTCTCAAGGGACGATCATGGAAAAACTAGGGATGCGTAAAGCCGAAATGCGTGACATGGTTATGGATGGTCACGGCCGTGTGCGTATCGACTTTATCATTCCATCGCGCGGCTTGATTGGCTTCCGTACTGAGTTCATGACCGCCACCCAAGGTGAAGGTTTAATCTTCTCTAGCTTCTCGCACTATGGTCCTAAATTTACAGGGACATTGGGCGAAAGACAAAACGGTGTATTGATTTCTAACGGTACAGGTAAAGCCCTAGCCTTCGCACTTTTCAACCTACAAGATCGTGGACGCATGTACATTGGTCACGGTGAAGAGATTTATGAAGGGATGATTATCGGCTTGCATTCTCGTTCAAACGACTTAACAGTTAACGGTTTGAAAGGTAAGCAACTGACTAACATGCGTGCTTCTGGTACAGACGAAGCCTTAACTTTAGTACCACCGATTCGTTTCACGCTAGAACAAGCCTTAGAGTTCATTGATGATGACGAGTTAGTTGAAGTCACACCAAAAAGCGTTCGTATCCGTAAAAAGTTGCTCACAGAACAAGATCGTAAAAGTGCTGGCCGTAAAAAGCAAGACTAAGCTCAAAAGCGCCTAAAAATGACCAGGCCTGGTTATTTTTAAGCCACAAAACCCTTAAAAGCGTGCCTTGTGCACGCTTTTTTATTTTCTGGCAGCTAAAATTCGCTAAAATTGATTTAACGAATTTTAAGGCCAAGCCTCATATGAAAACCATCGACACCCTTTTATTCCCGCACCTAGAGCCCTACAGCCAACATAGCTTACAGGTCGACTCTATTCATCATTTACATTTGGAAGAATGTGGCAACCCGCAAGGCATTCCTGTTTTATTTGTGCATGGTGGACCTGGCGGAGGTTATGGACCGATTCATCGTCGTTATTTTGACCCCAGCGTTTATCGCATCGTGCTATTTGATCAACGCGGTTGTGGGCGTTCGCGTCCCCATGCCTGCTTAACCAATAACACCACACCGCATTTAATTGAAGACATTGAAAAGATTCGCCGCCATTTGAATATTGAAAAATGGGTTTTATTTGGCGGCTCCTGGGGTTCAACCCTGTCTTTGCTGTATGCGCAAACTTATCCCGAGAGAGTTTTGGGTTTAATTTTGCGAGGCATATTCTTATGTCGTGATGAAGATGTTAACTGGTTTTACCAACAGGGTGCTGACCGATTTTTTCCAGATTATTGGCAAGATTTTATTGCGCCCATCCCCGAAGCAGAACGCACTCACATGATTAAATCCTATTATCAACGCTTAACGGGTGACAACGAAATTGCGCGCATGCAAGCCGCCGAAGCCTGGTCGATTTGGGAAGGCCGAACATCCACCCTTGAACTCGACAAAGACTTGGTGAATCATTTTGGCGACCCCATTCATGCTTTAGCAATGGCACGCATTGAATGCCACTACTTTGTGAATCATGCATTTATAGAACCCAATCAAATTTTAAAAAACGCTCAAGTCCTTAAAAAAATACCCACAACCATTGTGCAAGGTCGTTATGACATGGTGTGCCCTATTAATCAAGCGTTTGCCCTAAGCCAAGCTTTACCTAATGCCAACTTAGTCATTTGCGACCTATCCGGTCACTCAGCGATGGAAAGAGCAACCACTCAAGCCTTGGTTAAGGCAACCCAAGAATTTGCCGAATTATTCGACAACGCTTAACCACCACTTAACAAACCTTAAAAGTTGTCATTAATAATTACCCGACATCCGCTAAAAAAGAATCTATCCGCTTAGCGCATTGAAAAGATTGGTTTTTTGCACAAAAGGCTTTAAACTAACGTTCTAAATTTTTATTAGTAGGATTTTTTTGTGTCCAGTCTTCAAAGCCATTCAGCGGTTAAAATCCTTGTCATAGACGATGACATGGTGACACGCTTAACACTTACCAAAATCCTGCAAAAAACTGGCTATCAAGTCATTCAGGCTGAAAACGGCCAACTTGGTTTCAGTCGATTTTGCGAAGAGAAACCTGCCCTTATCCTAATGGATGTGATGATGCCCGTCATGGACGGCTATGCCGCCACACAAGCCATTCGCAACTACGAAACTGGCCAAGCGACCCCCATTATTATGCTAACCGCCTTAGAAGACATGGAATCCATTGATCATGCCTTTAACGCCGGCGCGACTGACTTTATAACCAAACCTATCAACTGGGGACTCTTGGGTCAAAGACTTAAATACGCCCTTAAAGCCTCCAAAACAGAAGAAGAACTTCGTTCCAGCCAAGTTCACCTTAACTATGCGTTGCGTTTGGCAAAACTGGGTTATTGGGAATGGGACGCAACTAAAGACTCCGTTAATGGCTCAAACTCAGCTTTTGAACTGATGGGCGTGCCGGCACAAGAAGATATGCCGATAGATATGTTCATCTCCAAAGTGGCTCCGAAAGATATGCCGCTACTGCAACAAGCCATTTCAGATGCCCAACGAGGCGAAAGTCATGTTCAGGTGAGCTTTAGGGTCATGCACCCTAACCAAAATTTACTGCACATCGACTGTTTAGGAGATGCCTCTTATGACAAAGAAGGCAAGCTCATCAAAATCACTGGCTCTGCACAGGATATCAGTCGCCTCCATAAAGCTGAGTCTATCATTGACTATCAGGCCAACCATGACAGCCTGACAGACCTTGCCAACCGTAGTTATTTTAATAAATACCTGCAGAACTTAATCGAAAGCAATGCTTCTGCGCAAATCAGTGCTTTATCGGCCACGATTGTTTTAGACATTGATCGTTTTAAAATCATCAATGACAACCTAGGTCAAAACAATGGCGACTTATTGCTGATGACGCTGGCCAATCGCCTGAAAAAAGTCACCCGTGAAGACGACTTTGTGGCGCGCTTAGGCAGTGATGAGTTTGCCATCGTCATTAAACACGCTCATAGCTTGGCGGAACTGAACTTATCTTTAAATCGCATTTTTAATGACTTATCTCGCCCTTATCTGATTGGCGACCAAGAGCTGTTTATCACCTTCAGTTTTGGGGTAGCGATAGTCCATCAAGACGGTAAAACCGCTAACCACCTATTGGCCAACGCCAATGTGGCGAGAGCGCAAGCCAAGGCGTTAGGTGGCAATCAATTCGCGCTTTACCAAAAAGATATGAATCAACAGGCTAAATCACAACTGCTCTTAGAAAATGATTTATACAAAGCCCTAGAGCGCAATGAAATTGAAGTTTATTTCCAGCCTCAAGTGGATGCCAAAACGCTAAAACCTTACGGTGCTGAGGCGCTGGTGCGCTGGAATCACGCTAAACAAGGCTTAATTTCACCGGTGCAATTTATTCCGATTGCGGAAAGTACTGGGCTCATCATTGAAATCGGACAATTCATCATTCGCAAAGCGGTTGAAGAAACTGAAAAATGGCACAAGATGGGCTACGACCATCTGCATATTGGGATTAACCTCTCAGGCAGACAGTTCGCCAATGACAACTTAATGGATGTCATCCAAAATGTGCTCTCGCACTCAACCTTGCCTGCAAAATTTTTAGATTTTGAAATCACCGAAAGTCTAGCCATGAGCAATGCTGACCACAATATTTCTGTACTCAAAGGTTTAAAGGCCTTAGGGGTTTCTTTATCCATAGATGACTTTGGTACAGGGTATTCTTCGTTAGCCTATCTACATAGCTTCCCCATAGACACCATCAAAATTGACCGCTCATTTATCATCAATTTAGAAACCACTCAGGGTCAAGCAATAGTAAACACCATTTTAGCCATGGCCAACAGCCTGGGCTTAGAAGTGGTGGCTGAAGGGATTGAGGATGACTTCCATGTCAGCTACTTACAATCTCGCAATTGCGATATTTTCCAAGGCTTTAAATTTGGCAAACCCATGACATCGACTGACTTTACCCGCTATCTTGCTGAAAACGCCAAATAACCCCATTCAAAAAAACGATAAAAAGGACACGCATTATGACAACGGCCGTCGACACTGACAATTTAGATATGCTAAGAGAAGTTATCGGTGATGATTTGAAAGAGATTTTGCAAAGCTTTATTGATATTGCGCCTGATGCCATGAAAAACATCAAAGCTGCCATCGCAACTGACAATGCTGCCAACCTAAGATTGCATGCGCATACCCTTAAAGGGAGTTCAGCCAATATTGGTGCCACAAGATTACCTAACCTTGCCCTAGCCCTAGAAAATGCCGGCAAAGCTGGACAAACTAAGGGCTTAGAAGCTGAGTTAGCTGCGGTAGAAAAAGAGAACCAAGAGGTTCTCAACTTTTTATTGAATTACATCAAGCAGTTTTAAATATTCAGCCTGATTCAAGTGTTGCCGGCTTGGCAACACTCTAAAATATTCGCATTTTCGAACACAGGAAACCACCATGCACTATCAAGTGACTGAGCAAGAGTTACACTCTGCTAAAACTCCACATCACATTTTCAACATCAATGTCATCATAACCCACTTGTTTTTTTCCATGATTGTTTTGGAAATCGGTCAAACGTTTGAACTGCTGTTAATCCCATTGGTTTCTAGTGCTGTCATTGCAATGCTGTACTTTAAAACCCAGAAAAAGATTAAAACAGAAAGCTGGTTTGTCGCCTCACATTGGATGTTGGCTTGGCGTCGAGGACGCATCTTGTTATTTAGCTATGGCGTCGCCATCAGCATGGTATTGATTTACCTTTTAATAGATACCATTTTCCCCGGTGGTTTTAGTATGAACGATTTTTCAACCGAAGGCACCAAAACCAACCTAGGTGAAATCATCACCATCCGCTTCTCAGCCGTGGTGATATTTGTTGCGGTACTCATCACCTTTATGCAAACCGGTATTTCAGTCTATGATGCCGGCAAAGGGATTCAAGACCCTAAAATTGCCAAACTTTTACCGCGTGATGAAAACTCAAACATTGAGTTAGGTGAAGGTTCTGATGAAGTAAAACACGATGGTGTCAAATCGATGAATGAATCCGGAAACGGTCAGTCTTAATGTCGCCAACAAAAGCCAAGCAGACTTCTTTGATGCAGTCTTTAAAAAAAATGCCGCCCTTTTTAATCGTACTTTTGGCAGGCATTGTTTTGTTTGTATTGATGTTGTGGATGTCACCCGACCGAACACCCACTCCAGAAGAGCAACTCCCCTGGAATGCGGTTGCTTTAGAGAATGGACAAGTCAAAGTGATTGGTTTAACTACTTTGGAAACCACTGCACTTCAAGCTCAGCGTTTTTATAAGGATGACATTACCGTCAAAATCTTTTCTAAAAAAGATGAGTCAGGCAAATCTGCTGAAGTGTTTTTTCCATCTATTCATATAGGCACGATTCATGCATCGATGGTGCTCAAGCTAAAGGTAGACCCAGACAAACTTCAAGCCATATATGACCGTGGTGTGAAAACCTCGATCAATGAATCGGGCAACCGCGAAGTCACCCCTTCACAAGAGGATGACTTGTTTCTTAAAAACCAACCTTTTACCCTGTTAACACTGATTCCGCGCAAGAGCTTATCAGAAGAAGCCATTCAAAAGCGTTTTGGTGCGCCACAACGCATCGTTAAAGAAAGTGATGGGCTTGATCATTGGTTTTATCCTAAAAAAGGCTTAGAACTCATTTTTGACCCCAAAGGACCTGAAGCCTTGCAGTACTACGCTATGTAATTATTTTGGCTCACCAAAATGCAAAAAAGCCTTGTTACTCGACCAGTAACAAGGCTTTTTTATTGTCTGTAAAAATTTCAAGACTGAGCGAATCAGCGCGTCCAATGACCGCTTTTACCGCCCACTTTTTCCAGCAATTTCACCTGATCAATCACCATTCCGCGATCCACGGCTTTACACATATCGTAAAGGGTTAAAGCGGCAATCGATGCGGCGGTTAAGGCTTCAATTTCAATCCCCGTTTGGCCAACCGTTTTGCAAGTGGCTAACACCTCAACCGAAGACTGCTCTAAATTAGGCGTCAACTCGACCTTAACAGAAGTAATCATCAAAGGGTGACACATGGGGATTAAATCTGGCGTACGCTTGGCAGCCATAATGCCCGCAATTCGCGCGGTAGCCATCACATCCCCTTTTTTGTGCTTACCTTCAACAATCATTGCGAGGGTTTCAGGTTGCATATAAATGGTTGCCGAGGCCGTGGCTTGTCTTTCGGTGTGGGCTTTTTGCCCCACATCAACCATACGCGCCTGACCTTTTTCATCCAAATGCGTTAAACCATTCTCTGCTGTCATAACCTACTCCTGAATCGGATTAAATGGATAAAAAGCAACCACATCGCCACGCTGAATAGCCGTGTCTTCCGGAATAACCACAAAACCATCTGCCCAGGTCGTCGAAGTTAACACCCCCGAACCCTGATTAGGGAAAATCTCGACCAAGGTTTTTTGATATTTATTCACCAAACGAGCCCGCGCAAATTCGCGTCTAAAACCTGGCTTAAGCCATTCAAAATCAGCTTCTAACCAAAGTGGTTTGGCTTTTAATTCATTGGCGCCCTGCATTTTCAGCAAGAATGGGCGCGCAAACAAATTAAAAGTGGCAAAGGCACTCACCGGATTACCCGGCAATCCAATAAATGGCGTTTGACCTATTTGACCATAAGCCAAGGGTTTACCTGGCTTCATTTTGACCGACCACATATCCAAAGAGCCTAACTGCTCTATCGCAGGCTTAATATGATCCTCTTCGCCAACAGAAACTCCGCCAGTCGTAATCACCACATCTGCAAGGCTTGCGGCCTTTTGCATCGCAGCCACTGTGGCCTCAAGGGTATCTTCAACTCGGCCTAAATCGATCCATTCAAATCCTAAGTTTTGAATCGCCCCAGTCAAGACGGCACGGTTCGCATTAAACACCTTACCAAACTCGGGTGCTTGACCTGGCTCTAATAATTCATCACCCGTGGTAAAAGTCGCAACCTTAATGGGTTCATACACCAACACTTCAGGCAAACCTATACTGCTGATTAAACCTAAATCTTGCGCACGAAGTTTTTGCCCTTGTTTTAAAATCACCGCATTTTCAGTAATATCTTCGCCAATCACACGGATATTTTGACCAGGCCTGGTTGTTTTTTCATTAATCTGGATGGTTTTTTGGCCGTTTTCTGAACTGGCAATTTCTTCGGTATGCTCCTGCATCACCACCAAGTTGGCACCCTCTGGAATGGGCGCTCCGGTAAAAATTCTGGCAACCGTTCCGGGTTTTAGCGGTTGACCTTTTTGCCCAGCGGCAATACGCTGACTCACTTCAAATACATTGTTATGCTCTAGGTCATAACTGTGTAACGCATAACCATCCATCATACTGTTGTCATAAGCGGGCACATTTACGGGTGAAATAATATCCTGCGCCAACACTCGACTAAAGGCTTCGCGCACCGCAATCTGAGTGGTTTTTTGGGTAACCTGTGCCTTACTTAATAAATAAAATAACGCTTCATCAAAAGTTTTCATGGGACTTCCTAAAAAAAATCCCCGCAAAACGGGGAAATGACAGTTAAATCGGTTGTTTGTTGGTGACTATTTTAATCTTTTAGCCAACGAGAATGCGCATCTTTATCTGAAACTCTGGCATCCACCCATCGCTCTGAGCCATCGGGCAGGGTTTCTTTTTTCCAAAAAGGCGCATTGGTTTTTAAATAATCCATAATAAAGTGGGCGGCTAAAAAAGCGTTTTCTCGGTGCTTTGAGGTCACCGCCACCAACACAATTTGATCTTGCGGGTACATTTTGCCAACCCGATGAATAATCAAACTGTTTTGTAATTCCCAACGCTGATGCGCTTCTAGGCGAATTTTCTCAAGCGCTTTTTCGGTCATGTTCGGATAATGCTCTAATTCTAAAATAGATACATCATCCCCCTCATTGATATCTCTTACTGTACCAACAAAACTCACCACCGCGCCCACATCTTTGTAGGCTTCACGGAGTTGTTTGATTTCGGTCGACAAATCAAAATCTTCTGTTTGAATTTTAATTTGGGGAAACATGAATCAGCCGCCGGTCACCGGTGGGAAAAATGCAATTTCGTCACCCGCTTTAATCTGAGCGTGACGATGAGTAATGTCATGGTTTAGCGCAATTTGTAGATTTTGATTTTCAAGTAACGCTTCTCGCCAAGATTCACCACGCGCCCCTAAGGCTTCTAATAAACCCTGAATGGTGCCGTGCTCAGCAGGCAATGACTCTTGTGATTGACCCAATACTTCTCTAAAGCTGGCAAAATATAAAACCTCAATCATCTTCTCTTCCTTGTACTTTGGGTTAACCACCCAGTGAAACCATTTGTCTAAATTCAATATTGTGAACATTCTCGTTAAAGAAATGCTTCTCTGGCTTTTTAAGCATGGCATCTACAATGAGTTGCTGTAATTCTTCATCTGATATACCCGCTCTTAAAGGGGTGCGTAAATCAACCGAATCTTCTTGACCCAAACACAAGGCTAAAACTCCTCTTGCCGTTAAACGCACACGATTACAAGTTTCGCAGAAATGTTGCGATACGGCAGAGATAACGCCTATACGGGTATTGGTACCTGCAATCACAAAATTACGCGAAGGACCGTCGTGTGTCTTGCCCTGTGAAGGGATTAAATCTTGGCCAACATGAGCTCTAACGCGCGCCAGAATCTTTTCCGCTGCATAGTGCTGATTCATCATCGATACGCCAGCAGGACCGATGGGCATGGTTTCGATAAAGCGCACCTCAACACCTTTTTCTAGTCCATAATCCACCATGGCTTCAATTTCATCATCATTGGTGCCTTTCATGACCACCATATTAAACTTGATGGGGGTCATACCCACTTCAAGGGCACGGTCAACACCGGCCAGAACCTTAGATAAATCTCCGCCACGCGTGATGTTTTTAAAGCGTTCTGGTTTTAGGGAATCAATCGATATATTGGCGCGAGTAATGCCCGCTTCTTTAAGGGCTAAAGCTTCTCTTGCCAAGTGATGAGCATTAGTCGATAAGGCGATGTCTTGTAAGCCTTCAAATTCATTAATTTGGGCAATCAAGGTCGGCAAATTTTTTCTGACCAGTGGCTCACCGCCTGTTATACGAACCTTGGTCACGCCTAAGTTGACAAAGGCTTTAATGATGCGCGCTAGTTCATCATAAGATAAATATTCGGTATGCTCACCTTCAGGGTGCACACCTTGTTCGGGCATACAGTATCCACAACGGTAATTACATTTATCCGTGACAGAAACCCTGACATATTCAATTTTACGATTAAATGGATCGATTAAAGCCATGTTAATGTCCTAAGTTTGAGTTTGTCCCACCATGAAGCGTTATAGCTTAGCGGGAATAACGGTGTATTTTACGGAGTTAGTTTTAAAAAAACAAGCTGATATTAGCAAAGACTTAACTAAAGGCTTTCAAAAACATGACTTTATAAAAATGAAGCCATCAATTAAAAAAATGGACAAAAAAAAGCCCGCACAAGGCGGGCTATTTTCAAACTAGGCTTGGGGTAAAAGGATTACATCCCTTCGTGACCTACACCTGGTTTTGCTTCATGTAAACGCTGAGCAACGTTGTACTGTGGTGTACCATCTGGTAGACGACGCGCTTGCGTGTAGTCTTGGATGTTACCATTACGACCTGCTACTTCAGGACCACAATCCTTCATGCAACGCTCGTTATGGATAACTGGACGGTGATCACAGAAGAAGTTCCCTTGGTTTTTCATGAACTTGTTCATTTTCATTAAAACTTCAGAGTTGAAGAAAGTATCATCTTCTAACATTGTGCCGTTTTCATCCATTGGAACATAGTTAGATTGTAGGATGTAACCTGTAATCCCCATGTATCCTTTGTCACCGATGTAAGGAGCATTTGGCGTCCAGAAAGGCATTGCACGACGGTTGTAATCAAACAAAGTTGTCGCATAGGGCCAGTAGTTACCAACAGCTTTCATAGGTGCTGGGTCTTTGAAGTCTGAAGTCACTAGGTTTTCTTCAACCGCTAAAGGTAGGTAACCCTTAGCACCTTCACCGAATTCACCGTGACACATTGAACAGAACTGTACATAAACCTTAGCACCTTCTTCAACGGTCATACCAACAGAAGCGTCTGGTAAACCGTGTCCGTTTCCGTCTGCAGTGATGTTCCACTTAGCCAAAGCACCTTCAGCGATTGGCTTACCAAAACCATAGGCAACGAACTTAGAGTCACCATAATAGTTTTTGTGAGCACTTTCGTGAACTTCAACGAAAGCTGCTGGAATCTTACACTGAGCGTTACCGTGGTTACCACCGTCAATGCTGTCATCCACTTCGAAAGAGTAAGGGTTAGCAGGATCTAATTTTCCTTCCAAACCGTTACGACCATGAGTCGCTTCTTTCCCTAGAATCGCTTCAATAACTTTAGCGTCTAGGTATTTGCCGTCTGCTGCCTTGATGATTTCTGCATAGTTAGAAGCATACTTGCCATCCATTTTAGCAGCGGGTAAACCGCCAGCAGTGTCTGAAGAACCAGACATTGCCATCGCAGAACCTGCGAATAAAGTTGCAACTGCTGCTGCAACGAATGTAGTTTTAGTATTGAACATTTTCAATCATGCCTCCGTTTTGACCATTATCCCAAGGAAGAACTCTCCAAGTTACCATCGCTGTACGGTGGTAAACGTTGTTTGTTCCTTCTAGCTTACGCATTTGAGGCATAGGAGGTTGAACATAACCAGTTTCATCAGTTACACGGCTCATCATAAAGGCTTCAGAACCATCCCAATCCCACTCAACTTCAAAACGAGTCCAAGCTTTGTCTAGGACCGCTGAAGTGAAATGTGCTTCTTTCCAGTTCTTACCACCGTCAAAAGACACATCAACATGAGCAACTTTACCACGGCCAGACCAAGCTAGACCACGAACAAAGTATTTACCAGGACCTTGCATTTTGAAGTCTGGTGATGGGTAAGTGATAACTGAGTTAGCTTCCATGTACCAAGAGAAACGCTGTGCAGTACCATCTGGCATTAACTCAGTGTACTTAGAGGTTTCTTCACGGTGTTGTAATGGGCTATCAGTGACTTGAATACGGCGTAGGTATTTAACCCACATGTTCGCTTCACAACCAGGAACCACTAAACGAATTGGGTAACCTTGTTCTTGACGCAATGCTTCACCGTTTTGCGCGTAAGCAATAAAACAGTCATCCATTGCTAAGTCGATTGGTAGAGAACGCGCCATACCAGATGCATCAGCACCTTCTGGAATAATCCACTTACCTTCTGGCTTGATACCCGCTTCTTTTAATAAGTCAGAAACACGAACACCTGTGTATTCAACACAAGACATCATCCCGTGAGTCCACTGAACTGAGTTCAACTGAACACCTTTCCATTCCATTGCGCCGTTAGCAGGACACTCAACGAAGTGAATACGAGAAATTGATGGGAAACGCTTTAGGTCATCCATCGTGAAAATTAATGGACGCTCAACCATACCGTGAATTACTAAACGGTGATCATCTGGGTTGATTGTTGGTACACCACCGTGGAAACGCTCAAAATGTAGACCGTTTGGCGTGATGATACCGTGCAAGCTCTGAATCGGAGTCATAGTGATAGACGCCATTGAATCTGGAGTCAACCATTCTAAAGTACGACGCTGAACTTCTTTTTCATAAGGTGAAGGCATACCGTAAGGATACTTACGAACACCAAAACCTAAGCTCTTACGAGCTGCGTTATCAGCAAGAACGCCTGTTTCTTCCGCTTTACCAGCGTAAGGTGCAACAGCTTTCTTAGCGTCATAGCCTGCCGCGCCATTTGCAGAAGCGGCCTTAGTGAAAAGCACGCCTCCAGCTACTGCCGCACTTCCTTTTAGGAAAGCACGACGGCCTTGATTACGACTCTCTTCAGTTTGAATCGCAACCTTTTCAGTGATTTGATCTGTCATTTAATGCTCCTTGATTGATATTTTTGCTTACCAAAAACATCCCAGATTCAAGAGTTTATATTTATGGTTAGTTTTGTTGACTGAGTTAATCTTTACTCAATGCAAGTCATACTAATAGGCTATGATAAATTTAATGCGTCCTAACTTCAAGTTGCACCCTAAGAAAAATTAGCATTTTCTTATATAATTTTTTTATAACCCATGTAAGATTTATCTATCCACCTAGCTCAAAGCCTTATAAATCGGGCAAATTTTCTCTTCTGCAGATAGGACCCGATTTTGGATTCTCAATATCTTCCGCCACCTGCGCTAAAAACTTTTGGAGTTCAGCAATCGTTAATACCGATAAGATTTTGTTCATGATTTTTGGATGAACGGCCACGGTGGTAAACTCACCCGAGGCTAATTGAACTTGAACTCCGCAAGCATCCGCAATCGCTTCACCCTCATTGCCTTCAATTTGAGCGGCTTGTTCACCAAACAAGATATCTGAATAAATCTCTTCGATTTGTTCAGCCAGCTCATCTGTCAAAGAACCCAACACCTTAACCTCAAACAAGTCTTCTCCAGTGGGTGACTCATCCGCCGCTGTTGCGGTTTCTAATCCCAGCGTATGACATTGTTCCGCAAAGTGCTGAGCAATCTCAGCATCAAAAAAGGTATATTCAAATTGATCTAGCACAAGGGCTCCTTTATTTTTAGACCGACCCCGAGTATGATTTATGGCTTACTTAAAAGCCAGAGCCTCGAGAACCACTATGATTGAACGCCAATTCCCCATTACTCGTATGCGCCGCATGCGCAAAGATAACTTTTCTAGACGCTTGATGCGTGAAACGACCCTGACGACTAACGACCTTATCTATCCTATGTTTGTCATAGAAGGATTTAATCAACGCCAGCCGGTTAAATCCATGCCAGGCGTTGAGCGGCTGAGTATAGACCTTTTGGTGAAAGAAGCTCAAGAACTATTTGATTTAGGCATACCAATGATGGCGATTTTCCCGGTACCCGATGCCGACTGCAAGTCACTTGAAGCCGAAGAAGCCTACAACCCTGACGGTTTGGCACAACGCGCAATTCGTGCCATTAAAGAAGCCGTACCAGAAATGGGCGTGATGACCGATGTTGCCCTTGATCCTTTCACCACGCATGGTCAAGATGGCATTATTGATGAAAATGGTTATGTCCTCAACGACGATACTATTGATGTCTTAATGCAACAAGCCTTGTCGCACGCAGAAGCTGGCGCCGATGTCATAGGACCATCTGATATGATGGATGGTCGTATTATTGAAATCCGCGAACTCCTGGAAGAACATGGCCACATTCATACACGTATCATGGCTTATTCTGCCAAATACGCATCTTCGTTTTATGGGCCTTTTAGAGATGCGGTTGGCTCGGCAGGCAACCTAGGCAAAGCGGACAAATACACCTATCAAATGGACCCTGCCAATAGTAACGAAGCATTACATGAGGTGGCGATGGATTTAAATGAAGGCGCAGATATGGTCATGGTAAAACCTGGCCTGCCTTATTTAGACATTGTTTACCGAATTAAAACTGAGTTTAAAGCGCCAACCTTTGTTTATCATGTGAGTGGAGAATACGCCATGTTAAAAGCAGCGGCGCATAATGGCTGGATTAACGAACAAGCCGTAGTGCTTGAAACCCTACTGAGTTGCAAACGCGCTGGGGCTGATGGCATTTTGACCTACTACGCTAAAGAAGCGGCTATTTGGCTGAAAGAGGCCAAAGCATGACCGATCTATATGCAGTCGTGGGCGACCCAATCGCCCATTCAAAATCCCCCACCATTCATCGATTGTTTGCCGAACAAACTGGGCAAGACATGGTTTATGAAGCCATACGCATCGACAGCGACCAAACCACTTTTGACCATGAAATGGCCATCTTTAAAATGCAAGGGTATAAGGGTATTAATATTACCGTACCTTACAAACTCAATGCGTTTGAATATGCAGATGAACTCACACCCAGAGCACAACAAGCGCATGCCGTGAATACTTTTGTGTTTCAAGAAGATGGCCGTGTTTTGGGCGACAACACCGATGGCGTTGGCCTAATGAACGACATCACTCAGAATGCAGCTTTTGAGATTAGCGGTAAAAGTGTTTTGATTTTGGGCGCAGGCGGTGCCGTACAAGGTATTTTAGAACCCCTACTCGCCTTAAACCCGAGCCTAGTACACATCGCCAACCGCACCGCTGAGCGCGCTTTAAAATTGGGCGAACGCTTTAGCAGCCAATGCCCCATCACCGCCAGCGGCTGGCAAGACATTCCAGAGCAACCTTTTGATTTGATTATAAATGGTACATCCGCCAGCTTGGATAACAAACTCCCGCCCATATCCACAGCCGTGATTTGCCAAAACAGTTTGGTTTACGACATGATGTATGGCAAAGAACCGACCATTTTTATGAACTGGGCAAAACAAGCACAACCTAACTGCCAAGTGCGTGATGGCTTGGGTATGTTGGTCGGACAAGCCGCAGAAGCTTTTTTTCTATGGCGAGGCATACGCCCCGAAACGCAACGTGTTATCGAGTTTATTCGAAAGTTATAACCATCACTAACGCTCAGCACCCATCTTATCTCTAAGCCACCCGCAAAAGGTGGCTTCAGCAACCGGACGACTCCACAAATACCCTTGGCTATAATCACAACCAATGGATTGTAAAAAATCTTGATGCTCTTGGGTTTCAACGCCTTCTGCAACCACTTTTAAATTCATGGCATGCGCCATTTCCACGATTTGTTTAACCAATATCTGATCCAAGTTGCCTGGTGTCATCGCACTGACAAACGACTTATCAATTTTTAAAACATCCAAACAGGCATCTCGCAAAACCGCCAAAGCGGCATAACCTGTGCCAAAATCATCTAAGGCAATTTGCACGCCCAATTTTCTCAAGCGCATCAAGGTTTCTCTGGCCTGAATATCGCCACCCATAAACAGACTTTCAGTCACTTCTAACTTAAGCAAATGCACCGGGAATTGATGGTGTTTGATTAACTGCTCTACATTGCCCACAAACGCTTCTTCAAACAATTGAATAGGGGAAATATTGACTGAAAAATAAACTTCCACCCCCTCATTCGCATTTAATCGACTGCCAACCTCAAGCGCCTTATCTAAAATTTGATACCCCAAATCCACAATCAACCCTGTGGCTTCAGCCAATGGAATAAATTCATCTGGGTAGATGGTGCCCATGTCTTCATCTTGCCATCTCGCCAAACACTCAACACCTGCGACCTGCAAAGTTTGCGAATCTACCATGGGTTGAAAAAAGGGCACAATCTTGCCATCTAAAACCGCATCGCCTAACTTGTGCTCAATTTTTAGCAACCGCTCGTGCCCCTGATGCCCCGCATTTCGATAAGCCTGCACAGACAAGCCTGGCGTTCGCTTAGCTTCATACATGGCGGCATCGGCAAACTTTATTAAGCTGTCGACATCTTGCCCATCCTCAGGCGCCCGCACCCAACCAAAACTGGCAGAAACCTGTAAACGCTGCCCCGCTAAATCAATGGGCTGCTTAATCACTTCGCAAACCTCACTAATCAAGAGCGGCATATCGACAGATTCATCCACCACAAACACAAACTCATCACCCCCAAAGCGAGCAAATGAAGCGTTAGGAGGCAAAGCGCCTTGAATTTTTTGGCTTAAATCCACCAACAATTTATCGCCAACGGTATGACCTAGGGTATCGTTGACATACTTAAAGCGATTTAAATCCATCATTGCCAAACTAAATGGCTGAGCCAAATCTAAGCGTTTTGCTAAATGTTCTTTAAGGAAGCGTCTATTTGGCAAATGCGTTAGGGGATCAGTAAAAACCATTTCTTGTAACGCCGCTTCTTGCTCAATATAACGCGTAATGTTGGTATTAGTCACGCTGAAAGCCACCACGACCTCTGCATCACGCACCTCGCGACGACTGTGGCGCACCCAAACAATCTGGCCGTTTTTATGAATCAGCCGTATCTCAACAGCATTATCAAAAATATGCTGAGCCAAATTAGCTTGGTAGGCTTTAAACTTTGAAAGGTCTTCATCAAAAATCAACGATTCGAAGAACAAGGGTTGATTTAAAAAGTCTGCGGGGGCATGGCCCGTTAAGAGCTCACTGGCGGGAGAAACATAGCTGTAAGCGCCATCGAGTTGTTGAATATAACTGAACTCTTCTGCCATATCGACGATGGCACCAAACTTAGCGCGCTCGGCTTCAAACTTAAGGCGCAAAACTCGCTGAGAAGCCAGTAATGCGCCCAATACAATACTTACTAAGATGGGGGCTGCATACAGCTGAGGCTTTAAAATACCCCCCATGTTTAAATAAAACTGCAAACTGGCCACAGAGAACACAAAAAACATCGATAAGGAAATATACTTAATATATATTTTTTGGCTCTGGGAAAGCTGGATCACGGTTTTAGCACCTTCATTGAATGTGTCAAAAAAATATAACACAGTCAATTTTTTTAACGAGCAAATTAATTTTATAGCAAGTATCTAAAAATTTTTACGCCGAAAATTGCTCGTCTAATGCCTAAGTAATCCTTCTTATTTTGCATTCATAACAAAGGCTTATCAGTTAAATTGTGATTCCGGCAAGCCCGCTGCCAAAAAATCTGCCTTAGCAGTTTGCTGCATCGGCCAAGGGCCACACAAATACACCCTAAACCCACTTAAATCTGGGTGGTCTTGCAACACCGCTTGATGCACTAAACCGGTTCTCCCCCCAAAATCTTCCTCAGACACCACTGGCAGGTAATTTAAATTAGGGTATTGCTTACACAAACTCAACA
The DNA here is from genome assembly GCF_011398155.1 of Thiosulfativibrio zosterae. Classification (NCBI taxonomy): domain Bacteria; kingdom Pseudomonadati; phylum Pseudomonadota; class Gammaproteobacteria; order Thiotrichales; family Piscirickettsiaceae; genus Thiosulfativibrio; species Thiosulfativibrio zosterae. The sequence goes on from NZ_AP021888.1 coordinate 2,303,897, forward strand.
TATCGGTGTGCTGATACAAATCAGCCGCCGTGCGAGCGCCCCAATAAAATTCTATAATTTGCTCACCGCCTTGCTTTAAAGCCACCTCTAGCAAGGCTTTCATCGGGGCAAAGCCCGTACCGCCAGCCACAAAAATGAGTGGCTTATCCAAGTTGGCATCCAACTGATATTGCGCTTTAGGGCCCTGCACAAACAAGGTGTCATAGCGTTGCACCTCAAACAAAGCGACCATCCAATCACTGTTATCGTGATTGCGAATGTGCAACTCAATCATCCCATCCAAACGCGGCGCAGACGCGATTGAAAAAGGCTTCAAGTCAGCCTCGTCCAACCCCAATAAAACATAATCACCCGCTTGATAATCAAACGGCTCACTGGGATTGAGCAACAGCTGAAGGATGTCGGGTGTTAACAAGACACGCTCGACCAAAGTCATTTTTTGTAACATGGTGTTTCCTTAAAATTTAAATTCAGTCCAAACCGGCGCATGGTCTGAGGGCTTATCCATGCCACGCACATCGTAGCAAATGCCACTGGCAACCGCCTTGGCGTTTAAAGCTGCCGTCGCTAAGAGCGTATCAATGCGCAGTCCGCGTTTTGGCTCATCCTCAAAGCCTTTTGAGCGGTAATCAAACCAGCTATATTGCCCATTCGGTTCGGGATAAATCGTGCGATAAGTGTCAAACAATCCCCAGCTTGTCAAAGTTGCCCACCACTCGCGTTCTTCTGGCAAGAAACTGGTTTTACCCTGTTGCAACCAACGCTTGCGGCTGGCTTCACCTATGCCGATATCCATATCTTGTGGCGAAATATTAAAGTCGCCCATCACCACCAGATTTTGCTCAGGCGAGCAGTCCGTTTGTAAATACGCCATTAAATCTTCATAAAATTTCTGCTTAGCCGGAAACTTGGTTTCGTGCTTGCGGTTTTCGCCCTGCGGAAAATAGCCATTCACCACACGCACTTGATTACCTTGCGCATCTTCAAAGTCGCCAATAATCATGCGCTTTTGCGCGATGTCGTCATCGGACTTCCAACCCTTTTGCTCAGCAATCAATTTCACGGTATTTTTGTACAACAAGGCCACCCCATAATGGGTTTTTTGGCCGATATAAATCGCCTCGTAGCCCATGGCCTGCAAGGCCTCTAAAGGAAACTCGTGGTCTTGCACTTTGGTTTCTTGCAGTCCAATCACATCGGGCGCTTGGGTCGCAATGAGCGCTTCGAGTTGATGCAAGCGCATCCGAATGCTGTTGACATTAAAAGAAACAATTTTCATTTATCAAACCTCTCAACATTTTTAATGCGGAGAATTATAACGAATTTAACACTTTAGCCGGCAATAAAAACCCAGTAAACCAGTCAATTTTAACCAGGCCTGGTCATTTTTAGCCTAATTTTGGCCTCAAAAGCTATAATGATTAGATTCAAATAAAGGCTTTCCCCATGGACGACATTTCTCACATTATCGACACCCTCAACGATGCACAGCGTGATGCGGTGACCACCGAAGATCAGCATGCTTTAATTTTAGCGGGCGCGGGCAGCGGCAAAACCAAAGTGCTGGTGCATCGCATTGCGTGGTTGACGCAAGTCATGGGGTTTTCGTCTTACAATATTTTGGCGGTCACCTTTACCAATAAGGCCGCCGCTGAGATGCGTGGCCGTATTGAAGCCTTGGTTGGCAACCAATCACAAGGACTCACCATGGGCACCTTTCACGGCATTGCTTATCGTTTATTGCGCCAGCATTTTCAAGAAGCCGGTTTGCCGCAAAGTTTTCAAATTCTCGATTCCGACGACCAAAAACGCGTCATTAAACGCCTGCTCAAAACCATGGAGCTGGATGAGCAACAATGGCCGCATCGCCAAGTGCAAGCCTTTATCAATGGTGAAAAAGAAGAAGGTCGTCGCCCCCAGCACATTGACCCAGGCCATAATCCGTTTGTGAAGCGCATGGTGCAAATTTACCAAGCCTATGAAGCACAATGTAAAAAGGCAGGCCTGGTGGATTTTGCCGAATTGTTATTGCGTGCGCACGAGCTTTGGCTTAAACATCCGCATTTGCTGGCGCATTACCAAAGTCGCTTTCGTCATATTTTGGTAGACGAGTTTCAAGATACCAACACCTTGCAATATGCTTGGTTGCGCGTGCTGGCAGGTGCGACGGGCAAATTATTTATTGTGGGGGATGACGACCAATCCATTTACGGCTGGCGCGGTGCCAAAATTGAAAACATTCGCCAATTCTCACAAGACTTCGCCAATGTTAAAACTGTGCGTTTAGAACAAAACTACCGCTCAACCGGCACCATTCTTAAAGCTGCCAATGCCCTGATTGCCCACAACCAAGAACGCATGGGCAAAACGCTCTGGTCGGCGGGTGATGACGGCAATCCGATTAAAATTTACGAAGCCTTTAACGACCTCGACGAAGCGCAATATGTCTGTAACCAAGTCAACCAATGGGTTAAAGAAGGCGGCGAGCGCAGTGATGCGGCGGTGCTGTATCGTTCTAACGCCCAATCTCGTTTGATTGAACAAGCCCTATTGCAGGCCAAGATTCCCTATCGGGTGTACGGCGGCCTGCGCTTTTACGACCGTGCCGAAGTTAAAGATGTTTTGGCTTACTTGCGCCTGATACTCAACCGCCAAGACGATGCCGCCTTTGAACGCATTTACAATCATCCGCCGCGCGGCATCGGCGCCAAAACCGCCGACATGATTCGTGACATTGCCAAAATGGAAGGTGTGTCGTTATGGAATGCGATGGAATCTTTGCTCGAACAAGGCCTCACCGCGCGAGCACAAACCTCTCTAATGAGCTTTAAAACGCTGATTGAAAGCCTCGAAGAAAGTGGCGAAGGTCAAGAACTTAAAGACCAAACGATGCAAGTCATTTCAAGGTCTGGCCTGCAACTGCACTTTGAAAAAGACACCTCAGAACAAGGCCAGAGCCGCTTAGAAAACTTAGACGAATTGATTAACGCCACCAGTGTTTTCAAAACGCCACAAAGTGCCATCGAAGATTCGCTGGGCGATGTGGCTTATGCATCGCCTTTGGCAGAATTTTTAGCGCAAGCGGCACTGGAAGCGGGCGAACAACAAGCCGACAAATGGGAATCGTGCGTGCAACTCATGACACTGCATTCTGCCAAAGGCTTGGAGTTTCCGTTAGTCTTTATGGTGGGGGTTGAAGAAGGCTTGTTCCCCTCGCAACAATCGACCGATGATGCTTACAAACTCGAAGAAGAACGCCGTTTGGCTTATGTGGGCATCACGCGTGCCGAGAAACAATTGATGATCACTTTTGCCAATCGCCGCCGAATGCATGGCTCAGAGTTTTACCCGCAACCGTCACGCTTTATTAAAGAAATTCCAAATGATTGCGTGGACTTTGTGCGCCTAACAGGCTCCGCACGCCCTTCAAGCGGCGGACAAACCTCGGGTTGGAATGAAACCAAATTGAATGATGCTTTAGCGCAACAAACTGGCTTTGCCTTAGGTGATCGGGTGTTTCATCAAAAATTTGGGGAAGGCACGGTATTGGCCACCGAAGGTGCGGGCGAACACGCCCGCATTCAAGTCAATTTTAAAGCGGCTGGCAGTAAATGGCTGGTGGTTGGTTTTGCCAAACTCGAGCGCCTTTAACGCCTTTATTGCTTTAAAACTTAAGGATAAACGATGAAACTCAGCAAACAACAACGCAAATATCTGCATGGCTCCCTGCTTGCATTGCTGGCGTTTGTCATCACCTCAGGTTTATTTTTAAGTGGCGGCTTGAAGAAAATGGAGTGGCAGGTCGACGACCTTAAAAGCCAACTCTTGCGCAGTGAACTGCATGCTGACAAGAATGTGGTCATTTTATTGGTGGATGAAGCCTCCTTGGCAACCCTTGACCCACTGGTTGGTCGCTGGCCTTGGCCGCGCTCGGTTTGGGCAGATGTACTTGAATTTATGAGCATGGGCGGCGCACAAGGGGTGGCATTCGATATTCTATTTACCGAACGTGCGCTGGATGCCGACAAACAGCATTCTGAGCATGACCTAGCGTTTGTGGATGCGACTGCACAAAGTGGCATCGCAACCCATGCCATGCAATTATTACACGACCCTTCTAACCCTAATCCCAATAAACCCTTACCAGAATTATTCCACGACAAGTTTGCCTTGCCAGATACGCAAGGCTTACAAACCAGTGCCAATAACACCTATTACATTTCATTTAATGGTCTTTACCAAAACGCCCGCACCATGGGCGTGGTTGAATTCTCACCAGACCTAGACGGCACCTATCGTCGCACTCGTCTTTTCCGAGATTATAATGGCGATTTCTTTCCCGTTTTATCGACAGCGCCCTTAATGGATCGCCTCAACATTCAAAAGGTAGTCGAAACGCAAAATCGCCGAACCCTGTATTTGGATGATTTAGCCGTTCCGCTCGATAGAGATGGTAACTACCAGGTCAACTTTTACAAACATTTTGAAACCTTTTCGATTGGCAGTGTTTTGGCATCCGTTGAGCAATTGCGTCGCGGTAATTTAGAAGCCCTTTACACCGACCCGCGTTATGTCAACCCTGAAATGTTTGCCGGCAAAACCATTTTTGTGGGCACCAGTGCGGTCGGCCTAGAAGACATGAAAGCCACCCCCATGGAAAGCCGTTGGCCCGGAGTATTTTTGCACGCCTCGATTGCCAGCAACCTCATTAATAAGGACTTTATAACCCAAATTGATGCTGTTAGCGTGGTGGCCAGTATTTTTGTTTTAGCACTTTTAACCATGATGTTATCCATCAATCAAACCTCGATACTTTTGCAAACGGGTTACCCATTGATACTGGCTTCATTGGTGGTTGGCACCGGCATTGGCTTACAGTCGCACTACGCTTTGCAATGGGATTTAATGCCTCCGCTCATCAGTATTCTGAGCACTTGGCTGCTCATCAGCGGTTATCTATCGGCAACCGAAGGGCGAGAGAAACGCCGTGTGCGCAGTATGTTATCGCAATATGTATCACCTGCCGCGCTGAATATGGTGCTGGATAATTACGAAAAACAAGCCGAAGCTGAAATTGGTAAAGAAGAAGAAATGACCGTAGTCTTCTCCGACATTCGAGGCTTTACCACCATCTCAGAATCCTTAACACCGGCAGAAGTGGTGCGCCTACTCAACATTCACCTAGATGCCATGACGCAAGTCACTTTCGACCATGGCGGCACCATGGATAAATTTATCGGTGATGCCACCATGGCCTTTTGGGGCGCCCCACTACCCGACCCAGACCACGCCCTTCACGCAACCCAAGCCATGATACACATGACTCGAAAACTCGAAGAGGTCAATACCAAACTCATTGACCAAGGTTTAAAACCCATTGCCATCGGTGTAGGTGGCAATACCGGTAAAGTTATTTTAGGCAATATCGGCTCTAGCCAAAAACTGGACTATACGGTCATTGGCGATGCGGTTAACCTGGGCTCTCGCCTAGAAGGGCTGACCAAACAATACGGTTTAAAATTGCTGATTTCGGAATTCACCCGTGAAGCAATTTATGAACGAATTCCCTGTGCCTTAATCGACCAGGTTCGCGTCAAGGGTAAACACGAACCCGTTAAAATTTATCTGCCCTTAGCGGACCTTGGAGATGCCAATATTGCAGACATGTTTGAGCTGGTTGAAACTTGCAATAAGGCTTTCAATGCTTATCATGCACAAAACTTTACCGAAGCTCAACGGCTTTTTTTACTGCTGCCCGACGAGCCTTTTGCGCACTTTAAAGAACTCTATGCCGAACGCTGTGAAGCCTATCTGCAAACACCGCCACCTCAAGATTGGGATGGTGTATTTACCTTAACAACCAAGTAAACAAATAGATCAATCATGTTTAAAGTCAATCAAGTGGCCGTTGCAGGCCGATTAAGTGCCATTAGTTTTGAATTACAACCACAAGAAATTCGCTGCATCACGGGCAAGTCTGGTTCAGGAAAATCGGTTTTATTGCGCGCGCTGGCCGATCTAGAGGTACACGACGGTGAAATCTGGCTAAACGACCTTTCGCAAAGCCATAACCGCCCAGAAGACTGGCGTCGCCAAGTGATGTGGTTTTCGGCTGAAACCGCCTGGTGGCGGGAAGACATGGCGGCGCATTTTGATGTCAACCCAGAAAAAACGGCCCAACTCGTAGAGGATCTGCAAGCATTACAACTGGAAAAAAACATCCTCAAACAGCTTCCCAGAAACTGCTCCAGTGGCGAAAAGCAACGCTTGGCCTTAATTAGGGGGCTAGTGCATCAACCTAAAGTTTTATTGCTTGACGAAATTACCGCCAACCTTGACCCAGAGACGACTCAAGCCGTTGAAGCCTTTGTTATGCACTATGTTCAAGATCACCAGGCTTGTGCGCTTTGGGTCACGCACGACCCTTTACAACAACAACGCTTACAAGCCAAGCAACCACGACCGCCAATTGAGCTGAGCAAACCATGAAACTTGACGTCCTGCAGCCCGCCCAAATTCACTGGCGCGAAAACCATACTCTGGTTTCAGATACCTTTGATGATGTGTATTACTCCACCGATGGTGCCATTGCTGAAATTGATTATGTGTTTATGCAACACAATCAATTGCCCGAGCGCTTTAAAACTGCTAAAGACTTTTGCATTGCCGAAACGGGCTTTGGCTCTGGGTTAAACTTTTTAAGAGCAGCACAACTTTGGTTAGAAAACACACCAGCAGGTGAGTTACATTTTATCTCTTTTGAAAAATACCCACTCGAAGTTGAAATCCTTGCCCAAGTGCATCAAGCCTTTAGCGACAACACCACCTTGCAAACCATCAGCCAAGCGCTTTTAGAAAACTACCCCTTTCGACTGCCCGGCTGGCATACCTTAATCCTCATACCCAGCCGCCTTAAAGTCACCCTGTGGTTTGGCGATGTTTTACAGGGCCTCCCCGAATTTGAAACGCCAGTAGACGCTTGGTTTTTAGACGGCTTCACGCCCTCTCGAAACCCCGATATGTGGCAAGCCAGTTTATTCACTCAAATGGCGCGCCTGAGTCATGCTCAAACCACTTTTGCAACCTTTACCGCCAATGGCGAGGTACGCCGTGGTTTAAAAGCCGCGGGATTTTGCGTCCAAAAAGATGTCGGCTATGGCGTCAAGCGTGAAATGTTATTTGGTCAACTGGCACAACAGCGACCATTTGCGCCAAAATTTCCGTGGTTTGTGCGCCCCGACTTTGTCCCTTCCGCGCAAACAGCCCTAGTGGTTGGTGGCGGTTTAGCGGGAGCCACCACAGCATTTCAATTGGCTCAACTAGGATTTGAGGTCACCGTTTTAGAACGCCATGCCCAAGTCGCCCAAGAAGCTTCCGGCAATTTAGCAGGCACACTCCACCCCCTGATTACCAGCGATTGGAATTTGCGCAGTCAATGGTATTTAAAAGGCTATCAAACCACCCAGGCCTGGTTAAAAAACTGGCTAAAAAACGCTGAAATCATTGGCAAACTGGATGGACTGATTCAATTGGCTGCAACGCCTACTGCAGAACAACGCATTCAAGACAGCCTTAGACGCGTCGGTTTGCCGAACAATTTTGCAACTTGGCAAAACGCCAACCAACTCAGCGAGCAACTGGGGCAAACCGTTAACTTTAATGGATTGTTTTTTCCACAAGGTGGCTGGGTTCAGCCCAGCTCCGTGGTTAAACGCTGTTTACAACACCCAAAGATAACGCTCAAAACCCAGATTGAAGTGACTGACTTTGTTTGGCAGGATACTCACTGGCAAGTCCAAACCGCGCAGGGCACTCAATTTTCAGCGCCCGTTTTAATATTTGCCACCGCCAGTTTAAGCAACTCACTCAATCAAAAACTTGGCCTGCCAGTTCGGCCTGTCAAAGGGCAAGTGACCCATTTCCACGCTGACAACATCAAAACCCCATTACGCTTTCCACTGACACACGGCGGTTACAGTGTTAGCCTAGATGCTCATACCCATTTAAGTGGCGCCACTTTTGAAGCACCTAACATGGATACCAAACTGTCTTGGGAAGCACAAGCTGAAAACCTTAGCACCACGCAAAGCGCGCTACCCGAGTGGATAAACCGTGCGCCCACCGAGTTAAGTGGCAATATCGCGTTTCGCCCCACTTCACCCGACCATTTACCAATGATTGGCCCAGTCGCCGATGCTGACTTTATGAAACAAAATTACCTCAGTCAAAGCCATACCCATGTGGTTTATCGTTATCCAAAGCAGCAATATTACCCGGGACTTTATGTCAATAACGGGCACGGTGCGCGCGGATTGATGTCAGTATTTTTGGCAGCCGAACTCTTGGGGGATTTAATCACGCAACAGCCACTCAACTTACCGTCTGCACTTTATTATGCCAGTCACCCTGCTCGCTTTGCCATTCGAGCTTGGCGCAGTGGGCAAATCACTGATTGACACGCCTACAGACTGAATCCATGATTTTTCGTTGATTTTGTGCGACAATTTAAAAGATTATTTTGCTCCAACCAAAAAGGAACACCCATGAATTTAAAGAAAATCGCCCTAATCTCGCTTTTAAGCAGTTTAGGTTTATCAGGACAAGCGCACGCCCAATTAGCAGCGGACCTTAATCTGTCTAATGACGCTTTAAGATTTGGCGTATCTAAAGAGAATAATTTTGCTGGTGAATCGCAAATATTAGGTGTCGATGTTTTACACACCAATAAAAATGGTAACCTAATCTCTGGCTTTGGCAGTGTAGCTCGCTTAGGATTTGAAGCTGCGCCTAATTTGGATGTTGGATTAAAGGGGAAAGCCTACTATTTACAACCGAATAGTGGGACGGACGATGGTTATGGTGCGATGTTAGGTGGATTTGCGCGTTACTGGATACAAACAGAAGCACCTGTGGCAGTGACTGCTGAATACTTAATTGGACCCAGCGTTTTAAGTGGTGGCAAAATTGAGTCTGCCAGTGAAATAAACTTGCGTGCTGAAGTACAAGTATTGCCAACAGCGATTGCCTATATTGGATATCGCAAAATCGAAATGACCATGCCTGGCATGACCTATAACTTTGATGATGGTGCGCACATCGGTATCAAATTAGCGTTTGATTTATAAATCGTTTTCAAGCTTCTGGCAAAGGTTCGTAACCCGGAATCTTTGCCGGATCAACCTCATCAATTTGTTCTGGTTTTAAATAACTTTCTGCATATCTTAAATACACTTTCTCGCGGACAAACAGATTAAATAAGTCTGGGTCAACATGACCATCTTTTTTCATAAACCCTAAAATTTTCAAACTTTCAGAGAGTTTTTTGGCTTCTTTGTAAGGTCTGTCACCGGCTGACAAGGCTTCAAAAATATCCGCAATCCCCATCATTCTGGCGGGTATCGACAATTCCTCTCGTTTTAAATGATTGGGATAACCCTTACCATCCATGCGTTCATGATGCCCACCGGCAAACTCAGCAACGCGCTTTAAGTCTTTCGGAAACGGTAACATATTCAACATATGAATCGACATGGCAGCATGGTCTTGCATAATATCGCGCTCTTCATCATTGAGCGTACCGCGTTGAATCATTAAATTGGTTAACTCATCGTCAGTCAACAAACTTTCTTTTTCGCCCATCAAGTTAGTGTAGTTTTTACCCGCAATAAACTTTAAAAAATCAATGCCTTCATCATTTAAGAACTCACCACCGGTATTGATTTGTTTTAAACGCTCATAGGCACTGAGGTAATTCGCTTGAGTTTGGGCAATTTCAGTTTCTGAAATACCGTGTTTTCTAACAATCTCTTGAAAAGCCTTCAAATTTAAGCGTGTTTTCACCAACTCTATACGGTCAAATACCGTTTCTAACTTGGTCGACTTATCCATAATGTATTCAGGCGTTGTCAGCTTGCCACAATCGTGTAACCAAGCCGCCGTTTGTAATTCATAACGCTCGGCTTCGTTCATCGTAAAATCTTTAAAAATAGGGTCTTGAGCGTTAATCGCGGCTTCAGCCAACATCATCGTCAACACGGGAACGCGCTCACAATGTTTGCCGGTATAAGGTGATTTTTTATCGATGGCATCTGCGACCATTTTTGAAAAGCTTTCAAACAGTTTTTTGTGCTCGTCTATCAGGCGGCGGTTGGTTAGCGCAACCGATGCCTGGGACGCTAAAGAGCGCGCCAAACTTTCTGACTCAACCGAAAAAGGAACGACCTGACCCGTTTCATCTTGCGCATTAATCAGCTGCAAAACGCCAATCACTTCGTCTTCAAAATCTTTTAGCGGAATCGCCAACATCGACTGGGTTCGGTAATGGGCATTTTGGTCGAACTTTAAGGCGCCACTAAAATCAAATCGATCGTCGCAATAGACATCTTCAATATTCACCGTTTCACCACGGTTACCCACATAAGCCGCCACGGCAGAACAATTGGCTGACCCATCATTATTTGTCAAAGGTATCGCCCCAAAAGGCACGCCTTTGGTGTAGTTTCCGCCCATTTTGATATTAAGTGTACGATTTAAAATAACATCAAAGTGCAACTTACCATTAATAACTCGATAAAGCGTGCCACCGTCTGCCGCCGTCAGCTCTTGAGCACTTTCTAAAATCTGTCCCAACAAAGCGGTCGTATCCGATTGTGCCGACAAAGCAATACCAATTTTATTTAGCTGTTCAATTTTCTTTAAAAATGGATTTGACATGGCACAACCCTAACTAATTTGTCGATTAATTTGCAGTTTGACATATTTTGAGCATAATGTAAATTTGGGTTTTGGAAATACGATAAAGGCGATTTTGTATGCAATTAACGATACTTGGCTGTAGCGGCGGAATCGCGCCTGGCAAAGGAACCACTGCCTTCCTCATCAATGAAGATACGCTAATTGACGCGGGCACAGGCATAGAGCGCCTAAGCTATGAAGCCATGCAAAAAATTCGTCGTATTTTCTTAACTCACAGCCATCTAGACCATATTTCACATTTACCGTTTTTGCTGAACAACCTGATAGGTTTAAAGCTGCCAGCCATCGATGTTTATGCTTTACCCCATACCATTGACGCCTTAAAAAATCATATTTTTAACAATATTATTTGGCCGGATTTCACCCAACTGCCCTCTAAAGAAGAGCCTTGTGTGCATTTACATACCTTGACGCTTGATCGGATGATGTCTTTTGACAACCTGAGTATTCAAGCCTTACCTGCCAACCACTCCGTTCCAACGGTGGGTTATTGGGTGGGTCGCTCACCAAACAAAGGCAGTTTTGCTTTCTCGGGCGACTGCCATCATACGCAAGCTTTTTGGACAACCTTAAATCAACTGCCTAAGGTTGATGATTTGATTGTAGACAACCAATACTTAGAAAAAGAAGCCGCCATCAGTGAACTGGCAAAACATTACTATGCCGCTGCGCTGAGTGAAGACCTGGTCGAACTCAACTATCACCCCAGATTATTCATCACCCATTTACCACCTCACCACGAAGTGGAAGTCTTTTCAGAATGCGAAACCGTACTCAAAAAATGGCACCCTCAAAGGCTGATGCCGGGTATGATATTCGAGTATCATTCAAACTAACCAAAATGACAACCCTGGACAGAAATCTTAGAAATATACGATGTTAAAAAACTTGTTCAACCGCCTCAACCAACAATGGATCGCCATTTTAAGTCTCAGTTTGATACTCGGACTCACTTGGGTGTTTTGGCACAATTTTCATCAAAACAAAGAAATCTCTAATCAAATTGCTTTAGACGATGCTAAAAACTTTACCTATTCTGTTAGCCAGTTTAGAAATTTTTACGCCCAAAAAATACTTCCGCCTTTGCGTCAAAAAGGCATAGTCATCACGCACGATTATCACAACATCGCCGGTTCAGTGCCCTTGCCTGCGACCTTTGCCACTGACTTTGGCGAATATTTGTCCTCAGACAGCCAATCTTACAAAGTGCGTCTTTTCAGTGACCAACCTTTTTCTTGGCGCAAAAATGGCGGTATCCGCGACCAGTTTGAAGCCGATGCCATGAATGTTTTGCGAGTCCATCCAGAGCAACCCTTTTGGCGCTTTGAAGAATCAAATGGTCAAACGGTTTTAAGATATGCCATTGCTGATCGTCTGGGTGAAAGTTGTGTGGCTTGCCATAATAGCTATCCAGGCACCCCAAAAACAGATTGGAAAGTGGGCGATGTTCGGGGGGTTTTAGAAGTGACTCGCCCTATTTCTGGCTTAAATAAAACGCTAGAACAAAGTGCCCAAAAAACATTTGCCATTATGATGTTGATGGCTTTTATTGGGTTCTTGCTAATCAGCTTGATTTTAAAGCGTCTCAAAAACACGCTTAAGGCATCACAACAACTTTTGTCAGAAAAAACGGAAATGAATGAAAAACTCAATAACGAGATTTTCTTACGCGATCAACTCACCGCTGAACTGCAAGAAGCCAAAAACCGAGCTTTAGAATCCTCCAAACTCAAATCTGAGTTTTTGGCCAATATGAGCCATGAAGTGCGCACCCCTATGAACGGGATTATTGGTATGTCTGAGCTTCTAAAAGACGCCAAACTTACCGAACAACAAGCCGATTGGTTACACACCATTTCTGATTCTGCCAATGCATTATTGGCAGTACTCAATGATATCCTCGACTTCTCCAAGATTGAAGCGGGCAAACTCCATCTAGACCCCAAACCTTTCGAACTTAAACCGCTCATTCATTCAATCGTAAAAAGCATTGAGCCACGTGCATCCGAAAGAAACCTTAGCCTTGCCGCTCATTTAGATGATCGTTTACCGGAATGGATTTTGAGTGACGACATGCGTATTCGCCAAATTTTGTTAAATTTGTTGGGCAATGCCCTTAAATTTACGCCTCATGGTGCCATTCAATTATTTGTCACCGCTGCCGGCGAACACAATGAATACTTAAAATTCTCGGTGCAAGATACTGGCATAGGCATCCCAGAATCCGCCAAACAAAAATTATTCCAAGCCTTCTCACAAGTCGATGGTTCCACCACTCGACTCTATGGCGGCACAGGATTAGGGCTCACCATTTCTCAACAGCTTGCATTGATGCTCGGTGGTGAAATTGGCTTTGAAAGCCAAGAAGGCACAGGCTCTACTTTTTGGTTTACCATCGCGCTGACCCTGGCTGAAGCCCCTCAAGCCGTTGATGAAAATGCGCAAGCCAAGGCCTCGGATGATGAATCCATCGTGAATGAAGACTTACGAATTTTACTGGTTGAAGACAACCTAGTGAACCAAAAACTTGCGTTAGCGCTGCTGCGCAAATTAGGATACGACGCCGACATTGCTGAAAATGGCGCCGTTGCCCTAGAGAAGATTGCCAACTCACATTACGATTTAATCTTAATGGACTGCCAAATGCCGGTAAAGGATGGTTATCAAACCACTCAAGAATTGCGCCAATGGGATTCCGCACTCAGCAAAACACCCGTGGTTGCGATGACCGCCAATGCCATGCAAGGCGATGAAGAAAAATGTTATGCCGCAGGCATGGACGACTACATTTCAAAACCCATTAACCCCAAAATACTGGCCGAAAAAATGGCCTTTTGGCACGCCCAAATCCACAGTCAGAAATCTTAAATCATGTTCAACCCCAAACGAATTGGCCTCATTATCATTGGTGATGAGGTGCTTTCCAGTAAACGCCAAGATAAACACCTTGCCAATGCCAACAGCCTGCTGAAACCTCGCGGCATGGCTTTGAGCTGGGTGCAAATTTTAGGTGACGAACCTACCTTGCTCACCCAAACTTTGCAACGCTCTTTTGACTCGGGCGATTTAGTGTTTTGTTTTGGTGGCATAGGTTCCACACCCGACGACCGCACCCGTCAAAGTGCGGCAGCGGCTTTAAACTTGCCTATCAAACGCCACCCAGAAGCGGTTGCCGAAATCGAAGCGCAATTTGGCGAAGGCGCTTATCCGCAACGCATTCATATGGCCGAGTATCCACAAGGCGCGAGTATCATCCCCAACTTTTACAATCGTGTACCCGGCTTTTCAATTCGTCACCACCACTTTATGCCAGGCTTTCCGATGATGTCTAAACCCATGATGGAATGGGTGCTTGACACTCATTATGCGCATTTATTTGGCGAACCCACCGTTGAAAAAGCCATACGCTTGATTGGCGGCTCGGAGTCTGAATGGGTTGAGTTTATGGAAAGTTTTGAAGCACACAACCCAAACTTAAGACTGTTTAGCCTACCCACCATCAATGCCCACAATGAGCGTGCTATTGAGCTAGGCGTTGAAGGCTTGGCTAGCCGAGCAGAGGCCGGACTTCAACTGCTGATTGCCGAAGCGCAACGCCGCCAACATCCGTGGGAGCCGGTCAAATGACCTTAAACTCAGATTGGGATGTGATTATTATCGGCGCTGGCGCATCAGGCATTATGTGCGCCACCACCGCAGGCTATCGAGGCAAATCGGTTTTAGTGCTGGACCACGCCCCCAAAGCGGCTGCTAAAATTCGTATTTCTGGCGGTGGCAAATGCAATTTCACCAACCTTACGGTCACGCCCAATCACTACCTCTGCCAAAACCCCCACTTTGTCAAAAGCGCACTGGCTCGCTACCAACCGCAAGATTTTATTGATTTAGTAGATCGTCATGGACTGGCTTACGAGGAACGCGACTTAGGCAAATTGTTTTGTGCGGAACGCGCCAGTGATTTAATTCAAATACTGCGCACCGAAGCGGACTGGGCTGGTGTGGAGTTTTTAATTAACACCCCAATTGAAAGCGTGTCTTACACCCACACCACCTACCAAATCAAAACGCCTCAGCAAACTTTTAACGGCAAAAGTTTGGTGATAGCAACAGGCGCCCTATCCTTTCCCAAACTCAAAGCCACAGGATTGGGGTATGACATTGCCGAACAATTTGGGCTAAAAATCATCCAAAAATCACCAGGCCTGGTGCCTTTAATCTTTGAAGGACGCTGGGCAGATTTCTGCCAAAACCTGACGGGCATTGCTTTAGAAGTGGCGATTAGCATTCAAAATCAGCGTTTTCAAGAAGCCTTGTTATTTACCCACCAAGGCATGAGTGGCCCAGCCATTTTACAAACCTCCAATTATTGGCAAAAAGGTATGCCGCTGAGCATTAATTTGCTACCGCGTTTAGACTTACCCGATGAATTCAAAATGCTTAAGAAAACCAATGGCAGCTTAACTAAGTTTTTGAATCAATACTGGCCCAAAAAACTCACCCAGGCCTGGTTAAATTTACACCCCTTTGACAATCTTGCCAACCAATCCGATGAAGCCATTGAGGCTTATGCGCAACTAATTGCCAACTGGCAAGTGTATCCCAGTGATAAAGCGGGCTATGACAAGGCAGAAGTCACTTTAGGAGGCGTGAATACCGATGAAGTTTCATCCAAAACCTTTGAAGCGTTTAAGCAACCAGGGCTTTATTTTATTGGTGAAGTCTTAGATGTTACCGGACATTTAGGTGGCTACAACTTTCAATGGGCATGGGCATCAGGGTTTGCTTGTGGACAAAGCTTGCCTTAATTTACTCTTGAATTTGGAAATTAAGGTCGCTTTTGGGTTTGTATTTCTTAATAAGATTTTTGTAAAGCACCCTTAAATAAAAAATTGCAAACGTTTTTTTAGTTTGAGTTGAAAGCAGGCTAAAGCCTGCGCCCCAAATGAGACGATTATCAAAGGGGCGAAGGCTTTAGCCTTCATGGATTTTTGCCCTGTGTTCTGATCACTTTCTTCTGAAAGGACAAACTGCTCTGTCAGAATACCTAAAACTCCCTTTGAATCATTTCGTGATGCCTCTTAACGAAAGGACTGGAGAAAAAGTGGCGCTGTTTGAGCGCAGCGAGTTCGCCACTTTCCAGTCCTGAGTTTTAGGGGCATAGAAATGATGAGAGGGTCGACTTTTTGGTTACTTTTTGGGCGAGCCAAAAAGTAACAAGGGCGCTAGGCACAAAACATAATTCAGAAATACAAATTAAAAAATCGGCCTTAAAATCACAAACTTTGGGGCGCAGGCTTTAGCCTGCTGATAAGCGCGCAACTTTTAAAGAAGAAGGCTAAAGCCTTCGCCCCTTTAGGCCATCCTAGCAGCTCCAATATAATCAAAAAAATACCCCACAAAAAGCAACCGCAACACTTTTAAAGTTTTCTAATCCCACCAATTCGGTTATGATTTTCAAACTTATTAAAGCGAATCTACTATGAACCTACTCAATCTAAAACCCGAAACCCGCGCCCCCTTTTCTGCCACCGTCAAAACCCTCATTCAAAAACACAAAATTGATCCCAATGAAATTTTCATGAATGTACTTGAAAGCCAAGAAGCACCTGACATGAACTACTGGATGACCCTGGTATTGGTGCAAGAACATTTTGTGTCGCCACAACAAGAAGTGGCCAAAGATGCCGCGGGTGAAAGTGTTAAGCCCTTGCAGGCGGCTTGTTTATTACAAAATGCCGGTATGGTCGCCGCTTTACTGGAACTCAATGCCTTTAGTGGCAGCTTAACCGACCGTGAATTTCAACTCGCCGCTCGTATTGCTTCACAACAAGAAAACGAAGCCATTATGGGATTACTCATGGCTTATGCGCAAGAAATGGGCAACCTAGAACCTTTTATGCGCACACTTCAAGGCGCACCATTACAATAAGCTATTGCTGATTAGTTAAAAACTATCATTAACTTTAAAACAATTGATTTTACTAATTGATAAATTTACTGAATAATAGGCTCCAACAACGAAACATTCGTTAAACACTTTTACTTAAAACCAAAGGAAGTACAACATGTCTAGATTTATCAGCAAAGAAGGCCAAAAAGTCCCTAACGTTATTTTCCGTACGCGTCAAAACAATGAATGGGTAAATGTTTCAACAGACGACCTTTTCAAAGGCAAAACGGTCATCGTTTTCTCTTTACCTGGTGCTTTCACGCCAACTTGTTCTTCTGCTCACCTACCACGTTACAATGAATTAGCTGGAACTTTTGCCGCCAATGGCGTTGACAGCATTGTGTGTATGTCAGTTAACGATACCTTTGTCATGAACGCTTGGGGCGAAGACCAAGAAGCCAACAATGTCACTTTAATTCCTGACGGCAATGGTGAATTTTCGGAAGGCATGGGCATGTTGGTTGATAAGTCTGACCTAGGGTTTGGTATGCGTTCATGGCGTTATTCTATGTTGGTGAAAGATGGTACGATTGAAAAAATGTTCATCGAACCTGATGTTGCGGGCGACCCATTTGAAGTGTCTGATGCCGACACCATGTTGAAATACATCAACTCTGAAGCACAAGCGCCAAAAGCGGCCACCATTTTCACGAAACCTGGTTGCCCATTCTGCGCGAAAGCCAAAGAAAACCTAACCAAAGCAGGTATTCATTATGAAGAAATCACCATCTCTAACGCAGATGTGACTTCTCGTACTTTGCGTGCGATTGCCAATGCCAATACCGTGCCACAAATCTTTATCGAAGGCCAATACATTGGCGGTTCGGATGACTTAGAGAAATTCTTAGCTAAATAATCCAACCCCAGCTTAACAAGGCCTCTTCGGAGGCCTTTTTGGTATCTAAAACCCGAGTTTCACAGGAGTGATGAATGACATACGATTATGATGTAATTGCAATAGGCGCTGGTAGCGGTGGATTGTCCGTGGTTGAACGCGCGGCAGAATATGGCAAAAAATGTGCCGTGGTAGAAGCCAAAAAACTCGGCGGCACCTGTGTGAATATTGGCTGTGTTCCCAAAAAAGTTATGTGGTTTGGTGCGCACATTGCCGAAGCCTTGCGCGATGCCAAAGATTTTGGTTTTGAGCATGAGGTTAAAGGCTTTGACTGGGCAAAACTGGTTAAAAACCGTGAGCAATACATCAGCAACATCACCACTTGGTACGATGGCTATATGAAAGACAAAAATGTCGATGTGTTAAACGGCTGGGGCAGTTTGATAGATGCGCATACGGTATCGGTCGATGGCAAACACTACACCGCCGAAACGATTGTGATTGCGCCCGGCGGTAAACCCTTAATTCCAAATGAAGTAGACGGTGGCGAACTCGGCATTACCTCTGATGGCTTTTTTGCGCTGACCGAACAACCCAAAAAAGTGGCGGTGATTGGCTCTGGTTACATTGCGGTTGAACTGGCGGGCGTTTTACAAGCCTTGGGCACCGACACCTCTTTGCTCAGCCGTAAAGATTTGGTATTGCGCGGCTTTGATGACATGATTCGTGAAACCCTCACCGATGCTATGATTGAAAGCGGCATTCACAAAGAATACCACTTTAAAGTCAAACGCTTATATCGTGCGGCTGATGGCACGCTCACCGTTGAAAGTGAAGATGGTCAACATTTAGAAGGTTACGACCAAGTGATTTGGGCGGTCGGTCGCGAAACCCTCACCGAACCTTTAGCACTTGAAAAGGTCGGTCTCAGTGTCAATGGCAAAGGGTTTATTGAAGTTGACGAGTTTCACAAAACGGCGGTGGATAACATTTATGCCATCGGCGATGTCACCGGCCAGCCTCAACTCACCCCCGTGGCGATTCGTGCTGGGCGCTTTTTGGCAGAACGCCTCTACAACAATCGCCCTGACTTAAAACTCGATTTACACGCCGTGCCCACGGTCATTTTCTCGCACCCACCGGTCGGCACGATTGGTTTGGCAGAACATGATGCGCGCCGCCAATTTGGACATGACAATGTGCAGGTTTATACCTCGGTGTTTACGCCCATGCGCTATGCCTTTACCGAACACCAAATCAAAACCGCTTTGAAATTGGTCACGGTCGGTGAAGATGAAAAGGTGGTCGGTGTGCATATCGTCGGTGATGGTGCCGATGAAATGTTACAAGGCTTTGCCGTAGCGGTACAAATGGGTGCGACCAAAGCCGACTTTGACGCCACCATCGCCATTCACCCATCGGCCGCAGAAGAGTTGGTAACCATGCGCCCAATGAAATACAAATAACCCGCCATACAATCAAAACATCCCAGTGAGTTTGCCACGCTTGTGACCAAGCGTGGTTTTTTTGTTTAAAAACCACACAGGCGAAGTGCAGGTTTATTTTTTAACTCAGTTTGCTAAACTGTTGCGCAATGACATGCAAAAAAGGACAAATGATGAGCATACGAAAATACTTAGGCATAGTGCCACAAATCGCCGAATCGGCTTGGGTGGATGACTCTGCCGTGGTGATTGGCAAATGCCAATTGGCGGAAGATGTTGGTATCTGGCCAAACGCCACTTTGCGCGGCGATGTGAACGACATCATCATTGGTGCACGCTCAAATATTCAAGATGGCGCAGTGGTACATACAACTCATGAATCTGAGCGCTCCAAAGGCTCTAAATGTATTGTGGGGCAAGATGTGACGGTTGGTCACAATGTCGTGCTGCATGGCTGTGTGATTGAAGATGAATGTTTGATTGGCATGGGTGCCGTGGTGTTAGACAATGCCGTGGTGCAAAAACATGTTTTGGTGGGAGCAAACAGCTTAGTGCCACCCGGCAAAGTGTTGGAAAGTGGCTATTTATATGTCGGTTCACCTGTAAAACAAGCGCGCCCTTTAACCGATGCTGAGAAAGCATTTTTTAGATATTCTGCCGCGCATTATGTAAAATTGAAAAACGATTTTAAAAACGGTGATTGTGGCGAGGTTTAACCTAGCCAAAAAACTCAAAAAATCAAAAGGGTCAGACTCGATTGATTATAAGAAGGCTAAAGCCTTCGCCCCATTCGCTGTCAAAATAGCATCAGAGGGGCGCAGGCTTTAGCCTGCACTTTAACCAGCACCAAATCAAACTAGTCTGATGGTGTGGACACGCCCATTCATGCAAAACGGCTTTATTTTGCAAATAGAAATCACGAATTTTGACCAGGCCTGGTCGTTTTTAGGGCTTTTTTGCTGTTTTATTTAGGCAAATCCTTTTCTAAGCTGACTTCTTCAGCAACCATCTCCGTTAAATCAGGCAATTCATAATTGGTTGAAAACCCTAGATCGGCTTGAAAAATGATGCCGCCTTCAAACTCGGCAATTTTCGCTAAGAAATACATTTCATAGAAGACTTCTTCAGCATATTCAGGTGCAACGATGGCGGTAATCATATCAACCTCTTGCCAATCTCTTTGCCCCATTTGCACATGCTGATTTCTGCCAGTGGCGTAATCAATCCCCAACACATGTTTTTGATTGTGCAAAGCCTGCACCACTGCCTCTGCATGACCACGCGCCATCACACAGCTGATCAGTTTGGCGCACTGCAAGTGTTGTTTAATCTCTGCAAAACTGAGCATGTTATCTATGCCCCGACAAACGATCTTTTTCGATGCGTTGCAAAACTGCCTCTGGAATATAGGTGGCGGCTTTTTCTAACGGGGTAACAAACATAATGCCCATGCCCGGGGTATCGAGCTTGCCCGCGTTAAACATGGCGGCAAACACTTCTTCTTGTTGCTGACGCGATACCATGATTTGCACAATTTCTTTTTCGGCTTCTACCGTAATACTCAACAAGCCTAAACGCTCTCTCACGCCAGCGCCACGCCCAAATTGTACCGATGCCCCTTGGGCGCCTGCTGCTCTGGCAGCGGCCACCACGGCATCCGCCATACCTCTTTGAATCATGCAGGTAATCAATGAAACGCCGGTTAAAATCGTCATTTCTTTGGGAGAATTTTGCGGTTTAATCATGCCTTAGATTCCTTTGTTTGACAGGGTTGGTTAGGCTTACACACCTGGCTGCGATATTTAATCCACAAACCCGTTATCAAGACCGTAATAATGGGGCCAATGGAAGCCATTGATAAAATTCCAAATCCTTCAACCGCACCGACCGCTTGTCCTAGACCCAAGCCCATCGCAAGGACCAGCGGTACTGTCACAGGCCCAGTGGTCACACCCGCACTGTCCCAAGCGACATTCACAAAGGATTCTGAGGATACGAAAGTTAAGATTAAAGCAAACAAATAGGCAGGAATTAAAATGTAAGCCAAGGGTAAATCAAAAACAATTTTGGCGACACCCACTGCAATCCCAAACCCAACGCCCAAAGACACCGCCATCATCAAGGTTTTCTTTTTAAAAGCACCACTGGTTAAACTTTCAACCGTCATGCCCAGGGCATTTAAAGCGGGCTCCGCTAAGGTGGCGCCAAACCCTAAAACAAAAGCAAAAGCCAAGGCAATCAAAATCCCTAATGAAAACCAATACAACGGTGATTCACCAATCCCTGGCACTTCGGTAAACGCACAGGGAATCAAAGAGCCCGATTGTCCGCCCAATTTTGCCAAACCATAGGTTAAACCTATGTTAAAAATAATCATGCCCAACACCGCAAACCCTAACCCCAAAAACACGGTTTTTTTGTTGGGCAAACTTTCTTTTAAAACATACACCAGCACTAAGCCCAAAAACAACACCAAAGGCACAATAGAGCGAATACCGCCAATGATTTCGGCATAGGGCGTTGCGTCCATCCAAGAAGGCGCTTCTACAACCGCTGTTTGACTGGCTGCCATAATCGTCGCTAGCGGAACGGTTTCAACCAAATAAACTGACAGCATCAATACGCCTAAAATTGGGAATAAGGAAGCTAAGGTCACGATACCAAACCCAGATAAAGATTGATTACCACTGCCCGCAGCTGATGCAATGCCAATGCCCAAAGCCAACACCAGCGGCACAGTTACCGGCCCTGTGGTTACCGCGCCACTGTCCCAGGCCAAACCGACCATTAAGCGTAAATGTTCATCTTGAAAGGCATAAAAAGTCAGTAACAAGGTTGGCAATAAGGTCAGCACAATTAACGGTTTTAAACTCCAACCATACAAAAAGCGCATTGTTCCCAGCACCGCGGCTAAGCCCACGCCTATGCCGACTACCAAGACCAAAGTGCCAGACCAATCATTGAGCAGCGTATATAAATAAGGCGCTTGCGTTACGCTCACATTAGAGCCAGCCGCCTTCAAAGCCCCGATGGCTGGTTCGGCAAAAGTCACGCCTATACCCAACAAAAATGCGATGGTTAAGACCACCGGCAAACTGGATTTTTGCGGCAGTTTATTGCCAATCACTTCGCCAAACGGCATCAAACCGAGTTTTAGGCCTTCCATAAACAACATCAAACCGAGCACAACTGCCATTAAGCCGCCCGTTATGACGGCCGCATCGGCCACCGACTGTCTTAAGATGAGTATTTGAAACAACGCCAAATAAATCGCGAGCGGCAAAACTGCTTTTAACTGTTCAAGAATTTTGGATTGTAGATAAGGGCGAATCAGACGATAAGCGTCGATGGGGCGAATTTTAAATTTGGTATAAGCCGCATTTGGAGATTTGTTCAGTTCATCATAGCTGATGACTTTGGCGTTATAACGACGATGTTCAACCAAATCCTGATAAGGAATTTGTTTCATGCGAGCTCCAAATACCACTTAAAAAATAAACAAATTCAAATTATACACATTTCAACGAGTTATAAAATCAACTCGGCTTTTAATTGCGCAACCAGTTGCGCCAAAGCCAAAGCTCGATGACTGACTTTGTTTTTCTGCTCAGGCGCTAAGTTGGCAACAGAACAGCCAAATTCTGGCATCCAAATGACTGGATCATATCCAAAACCACCTGTGCCTTGCGGCGCCTCTAAGACTTCACCGCACCAACGCCCCAATCCAATCAAGGGGGTTGGGTCTTCGGCAAAACGCACAAACGCCATCGCGCTGTAATAACAGGCCTTGCGCTGAGTTTGTCCCTGCATTTCTGCCAGTAATTTAGTGATGTTATCAGCATCCGAAGCATTGCCATCGCCAAGGGCAGCATAACGCGCCGAATAAATACCAGGTCTGCCCTGCAAAGCATCTACTTCTAAACCAGAATCATCAGCAATGGCCGGCAAACCGGTTTTTTGTGCCGCATAATGCGCCTTTAAAATGGCATTTTCAATAAAAGTTAAACCCGTTTCTTCGACTTCCTCGTCAAAAAAGTTTTTTTGCGAAGCCACTTGCCAGCCCAAAGGCGCCAAAAGTTCAGACAACTCTTTTAACTTGCCCACATTTCCAGAGGCCAAAACCACCGTTGAATTCTGCATTACCATTGACTCCTGATTTACAATAAAACGCATTATACAAAAACGAGACCCGCTCATGAACAGTATGACCGCATTTGCCCGCCATGAACTTCCACTCCCACAAGGCTTACTCTCTTGGGAAATTCGGGCCGTCAATCAACGCTATCTAGAAGCCAATTTCAAACTGGCAGAACCTTTTCGACACCTTGAAATGCCGTTACGCGATTTACTCAAAAAAAGCGTAAACCGCGGCAAGGTTGAAGTTTTTTTAAAGTTCCATGCACAACAAAATAGCGCTCAACAACTTGACCCTGCCGTGATTCAAACACTCGGTCACACATTAGAGCAATTGCAAAACGCCTTCCCCAATTTGGCGCCCACCGACCCTTTAAGCCTTTTAAACTGGCCAGGCCTGGTTAAAAATAGCACCGAAAACTTAGATTTAAGCGCTGCTGAAAGTGATATTTTGCAAAGCTTTTCAAGCCTGCTCGAAGCCTTTAATTTGGCAAGAGCAACCGAAGGCGTAGCACTCAAACACTTGATGCTAGAAAAGCTAGAGGCCATTGCATCCCAAATTGCTGTGGTTTACGCACGCTTACCTGACCGCTTGCTAAAACACACCGAAAAAATGCAACAACGCCTATTAGACCTGCTCGGCAACACCGAACTAGACACACAACGCCTTCACCAAGAAATTGCGCTGCTGGCACAAAAACTCGACATCCAAGAAGAACTCGACCGCCTAAACACCCATATTGAAGCCGTTCGTCAAACCTTTGAAAACCCTGAACCCGTCGGCCGTCGCCTTGATTTTTTAATGCAAGAAATGAACCGAGAAGCCAATACCCTAAGCTCTAAAGCGCTGGACTCTGAAACCACCCAAGCCAGTGTGGAACTCAAAGTTTTGATAGAACAAATCCGCGAACAGGTGCAAAATATCGAATAGGGTGCCAACCTGAACCAATCCTGTCAAAAAATTGAAGAAACCTTTGCGATAAGTTATTTTTCTTGACTTCAATCAATATTTTAATTTGTATTTTGACCGCAAGATGGGTATAGTTCGAAATGTTGAAACAACCAACACTATCTGAGGAATAAACATGAACAACTTTATGAAAATGCTAGGCGTGATCGTTGTAACGGTTGTACTACCACTTGCTGTATTACTAGGTATTTGGGCAGACATCCTTCCACAATCAGTTCAAATTGGTATTGCATTATTTGCAGTGGCTTTTTCAGTCGTTTACATCATTGGTGGCAATGTCTACTTGATGTGGAGCGATATCAAAACGGGTCGTTACAAAAAGTAATTTGACTGTTTGACAAAAGCCCTATTAAAAGCCCGTTTAAGCGGGCTTTTTTTATCCCAGCGGTTTTAGAAAAATGCACCGTGCAAAGCAAAGCCTCCTCCTTTATAATATTTCTCCACACTTTAAACAACGCTTGAAAAATCAAAGGCCTGCTGCATGACTTCTGCGGAACACCAAGAAACCCCTGACGCCAATCTGGCACAGCCTAAAAAGAAAAAAAGCATCTTGCGCCGCCTGTTTTGGGGCAGCTTTTGGTTATTTGGTTTTATCCTTCCCAGCATTGCGGCCATTGTTTACGGTTTTACCATCTACCCTACCCTGCCAGATGCCAATCAACTGCGTGATGTAACCTATGAAGTGCCTCTAAAAATCGTTACCCAAGACGGCAAACTGATTACTGAAATTGGCACTAAAAAGCGTATTCCTTTGGATTACACCCAAATCCCCGAGCAAATGACCCATGCCATTATTTCTGCGGAAGACAATGATTTCTTTAATCATGGCGGCGTTGATTATAAAGGTTTAGGCCGTGCCGTTTTTGAATTGGTGACCACCGGTTCTAAGCAATCTGGGGGCTCAACCATCACCATGCAGGTGGCCCGAAACTTTTTCTTAACCAAGAAAAAAACCTACCTGCGCAAACTCAATGAAATTGTATTGTCTTATAAGATTGAACACGAAATTTCCAAACAAGAAATCTTGGCACTCTACCTCAATAAAATCTTTTTAGGCTATCGCTCTTACGGGGTTGCTGCCGCTGCCCAAACCTATTACGACAAAACCATTGACCAACTCACTTTAGATGAGTTTGCCATGATTGCTGGCTTGCCCAAGGCGCCTTCGGCTTTTAACCCAATTGCTAACCCCGAGCGCGCCAAACTACGCCGCAACTATGTATTGCGCCGCATGTTTGAAAACCACTATATCACCGAAGCCGAAATGGTCGCGGCTCAAGCCGTGCCTGTGCATGCCAAATTGACAGGGGCGCGCATTGACATTGAAGCCGGTTATGTTGCCGAAATGGGTCGTCAGTTTGCCCTTGACCAATTTGGTGAAGAAGCACTTAATAATGGCTTAACCATAGTGACCACGCTCGATAGCAAATTACAAGATGCCGCCAACCTAGCGATTCGTAATGGCCTACAAGAATATGAGCGCCGTCACGGTTACCGCGGCCCTATTAAACACCTGGCTCCCACTCAACTGACCAATGAAGACAACCTGCTCGAAGAACTCAACAGCATTCCTAAATTTGGTAAATTAGGCGTTGCGGCTGTCATGAATGTTCAACCCAATGAAGCAACCCTTTTGGTGCATACGGGTGAGACAAGCCGCATCACTTTAGATTCAGTGTTGTGGGCGCGCCGTTATATTGATGTCAATAAAATGGGCGACGACATCTCTCAAATGGGTGATGTGCTTAGCAAAGGTGATTTGGTTTATGTGCAAGCATTAGACAACCAATGGCAATTAGCACAAGACCCTTTAACCGAATCTGCGTTAATTTCCATCAGCCCCAAAGATGGTCGCATTTTGGCATTGGTGGGCGGTTTTGACTTCTTCCGCAGTAAGTTTAATCGGGTCACCATGGCGCAACGCCAAGTGGGTTCTAATATCAAACCTTTCTTATACTCTGCCGCGCTCGACAAAGGCATGACAGCAGCCACCACCATTAATGATGCGCCAGTGGTGTTTCACGATGATGCGTTAGAAGATACCTGGCGTCCCGAAAACTATTCTGGGCGTTTTTATGGCCCAACGCGCTTGCGTGAAGGCTTAGCTTATTCCAGAAACCTGGTGTCGATTCGCCTACTACAACAATTGGGCATCAGCCCAGTGATTGATTATTTACAAAACTTTGGGTTTACCAAAAAAGACCTTAACACCACCCGCAACCTATCACTGGCTCTGGGTGCGGTGCAATTTACCCCATGGGAAGTAGTGCGTGGTTACGCCACTTTTGCCAACACAGGTTATCTGATTGAGCCTTATTTGGTTAAAGAAGTGCGCGATTTTAATGGGCGGGTCATTTATGAGTCTGCACCCAAGCGGGTTTGTACCGTGGCCTGTAACGAGGACGATCCGCTCAATGCGCCACGCGTGATCACGCCACAAAATGCTTATATCATGACCTCCATAATGCAAGATGTGATTAATTATGGTTCTGGTCGCCAAGCTAAAGCGCTCAATCGTGAAGACCTTGCCGGCAAAACCGGTACAACCAACCAACAAAAAGACGCTTGGTTCTCTGGCTTTAATCCTGATGTGGTGACCACGGTTTGGGCAGGTTTTGATAAACCAGACACCATGGGTCGAAACGAGGTGGGTGGCCGTGCCGCCCTACCGATTTGGATGGACTATATGCGCATTGCTTTAACTGAACTTGGCTCGCCCAACGCACCCTTTATGCGCCCAGATGGTTTGGTCAATGTGCCGATTGATAAAAAAACCGGCCTAGCCGTACCTGCCGATACCCCGGGCGCTTATTTTGAAATTTTTAGACCCGAGTTCGCACCTAAAGTGCCCGAAAGCAGTGCCACAGAAATCAAAGCCTTGGCAGACGAACTCTTCAAGTAATTTTATAACGCGCGCTAAGCGCGTTTTGTTTTTAAAGCGCTAACTTTAACGCACATAACCCAAGGACTTTTATGAACTGGCAAGTCATTGCAAACAGCATTCAGCAAGACCTCAATCAAGAATTCAACATTATCTCTGCCGCTAAAATTTCGGGTGGCGATATTCACCAAGCCTTTAAAATTCACACCCACTCCACGCTGGACCACTTTAGGCCTGAGCAAAACTTCTTTATCAAAATCAATACCGCAGAAACTTTTGAATTGTTCGCTGCCGAAGCCTTTGCCCTGAAAACCCTGAAAGACAGCCTGAGCTGTCAAGTGCCCAAAGTGATTCATTTAGGGCAAAATACTGACCAGGCTTGGTTAGTTTTAGAGTATTTTCAACTCACCTCCAAAGGCGACGACTTTCAACGCGGCAAAGATTTGGCGCTACTGCATCACACCACTCAAGCAACCTTTGGTTTCGATCAAGATAACTTCATCGGTTTAACGCCACAAATCAACACCCCTAATAGTGATTGGATTGTTTTTTATGGCCAACAGCGCCTCGGTTATCAACTGGCATTGGCGCAAGCTAATGGGATTTCGGCACAAGTGTTTAACTTAGGTCAAAAGCTGATAAGCGCCCTGCCAAAGTTTTTTGAAACCTATCATCCCAAAGCCTCTTTATTGCATGGCGATTTATGGTCGGGCAACTCAGCGTTTGATGAAGATGGCGAAGCCATTTTTTATGACCCCGTCAGCTATTATGGCGACCGCGAAACCGACCTTGCCATGACTGAGTTGTTTGGTGGATTTAGCCCTGCGTTTTATAAAGGTTACAACACTGTTTTCCCGCTCGACAAAGGTTATGAACTGCGTAAGCCGCTCTATCAACTTTACCACCTGCTTAATCACTTTAATTTGTTTGGCGGCCACTACGAACAGCAATCCCTTGAGTGCATGCAAAGTCTGCTCAGCAAGGTTTCATAAAACTGTAAAGATGGTAAAATGCATCCGATTTTAAAAAGGACCTCATTATGAAATTCATTCTTCTTGGCGCTCCTGGCGCAGGCAAAGGCACTCAAGCCCAGTTTTTAACTAAGCAATTCGACATTCCACAAATCTCAACCGGCGACATGTTGCGTGCCGCCATTAAAGCCGGCACGCCCATGGGTAAAATGGCTAAAGAATTTATGGATGCCGGTAAATTGGTCACAGATGAAATTATTATCGGTTTAGTGAAAGACCGCATTGCCGAACCTGACTGCAAAAACGGCTTTTTGTTAGATGGTTTTCCACGCACCGTGCCACAAGCCGATGCCTTGGCAGAAGCGGGAGTGGCGATTGATGCCGTGGTTGAAATTGCCGTGCCAGACACCGAAATCGTGAATCGTATGTCTGGGCGTCGTGCGCACTTAGCCTCAGGTCGCACCTATCATGTGGTTTACAATCCGCCAAAAGTCGAAGGCAAAGATGACGAAACTGGCGAAGATTTAGTGCAACGCGATGATGACAAACCGGATGTAGTTTTGGGGCGCTTAGAGGTTTACCACAAACAAACAGCTCCGCTTATCGACTATTATCAAGCCGTTGCCGCTAAAGATGCCTCAGTAAAATATTTAAAAGTCGATGGCACGCAAAAAATTGATCAGGTTGAAACCGCCATTTTGGATGGTTTGAAAGCCTAATCGACCATTTATTGATTGAATTTTTTAGGTCAACGATGACCTAAATACTGCCCCAATAAAGTTTATAGACACCCTGCAGAGATTTCAGTGAGTTAGCCTTTAAATTTTATTGTGGCACTTGCCCCTGATTTAAGGAGAACTGATGTCCTTTCCTGCAGCCACGTATCTCAGTAAGCTGGGGCATTTACACCAAAATACCTTCATCAATGCGCGCCAAACCTTTATTGTTTATCAAGCTATTTTGGCAGCTGCTTCCATTTTCCCATTTGCCATTTGGCGCTTTCTAACCGGTGATTGGCAACACGGTCTGATTGACCTCTTAATTGTCGCAGTGTTGGCTTTTCTGGGGGTTTTGGCACGCCAGCCGCAACAACTAGAACGGATTATTTGGTCACTGTCTATCCTTTACATCATCGCTGTTTGGACAGTGGTTTATTTTTTTGGCGAACAAACCCTCTACTGGGGAATAGTGGTCGGCATGGCAACGCATTTTGTTTTACCCACCCGCTCGGCACTGGTCATGAATGCCATTTTACTGCTCGGCACACTTGCTTTGGCACATGAACACCCATTTGCCGAACTCTTTACTTTCAGTATCATTTACACCTTAGTGATTATTTTAGCGTCACAATTTTCTTGGCGCATGAACCAAGATAACCGTAACTTGCTATTTTTGGCTCACAAAGACATTCTCACGGGCGCTGGCAACCGCCTAGCCTTAGATCAAAAAATCAACGACATTTTTAAAGAACCACAAACCACCCCCTGGACTTTGATGATGGTCGACATAGACCACTTTAAAAACATCAACGACCAATATGGACATTCGGTTGGCGATGAAGCACTCGTGCAATTGGTTTTAACGATGCAACAGAACTGCCAACATCCAGAATGGGTGTTTCGTTATGGTGGCGAAGAATTTTGTTTACTGCTACCCCAATCGCTTGCACAAAGTTTAGTGTTGGCAGACAAGCTACGCCAAACCATTCAGACCACACAGCTGATCGCTCAAAAAACCATCACCATCTCAATAGGCCTTGCCGAACGCCAAGATGCTGAAAACCCGCATGACTGGCTGATTAAAGCCGACAGCGCGCTATATAAAGCCAAAAAGGCAGGACGCAATCAAGTTTGCCTGCACCACCCTAACGAGTCTTAGCGCAACGCTCATCAGCGATTATTGCTAAAGAAAAGACATTTTCATCCGTTAACCTCTTTAATTCCAAACTATATGGAATCTTAAAAATAAAACACCCAAGGGAAACTTCCAAATACAGATAAAAATATTGGAGTGTTTTATGAAAATACATGACCAGAAAATTGAGTTCGCCATGCAGCACGCTGCCCAGCAAACTCAACACCGCCAAACCCTTAAAGAAACCTTTACCAATGGCCAACTCACCGCCAAAGAAAGCCAAACCGAACAACATCGAAGTCGCCAAGCTAGTGCCAGCAATGTGACATCCTTAAATGGCCAATGGCAGCAACACACGCTTTCAGCGCCCAAAACTGAGTTTTTTGCGCCACAAAAACCCTCAGAAACTGCCAAAAATAACCAGGCCTCCCCCCCAAAAGAACTGCCAAGTGCTTTACTCAAAATGATAGAAGTCGTCGAAGCCATGATGGAACGCCTAACGGGCAAACCCTATCATCTCGAAATCATGGGGTATCAAAGCACCAAGCCATCAACCGACACACGCGAAAATAATCCGTTTAATTTCGCCAATCGGTCAGCAAGCCAATCTCCCTTTTTCTCGGGTTTTAACCTTCAACCGCTCAATCAAAAAGGCGAAAGAATCACCACGCTGACCGACTACCAAGAAACAGAAACCCTAACCTTTAAAGCCCAAGGTCAAGTCACCACCCAAAATGGTGATACCATTAACTTTAATTTTAATAGCGAAATGAACCGTTCATTTCAAACTCAAGCCAGCCATACTCAAGAAAGCGGCTTAATTTTTAAAGACCCACTGGTGGTCAATTTTGGCGGAACCCCTGCCACCCTTACCCTCAATAAAGTGCAATTTGATCTCGATGCCGACGGCCAGCAAGAGTCTATGTCTTGGCTGAATGCGGGTTCTGGATTTTTAGCGTGGGACCGCAACCAAGATGGCCAAATCAATGACGGCACCGAACTGTTTGGCGCCCAAAGTGGCGATGGTTTTGCCGACTTGCAAGATTGGGATGAAGATGGCAATGGTTGGATTGATGAAAACGACAGCATTTTTAGCCAACTTCAAATCTGGCACAAAGACACCAAAGGTCTCGACCAACTGCAAGGCCTGTTAGAACTCAATATCGGCGCTCTTTATTTACAAAACACCGCCACCCCCTTTACCTTCAAAGACCCAAACAATCAAACCCAAGGCCAAGTGGTCTCCAGCGGCATTTTTCTCAATGAACAAGGTGGCAGCGGCAGTTTGCAACAAATCAATCTAGTTGTGTAAAACGAATCAGACAAATATCAATCCAGCCACGGCTGGATTTTTTATTGGAGCAGGTTTTGGAATTTTGGCCACAGCCTTTCTAAAATCTGCGGTTGTGCCGCTTCGTTTGGATGCAGGGCATCGGCTTGCATCAGGTCGGGGTCTAGGGCAACTTCTTCTAAAAAGAAGGGATCAAAAACAAGGTTGTATTGTTTGGCTAATTTTGCATAGACATTTTGTAATTGGCGGTCATAGGCGGGGCCATAGTTGGTGGGCAAACGAATTCCTAGTAACATAACTTTTGCCCCCTCTTGCTGAGCAATTTCAATCATAGAGGCTAAATTTTTTTGTGTGGTTTTTAAATTTTGCCCTCTTAAAGCATCGTTAGCACCCAACTCGATAACCACCCAGCGGGGTTGATATTGGGTGAGCAGTGCTGGCAAACGGCTTTTGCCGCCTGAAGTGGTTTCGCCGCTGATACTGGCATTGACCACGGCAATTTTGGCCTGGGCTGGGTCTGATAAGGTTTGTAATCGCTGTTGTAATAAAGATGCCCAGCTTTTCTCCAAAGTGATGCCGTATCCTGCGCTTAAACTGTCGCCTAAAATGAGTAAACTGGGGTTTGGACTGGCTTGTGCGAAAGATGTTACACTCCATACCAGAAACGCCAAGACTCGCACTAGGGATTGAAAATGACAATGCAGCATACACACACTCCTCTTAATTCGGATTCACCGGTCATAGAACTTACCGAAGTCGCTTATGAAGTGCCTTCGCAAGAACACGGCCTACTCAGTATCTTAAAGGGTGCAACCCTCAAAGTCCAACCGCAAGAAACCCTTGCTTTGGTGGGGCGCTCGGGTTCAGGCAAATCGACTTTGCTGGCACTCATGGCGGGTTTAGAAAGCCCCACGCAAGGTGAAGTGCGCTTACTGGGGCAATCGTTAAGCGCGCTTAGCGAAGACCAACGCGCCCAACTGCGTGCTTTGCAAGTGGGATTTGTGTTTCAAAACTTTCAACTCTTACCCAACATGACAGCACTTGAAAATATCCTGATGCCTTTGGAACTCTTTCAAGTGGCGGATGCCAAACCTAAAGCCTTGGCGGCTTTGGAAAAAGTAGGACTCAGTCATCGGCTGTCGCATCGACCTGGTTTATTATCCGGCGGTGAACAACAGCGAGTCGCGATTGCCCGAGCTCTGGTCACGGAACCCAAGGTGTTATTTGCCGATGAACCCACCGGCAGTTTGGATGAAGAAACTGCGCATGGCATTCAAGAGTTGCTGTTTAAACTGAATCAAGAAACCCAAACCACCTTAGTTCTGGTCACCCACGATTTAGAGTTTGCCGAGCGTTGTCATCGCCAGGTGTTTTTGCATCAAGGTCACTTAGTCAATCGTGACCTCAGTCCTCTTGAGGCCTAAACATGACGCTCACAAAACCGACTCATTGGATCACAGACGCTTGGACCGCTACGCGCTGGTTTTTTCGTAGCCTACGCCAAGGCGATTGGATTTGGTTATTGCTAGCCGTGGCACTCGCCAGTATGAGTGTTACCACGGTGGATTTGCTTGCCAAAACCGTGAAACAAAGCATGCTAGAAGAGGCGGCCAATCAAATGGGCGCCGATTTAGTGATTAAAAGCACGCGCCCGCTGAATCGTGACTTTATAAAGCAAGCCCAAACGCTTGGCTTACAAACAGCAGAATCGGTAAGTTTAGTGACCATGGCCTCGCAAGGCGATGAGTTTCAGCTGGTGCAACTCAAAGCGATTTCTGAGAACACCCCCTTACGCGGACAGCTCAAAAGCCGCCCCTTATTTCAACAAAACGCCGGCAAATTGAGCCCTGGGCAAGCCTGGGTTGAAGCCTCTTTGGTTGAGCAGCTGGCATTATCACCTGAAAAAAACACCATCACCCTGGGTGTTTCCGAATTTAGCGCACAAGCCAGTGTGCAACCCAGTGGTTTAATGAATGGTTTAAGCAGTTTTGCGCCACAAATTTGGATTGCCTTAGCTGACCTAGAACCAACCCAATTACTCGGCCCCGGCAGCCGCGTGAGTTATGAATTGAGTTTTGCGGGTGAAACACAAGCCTTACAAAGGTTTAATACCCAGATTCAATCCGTGCTAGACCCCAGTATTCAAGTGGTCAGTGCGCTGGCACCCAATGAAGACTTGGCTAAATCACTGGATACTGCTTGGTTATTTTTAGACCTGTCAGCGTTATCCGCTATTTTGGTGGCGGGTTTGTCGATTTTAATTGCCAGCCGTTTTTATTTGCAACGTTGGCAAGCGCAAATGGCGTTGATGCGTGCTTTGGGTGGGCAGGCTGGCAATATTGAGCGCATCTTTACCTTGCAACTGACGTGGTTAGGATTGGTGGGCAGTGCGCTGGGTTTGGTGGCGGGCATTTTACTTTTTCAAGCATTACGCCCTTGGCTCAACCAGTTTTTTGAACAACCCGCAGAAATTGAGTATGGTGCAACGCTGTTTAAAAGTTTACTGATTGGTTTACTGGTGCTCTGGAGTTTCACTTGGCAAGCCTTTCAGCGCGCCCTTAAAACCCCGCCCATGTCGCTGTTTAGAAATACCCAACCTCAACCCAGCCTATGGCATTGGCTGTTTAGCTTTACGCTGGTTTTGGCATTGCTTGCCTTAATGACGCAATCCGCCAGTTGGCTACAAATGGTGTGGATGATTGTCGGCTTATCTGTTGTAAGCCTAGTGTTATATGCCACCGCTGCTGGATTGCTCAAAGGCATGCAAATTTGGCAAAATCACACCCAAGGTTGGTTTAAATTGGCCTTAGCGGCGCTTTCAAGAGAGCCAGGCCTGGTTAAAATTCAGCTGATTTCGGTCGGTTTGGTGTTGTTTGTTTTGATGTTACTGACCTTTGTGCGCCAAGATTTAATGCAAACTTGGCAAGCCTCTTTGCCAGCCGATACGCCCGATACCTTTGTGATGAATGTGCAACCAGACCAAAAAACCTTAGCGGCACAGTTACTGACACAATCAGACATTCAAACCGACCTAGTGCCGATGGTTAAAGGCCGTTTGATTGCCATTAATGACCAGCCCATCCTAGCCAGTCAACAAACAGAAACTCGAGCGCGCCGCTTGCTCGAACGCGAGGCCAATATTGCTTTACTGCAAACCCCACCCAGCTACAATCAAATCACCGCAACACTGCCAGATTCAAAACAAAACCCCTCATTACCCAAGGTGTCTGTTGAACAAGACATCGCCAAACTGTTTCACATTCAACTCGGTGATGTGCTGACTTTTAATTTATCGGGCGCCCAGCTTAGCTATCAAGTCAACAGTATGCGTAGCGTGCAGTGGCAAAGCTTTCGGTTAAACTTTTTCTTTATCATCCAACCCAGCCAAGCCGATGCAACCCTGCCAATCAGCTATATCAGCAGTTTTAAAATGCCCCACGAGCGCGCGGTGCAACCCCTACAAAAAGCACTGGCTGAACAAACCCCTGGGGTATTGCTGATTGATGTAAAACATATCCTCACGCAGATTCAAACCATCATGAGTCAAGCCAGCTGGGCAGTGACGGCTTTGTATATTTTGACCTTATTGTCGAGTATTTTGGTATTGCTCAGCGCAACTCAAGCCAGCCAACAAAGTCGAGTGCAAAATTGGATGTTGCTGAAAACCTTAGGAGCCCAGCAAAAAGTGATCGTCAAAATGGGATTAATGGAGTTTGCCCTGTTGGGCGCTTTGGCAGGACTCATGGCGGCAAGCTTGGCGCAATTGGCCAGTATTGCTTTAAGTATCAGCCTGTTAAAAGTTGACCCCAGTTTTAATCCCTTGTTATGGGTGAGCGCTTTGGCGCTGGGGATTTTAGGTTTGCTCTTAATGGGTTGGCTAACCCAACGCCATTACCTCAAGCAATCACCCAAAGCCCTTAGCCGATATGAATCTTTATAAACAGTTTATAAAAAGTTTAAGACCAGTGGTTGAGGGTTTCTTTGAGCTTTTCAATGTTGATAGGTTTAGAGAGGTAGTCAGACATACCGGCAGACAAGCATTTTTCACGGTCTCCTTCCATGGCATTGGCGGTTAAACCAATAATGGGAATCTGTTGACCGCGCTCGTTGAATGAGCGAATTTTATCGGTCGCCTCATAACCATCCATAACGGGCATTTGGCAATCCATTAAAATTAAATCAAACTCGCTGTCTTTAAATGCGTCCACGCCCTCTTGTCCATTGTGTGCCACCACCGCTTCATAACCAAATTTTTGTAACAACTTAACCGCCACCATTTGATTCACGGCATTATCTTCAACCACCAACACCTTTTTACCTGTGCTCGGTGTCGGTTGATTGGCTGGTTTGCTGAGCGCCCCTTTTTGATCAGCGGTTTGAGCATCATTTTGTTTATCTTCAAACAACACTTTTTGTAAGGTATGGCGCAACACGCTTTGACGCAAGGGCTTACGCAAACACTGATCGAAATTGCGTTTAACCTCTTCTGGCCAGTGATGGGCATAATGAGATGAAGCCATGACCAATTTAATGTTTGAGCAGGTCGGCAACTGGCGAATCAGTTCCGCCAATTCAACGCCATCCATTCCCGGCATTTGCATGTCTAAAATACCCAAATTAAACGAAGCGCCTTGTTGACGATTTTGGTTAATCATGCGCAAAGCCTCTAACCCCGAATGTGCAATATAAGGCACCAAATCCCAAGCTTTGAGTTGTTTTTCTAACATGGCACAGTTGGTCAGGTTATCGTCCACCACCAAGACTTTTTGCTTTTGAAAACCTATGTCAGTTAATTCGTCTGGCTGCTCCAAGGTAGGTTCATCGGTTTCTATTAAAGGGAGTTCAAACCAAAATAAACTGCCTTGTCCGTAAACACTGTCAACACCAACCACGCCGCCCATTAACTCTACCAATTGTTTGGTAATGCTTAAGCCCAACCCAGTTCCGCCAAAACGACGCGTGGTAGAGCCATCGGCTTGCGAGAAGGGTTGAAACAATTTTCTTAAACTCTCTGGGGTGATGCCGATGCCCGAGTCTTTAATTTCAAAACGAATCCGCAGGTTTTCACTCGGAGATGCCACAACGGACGCCAGTAAAGAAACCTCACCCTTTTCGGTGAACTTATAGGCATTGCCAATTAAATTAATCAGCACTTGGCGTAAACGCACCGAATCGCCAAGCACCCAACGCGGTACATCGGGATTGGGAGCGATAATCAGCTCTAATTGTTTTTCACAAAACTGCATGCCAAAAATTTCAGACAAATCTTCCATCAATTCATACAGATTGAAGCGGATTTGTTCAATATCCATTTGACCGGCTTCGATTTTTGAGAAGTCCAAGATGTCATTAATGATGGATAACAGCGCCTCGCCCGAACGCACAATCGTGCCGGTCAACTCGGTTTGTTCTTGGGTTAAATGGGTGTCTTGCAATAAGCTGGATACGCCAATAATGCCATTTAAAGGCGTGCGTATTTCATGACTCATGGTGGCTAAAAATTCAGACTTGGCTTTAGAACCGGCTTCGGCTTGTTGCTTGGCTTCGGCAAGGGTTTTTTCATAAGCCTTTTGTACAGAAATATCTCTAAACAATAGGGCAACCGAATCGACTTGATCGTTTTGAAAAATGGGAGAAATCACCAGTGCAATGGGAATTTGAACATCGCCCACCATGACATAAGCCGAATCGTCTTGATAGACCTCGCCTCTCAGCATCATGTCTAGCAAGGTGCCGCGTGAGCCATTAAAATTGGGGAGCTGAAAAATTTCTAAGGCACTCAGCGCGTAAATATCATCATGCGATTTTTGTAAGATGTTCACCGCCGATTGATTGCAATACATAAAACCGCAATTCAAATCGAGTTCACACACGCCATCATTTAAGGATTCCAAAATGCTCTTAAACTTGCGCTCTTGTTCGAGTAACTGATTGGCACTGTGACGACGAATTTCTTCGTGTAAACGCGTCATTTCCTCTGAGGAGATTTGTAAAGAACGCTCCATCATGTAGCGTTCTTCATCGTACCCTTGAAAAGCCTCATCAAGACGCGCCAACAATTTAGACCAAGCGTCTAAATCGGGCAACTCGTCTTCGGTTAATTTTAGTCGCTTTAATAGGCGCTTAAGCGCATTGTGGCGTCCCGTTTCTTTCAAGGGTGACATCTAATCAGTCTTCGCGTATGGTCGTTAAGGTCATGGTTTGGTTATGCAAACTACACACCCCGCTACCGGTTGGCGAGATTTCGCCATAAGAATAAAAACCAATTTGATGGGTATTTTCTGGCAAGGCATCCAGCGTGGCTTCAACTTCTTCTTCAACACGCCCTTTTAAAATCAGACGCCGCCCAACACAGCTGATGGCAATTGATAAGGTGGGTTGCGAGGTTGACACATCCGACCAATCCACCAACTCTGCCGCCGAATAGGCGCCATCAATTAAGCGGTCAAAGTTGGCTTTCATCAGTTGCACGCGAGCGCCTTGCGGCACATCACCCGCAAAAATTAAGGCGTTTTCGGCTTCATCGACCTGCACAATGGTTCTCACCAAGCGTTCACCATCCTCACCAATCATCGAAATCGGGAATAATAAGGCGGTGCCAGGAAGACCAGAGGCCAATTCACCTAAATAGGTTTTGTATAAATCCAGCGCGGGTGAGCCGTCAAATTCGTAAACAACATTGTCTGTTGAACGCGTCACCAAACGCTCTGGACCAAACACATCCCAGCCACCTTTTGAACCATTGCTCATAGACAACTGCGAACCATAAAACCCAACGGCGGTCACTTGTTTAGATGCCCAAGAACCATTTGCCAATACAAATGTTTGCCCAAATCTTGGGCCATCCCCCATGAGTCCGCCAGTAATCACGGCTTGTTGACTGCCCGCTTTTAAACCATTGACCAAATGCGTGCCATTGACATTCAAGCCATCTGACAACACAAACAGACCTTTCATGGGCAGCTTGGGCGTTTCAAAAGACTTTAATTGCGCACCTAAAAACTCGCCAATGGCCGTGGCATCCGCATAATCATCCACCTGAGCGGTGACCACTTTAAACTGAGATTTATTGAGTTGAATTAAACAAACCGCAATAGACTCATCTTTGACTTCGGCGCCCAAAATTTCACCCGAGGTAGAGCCGCCAATAAAAGTGGTTTGCGGAAAACCTTCTTGTAAATAAGCTAGAGCCGCTTCAATGTTGTCTAATTGATTATCTGCAAACACCAACCCGAGGGTATTGGGCGAATCCAATGCCGCTAAATCGTCAAGGTCTACTGACCAATCACCATCTACATATTCAAAGGTTTCTAGCTTCATGTGCGTCCCCGGGGTATTAATTAATACCCGACATTTTAACGCACTTTTTTATCTGTAAACTTTAAAAAGTTTTATGGCTAGATGATTATTTTTGGGTAATCCTTAAGCATAAACCGCATTTAGCTAAACGGCGGCAACGCTTGGGATAGCAGAGTGAGAAGGTTGCTCCAGAACGCTATGGTCAATTTCAATCCATTTGAGTAGTTTCATTTTACCTTCATCGGTTTCCACAATGGCAGTGCAAGACTCTACCCAGTCTCCGCAGTTATAGTAATCGATACCGGAAATTTCCCGGATTTCTGGGTGGTGGATGTGGCCACAAACCACCCCCTGATAGCCATGCATCTGGCAATCTTTCACCACCGCTTCTTCATAGGCACAAATAAAAGAAACCGCTGATTTCACGCGTTGCTTCACATAAGACGACAAAGACCAATACTCTTTGCCCATTAAACGCCGCACCTTATTAAAAACGGTATTGAGTTTGAGCAGGGTTTCATAACCCCAATCACCGAGTACCGCCAACCATTTTTGGGTTTGCACTACACCATCGTATTTATCGCCATGCACCACCAGCAATTTATCGCCATTGACACATTGATGAGAGGTTTCGTCAGTAAGTAAAATATTGCCAAAATCGACGCCTGAATAACGGCGTAAAAAATCGTCGTGATTACCGGTAACCAGCACCACCTGAGTGCCGCGTTTTGCTTTAGTGAGAATACGGCGAATCACATTGGTATGGGCTTGTGGCCAAAACACCTTCTTTTTGAGTTGCCAGCCATCAATAATATCGCCCACTAAATAAAGTTTTTCGCAGTGGTTGTATTTGAGAAACTCTGCCAGAAAATCGGCTTTTGCGCCCTTAGAACCCAAATGGACATCTGAGATAAAAATGCTGCGGTAGTGCTGATGCTGGTGGGTATTTTCCGCCATAATCAAATCATCTTTTGCAATCGACGCCATCCAATCTGGCATATGGGCAAGTGGCAAGTCTTTCATGACAACTCCAAAAATTTTGGGGTAGCTTAAGTCTTGCGTATTGCGCCAAGTTGACGATTTTTTTGCAGTTAAATGACAAACCTCCTTGTCATATTTTGCACACAAAACTGCCATAAAACCTTTGCGTGACTGTCACATTCATTTCAAGAAAAGTTTCTATCGTATTGTGAATTCAATTTTGCTTAAAGGAACGCTTCTTCATGAACACGCACAACACGGCAGCCACTCAAGACCTGTTAAATTCAGCCGTCAACAACACCAGCATTTTCAGCCGTAAGGGCATTTTGGATCGACTGTTCACCAAATGGTTTGACCGACTAGTTTACCCACAAATTTGGGAAGACCCAGAAGTGGATATTCAAGCATTGGGGCTTAACAAACATTCTCGTGTTTTCACCATTTCATCAGGGGGCTGCAATGCACTCAACTATTTAACCCTTGAGCCCACCTCGGTGACCGTGGTGGATTTAAATGAAGCCCACATTGCCCTTATAAAACTCAAACAAGTGGCCATAGAACAGTTGGATCAAGAAGCGTTTTTTGATTTCTTTGGGCGCGCTAACCTGCCTAAAAACCTGGATACTTTCCGCGCCAAAATCAAACCACACCTGGATGAAAAAACCTTGGCCTACTGGGAAGGCAAACAAAACTTTTGGTCAAAACCCCGCATTCACTACTTTACCAATGGGTTTTACCGACATGGCTTGCTTGGACATTTTATTGGTTTGATTCACTGGGTCAGCAAACGCTTAGGATATGACATTAGCCAAGTCATGCAGGCGCATACCCTAGAAGAACAAGCAGAGTTGTTTGATAAACATGTCGCGCCAGTTTTTGAGACGCGTTTAATGAAGTTTTTATCCAATCGCGCCATTGTGATGTACAGTTTAGGCATTCCGCCGGCACAATTTGATGAAATGGCCAAAGAATCCCATGACCTAAATTTAGGCATGCACAATCTCCTTAAAGCCCGTGCGCGTCGTTTGGCGTGTGATTTTCCGTTGGACAGCAACTATTTTGCATGGCAAGCCTTCAATCGCGAATACGACATCAAACACCGCAAAGCCGTGCCGCGTTATTTAATGACCGAACACTTTGCCACCCTAAAAGCCAATACCAGCAAACTCAGCATTCACCATCAGTCCATGACTGAGCGCCTAAAAGCCATGCCCAGCAACAGCCTCACTTCTTATTTGTTTTTGGATGCGCAAGATTGGATGAACGAACAACAACTGACCGAGTTATGGCAAGAGGTCAATCGCACCGCCATGCCGGGCGCGCGAGTGGTTTTTAGAACGGCTGGCGAAGTGTCACCTTTAGAGGCCAAATTGCCAAGCCACATTTTAGGCGGTTGGACAACCGATCTAGACGCCAACAAAGCTTGGACAGCACAAGACCGCTCGGGTATTTATGGAGGCGTTCATGCCTACCAACGCGCTTAATGCAACTGCGCACACTGACGAGAAACCCTGTTCGGCGCAAAGTTTTGTCAATACACTGAGCAAACTCAGCATTCATCAGGGTTCCGAAAATATCGGCATTCGCA
Source organism: Thiosulfativibrio zosterae (assembly GCF_011398155.1). Lineage (NCBI taxonomy): Bacteria > Pseudomonadati > Pseudomonadota > Gammaproteobacteria > Thiotrichales > Piscirickettsiaceae > Thiosulfativibrio > Thiosulfativibrio zosterae. The sequence goes on from NZ_AP021888.1 coordinate 2,344,851, forward strand.
ATGTAGATACTCAAGTGCAACTGGTGCAAATTGGCAACCAACTCGTGCCGGCCACTTTAAACAGCGCCGAATATCAAAACAGTTATGTGTGCTCACCCTATACCGCTTATATTTCTTACGCCAAAGACGAACTAGGGCTGCTGAACAATCCGCTGTTAGAAAGCCTGCTTTCTGGCGGAATTATTTTGGCAGGTTTAGCGCTTAAACTGGCAAAACTCAATCAAACCCTGTCACTCAACAACTGGTTGGTTTCCACCAATCTATTACCCAGTTGGACAGCGCAAGACATACAAGAAGCCACCCAACGCCTAACCCAGCAACGCCCACAACATTCACTGAGTATTCGCTCGCTCAACCTAAAACATCATTCCACTTTAATTGAGCTGCTCAAATCGCAAGGTTGGCTTTTACTGCCCGCGCGCCAAGTGTATTTGTTTGACAACCATGACCGCCAATGGTGGCAACGCAATCACACCAAAAAAGACCAAGCACTGCTACGCAAAGTCGAAGCCGGCAAACTGCCACTGCATTGGTTAAAACCGCATGAGTTATTAGACAGCGATTTTAAATCGCTAGAAATTTGTTTTAACCAACTGTTTATTGAAAAACATTCGCCCTACAACCCACAATTTAGCGCAGAGTTTTTGCGCGAGATGCATCATCAAGGGCTGATAGAATTTCACAGTTTTCGAGATGAAAATGGCCGCATTATTGCTACCATTGGTTTGTTTACCCAACAAAACACCATCACCACGCCAATTGTGGGTTACGACACCGATCTCCCCAAAGAACTCGGGCTATATCGCTTATTGATGGCAGTCTTATTACGCCTTACCTACGAGCGCCAACAACCCATGAATTTAAGCTCTGGCGCTGGCAGTTTTAAACGCGCCAGAGGCGGTGAACCAGTGTTGGAGTACACCGCCTTTTATACCCAACACCTTCCCTGGGGACGCCGATTCATTCACCAAGGCTTCGCCAAACTTTTAAACAAATTTGCACCCAAAATGTTTGAAAAACATCAAATCTAAATCAGCCAAACACCTTAAAAAAAACCGCTAAAAATGACCAGGCCTGGTCATTTTTGGGTAATTTATGAGGTGTTTTGCGGATAAAACTTGCCATTAAAGCCCTAAATAACTAGAATCCTAATTCTAGAACATTCATTCTAGAATTAGGATTCTAGTTAACAATGGAGCTTTACCGTCAATGTCCTATCTCAATCCAGCCGGTTTTAGTGACGCTAAAAAGAAAATACTCAATAGCGCCTTAACCCTATTTGTTGAAAAAGGCTTTTTCAATACCTCTATTCCCGATTTAGTCGCACACTCTGGCGTCAGCACTGGCTCTATCTATCACGGCTTTAAAGACAAACAGAAAATTGCTGAAACCCTCATGCAGCAACTTTTATTGCAAATTGAAGCAGAACAATCCAGCATTTTAGAACAGCATCAAGATGCTTGGTCTCGCTTTTATGCCCTATCCGCATGGTTAATGCAAACCGCACAAAATCACCCTCATGTGATGCGTTTTATTTTAAATGCGCGCCACAAAGAGTTTATGCCAGAACTTGACCCCATTTGCTCCTCACAACCCTTTATGACTTTGCGCAGTGTTATTCAGCAGGGAATGGACGAAGGCTGTGTGCGCCAGATGGATTTAATGGTGGCGGCTTCCAGCAGTTACGGTGGCGTGCTGAGATTGATTCAGCTTGGACTGGATCAAATGCTAGAGCGCCCCATCATCAGTTATTTAGATGACATTACCCACTGCTGCTGGCACAGCATCAGCATTCAAGACCCTCAAACAACCCATCATTTTTAGCACTAATAAAATCAATCTTTTCAGGAGGAAATGATGAACAATCTGCTACGCATTTTATCTTTAACAATCTTAACCAGCCACCTACCGACGGCACTGGCTGAAGATGCTTATATCAAAAGTTTTGAAGCCTATGCTCAAGACCTAAAAGCTAAAACAGGTGACACGCACTTGTCTCAGAGCGTGTTGAACTATGCCGAGGAAGTTGCCAAAGCAGAGAAAAAAGCAGGCTACATCGGCAAAACCCTCACCCTGCCTCCTGCGATTGAAGTTGCGCCGGGGGTATATACCCTTGTGGGCAGTTTAATTTGGCACAATCCTTCCAACTACGGCCTTAATAACAACTTAACCTTTATGGTTTTTGAAGACGGCGTGTTTGTATTTAACGCTGGTCCAAACCCTGCGGTTGCCCATGCCTTTCATCAACAAATCAAAAAAATCACCGACAAACCGGTTAAGTGGGTTGCCGTTGAAAACAGTCAAGGTCACGCTTATTTAGGCGCGAGTTACTGGGTAGATAAGGGTGTTAAGCATCTTTATTCGCACAGTGTTGCCAACCGAGACTTTCACAATGCTTTTGAACACATTAAAAAAAGCTGGGGCGATAGAGTGGGACATGAAATCACTCAAACAGCCAGAGATGTGTCGGGGCAATTTACCACCTTTGACGAGCCACTGCGCATTAAGGTTGGCGAAAATGAAGAAGTTCAAATCATGAACTTTGGCCCTGGCCATACACCGGGTTCAACCGTGGTTTATGTACCGAGCCGCAATATTGTTTTGCCAGGAGATCTTGCCTATAACGAACGAATGCTGGCACTTTTTTCTTATACCGACACCTTTCAATGGACGCAGACTTTTGAAAACTTTGTGAACGCTATGCCTAAAGATGTCATCGTCATACCTGGACATGGCCATCCCACAACCTTAGCGCAAGTGAAAATCGATACCTATGATTATTTAAAGTTCTTACAAAATGCTGTTCAAGACTTGATTAACAAAGGTGGAACAGAGGCGGATGTTAAGGAAATTGACCAGTCTGCTTATAAAGACAGACCCGTTTACGAACAAACCCACCTTCAAAATGCGGCGCATATTTATAAAGAAATTACCGGTGGCGACTTAGGGCAAAGTTATGAATAAACAATTCGGTTTGACAACGCAAGTTTTCAAGTATTTTTAAGCGCTTAAGCGAGTTATCTAGTGTTTAGAATTTAAATACTCAATCACCCCTTTAGCGGCCACCAGGCCGCTGGCCATCACCGCGGTCAGTAGATAACCGCCGGTGGGGGCTTCCCAGTCAAGCATTTCGCCGGCACAGAATACGCCGGGTTTTTGAGTGAGCATTAAACTTTGGGAGAGTTCGGCAAAAGACACACCGCCTGCGGTGCTGATGGCTTCTTCGATGGGACGAGTGCTTTGGATTTGAATGGGGAAGCGTTTCAGCGTTTGAGCCACCAGAGGCATATCACTGAGTTGTTGGGGCGTTAAGACTTCTCGCAAAAGCCCGACTTGCAAGGCAGACAACCCTTGGCGTTTAAAAAATGAGGCCAAACTTTGTTTGCCTTTGGGCTTACGCAAGGCGTTGTGCAGTTTGTCTAGCGACACATCTGGCATGAGGTCTGCCAACACTGTGACTGGCGAAGTCTGTAGCAGCGTATCTCGAATGGGTGCCGACAAAGCATAGATTAAACTGCCTTCAATCCCGTGTGCGGTAAGCATGGCTTCACCGCGTTTTTGATGCGTTTGACCATTTTTATCCGTCACCGACAACACCACATTTTTCAGCGGTTGTCCGGCAAATTTTTCGCTAAAAATAGACGACCAAGCAACATTAAAGCCGCAGTTAGCGGGTAAAAAAGGCGACACGCTTAATCCATCGGTTTCAAACCAACTTTTCCATGCGCCGTTCGAACCCAGCTTTGGCCAGCTAGCTCCGCCCATGGCTAAGAGCGTCGCATTGGGTTTTATGCGGATTTCACCCTCTGGATTTTGCAAACGCAACTCCCCAGCGTCCGTCCAGCCTAAGCAAGTATGGCGCATGGCAAACTGCACGCCAGCAGACCTTAAACGATGCAACCACAAACGCAATAAAGGTGCCGCTTGCATATTGAGCGGATAAACTCGCCCCGAACTGCCAATAAAGGTTTCAATACCCAATTCGCTCACCCAAGCTCGCAAAGCATTTGCATCAAACTGCGTCAACCAACCATGAATAATCAGCTCAGATTTTGCGTCATAACGCTGCACAAAATCAACATAGGGTTCACTGTGGGTAATATTTAAACCACCGCGCCCAGCCTGCAAAAGTTTGCGACCCGCGGATGGCATGGCATCATAAACCGTCACCCGCAAGCCAGCTTTCGCCAAAACTTCAGCCGCCATTAAGCCGGCAGGACCAGCGCCTATAATCGCGATTGAGCTCTGTGATAAGGACATATTATAGAAGTTAGATTAATAACCCGAACGAAAGCGGTTATCGAGGATGGGCTCGTAGAGTTCTTTGGGGACTTCTGGAAGGTGTTCAAAACCGGGTTTGGCGAAATAGTAGCCTTGCATGAGGTATACGCCTAAATCTTTAAAAAACTGGGCTTCTTCTAGGGTTTCTATGCCTTCAGCCAAGACGGTAATTTTGAGTTGGTTACAGGTGGATATTAAATTGCGATTGATAATTTGCTTAACTTCGCTTTTATCGACATCTCGAACCAATTCCATATCGAGTTTCATAATATTCGGAATAAATTGCGTTAATAAATTCAAACCCGCATAGCCGGCACCAAAGTCGTCAATGGCGGTGACAAACCCTTTACTTTGGTAATAATTAAAAATGCGCGTGAGATGTTTGGCATCGACCACCTGTTCGGATTCGGTGATTTCAAACATGATGTTTTCAACGGGGAATTGGTAACACTCCGCCGCACGCAAGGTGCTTTGAATACAATGTTCTGGCTGATACACCGCATTAGGCAAAAAGTTAATGCTAAGCATCTTGTCTAATTTGAGCTCGCTGGCCAGCTGTATGGCTTTAACTCGGCAGGTTTGGTCAAACACATAGCGATTTTGATCATTGACTTGACTCAAAATTGTGGGCGCGCCCTCGCCATTAACCCCTCTGACCAAAGCCTCATAACCAAATATGGATTGACGACGCAGATTAACGATGGGCTGAAACGCAAAACTAATCTCAAACGGCAACTTTGTTCCACAATGTTCGCAGCCGGCTTTTATTTCCTCGATGGGAAAAGTTGTTGCCATCTTGATACCTCTTGACGCAATGCGTTAAATTCGAATTTCTAAAGTGTACCAAAAAGCGCGGCCAGAAATTCAGCAAAATGCGCTTTAAGTTTCGTAAAAAGACTTAACAAATAAGTAATTGATTATATCATCAAAATCGCGACTCGCTTAAAGATGCCTTAAACACAATATTGATTGACTCTAGTGAGGCCCTCTCCTAAGATGAAAGCCCTGCTTTTTAAATAGGTTTGCAATGCCAAAATCTTCGTTAATGTCTTGCCCCTTTGCGACCCACTGGGTATTTGCGGATGCAGAAATGACACCCAACATTGGGCCTATTTTAGATGCCCGTTTACAGGTTAAGTCGGTGTGGGTACTTTACACTCTCAACCGCATAGAAAATGCACAGCGTTTACAAACCATTTATCAAAATCATCACATTCAAACCCGCCTGGTCGAAATTGCCCATGATTTTGAAATGATGGACATCGTCAAAAATCTGCAAACCTTGGCCAGCGAACTCGCGCTAAGTCATTTGGCGATTAACCTAAGTTGTGCCAATAAAATGGTCACTCTCAGCGCATTTAAGGCCTTTGAAGGCTCGCCGGTGGGCTTATATTATTTGCTACCCAACGACCAGCTCAAATGGATTCAACCGCCGGGTTTACAAGAACTCAACATTGCCAAAAACATTCAATTGGCAGAGTTTCTGCACGCCCATGGCATAGAGCAATTTCAAGCAGCACAACTCAGCCCCAGTCAAGCCAGCTTTGCCAAAGGCTTGGTTAACGCCATTCAAAAAATTATTTTGTCGCACAAGGCCTTAAAAAGTTATCAATATTTTTCAACCCATCATGCGCGTGGCAAATCCATCAAGCTGGTTAAGCATGAGGGGCGTTATTACTTAAATGAAGTGGGCGCACGCTCGCGCTTGCAAACTGATTTGATGGTGGGGCTATTGCGCAAATTGCAAAACCAAAACATTGTGCAACTCACCACCCAAGATAATACCCTCACCACCCTACCCGAAGAGGATGGTTGGAAACGCGGTTTTATTGAAGGTGGCTGGTTAGAATATTTAACCTATCAAGCAGTTTATGCCCTAAAAGCAGACATTGAAGGTTTGGTGGATGTTGCCTTTAGTGTGAAATTACAGCGTCACAATGCTTATGATGAAGCAGATGTATTATTTTTAGCCAATAACCAGCTATTTTTGGTGGAATGCAAAACCGGCAGTAACGCCAATTTAAACCTGCACTTACAACGCCTAGACAGTTTAAAAAATCGGCTAGGCGGCATGACAGCACACGCCTTGCTGGTCACCACTGAACCGATTGGCGCCAATCAAAACAAGGCGCATTTATTGAAAGTGGGTGTGATTGATGGCAAACAATTGCCTGACTTAAAATCGCACCTAAAGCAATGGATTTTAAAAGAAATTGCGACTACTGAAGTGGCGCAGGCAGAAGAATCGGCTCTTTGATTTTTTTGAGCATTTGCGCATAGCGATGTGGTTTTGACAGATAAAACCCTTGAAAATAATCACAGCCATTGTTTTTTAACCAAACCAATTGATCAAAGGTTTCTATCCCCTCTGCAACACTTTCTAATTGCAGCTTTTGCGTTAAAAAGAGCGTGGCTTCACAGATAATTTTATCGCTTTCTTCATTCGGTAAGCCATCGACAAACATCTTGTCGATTTTTAACTCAGAAATGGGCAAGTCTTTCAAATAAGACATGGACGAGAAGCCTGTGCCAAAATCATCTAACGCAAAACTAAAGCCCAACTCAGAAAACTCTGCCAACAAGGCTTCCGTGTCTAAATTCTTTTCTAACAAAGCACTTTCAGTAAATTCTAAACGAATCATTTCTGGCGAAATGCCCGCTTCGCTGAGATGTTGCTTAATGTTTTGTGCCAGATTTTTTTGATGCAACTGTTTAATGCTCAGGTTAATTGAAATATGCATAAAGCCCTCGGGTAATTCAGCATTGCTGTATCTTTGCATATCGGCAATGACCATTTGCAAAACCAACTCACCCAAGCGGTCCATTAACCCCATGCTTTCTACCAACGGAATAAACACCGCCGGAGAAACCATGCCCAAACTCTCGGTTTGCCAGCGCACCAAGGCTTCAGCACCTATGGCTTTTAAATCGTGATTATATTGCGGCTGATAAACCATAAAGAAGTCGGTGCCTTCCTGCAAACTCGACTTAAGCGCATTTTCGATCACTATGCGCTCATTTAAGCTTTTTTGTAACGACTCTGAGAAAAACTGAAAGGTATTTTTACCCGATGATTTTGCCAAATACATAGCGGTATCGGCTTCTTTTAACAGTTTGTCAAAATCGGCGTGTTGGCAGTCGGTCATACTGATACCAATACTGCCAGACACAGCGACTTGTTCACCCTGCACCTTGCAACCTTCGTTTAAACGATGCACCAAAATCTGCGCTAATTGCTCAATTTCTGCAATGGCTTGTACATTATTCATCGACAACTCTGGCAACAAAACCATAAACTCATCACCGCCAAAACGCCCAATTTCCGCTTTTTGGGGCAAAGCTTCACTGAGTAATTTGGCAAACTCTTTGAGCAGCGCATCACCAAATCCATGACCTTTGGTATCGTTAATTTTTTTAAAGTCATCCAAATCGATAAACAATAATGCCAATTGACAAATCGCCATAGGACAATGATTTATGGCTTGATGCAAACGGTCTTCAAACAAGCGACGATTAGGCAGCCCCGTGACACCATCGTAAAAAGCTATGCGCTGCAACTCGGATTCGTAACGCTTTTTTTCTGAAATATCAGAAAAGTTACCCACATAATGAGTCACTTCGCCTTCTTCATTTTTAACCTGCGTAATGCGTAACCATTCTGGAAAAACTTCGCCACTCTTTTTGCGATTCCAAATTTCTCCTGACCAAAATCCTGTTACCTTTAAATCTGCCCACATTTGGGCATAAAAAGCGGCATCTTGCCTACCTGATTTAAGAATGCTCATATTCTGCCCCAGAACCTCGGCATTGTTAAAACCCGTAATTTCGGTAAAGGCGTCATTAACTCTTAAAATTCGGCCAGTGGCATCGGTAATCACCAAGGCTTCTTGTGAGTTAAAAGACACGGCCGCTAAATTTAATTGTGCTTGTGCTTGCAATTTATCGGTCACATCTGTGCCCATCGCCAACACATAACGAATGTCTTGCTGTGCATCTTTAATCACAGTGACAGTCCAATCCAGAGTGCGACATTCTCCGTTTTTGATTTGCCAAGGATGGCGCATTTCAAGTGGAAACGCGTGGGTGTCTAGCTGCTCGAAAAAAGCCTTTTTCATTTCACGGTCTGCATCTGTCAGTAAAACCTCCCAGACCGGGCGCCCAATGACCTCTTTAGCCAAATAGCCTGAGAGTTTTTGGGCATGGTCATTAAACAACTGTATGCGCCCGTCTTTATTAAGCAACATCACCACCACTTGCAGGTTTTGAATCACTTGATTGGTTAAATCTCTTTGCTGCTGTAATTCTAGGGTTCGGTCAGTCACCAATTGGGTAACATCGTCCATCATCTTGCGGTCAAGTTTACTTTTATAAAGCTCCTCTTGAGCTCGCAACAGCATTTTCTTTTGCTCCAGCAGCATCAAACCAAAAGACATGACTAAAATACCGGCGACCACCCCAACTACCCAAATAGAAACCCAGCCCGCTGACAATCCAGTTTCTAGCGTAGTGCAGTAGGATCCCAAATCAAAATTTGCCGCCGCCATGCCGCTGTAATGCATACCCGAAATAGCAGCCCCCATCATCAGCGCAAAAAATAAATTTCTACCCGAAATAAAGTCCAGTTGGCGCTTTTGAGAGCTTCCCTCAAATATCAATAACGCGGCAAAAGAGGCGCCATAAGCAATCACCACCGAAAGCGCCACCCAATAAAAATCATAACGAATCGGCGGGAACATTTTCATAGCGTCCATACCTATGTAGTGCATCAATAAAACGCCCGTACCCAAGATGACTGCGCCCCAAAGGTATTTGAAAGCGCCATAGATAAACGACATTTTGATGACAACGCTAAAGGTGTAATAGGCAGCCACCACCGCGATGACGGCAGAGAAGAGGGTTTCAAGATAATCAAAAGCAAACGGAATATTGAGATGCAGCGCCAGCATGCCCGTAAAGTGCATCCCCCAAACGCCCAAACCTAAGTTAAGGGCCGCCACCCAGTGCCAAAGGGAATTGACCTTTTCTTTTTGCCAGTAAATCAAACTGGCAAAGGCGATCGACAAAAACGCCGTTAAGACAGAAATGCCAATAGATGCAATGACCAGCCATAAATCATAGGTTTTTTCCATAGAGCACTTCTAGGGGGGATTAAGGTTATAGAAGTTCATCCTATAGCCTTTATAACAAGCACTCAAGCTGAATTTATGTAATTTCGCATAAAAAGAATTTATACGCAAAACCCAGGTTTCTGCGCTTATAATGATCCAAAATTGCTCATGGAAGAGCCGCCAGATTACCAGATTAATTATGTGGCAACCCAATTTTGATTAAATGAGATTGAGCAATGTTTGATAATTTTGATAAAAACACCATTCAACACAGAAATAATGTACAAATTGTCGGTGAAGGCTCAAAAACCTTAATGCTGGCCCATGGTTTTGGGTGCGACCAAAATATGTGGCGCTTTCTAACGCCTTATTTAGAAGACAATTACCAAGTCATCCTTTTTGACTATGTTGGTTGCGGTAAGTCTGATTTTAATGCCTTTAATAAATCGCGTTACAGCAGCCTTGAAGGCTATGCGCAAGATATTCTAGATATTTGCCAAGCCTTTGAACTAAAAGACATTATTTTTGTGGGCCACTCAGTAAGCAGCATTATTGGCATGCTGGCATCCCTAAAAAAACCAACATATTTCGCAAAACTTGCAATGGTTTGCCCATCGCCTTGTTTTTTAAATTTGCCACCGGATTATTTGGGCGGGTTTGAGAAAGATGATTTAGTTGAACTCATCAATTTAATGGACAAAAACTACATTGGATGGGCAAACTTTTTAGCACCCTTAGTCATGGGACAAAAAAATGACGCTGAATTGATTGAAGAACTAGAAAGCAGTTTTTGCTCGACAGATCCAAACTTTGCAAAACCTTTTGCCAAAGCGACCTTTTTTTCTGACTACCGCAAAGAATTAAATGAAGTCACTCACCCCAGTTTGATTATTCAAAGCACTGATGACTCCTTGGCGTCGGTTGATATTGGGCATTATATGCAAAACGAGATGCCTGCAGCAGAATTGGCTATTATAGAAGCACACGGACACTGCCTACACATGACTAAACCTCAAGAAGTCATGGAATGTTTAAAAGACTTTATATGACCCATAAAATCCTATGAAACCGCCCAACCCTGAATGCTTTAATAGGTTTCCAACCTTATTAATCATCTCTGATAGAGAAACCAGAAAAATTGAATACTGCAATGATTTTTCTGCGGCAGTATTGTTATATAGCAAAACAGACCTAGAACATAAAATATTTGAAGACGTTTTATCCAGTGGCAGCATCATTTTTTTCGAAAGCTACATAGAGCCTCTTTTAAAAGAATATGGTGAATGTCATGAAGTTCAAATCACACTTTTAACAAAAGAACACTTACGAATTCCTGCCGTAGCAAACATCAGCGCCATCGACAATAAACTCTATTGGTCGATCCACACGGCTGTCAAAAGAGATAAGCTATATCAAGAGCTTATTGAAACGCGTGACTCGCTTGAAGAAAAAACAGACAAACTCCGCTCTTTAGCGCGAACAGACCCTCTAACACAGCTGTTAAATCGCAGAGCGGCGCTATATGATTTAAACAAAATCATGGAACAAAACAAAAGACGCTATGTCCCCTTGGCATTTTTATTAATTGATATCGATTACTTTAAGAAAGTTAACGATGAGCATGGCCATGACAAAGGCGATGAGATTCTGCAAAAACTTGCTAAAACGCTCCTAAAGTCAATCAGATCAGCAGATATCGTTGCGCGCTGGGGAGGCGAGGAATTCTTAATCGTTCTTTATAACTCAGAACCTACAGAAACATGCCAATTCACGGAAAGACTTCACGAACAAGTTAATAAAATTTTAATCAACGGCAAGCCAATCACCATCAGTATCGGAATCTCTCAAACCAATACAGAGAGTCAACATATTGAATCCATCGTCAAACAAGCCGATATTGCCCTGTATCAAGCTAAAAATAATGGGCGAAATAGAACAGAGTTTTTTAAAGAATACGACCCTATCCTAAATTAAAAACAAACATCTAACCATTCAATTTAAACCCCAAAAAACCTCCAAAAATAACCAGGCCTGGTTGGTTTTGGGTGGGTTTTGGTTGGTTTTGATGATTTTTTAGGCTTTAAAACAACAAACGCCGACATTTGTCGGCGTTTGTTTGTTTGGAATAACAGGCTTTGATACCTCTTTTATTCCAATGCGCTGTAACGACAGACATTCACGCTGATGTAGTCGCCATAGGCAGTGCCAGATTGAATCCAGTTTTTGACTTTGTTTTCGCGCGCGGCGGGCTGGTAATCTTGGTCTAGCGTTAGGTACATCCCGTATTTAAAACGCGGGCTGGTTCTGTCTTCGACAATCACTTCACCGTCTTCCACAAAAATCACATATTCTGCGGGCACTTTTGGCATGGCGGTAAAAGCCATGTAGCCTAATTCATTCATGTAATGGGTTAAGCGGGCTTGAAAATATTCACGACTTAAGGGATTAAACTGATAATACTCTTTTAGGGTTGGTTCAGCAGTGGCAATCAAATGTGCTTTAAGTTCGGCAACCGAATCGAATGACTCATCGCCCAACTCGTAAATCACAAAAGCACTTTCGGTTTTACCCAAACCCAGCCCCTTATCTTGCACAACAGTTAGGGTTGCGCCATCCAAAATGGCTTGGTAATCAGCATCGGGAAACGCTTCTAATGCTGCTTTGAATTCTGTGGTGTTCATGGGTCTTACCTTTAATTGTTTAAGATAAACGCATCGCTCCCCAAAGAGCGTTGCGTTTGTAAGAGGATTATGCCGTTAAATTGGCGAACAGTGTCGGTAATTTCTCAGGTAAACGCATCACATCATCTACGATGGCAAAACGATTTTGCCCAAAAATTTGTTGAACATACTTGTCGGCAAATTGGTCGATGGTTAAGCAGTAAGAATAAATGCCTTTGCTCGACAATTCTTCAACCGCTTTTTTGGCGTCTTGTTTTAGATACTGCGCATCTTTTTCATCGATATCGGCTGGCTCACCATCGGTAATGACCAACATCAGCTTTTGACGCGAGTTTTGTCTTTCTAAATATCCGCCTGCATGACGCATGGCTGCGCCCATACGGGTGGATAATCCGCCTTCCATACCCGCCATTCTGGCGTGAACATCGGCATCAAAGGGTTCGTCAAATTGTTTGAAGCGACGATATTGCACATCGTGGCGTCCGTCAGACGAGAAGCCATGCACCGCAAACTGGTCACCGATACCATTAATGGCATGAGACACTAAAATGGCAGCTTCTTGGGTGACTTCTAAAATAGATTTATCGGAACCTGGCACCAGTTCGTTGGTAGACTCAGATAAGTCTAACAATATCAATACCGATACTTCACGGGTTTTAATCACATTACGCATCGTAATACGAGGGTCGGGTTCTTGTCCCATACGAATCGCCGTAATGGCTTCAACACAGGCATTCAAATCCAATTCATCACCATCTTCTAGGCGGCGAATACGCTGTAAACCGACCGACTGCAATTTATCTACAATTTGTTTAATGCGGTGCGCAATGGGTTTGTTGGCTTCTAAAATTTCTTGGTACAGCGCAGGGTCGCCTTTTTTGGCACGATGCTCATAGAGCGTTACCCAATTGGGGCGATGCAACTGCACACGATAATCCCACTCGGCATAATGATGTGGGTCTGAAATAGGTTCTACCCCTTCCATGTCATTAAACGATTGACCCATGTCTTCGTAAGGGAAAAGCTCTGTGCCTAACACCCAAACTTCGTCATGGTCAACATCCACCAACTCTGAGTCGATTTCATTAATCATTTCCATCACCGACACATGTTTACGAATGGTTTCTTTATGGCCTGGACCACCCGCATCCATATCACCCCATTCATCGGTTGCCCAAATTAAACGGTTATCGTCGCGGTAAGCAAAACGCAAACGACGGATTTCGGTTAAAGACTCCCACTTGCTGGTGGCTAGGTTAAGGGTGTTATACAGCAAAATCCCCATACTCCAAGACCAGTCTTCATTGGCTTTGTTTTCTTCAATTTCTGCATGGAATTTTTCAGCAATAAACCCCATTTGAGTGTCTTCCAACACCATGTTGGCATCCATCATTGCAAAAGCAAGTTGCTCTAAACGCGCCGCCGTCGATTTGGGGTCTAGGTCATGGTGCGTCATGGCTTCTAGCGTGACTTTGCGCCATAGGTTTTTTAAACCAGGGAAGGCTTTGATGGCGTTATATTCAACACGCGCATCTTCCATCAGCTCAATAAAGAACATTTGTTGTGGATTGAGTTGTTCAGCAGAAATCGCTTTTTGGGTATAAACCATGTGTGACGCTATGTGCGCAGCCATGGCACGATACACTTCTAGCCCTTTAACTTCCCCCAAATCGTCTAGCGCATCTGGCAAGTGCATGGCACGGTTTTCGTAATAGGGTTTAAAGCCTTCAAAATCTGCCGCCGCTGGGCGAATAAAGAAATCACGCCCCCAGAAAGCACGCAAATAAAAGTTGATAGAACGGTGATAATCAATAAACAACGAGCCTTTGCGCTGCTGTTGGAAAACCGCTTTAGAATCTTGCGACTCTAAACTGAAATAACGCAATTGCTCACCATAATCTCTGGCGTGCGCTTGCGCGCCCCACAGCGCCCAACGACGCAAACCAGAAACCGTTAACTTGGTGAGTAATTCGTCAATGTGCAGTAACATCGGGCGCAAACCACGCGGGGTTTTAGAACCCAACTGATAAATCAACGCCAAATATTGGCGCATGAGTTGCACATCAAGCGTTCTTTCTGCCGCTAGGGGTAAGGACGCCAAACACAAAGCAACCACTTCGCCAGAAGTCACCGAAGACAACTTCATCACGGTTTCTAGAATGTCATCAAGGATTTCATCATCAATTTTTGAAACCACTTGTGGAACGGCTTCAAGATAGTTGATCACCACTTGCGGGCCTTTACCTAAATAGGCAATACCACGGGCATTTTGCAACCAAGTATGACGACTTTGCTCGTTCATACAATGCGAGGCTTCTTGGATAAGACCGTCTAAAATATCCGCCAGTTCTGGGACACTCTCGATTAAGTTTTGTTTAATTTCTTCGATTTCTGAGCTCATGATTTCATCTTCTTTGCTGGGTGAGTTCAATGTCGGTGCGACATTTTGAGGGCTTATTTAAACAAAATGCGGACAGTTGTCCGCACTTGATTAAGAACCGTACGGACAAACTCGTCCTAACACTAAGGATTACTCAAAGAAAGTATCCACAGCGGTCATTAAGGTATCCCAAATATCGACATCGTCTGTCAAGGGGGTTACTAAAGCAACACGACAGGCTTGCTTAGCAGGCACGCCCTTAGCAATTAACTGCCCTGCGTATACCAACAAACGGGTTGAAATCCCTTCGTCTAAACCGTGACCTTTAAGGTTACGAGAGCGTTGTGCAATTTGAACCAACTTCTCAGCAATGCTCAATTCAATACCGGCTTCTTTGGCAATGATTTCTGCTTCAATTTCGGCTTTTGGATAGTCAAACTTAAAGCCACCAAAACGCTGTTTAGTTGATTGCTTTAGGTCTTTCATCATCGACTGATAACCAGGATTATAAGAAATTACCAATTGGAAATCAGGATGCGCTTCTACCAACTCGCCTTTTTTATCCAACGGTAAAACACGACGGTGATCCGTTAAAGGGTGAATAACGATGGTGGTATCTTGACGCGCTTCAACCACTTCGTCCAAATAACAAATGGCACCAATACGAGCAGCAACCGTTAAAGGGCCATCCTGCCAACGAGTTCCGTTAATGTCGATTAAGAAACGCCCCACTAGGTCAGAAGCGGTCATGTCTTCGTTACACGCAACCGTGATTAAAGGCTTGCCCAATTTCCACGCCATGTATTCTACAAATCGTGACTTACCGCAGCCCGTTGGCCCTTTCAGCATAACTGGCATTTTGGTGGCGTAAGCTGACTCATACAGTTCAACTTCATCGCCGACTGGCTGATAAAAAGGTTCGTTTTTGATGGTGTATTGAATGGGATTAGACGCATTAACTTCTGACATGCTGATTTCTCCTGTGAAATAAGTGCTTATCTGATTTAAACACTCGCACGATGGCTGAATGTGTAAGTCAAATAAGTGCCAGCCTAGTTTTGGGTCTAGCTGGCCGATTTGTTCCCCCGGGAGGTAAGAAGACCGGAAGTTCAAATTTGGTTTAAAAAAGGCGTTTCAAAAAACGCCTGATTTTAAGAATTTGAGTGCCTACAAGCTAAAACCTGTAGGACTTAACTAACCCAGAGTTGTTATGCAAAATTGAATTTTAAAGTAATTCAATTATATTTATGGCTTAGATGGCTTGATAAACGAGGCTAGTTCTAGGCGGGAAATGTGAGCCTACGATCAGTAGGCGTCCATTTCCCAACAACGAAATAGACCGTTTAGTGAGCCATATCAGCTCATAAATTACATGTCGCCTCTTTTGATTAGCATGTTCGCACCTTGAGACTGTGCAAAGTTGTCATAACCAATCAAACGAACGTGGTTTGAAGGGTTAGCTTTGATGCAGTTTTGCACTTCTGCTAATACTGTATCTGCGTTTGTTTCACCAAACATTGGTAACTTCCACATGTACCAGTAGTAAGAGAAAGCATTCTCTGGCTCACTGTGTTCAATCGCTGGGTTCCAACCTTTGTTGATGATGTACTGAACTTGCGCTTTGATCTGCTCGTCAGTCATCGATGGAAGGTAAGAAAAAGTTTCTGTCTTACGTGACTTAGGGTCAGATAGACGAGATGGATAATCTTGAATACTCATTTGTAATTTTCTCCTGAATTCAAATTACTTGTGCTTAACGTCTAGCTTGTCAACTGTGTCGAATTCAAACTTGATTTCTTTCCAAGTTTCCATTGCGATCTTAAGTTCTGGGCTATGCTTCGCAGCGTTAGTAAGGATATCCTTACCTTCTTTCTCAATCTCACGACCTTCGTTACGAGCTTGTACACAAGCTTCAAGAGCAACACGGTTTGCCGCAGCACCCGCAGCGTTACCCCATGGGTGACCTAAAGTTCCCCCACCAAACTGTAATACAGAGTTATCACCGAAGATAGCAACCAAAGCTGGCATGTGCCATACATGGATACCACCAGATGCAACTGGGATTACACCAGGCATTGCACCGAAGTCTTGGTCAAACATGATTCCGCGTGAACGATCTTCTGGGATGAATGAATCACGCATGATGTCGATCCAACCTAGAGTTGCTTCACGGTCACCTTCCAACTTACCTACAACAGTACCTGAGTGTAAGTGGTCACCACCTGATAAACGCAATACTTTTGAAAGTACGCGGAAGTGGATACCGTGCATTGGGTTACGGTCGATTACACCGTGCATTGCGCGGTGAATGTGTAACAATACGCCGTTATCACGACACCAGTTAGCTAAACCAGTGTTAGCTGTTAAACCACCTGTTAGGAAGTCGTGCATGATGATCGGAGAACCGATTTCTTTTGCAAATTCAGCACGCTTGTACATTTCTTCTGGGGTTGCAGCAGTTACGTTTAAGTAGTGACCTTTACGCTCACCAGTTTCTGCTTCTGCTTTGTTGATTGCGTCTTGGCAGAAAGAGAAACGATCTCTCCAGCGCATGAATGGCTGAGAAGTTACGTTTTCGTCATCTTTCGTGAAGTCTAGACCACCGCGTAAGCACTCATAAACTGCACGACCGTAGTTCTTAGCAGACAAACCTAGTTTTGGCTTGATCGTACAACCTAACATTGGACGGCCATACTTATCCATTTTGTCACGCTCAACTTCGATACCGTGTGGTGGGCCACCGCAAGTCATTACATACGCTAGTGGGAAACGAATATCTTCTAAACGGATTGAACGCAATGCTTTAAATCCGAATACGTTACCAACCAAAGAAGTCATTACCGATACGATAGAACCTTCTTCAAATAGGTCGATTGGGTATGCGATGAATGCATAGAAAGCGTTGTCATCACCAGGAACGTCTTCAATTTTGTATGCACGGCCTTTATAATAGTCAAGGTCTGTTAACAAGTCAGTCCATACAGTAGTCCATGTACCTGTTGAAGATTCTGCAGCTACCGCAGCAGCGATTTCTTCACGAGGAACACCTGGTTGTGGAACAACTTTGAAACATGCCAAGAAATCAGATTCTTTTGGCGTGTAGTCAGGCATCCAGTAAGTTTCGCGGTATTCTTTTACACCAGCGTTATAGGTCTTTGCCATTTTTCACCTCTTTGTTTAAATGAAATAGGTTGTAGCTAAAAACAAACTGCAAAGCGCATTTTGAATCGGAGAGTTCTAACAGCGGCAACTGTTAGGTCTTTTCAAAACTGCTTGTGCAATTCAGTTGTGCATAGATTACCGAAGCGATTCCTACTTGGCTACTCAGGCATTGTTATACAATCCATAACGGTTTGTTTATAATAGCGTTGCAAACCCCGATAAATAGGGCGCTTCCAGTTTTTTTAAGTGCCAAATTTAAGGTGTTTTTATTTAAATTCAGAGTTGATTTTATGAACAACCTTCACTTGACCGCCCAACAAATTCGAATTTTTGAAGCGGTTGCCCGTCTTAAAAACATCACCAAAGCCGCTGAAGAATTGCACTTATCTCAGCCCGCCGTGTCTATTCAGCTCAAACGCATAGAAGAAAATAACGAAGTTAAGCTGATTGAAGTGGTTGGTAAGAAGTTATTTTTAACGCGTTCTGGCGAACATATGTATAAAAGCTGCCAGAAAATTCTTGATGAGCTAAAAGAACTCAAGCTCAATATCAGCGAAGAACAAGGCGAAGTGAGTGGCGAACTGAATATTGCCGTGGTGACACCGGTGAAATATTTTATTGCCTATATCTTAAAGCACTTTTTAACGCGCCATCCCTTAGTGATTCCGCAGATTACCGTGTTAAACCGTAGCAATATTTTGGCGGAATTTAAAAATAATGCCTTCGACTTAGCCATTATTGGCCGCGCGCCCGAAGAATTTAAAGTGGAAAGTTTTCCGTTTTGTAAAAACGAACTGGTGATCGCCGCACCGCCTAAGCACCCTTTAAGCAAAAAGCATAATGTCACGCTTGAAGAAATTGCCAATGAGCGCATCATTTTTCGCGAGTCTGGCTCTGGTAACCGTATCGCCTTTGAGGAAGTTCTGGCTTCAAAAGGCATCACGGTGAATCCCTATATGGTGATGAGCAGTACTGAATCTATTAAACAAGCGGTCATGGCAGGCCTGGGCATTTCTATACTACCCAAACAAGCCATTCGTATTGAAGCGAAATATCGCCATTTGGAAATTTTAGATGTGGAAGGTTTTCCACTGATGCGCGATTGGTATGCGTGTCAGCTTCCCGAAAAATCCTTGCCCTTGCCCGCCAAAGAGTTTGTTAAATTTTTAAAGTCGGTCGACATAGACAAACTGCTGAGCATGAGCGACATTCGTTAATCAACTTCGGGGCGAAGGCTTCAGCCTTCTTTTTATCGGCTTAATGCCAACAACCCCGTGCTCAATTTAAAACGCTCAACTGCGGCGGCTTGCTCATCGGCTTGTTCGCTCATATTGCCTGCAGTGGCCGACAACTCTTCAACCAAAGCGGCATTTTGTTGGGTCGACCCATCCAGACTTCGCATGGTGGCATTAATTTGCCCCAAGCCTTTGGTTTGTTGCTCAGTGGCTTGATTGACCTCTAAAACTAAATCATTGACCTGCTGAATTTTGGTCACCATATTACTGAATACTTCATGGGTATTTTCAACCAGGCCTGCCCCTAAATTAATCTGCTGAATGGTTGAACCTATCAGGCTAGAAATCTCTTTAGACGATTCTGCTGACTTTTGTGCCAAATTGCGCACTTCACTGGCCACCACCGCAAACCCTCGGCCATGCTCACCGGCTCGTGCCGCTTCAACCGCCGCATTCAGTGCCAATAAGTTGGTTTGAAAAGCGATGCTGTCAATCACAGAGGTAATTTCACCAATTTTTTGACTGAGTGCCGAAATGCCCGACATGGCTTGAGAAGTTTTGCCCATTACTTCAATGCCTTCTTCTGCGCCTTTAACCGCCTCAGAAGCCAAATGAGTGACCTGACTGGTATTGGCATTGGTTTGTGCAATATTGGAATTTAATTGCGTCACCGACGCGGCCACCTGCTCTAAAGCCGCCGCCTGCACCTGCGTTCTTTGCGATAAATCGGCGCTGGCTTCTGCTACCTCTGAAGACATATTGCCAATGGTGAGTGTGCCTTGTTTAATTTGTAAAAAGGTCTGTTCGATATTGGACAAGGCTTCATTAATGGCGGTTTCAACCACCGCAACATCTCCCTGCAATTTCATATTTAAGCGCACCGTTAAGTCGCCTTGACTCATGCGCGTTAACACCTGTTGCATTTCTTGCATCACCGCATGGAAGTTTTCTAACAGGTGATTCATGTTTTGTGACAAATTAAGATTAAAGCCATTTAAACCCTGCAAATTCAAACGCTCAGATAAAACACCATCCGACGCAGAGCCCACTACAGCATTAATGTTTTCTTCAATGGCTAACTGTAGCGTCAAGTCACGCCACTCCACCACTGTGCCAATGCGCTGTTGCTGGTCGTTAAAAATAGGATCCATCATCAACTCAATGGTAGATTTACCAAGGTGAATTCTAGCGGTATGCGTACTGGTTAAATTGGCGATCTGTTGCGCTTGATGATCAGGCTGCTGATGAAATTCATCGATGGATTGGCGCAATAATTTGTCGGGATTAAAATTAGGCAACAGGGTTTTTAACTCGGGCGCTAATTTCTGCATTAATGCCTGAGTTGCCTTATTCACATAAATAATACTGCGGAATCGATCGGCCACCATAATGCAGGCAGAAGACGCATCTAACGCACTCTCCACGCGTTTGGCATCGGTTAATAAAGACTTGGTATCATCTAACTCTGCGCCCAAACGAATTTGCATGGCTTTGATGCGCCCCAAAATCTGGTCAAATAAAGTGCGGCCTTTGATGGATATGTGATTATCAAAATGCCCTTCTGAAACAGAGGTCACCAAATCAAAAATATGGCGCAACTTATTAAAGTTGTAAGCCATCATACCCACCATCGTGATGATGGCTAAGGCATGTAACACGGTAAATAAGCCAGGGGCGACATCTGGGTAAAAATAGTTCATGCTGCCAAAAATCAATACCATCGATGCAAAGATATACAACTGATAAATCATATTGATATTGTTGATGGGATTTATTTTTTCCCAGGTTGAGCGAATTTCTCCGCCCGTCAAGTGTACTTTGCCTGCAGCGATTTGACGATAGGCTTCTTCAGCCTCGCTGATTTGCTGACGCGTGGCTGGCGTGCGCACCGACATATAGCCTGCCACCTTGCCATCTTTAAATAAAGGCGTTGCATTGGCAATAACCCAATAGTGGTCACCGTTTTTACGACGATTTTTAACCACTTGCGACCAAGGTTTGCCGGCTTGTAAAGTGGCCCAAAAATCTTTAAAAACGGCTGCGGGCACATCTGGATGACGCAAAACATTGTGCGGTTGACCAACCAACTCACTCCAATCGTAACCGCTGGCTTCGATAAAAGATTCGTTCGCTTGAATGATATTGCCCTTTAAATCGGTTTGCGACACGATAATCACATCGTCTTTAAGTACATACTCTTTCTGAGTCACTGAGCGATTTTGGGTAGATGAAGTGCTAGACATAGCTAAATTCCTTAATCAACATTTCCGAATATGGTTTTTGTTGATATAAGTATAAGCACTCATTAATTTGAATACACTGACAAAAGCTGGCATTAACCGAGCGTATGACTAGGTTAACCATTTTGGTACAGCTTTAATTCAGCGCTATTTGTCGTTTTTGACGATCAAAACCTGAGTAAATTGATAGCCCACATTGCGTACGGCTTTAATCACCTCTTCGGTTTCGGATTCTGAGTTTTGTAGCACCGACAATTTGCGTCTTAAACGGCTAATGGCCGACTCTAAACGACGATTATCAAAATACTCTGGTGAACCGCCCAATCCTGCAATTAAGTCTTCTTTGGTAGCCAAACCTTCGGGGGATTTAAAAAACACCTCCAATAGATTGAGTTCTGCCCAGGTGAGTTGCGCTTTTTGGGTTTCCAAACAAGGCGGCTGAACCGTCATTTTGTGTTTATCAATAATCCAAGCATCGCTGTCGCCTGTGCTTGCCTGCGAAAAGCTTAAACGACGGTGCAACGCCAAGATAACGGCGGCCAATTCTTGATAATTGACAGGTTTGGTTAAATAGTGATCTGCCCCTAAATGATGTCCCAAAATACGGTCATCTAGAGCAGAACGAGCGGTCAACATAATAATACCTAAGGCTGGAAAGGCCTTTTTGAGTCGCTTAGCAATCGACAAACCATCCTCTCCCGGCAAGCCGATGTCTAACACCACTATCTCAGGTTGCAGTTCATCAAATATGGCATCCATCGCCTGTGCATGGGGCACGCCTTTGGCCTCAATCTTTAAATAATTCAGATTCAGCAACAAATCATCTAATAGGTCTTCATTATCTTCAACAATTAAAACTGGACGCATCATTCTACTTCCTAGCTATTTTCTAGCACGAGTCATGGTTAAGTTCTGAGGAATTTTTAAGGTAAAAATACTGCCCTTGGAGCGATCTTGCGATTGATAGCGAACTTCTCCACCATGCAGTTTTGCAATCTTTTTGACCAAGTACAAGCCCAAACCAACGCCTGGAATATCCCCCAGATTTTGTCCTCGCTGATAAGGCTCAAATAAGCCCTCTACTTGGCTTTCATCTAACCCAACCCCAAAATCTGCGACAGAAATCAACCAATAGATGGCATTGGGCTGTACCTCTTCTTCTAAGGATACCAGGATAACTTTATCTAACAGACTGTATTTATGAGCATTATCAATCAAATTACTGAGTGCAAGTTCTATCAGTGCCGGGTCAGCCACCAGCAAATCTGATTTTAGGGCGTTGTGAAACTGAATCTTTCTTTGTAAAGGATAGTAGTTGACCACATTGTCTAAAATACCCTTTAATGCAAACGGTCTAATATTTAACTCAAATTGATTATCCTCAAGACGGTCTTGCTGTAAAAACCTTTGTACCAAATCATTAATGCGATTCGCCGCACGGCGAATGCGGTCATAGCGTTTTTCCACTTCTGGCTCAACCGAAGGCGTTAGCAAGCTTAAGGATTGCAGGGCACCGTCTATCATAGACACAGGGGTTTTTAACTCATGGGTAATCATCGCAAAAAATTTGGCTTGCGCTTGGCGATGTTGTTTTTCTAGGTTTAACTGCTGCTCAGCCGCTTGCGCTTTATTAAGCGCTCCTTTGATTTTTTCATCGGCGAGCTGTGTCAAGAGTTGGGATTTTTGGGTTTGATAAAACACATAAAAAGCCCATAAACCAATCATGCCCAACAGCCCTAGCAAGTAAGGCCAAATCAGACTGAAAATTTGTTTTAAATCCGTTTTATTGACCAGCTCAAGCTGAATCCAACGGTTGTAGATTTCACGCTCTTGTTCAGGCGTAACTTGATTGAGTGCTTTTTCTAAAATACTCAATAACATCGGCTCGCTTTTATGAACCCCTATCGCCAACTCAAAACGCTTATCGGCTTGGCCAATAATATGCAGACCGTCTATGCCTTGTTTTTTGAGCGCATAATTGATGGCTGCCAAGTTCCCAGAATAGCCATAGGCCTCACCCTTTAAAACGGCGTCTATGCCCTGCTCAACGGAATTCACCAACAATAAAGAAATTTGAGGAAAGTTTTCCTCCAAATACTCCTGTGACCAATAACCACGCGTAACCGCGATCACCTTGCGATTGAGTTTATTGTAATCTTCAATGTAGTCCACCGTATTGCGTGCCAGCAACACCATCGGAAAAGACAAATACGGACGCGTAAAACTTAGGCTCGCTTGGCGTTTTGGTGTGGAAACGGCACAAGATAAAACTGGCAAATCTCCCTCAGAAGCGCGTTGCAAGGCCGTGTCCCAGTTTTGATTGGGGGTTGCTTTAAACTTGACACCCAGCGACTTTTCAAACAGTTTGAAATAATCCGCCGCCAAGCCGTGATAGCGACCTTGCTCATCGGTAAACTCAAATGGCGCCCAGCTGTTATCGTTGGCTAACTCTATGACCGGATGCGCTCTAAGGTAAGCGAGTTCCTCTAGGTTTAAAAATCGCTCGGTGTCATGGAATAACAAGCGGCTCAAATCGGCTTGCGCCAACTGCTCTGGCGTAATCAAACCGGTTTCTTTGGCGCTAACCGCTATGGCTTGTAATTTAGCCGCACTGACTTCGCCGATCGGCGTTTTGCCAAATTTGACATATTTAGTGGTGTCATGCGCTTCGGCAATTAAGTCCTCGCGGGTTTTAACCACTGGAAAATGCGCCATTAAATAATCCACAATTTCAGATTGATTATGCAGTGCATAATCCCACCCCTTAAGGGTTGCTTCATTAAAGCGTTTAACCAAACTGGGGTCAGATTGCGCGAGGGCTTGCGAGGTAAACAGCAAATTGCCATAACTTTGAATGCCATAGTTTTTAGGATCGGTTACATAATAAGGCACTTGCAATTTATTCAATCGAAACGGCTCATTGGTCGCATAACCCGCATATAAATCGACTTTTTTCTCAATAAAACTCGTTAAATCGCCAGTCGATTTTTGGGTGAACGCATATTGGTCGGCACGGTTTTGATAAGCTAAATTGAGCAAGGCTCGAATTTGCATATCATCATGATGCATGACTGTTTTGTTTTTTAAATCTTCAAGCGTTAACACTGGCGCATGGGATAACAAAATCATCGGCGAATATTGAAAAGAAGCCGACACAATTTCAATCGGCGCGCCCTTAATGTAATCCACCACCAGCGTGCTGTAACCCACGCCAAAATCTGCGTCCCCCGATAACACGGCATCTAGGGGCTCGTGATCTTTTGTCCAGCTAATAAGCTCAACTTCTAAACCCAACTCTTTGTAATAGCCTTGCGCTAAAGCGGCATAAAAACCTGCAAACTCAAACTGATGGTTCCAATTGAGTTGAACCTTAATGATTTGACTCTCGGCAGACGGCTGAGCCGGCCCGCCTTTTGGGGTCGCTTGCGCCGTGGACATAACGCCCAAAAACAGGACAACCACGCCTAACAGATATTTGGTAAACCTAGCGTTCACTTAAAAACAATCCTTGTGCATTTTGATAGGCCAATTTTTGCGCCGTTTGCGGCGGCAACTGCCCTAACCAATGGCGAATTTGCGCCACCACGGCATCAAAGTTGTGCCAGCGATTCACGCTAAAGGTATCCACGCCGACTAAAATTTTGTCTGAGTTTGCCGTGAAAAAATCACGCCATTCTGCTTTGAGCTTGCCTTGCCCATCCACAAACTCGGCATCACGCACGGTGGTGTCTATATACAAATTGTGTGGATGCTTTTTTAGCATTTTGGTTAAAAACTGCGGCTCGGGTTGTGTGCCTAAATGCGCCCACAAAATGATGCTGTTGGGCGCTTGGGCAAAAATTTCATCTACGATTTCCGCATCACCGTGCACTTGCAGCTTTAAGTTTTGTGCTTTAGCAATGGCAACCAATTCACGCAAAACTGGACTGTTGCGGTCTTCTTTAAATAAATGAAACTCACCTATGCCTTGGTAAATGCCGGCCTTAAGCCCTTGTTGAATGCGCTGGATAATTTCAGGGTTATCGCCCCAACGCCCTTTTTCTTTGAGATGATGATAAATATTGAGAAAAGGAATAATGCGCTCGGGTGCGGCTTGATATAAGGCTTGCGTGCCGGCATCAGGCGTGCTGGATATCAATGCATGCGTCACTTGGTTGCGATCAAAAAGTCTAAGGACTTCGGCGGTAGATAAGGCTTCGGTATCTTCTGCGCCATAATGCAAATGGCTGTCAAAAATTTTGCCCGTGTAAGCGGTATCAGAGGTATGAACCACTGTGGATTCGGAAAGCAATGAATGAGCCCATAGGCTTGTAGAGAAAAATAGCCCACAAAAAACGTAAAAAGGCTTTAAAAATAACCAGGCCTGGTTGTTTTTCGGCACTTTTAAGCTTAATTTTGGCATAAAAACCTCCTTCTGCACTAAATGTCGTCTTGCGGCTTTTCGAGTGGCGGACTAATGAAATAACCTTGCACCATATCAACGCCCATGAGTTTGAGTTTAATATAGGTGGCATTGTCCTCCACAAACTCGGCAATGGTTTCTATGCCACGCTTTTGCGCAAAGGTGACGATGGTTTCCACAATCAATTCTTTGTCTGGATCTTGCAACATATTACGAATCAAAGAACCATCCAACTTAATATAGTCAGGTTGCAAACGCATCAGATATTCAAAGTTAGAATAGCCTGTTCCATAATCGTCTATGGCGACCTTAACGCCCATTTGTTTAATTACATTCAAAAACTGGGTGGCTTCTTCAAAGTTCTCAATGCCTTCTGACTCCGTGATTTCAATGGTTAGGCGCTCACCGGCAGTATAGTCGTGACACAGCTTTTGTAAATATTGCAGTGTTTCGGGTGTGCCCAAATCTTCTGCCGACAAATTAACGGCAAAACGCTCAGTGCGGTCTTTAAAGGTTTCAAACGCATGCATCAGCATGGTGCGGGTTAGGTCGGCATACAAGCGCGTTTTTTTGGCGATTTCTAGGAAGTAGAAAGGGCTGACCAATTCACCTCGAGTTTTCAAACGCACCAAACACTCATAAGACACGATGGCTTCTTGTTGCATATTGTAAACCGGCTGAAAAACCGCGATTACACGGCCTTCGTTAAGCGCAGATTTCAGCTCTCTACTCCAAATCAAGTTTTCTTTGTATTGATCAGAAACCACCACCACTTCGGCGTAGTTCACCACCGCTTTATGAGATTTTTTGGCTTCGCGCAAAGCCATGTCGGCTGTGGCCAGTAAATTGGCATCACCTTGCGCAACCCCCGCCGATAAAGACACAAAAATATCTTGGTCAGCCACCATAAAGGCGTGGTCGCTGATATGACGCGTTAAGTGGATAATTTGTTCATGAAAATTCTGCACCGGGGCATCGTGCTGCTCTATCAACGCAAACTCGTCGCCATGCACTCTAAACAGTTTTAACGCGGGTGCTTTATGGGCACCCAAGAATTCGGCGACTTTTTGAATCACTTCGTCGCCTTTTTCTACGCCCAAAAAGTCGTTTACTTCTTTAAAATCGTCAACATTTAACAAAGCCAAAGATTTAACGGCCTTGCTATCCAGTTCGCGGATGAGTTGACTGCGATTTTTTAAGCCGGTTAATTTGTCCGTAATCAATAAACTGGTTAAGGCATCTTGATCTTTTTTCCATTGAGTAATGTCGTGGCGCAACGCAATGTATTCTTGAATGTCACCTTGCGCATTCTTAATCGGCATAATGGTCATTTGAACATGAAAATTGTCACCATTCTTTTTCTGGTTTACCACTTGGCCATGCCAAGCTTTGCCAGCCGTTAAGCGTTCCCACATGCCAACAAACACCTCTTGTGGACTACCGACACTTTTAAAAATATTGTGCGACTGCCCCAGCAATTCTTGACGACTGTAACCCGTTAACTCAACTAATTTATCGTTCACATAAGTAATTTTGCCGTCAAGGTCGCCTTTAGACACGATGCTGGTTTCATCAACAATGGTTTGATATTGTTTAAGCAAATTCAGGGTGTTGGCGAGAGCCGTGTTTTCTGCCATGGCTTTTTTTTCTGCCAACACGCGTTGTTTGACATAACGATTAATAAAGCGATAAAAGGCAATCGTAATCACCAAAAAGGCCACGACTCTCACAAAATGCCAAACAAACCACTGAAAATCCCACAGAGTTGAAATCACAAACAAAATGCCCGCAGACCCAAACAACATACCGCCGCCAAACAGAATTAAATCTTCTGGGTGCTGATGTTTCAGATACTTAAACAGGTAAAAGACGCCGCCCCAAATAAAAGCAAAACCGCCCACGACATTCATCCCTTGGGCAATGTTGGTAAAATGCCCTTCGGCATGCCGCATCAACGGCAAACTGTCTTGATACTGCAAGGACAATAACGCGCCTAAGAGGATTAAAATAACAAAGCTACCCAACCACTGCAAACGCTGCTCTACCGAAATATGGTCGGGCAACCAAGCCAACGCAAAGAACAGCCCGCCCAAAAACACCGACATAGAGTGATACCAAATAAATAAATTGCCCGGTTCTGTCATGGCGTGGAATAAATCAAAAATACCCATCGCCAAAAAGGCTAAAACCACATTGACATATTCGGTTTTAATAAAGCCCTTATCTTGAATTTGGTAGATGGCCACCGCTAAAACAATGGCGATAGAGGCCGATGCAGACTCTAAGGTGGCATGCAACGAAACATTCACCCAAACACCCTGTATCAACACTTGGCTCATATACCCTAGAAATAGCGGCAAAACCAAAGACAACACAACCATTTTAAAGACATTTTTGTAGAGGTCAGTCATGCGCTTTCTCCGCTGCTTCAACTAAATAAACCTGATTACGACCTAAGGCTTTGGCTTGATAAAGTGCCTGGTCGGCAAGGTGATAAATTTCCTGACTTAAATAATTGCGCTTGTCAGCCAGATGCAATAAACCCACCGAAATCGAAAAGACCTCTGCCGCTTCATTTTGCGCATGAGGAATTTTTAAATCTAAAACCGCTTGACGCAAGGCTTCGGCATATTGGTGACTTTCTGCTAGGGTATAGCCGTTTAATAAACATAAAAACTCTTCGCCCCCTGTGCGATACGCGTCTACATTGGCAGTCGAAAACTGCGTTAACAACAATTGCCCAAGGCTTTGCAAGGCCTGGTCACCCGCTAGGTGTCCATACAAATCATTAAAACGCTTAAAGTAGTCAACATCAAAAATAATCATACTTAACGCCCGATCATCTGTGTTGGCCAAGCGCTGTTCAATGGTTTGGTTGTAATAACGGCGGTTATACAAATGGGTCAACTCATCGGTGATAGAGAGTTGATAAATCTGTTTCTCTTGGGTGGTTTCTCGCCAAAAGGATTGGTAAGCCACTAGCTCATTTTTTTCATTGAAAACCGGTGAAGCCGTCACCCAAAAATATTGTAAGGTGTCTGAAGTTTGCCATAACACTTCCTCTTCAAAGGAGGTTGGCTGGGTTTTACTGTTGATATAGCCTGCAAACTTGTGCCAAGCATGTTCCGCCATCAACTGTTGCAACACATCCGTAATGGGCTGCTGCAAACCCACTTGTAAAAGATTTCTACCCACTAGATCGGGCGTTTTAACCCGCGTGATTTGACAAAACGCATCACTCACCTCTAGCACATTCATGTGCAAATCCAGCTTGAGCGTGGCCACAAACTGGTTAACCATATCCAAGGCTTGGTTCAAACGACTGGTCACTTGTTTTTGCATTTGTGTGGTTTTCACCAAATCCGCCGAAATTTGTACCTGTTGCGTAATATCTATCCCAATACTACAAATGGCTTCATCCTCGCCTTGTAAATTGCGCAATTTAAAACGCGCCATTAAATATTTGCGCTCAAACAATTCTTCTTCAAATTGCAGCGGTTGATCACTCGCCATCACCAAGCGGTCGTGTGAACGGATAATGTGCGCATTCACCGGCGGGAAAATATCCAAATCATCTTGTCCCAACATGTCTTCGGCGGTTCGCCCAATTAAAGACAGCGCTTGGGCATTGAACATTTTGTAATGCCCTTGAATGTCCTTCACCATCACAACCATCGGGGCATTGTCTAAAATATTGCGAATTTCATATTTAGACGCCAATAAATCATGGGTGCGCAAGCTCACCATTTGTTCAAGATTATTAGACAACTTCTCCAGCTCGTCTTTGTTTTTGGCCAGGCTCTCAGAGTTGGCGGATAACTCATTCAAACTACTTTGCAGATGGCTGGCCATTTCATTAAAAGCCTCCGCCAGTGTGGCAAACTCGTAAACATCGGGCACAGGAATTGGATCGAAGTTTTTTCTTTTTTGCTGTAAACGATGAATCCCTTGTAACAAGAGTTTGAAGTTTTCACTTAAATATCCATACAAAAACAACGCTAAAATGCCGCTAAATAACAAAATAAACCCAAAAATCTGCAGCGCCCAACTGCTCAGTTCATTGAGATTTTTAAAGACTTGATGGGTCGGCATTTCATACACAAACCCCCAGCGCAAATCGGGCTGATAACGCCAAATGGCATAAACTTCTTGCCCCTGTTCGTTGCGTAAAACACCCTGTCCATCTTCGGCACGCACCGCTTTAGCCAAAGGCGTTTGTGCTTGATAAGCGCCCCAAAAGTTTGAGGGGTGACTGAGCGGCTCGTCACTCATCGAGGCCAATACATTTTGAATTTTATCCCCTTGGCGTTTCCCGACTTTTAACTGACCTTGCTCCCCCAGCCCTTCTGAGTTACTGAGTATATTTTTGAGTTGCGTGTCTTCAATTTGGCCAATCAAAATGCCTTTGAGTCTGTCTTGCAAAATAATCGGCGTGGCAATAAAAGCAGCACTTCTGGCAGAGGGTGGATAATAATTAAAATCTGAAACGCTGGTATCCAATAGGGTTCTTGACGAGTTAAAAACCTGACTTAATCCGGTATCTTTCCACTGCGCGGCATTTAAATCAGCGTACAAATCAGCTTCTTTTTGCACCGTAAACTGTACTTTGCCGCTGAGATCGACAAAAAATAAATCATAAAAATGCGACAGCTGCATATATTGCTCAAGATAGTTGAGCGTTTGTTGCTGCTCGCTGCCTGAAAGCGGCTTTTGTGCTTGGTCAAATAAACGAAAAAACGCAGGGTCGCGCGCCAACAGTTGTAAACTTTTGCGGTTTTGTTGAACCAAATCAGACACTTGAATTAAACGCTGATTCAGTCTATTTTCAAAAGAAGTTTGCACTTCTCGTGTGAGAATTTTTTCGACATTCATGTGACTTAACCACATGACCAACAAAATGGGCAACATGGACACCAACATAAACCACACGCTTAACTGCAAAGCCAATCGTGATTTAGAAAAGCGCAAATACTCAGTCGCACGCATCCAAAAACCGCTGGGTGGCGTCAGTTTTAGCTTAACATTTTTGGCTATTCGGGTGCCTGCCATGCGCCCCCCCATGCTTCATACAACTGGGTTAATGCCTTGGCCGAATCTTCGTAAGAGGTTTCAAAAATTGAAAAAGGTTCCGGCTTGATAAGACTGCTGCTTTGCCAAACCACTTGTGACTCACCGCTCGCAGTTAATTGACTAATAACATCTGGCTTCCAAGTATGGCGGCTATTTTTGTCCACAAACACTTTACCCGCTGGCCCTGTAAAACCAACACGATGAATAACACTCAAAATGGCATCTGAATCAATAGACTCCACTTTTTCTGCTGCCAACTTCCATAGATACACATTCACATAGGCGTTCACCATGGGGGAGTTAACTTCTTCATCTTGCCCATAGCGCGCGCGATAGGCTTTGATAAAGGTGTTATTTTCAACCGTATCCAAATTGGGGTCGTAGCCCCAGCTAACATAATGCCCTTCTAAAGATAACCCATACTGCTTTAAATAAGATTTGGCTTCTACGGATGAAAAACTGAACGACATCACAGGCACAGGATTGTCTGGCTGTAAGCGAGATAAGGTTTCAAAAAAATAGCGATTTCCGTCACCATTTAAGGTATTGATAATGGCATCTGGTTTTAAGGCTAATAAACTGTCTAGGTCACTGAAATCAATATTGTTTAAGCCATAATATTGCGATTTTAAAACCGTCATCCCCAAGGTTTCGGCGACTTTTTGAATTTGCATATTGGCAATATGAGGAAACACATAATCTGAGCCAATCAACAAAATTTTTTGCCCCAGATGCTGTTGCACCCAACTGATGGCTGGAATAATTTGCTGATTGGGCACTTCGGCGGAATACACAATACGCTCAGACGCTTCTAAGCCTTCATATTGCACGGGATAAAACAGCAGGTTTTGATGGGCTTCAATCACGGGTTTAACGGCTTTACGAGAGGCGGATGTCCAACAACCAAAAATCACGGGCACCTTATCTTGCGACACCAAACGCTCTGCCCCCGCAGCAAAAGTTTTGTCCAAAGACGCACCATCCACCAAAATAGGTTGTAATGGACGCCCCATCACGCCACCTTGCTGATTGATTTCATCAATCGCCATCAAGGTTGCTTGTATAACGCCTTGTTCACTCAGCGCCATCGGCCCAGTTAAACTGTGCAGCACGCCAACTTGAATGGGTTTTGGCTGAGTGGCACCCCACAATAACTGCAGAAAAACCACGCCCAAAATCAGCAGCAGCGCAGTATTTGCTCTTACCAGCCATTTTGGGCGTTGAACATTCATCCGTAAAAACCTTTAATCAATTTGAGTGCTTCAAAAAATAAGCCATTTTACCCCTTTTTAGTCGAGCGTTGACACTCTCTTAACGCAGCTGTACTTGAGCCATCCATTTTAAAAAGCTCAAACTACCTGCCGACAGTAACAGCGTAAACAGCGCAATGGTGAGCAACGAGCCGTTGTGCAGCGTTCCCATAATCAACCCCATTAAACCACCCATGGCAAAAATGCTACTGCCCATTAGCGCATTGGCAGTGCCAGATATTTGTTCAAAAAAATCTAAATAACAGGCTTGAACATTGGGCGTTACTGCCCCCAACAAACCCAAAACAAAGAATTGGAACACTAAAATTATATAGAGGTTTGGCGTAAAAATGCTGACATAAACTGACATGAAAACCAGCAAGATCACTTGTAACTGCATCACGCGCCATAAAATCGTTGCGGGCTCAAAGCGTTTTAACAGGGTGACATTCATCCGATTAAAAAACACCACGCCCAAAACCACTATCCCAAAATACAACGGAAATTGGCTGGGCGAAATATCAAACTGCTCCATATAAATAAAAGAGGCTTCGGTGATGTACACAAACAAAACCCCACTGGCCAGTCCTTGCGCCAATAAAAATCCAACCGCTCGGCGATTTTTAAACACTTGACCGTAATTAGAAATCAACGCCGACCAGGGTTGGCTGCGCGCTTTTTGTTGGCGCTCCAACGAGCGGGTTTCTGGCAAGGTGAATTGCACCATCATCCATAACAGCAACCCATAAAAAGCCAAGAATATAAAAATACTGTGCCATTCGCTGAAATTTAAAATCAGCGCTCCGGTTGCCGGCGCGACCAAAGGCGCTATGAGCATGACCAAGGCAATCATCGAAAACACCTGCGCACTCTCTCGTCCAGAGGTTAAATCTCGTACGATGGCTGCTGATACCACGGTAGCAAAACCACCACCAATGGCTTGAATAACCCGCATCACATAGAGTTGTTCTAAATTCACTGAAAAGGCAATCAGCAGTGAACTTACCATAAATATCAATAAACCAATCAGCGCAATGGGTTTGCGCCCAAAACGATCGGACAAAGGCCCCCCCAAAAGCTGCCCCAAACCAAATCCCATTAAAAATAAAGGAACGGTAAAGCTCACCGCATTCACATCGGTATTGAGCTGTTGCGCCAAACTGGGTAACGCAGGTAAATAGGTGTCTATGGCAAAAGGCGTTAAGGCAACCAAAGCGCCTAAGCGAGGCGCAAGTTGACGAGCGGTAAGATTCATAATCTGCCTCAATGGATAGAAAACAGTATCTTACCGAGTTTATAGAGGGTTTGTGTAAAACCGCAGCTAAAAAAAGACCCAGTCGAGCTGGGTCTTCATTATTTTTAGATGCTATTTTAGATGGCTTGTTGCGTTAAACGCCAAAAGGCATCCGAACATTCAACTTAACATTGCGACCCATGCCCTGTGCTGTACCTTTGTAGGTATCCAAGAAATCTCGGTATTGCGTATCAAACAGATTTTGCACCGTTAAGTCCAATTGCAAGGCCTGCTTGCCCAATTTGAGGTCTGTGCCTGCTTGGACTTCCCATAACCAATAGTCTGGCGTTGAGGCGGTTCCAAAAGGCGTTTTATCAAATTGACTGTAAGGCTCATACAGACCGGCTGATTTCTTTTCTGCCACATAACGGGTTTTTAAACCCAAGCTGGGTGACGCCAAAACCCCAAGATTTGCAAAGGTGTATTGGGCTTGCAAACTGGCATTATTGGCCGGCATTAAGGGTAGTTCACGATTTTTAACAGTATCGCGTCCTTGCATCACTTCCGCCGTCGCTTTCCATAATAAACGCGATGTCGTTTGATATTTTGCCGACCATTCTGCGCCTTGAATTAAAGCCGTTGTTTGTTGGCTTTGCATTTCAGGTACATAAATACCCGTTGGGTTATTCACATCTAAAACTACTTGGCCTTCATCCGTTGTGCCTTCTGCATAACGGTATCTGCCGGTATTTTCGAGCACAATATAGTTGTCTACCCAGTTGGAATAGACTGCAAAAGTACTTTGCAAATGACTGGCTTGAAAAGTGAGCGCAAGCTCAGAGTTGACCGAGGTTTCTGCTTTTAAATTGGGATTACCCAACTGATAAGCCTGCACACCGCCATGTGCGCCACCGGCATACAATTCAAAAATAGATGGCGCACGGAAACTACGCCCTAAGTTAGCCGTTACAGTCCACTGAGAATCTAAAGGATAAGCCGCACCCAAAGCACCCGACCAATCAGCAAAACTTTGTTCATTATTGGTTTCGTTATATACATCTGCAAAATGCGCATCCACCGGTGCTTTTACATCTTGTGTGTCCCAACGAGCGCCGGCTTCAATTTGGAGTTTGCCAAAGGCACGCTTTTCAACCACAAACACCCCTTGACCCTTTTCGGTGGCCGACGGTGAGAGTTCGCCAGAGCGCAAGTCTTGCGTTTTATCAAAACCACTCGCGCCAAACTCACCACGCCAACCGGCCACTTCGGGATGTTCTGCGGAGAGTTTTAATTCAGTGCGTTTAACCAATAAATCTAAAATATCGGCGCGCGGTAAACTGCTCATCTCTTCAAACGGCACATC
The DNA here is from genome assembly GCF_011398155.1 of Thiosulfativibrio zosterae. Classification (NCBI taxonomy): domain Bacteria; kingdom Pseudomonadati; phylum Pseudomonadota; class Gammaproteobacteria; order Thiotrichales; family Piscirickettsiaceae; genus Thiosulfativibrio; species Thiosulfativibrio zosterae. Next base: position 2,379,257 of record NZ_AP021888.1, read on the forward strand.
ATGCGCCGCTTCACGGCTGTTACGCGTCACCGATACTTGCGGTTTAATCACCCAATCCCCTGCAAACCATTCGGCCTTGAGCTGGGTTTCTTGATTGGTCAACACTTGACCTGCCGCCGCCATCAGCTCGAAGGGCTGTCCTGGGCCATCTGACTCAACGCCCAAATAGTTTTGTTTGCTTTGCCAATAGGTGTGGCGCAGTTCAACCTTGCCCCAATCGTCTTGATAGCCCAAGCCCAAAGAGGCGGCTTGGTTTTTAAAGTTGGTATAGGGCGTTTCGCCAGTGACTAAAGGCAAATTTCCCGCTGGCTCTCCCATATTCACCACACCGGCTTCAGTGCCCTTGGGGGTTACAAAATTATCGCCTTCGCGTTGCGTAACCCCGCCAACTAAACTCAATCGACTAGACGACACCTGTGCCTTAAGACCCAGCATATGTTCATTGTTATTAGAGTTAACTTCACCAACGACTTCACCCTTAAGGTCAGTTTTACCCGGTGCGGCATAATCTATTTTGAGACCTTGCACATTCACCGCGCCTTTGACCGCTTGGCTAGAATATTTCAAACCCTGCGGGCCGCGAATGACCTCCACTTCATCTGCCAGCACTGGGTCGACATTAGGGTTATGACGCGTGCCTTCAGCTTGATAATCCATCGCCATGCCGTTTGACAGCACTGGTAAGCGTAATGCGGTATCACCACGCACCACAGGTTTACCCGATTGTGAACCAGCACCTAGGTTATTCACCCCGGGCAAGTCAGACAGGGCTGCACCCAAAGAGGTTGTGGCATTGCGTTGTTGCTCGGCTTTATCCAAAGACAAAGAGGTAGAGGTGGTGATTTCAATGGGTTGCATTTTTTGATCAGCAGTTTCTGCAACACTGACGCGAGGTAATTCGGTTGCCGCCCACACAGGCGACAGGGTAACAGCACACATGGCTGCCACAAGCGTTTTAAGATGCATGGCATTCTCCTAAATTCAAAAGACTTAAAGTTGTTTTTTAAATCCAGAATTTAGGCGGGGCTCTGGCTAGGTGAACTAAGAGTGGAAAGGCTGCTCGCCAAGCCAAAAGCTGGAGGGCTTGCTTACCATAAACAGGCGTTTGTGACGCTAAACTGAAAAAAGGCGTTAGGTCAGTCGCTTGATGCTCGACTCCCACAAAGACATTACATTGTTCTGAATGGTGATGAAATGGGTGAATTTCACTGTGAATGAGGGCTGCCGTTTGCCCAAACAACAAAATCGCCAACAATCCCAGCAGGGATAGCGAAGATAAAAAGCGTTGTCGGAAAACGGTGAGGAGATTCATAGTTTACTATTGTAGTAGATTTGCAGGGATTTTAATCATAAATTAAACACCTTAAAACCTTTTAAAAACAACGGTTTTGGGCAAATTTAACCAGGCCTGGTTATTTTTGGTCTGTTTTTGGTGATTTTAACGGTTTTTTGGGCAACGGCTGATAACAAAAATCCCCGTTTAGTTTTTACCCTAAACGAGGATTTTTGAAAAAGCAATCAGCGTTATTAAAGCTTACTTTTGATTTTGTTCTTTGTATTTATCAATCATCGTCATCAACTGATTAAAGGTGATGCCGTAATACACAAACGGATTGGACGGAATATACTTAGGACGGCGCTCTTTTGAATATTGCTGCCAACCTATGTAGTTTTCGATGTCTTCACCCGCTAACTCAGGAATAATTTCTTCGACCGCACAGAATTTAGGCGCTAGAAATTTTAACCAAGAAAACTTGATGCCTTCGGTTTTTGGATAATATTTTTCAGGCGCTAAAGGTAAATCTTTAACACGATTTTCTTCAACAAACTTTTTATAGTCTTCACGATTACGAATCGTGAACTTCACGCAAAAATCATGTGCTTGCTGGTAGGTTAAAAATTCTTTTTCTTTATTGGCTACCGCATCAGTTCCTAAAAACCAACCCCAACCATGCTTTTCTGGCCAGCCAGATTCTTTGTAAAAAGACGCTGGATTATAGGGCAACTTAGGGTGTCTTTTGTCCGATGAAATATACTCAAACCATTGCTTAACGGTTTTGATGTTTTTAAGCTTTTTCTCTACATACTTTTTAGCAGCCGCTAGGTCGTAGAATTTACCTTCTCTTACAATAGGCATGTTCAAAACTCCTTCTATTTAGTCGTACGCAAGAGTGCGAATACTTAAATTTATTTACGATCGGCTATAAGCATATAGTCAAACATAATTTTTTTCCACAACTTTTTTTATGTTTTTACAAAAAACTTTCATTCTGTACACAATTTTTTGTCTAGCCCTTCAAACGACAAACGCTTTTAGCAATTCTAAATCTTGCTGATAAGCCTTAATCAAGTCCGCAAGACGGCTTAAGTCATTCGCTACCTTGCCCATAGAAAGCTCATCCACAGGCGTTTTGTTCATTTTTTCTAGCACCGCATTAATCTCATCAGCACACAATACCAATGCCGTCGATTTAGCTTGATGCACTTGGGCAATATAGGCCGCCCCTTGTTCTGGCAACGCAAGACTGGCTTGTTGAACCACTGACAAAACCTGCTCAGACTGTTTCATTAAGTCGGTTATCAAGGATTCTTTATGGGCCGCACTCAAATGCTCGTAATCATATAAAAAATTAAACGCCTCTAAATCAATCATGATTTTTTTCCTGGCTAAAATAAGACTGCATAAACTCAAACACCTGTTCAAACTGCTTAAAGTCTTTCATGTACACCTTATCCATTAAACTCTGACTTAGATCTGCTTCTAAAGCCGGCGTAATGACCGCAGAAAACCCAATAACCAAGGTTTCTGGACGCTGAACTTTAATAGCCTTACAAGCCTCCTCGCCACTCATCACCGGCATCATATGATCCATAAACACTACATCAATTTCATATTCTCGGCTCAGCGAAACGGCTTCTAGCCCATTATTGGCCACATAAACATGCTTAAAACCACGGTTTTTCAGTTTCTTAACCACCAAATCGCGATAAGCGGGAATATCGTCGGCAATTAAAATGCGTTTATCCGTGATAAAGCGCCCAAACTCTGGGGTTTGAGTGTTGGGTATTTCTAAGGTTGGCATGGGCTCAACATCTTGATAGCCGTGCAACAACATTTTTAACTCATCTAAATTTAACACCAACCCCTGTCCAAACATTTTGACCACGCTGGGGGAAGGTTTAATGGCATTGTTCATAAAGATAATGCGTGCGCCCTGTTCTCGAGCGCTTTTCAGGCTTTGAGTCAGCTCCGCTGGACTCATTGGAAACGCTGAATTGAACGCTGTATGCGCTTCTTTAACATTAAACAGTTCATGCAAAATAAATAATGAGCGACTTTTTAAGTCTTTTGCCTCATGAGAAACTTTAAAACCATAACTTTCAAACCAGAGCGTTAGATAGGTTTTTAACAAGCTATTGGCAGAAATAATCACCGCGTGCTTGGTACGAGCATTGGCTGGCAAACTTGGTATTTGAGCCTTTACTTCAGCATCTTTAGGTACACATTGCACCGGAAAACGGAACTCAAACTGCACACCTTTTTCCATGCGATTAAAAGATAAGTCATACCCAATGGTTTGTAACATGAGTTTGCAAAAACTCAAGCCCACACCGGTTCCTTGTATGGTGTCATTGGACAATCGATGAAAAGGGACAAAAATCGAGTCGGCTTGATCTTCCGATATCCCGCGACCCGTATCAGTCACTTGGGTTTTAATAACATCCTTCTCACAAATAACCTTAACTTCAATAAAACCTTGCTCAGTATATTTCACTGCATTGCTCAGCAAATTGCGCAACACCTGCTTGTATTTAGAATCATCTAAATAAACGGGTCGATTCGGCTCACTCTCTAAGCGCAAATAAATATATAAACCTTTGGCATTGGCTTCTGCTTGAAAGTTCTCAATCACCGAGTTGAGTAAATCAAACAAAACAAATTGGCGTGGTCGCAAAGCCACTTTTTGCCCAGATTCAATACGGGTTAAATCCAGAGCATTGGAAACCATTAACTCCATTTCTTCGAGTTGCGACATTAACGGACTGATTAAATGGTTGGGCACTCGTGACTCTAAACTTTGTAACGCACCCTGCATAATCACCAAAGGAGTTCTAAAGTCGTGCACCATAGACGCGATAAAAATGTTTTTGGTATCCACCGCTTTTTCAACGGTTTTACGCAAAGACACTTCGTGTTCAATGGCTCTTAATTTGGATTGATAAATTTGATCGGCTTTTTCAATCAGCACATCTAACTCAGTGCCACTTTTGGATAACTTTTGAATTTCAGGGTTACTTTTAAAGGCATCCGACGCATAAAAATCAAGGGTTTGCGCCAACTCGGTGACTGGGTTACGAATAAAGCGTCTGAGCGCCTTTTGAAACACCCACAAACTCAATAAAGAAAACAGCGCCACCCCTAAAGTGATTAATTGCACATATTCTAAAGGCGCTTTTAGATAGTTTTTGCCAGTCAGTTCAAATGCCAGACCCTGCTGATTTGTCACAAATTTAAAATCATCTGCAACATCATCTCTAGCCGCATATTGTTGGCCATCCAACACGAGATTTATGGCACTGATTTGACGACTTCTGGCAACTTCCGCTTGAACTTCTTGATGAATTCGCAGTTTGTCTTCTGTGAGAGATACCAAATAAATGTTATCAACCACTTGCTTGGCTTGTTCCTCAAAAACATTCCTTTCTATCTCGGTGACCTTGTCTTGTGCATATTCAATTAACCCAAACAGCGTGACCGAAAACAGCATAATCATGCCGGCAACGCTTAAAAAGGTTTTGCTTTCAATGGAGTTGAATTGCCAATTTAATAACTTAGTCATTGGCAACCACCAGACCAAAATAGCCCATCATTTTTTGGTTGGTCATTAAGGTTTCTAAAGGCTGAGTTACCTGCCCCGTTTTTAACCAGGCCTGCGTGGCTTCAATGGCCTGTTCATCAGATACAAACTGGCCAAAAACGGTTCCCTTTTTTAACTGCTCAGCAGAACTGCCACCCACTAAAGGGGTTAGAAACTTTAAGCTCATTTTGCGAGCCGTTAATAAAAATCCATCATTGAAAATATCGGGATTGCTGCCCAAAATGACTGCAGAAGATTTTAAGATATTACGACCCAACGCCTTTACGGCCTCCGCAGAGCTGGTAACCTGAATTAGGTTAAGCTCTTGTTCAGGGTGTTTTTTACGAAACTGCAGAATAGATTTTAATTCTGCCTGCTCGGAATATAAAACCGTATAAGCACCGACCACCGCCGTTTGGGTAGCGGTTAACTGGCTCGCTAAGCTCGAAGAAACGAAAAATCCAGAAACCTTAGGTCTTGCCAACAAAGCATCTGTGGCATTCAGACCAACCACAAAAATCTTTGGCGGAACATGGCACAGTCGATCCAAAGCAACGACATCTTCTTGATTTAAAACCATCACGGTTAAATCATCCGCACATAAATCTGCCACAGGGTCTTTATAAGTTTTGACATTTTGCATCACGAACTTTTTGATGGGCGTTAGCTCACCTTTGCCTACTAAAGCAACCTTTTCACCGGCGTGCAAAACGGAAACCTGCAACACCAATGCAAAGAATAAGGTCAAATATCTAAAAAGCATGGAATGAATAACGGCAATGTCCAACAATTTTTAAACAAAAATGAAAACGCAACATATGCTAAATTTATGCAAAATATTTACAATATCATGTACAAAAAATAAGTAATTTACACACTATAAAATGCATTATAACAACACAATAAAAAAATAAATAACTTTTTATAAAAAATTGTACGATATGAATTATTCGAAGCTATAGACAGAAATGTGGCTAACAAATGAAAAGCTTTATTGAGCGTTTAGGAAAGCTGCTCACGGAAAGGGTCAAAGCCATGAGCATAGATTAGACAGGATTGAGCTTGGAGGCTAGATTAAAAACGATAATCCATTTTTAAATAAAAATTGCGAGCTGTTTTAGAGTCTTCCAATTCATAAAAAGTGGAGTCTTCTTCTAAAAGGTTTTCTGCTGAGGCTTGCAAACAGAGTGCGTCATAATCACCAACATCAAAACATCTTTGCAAATTAACCGAGATATTGGCATAACCTCTCAATGTTTTTTCATCTTCTTCATGATTCCCCGCCGCTTCCCAACGAACCTGTGAAAAATAATGATAAATAAAATTAACTTTATTTTTTCCTATTTTTGAAGAAAGCATGGCGCTCAAAATATGCTCTGGCGAAGTTTGCTCTCTTAGCAATAAATTTCCGGAATCCACTTCTACAAAATTTCGGGTATAGGACAATACAACCTGATGATTTTTCTGAACGACCCAGTTAGCAAAAAGCTCGCCCCCCTTAATAACCATCTTATCGCCATAACCACTGGTAATTGCCCTGTTGTTATCGTACGCACAGATCATTGACGGGTCGCAAGTTTCAAAATCAAAATAACTTAAGTCGCTATAACTATCGTGAAATAGGCGTGCTGAAAATTGATTTTTTTGACGAACAATAGAATATTTAAGCGCATAGGAAGCAACGCGCTCTGGCTTTAAATCATTAGGCTGACTGTTGTATAAGAATAACTTTGTTTGCGCATCCGTACCTGGTATCGCCTGAATACCTAAAGGTGTTAAGGTGCCGTACAAACTCGCGCGCGACTCCCAATTCGTTAGAAAACGAGACCCTTCACTGTACATCATCGAAATTTTTTGCTGGGACGGCAACTTAACTTCCAATGCAGCAAACTGATTTAAAACATTATCTTTATATTCAGAATGGTTTGCTAATCTTGCGCCGCCACTCAAACTAAAGCTACCTGCATCGTACTTCAAGCCTAGATGCCCACTAGATTCGATACTATGCCACTTTGATTCAGTCCCCGACCAATGTAAAGGAACCTCATCATCATGCACATAATCTGCGCCTAAACTCACTTCCAAGCCTGAGAACATTTGACGATGCTTGACGGACGCAAACTGGCGATTTGAACGGTAGGCAATATCAAAGTTGAGCACACCATTTTCAATCACATTCTGGGCATCGTTATGAAGATCATTAAAACCCAGTACAACCGTTGTTTCTCCAACAGAACGATTAACCCAATTCACATTGGCTTGAGTATTATTAATGCTTCTGTCCTGGTAACTTGAAGCCTTCACATCTTCAGAACGATCCGAATCATCAACATTTGCTCGCCCCACACCTAAATTAAGGGTGACTTGATTCTCATAACTTGGGGCATAGAGCACACTTCCCCAAACTCGATTCAAATCTTCATCAGACACCTTGACATGATCACCATCACTGGCCTGCTTTGAAGCGGCCAATTGAAAACTCAATGTATCATCTGCCCGAAAAGTTCCACGGGCATACACATCTCTATAGGCATTGGTTCCGCCCATCACCGACACCAAATTACTGGCTTGGTCAGGTTTTACGGTAAAAATTTTAACAACACCATTAAAAGCGCCATCGCCATTTAAAACAGTCGAAGGCGTAGAAACCAACACAATTTTTTCAATATCTTCTAAACGCACAGGCATGGCATTCCACTCAACCCCACCGGTTGCTGCCACATTAATGGGCACTCCATCCACCTCAAAGAGAGTACGACGAGGAAACTCATCCGTCATACCTCTGTAAGAGGCTGTTTTGTATGAACCCCATGGAGAGACATACATCATGCCCGGTAATAAACGCAGAACTTCTGGAATGCTTTTTGCACCTGAGTTTTCAATTTCTTTGCGTGTTAGGGTTGAAGAAAACCAAGCTGAATTAACAAGCTCGTCTTCAGGCAAAGGCGACAGGATATCCGTTTCAATAGTGGTTTCATCTGCATAAACGGGCGCTAGAAAGCTGATACCCGCAACAATACTGACCTTAAAAAAAGCTTTCACATGATGACTTGCAAACAATTGGACTGCCTCGCTCCTAAAAATTTATGATAAGCATTATAAAAGAAAAAAGACTAGAATGATTTGAAATTAAAACTTACGGAGCTTTAGTTTATGAAAAAACCGCCCAATCAAGTATTTGTTATTGATGATGATCAAGCATTTTTTAATTTATTAAACCGTGTGGTCACCAAAGAAATCAGTGGCATTGAACTGGTTCAATTGCCTGACTTTGCCGCTTTTTTAAATTTTTGCGAAGACGAACAAGCCACCCAATCTGCGTTACTCGCCGTAGTTGATAAAATGATTGGTGGCACAGATATTTCAATCGATACATCTAGCCGATTGAATACACTCAAAATCCCACACATCGTACTGTCATCTAACCAAGTAAGCGCCGAAGACTTTAAAACTTTTAAAAAACACAAGCATTGCCTTAATTTGTTTTTAAAAGAAAATATGCAATCCATTGCTTTTCAACTGATTAAATCTATCGACAATGCCAAACAACACCTGTTGCAAATCAACGCCATTGAAAACGCGCGCTTAACTTCGATTGCTCAGGGCTTAATAATGGGCAAGTCAGGACTTTGCCAAGAAGAAGGTGCACTCAAATTAAAATCGATTTGTGACAGTGAAAACCTCACGCTAAAAGAAGCGGCAGCTTTGATTATTCGACTGCATGAAGCCGTTAACAGCTAGTCTTATCTTTTTAACAGACATAAAAAAACCCTCAGCTTTGAGGGTTTTTAGTGGTCTAGCATTAATAGAACAAAATCTAATTAAGCTGCCATAGACTGCGCAGGCGTAATGCTTGCAAAAGTCTTATTGTTGTCTTCCATCAGCACCAATAGTCCAGATTCCAGCAAGGAATCTTTAGCGGCACGAAATTCGGCAAAGCTCATTCCCAACATTAAAAAATCTTGAGTTTCATTAAAAAACTCTTTGAAAACTTCTGAGCCAAAATGGTGATCTTGACGAGTTGATAAAAACGCGATCAAGGTTTGTTCATTTAAATTAATTGAGTTCACGGTAAATACCTCTATAAATAAAGAGATATCAGGTGGTTTTCCTAAATCAAATGGGTGGAAGATTTTTGCGATAGTTTCTGGTTTTGAAACTTCATCAACCTAAGGGGACACACAAATGGTTTTTTTGTGTGGTTGTCATTATAACCACCCTTCCACATAAAAATAAAGCGAATTTTTTGAACACCGTAAATTAACCACTTTATATAAATGGGATAACAGTTTTTTTAGCCCTGTCATCAAATAAAACTATTTAAAAATGAGGGGTTATCAGCCTAATATGAGTCACATAAATAAAAATACTTAACCAAAGGCAATTTATAATGCGCGACAATGGACCCGTTACCCAAGTTGAATACACCCTTCCAAAAGGGATGACGATTGTTTCTAGAACAGATCTGCAAGGCAATATTCAAGAAGCAAACGAAGCCTTTATTGAAGCGAGCGGTTATGAATGGCGGGATTTAGTGGGACAACCCCACAATATTTTGCGCCACCCAGATGTGCCAGCGGCGGTGTTTAAAGACTTTTGGGAGACGATAAAGCTGGGAAAGCCCTGGTCGCAAACCGTCAAAAACCGCCGCAAAAATGGTGACCACTACTGGGTTATCGCCAACGCAACGCCCATTTTTGAAAATGGCAAAATGTCTGGCTATATGTCAGTACGCACACCCGCAACACCGCAACAAATCAAAGAAGCCGAAGCCGCCTACCAAGCCATAGCTGCGGGTAAAATCCATCTAAAACATGGCAAGCCTACAGAATGGGTAGATAGTATCAATCCCCTCAAACATTTTGAATTAACCCAGGTAATTTTGGTTTTATGTGGATTCTTTTTATTTTCTGCCTATGCGCCAAAGTTTATCCATGGTATCCCCGACATCCTGTTTGAAGCGCTTGACCTACTGACCATTGCGCTGATTTGGTTAAGCGTTTATCTAAATGGCAAGCGCACCAATGAAATGTCTAAAATCATTACCTCCATATCTGAGGGTAAGTTTGATAATAACATCGAGTTATCTGGCAACAATATTCTCAGCAACGCCACAGGGCGATTAAAGTCTATGCAGATTAAACTTGGCGCCGATTTTGAGGAAGTTAAAGAAGCACTCGACAGCGCTCAACGCATTGAAAGAGCCCTTTACTCCTCCTCTGCCAATGTCATGGTCGCAGACCGCTTTCGCAGCATTATATTTATGAATCAATCCATGCAAACGATGTTGCGTGACATTGAAACCGATCTTCAAACGGACTTACCCGACTTTAATGTTGATAATTTAATGCGTCAAAATATCGATGTATTTCATAAAAACCCTCATCACCAACAAGACATACTTGAAAACTTAACCACCACTCACAATGCCCGAATTAAGGTAGGCACCCAAACACTTGATCTAGTAGTAGACCCCATTTTTGATAACAACGGTCGTCGCATTGGAACGGTAACCGAATGGAAAAACATGACTGAGCAATTGGCCATTGAAGACAATATTGCCAAAATTGTTGCCGATGCATCCCGCGGGGTATTAAAAAATCAAATCAACACCACTCACCTGCATGGTTTTGAAAAAAAGCTATCGATTTCAATCAATGATTTAATTCAAAGCTTCTCTGCCATCACCAAAAGTTTGAGTCGAATTTTGACCGCCATGAGTGATGGCGATTTAACCAATCGTATGTCTGGCGACTATGAAGGCGAAGTATTAGCCATGCAGGTTGCGGTGAATAACGCCCTTAAAAACTTAGAAGTGACCTTGGGTCATGTCAAAATTGGCTCAACTGAAATTGGCAGTATGTCCCATGAAGTGTCACAAGCCAGTGATGACCTCTCACAACGCACCCAAGAACAAGCCGCTTCTTTAGAAGAAACCGCGGCCAGCATGGAGCAGTTAACCGCCACCATTAAACAATCCTCTGACAACGCCGAAAAGGCCAACCGCAATGCCAAACAAGCCGCTTTAAAGGCCTCTGAAGGCATAGAAGTGATGAGCAAAACCCTCGCTGCCATGCATGGCATCAGCGATCTCAGTCAAAAAATCGGTGACATCACCAGTGTGATAGACAGTATTGCGTTTCAGACCAACCTATTAGCACTCAACGCTGCTGTTGAGGCCGCAAGAGCAGGCGACCATGGCAGAGGATTTGCCGTGGTGGCGAGTGAAGTGCGTAATCTGGCGCAAAAATCAGCCGAATCGTCCAAAGAAATTTCTAATTTAATTTCTTCTGCCAGAAAACAAATCCACCAAGGAACCGAGTTGGTTGAAGAAACCAACCGAGCCTTTGATGCCATGGTTAGCCAGATTAAAGAAGTTGAAGATTTAGTCACCGAAGTTTCCAACAGCTCTAGCGAACAGGCACTTGGGGTAACGCAAATCAACCAAGCCGTTATGCAACTTGACCAAATGACGCAACAAAATGCGGCATTGGTTGAAGAGTTATCCGCCACCGCGGGTAACATGAATGAACAAGCCACCACTCAGGCAAAATTTGTATCTCGTTTTAAAATCAACCCTTCTGCTGTTCGCCAATCCGCTGAAGCATCTGATGCGCAAACCATTGACTTTGAAGATGCCAAAATGAAGCATCGTGCTTGGAATGTCAAACTCGAACAACTTCTAGCGGGCAACGAAGTTGACCTAGACAAGCAAAGTGCGCGTAAAAACAATGTTTGCCCCTTAGGCAAATGGCTCTATGGCGATGGACAAAAATTTGCTCATTTAAACGAAATGAAAGACCTTATCAGCCTACACAGCGAAATGCATGAAGTGGTTGGTCGTGTGATTGATGCTTATGACCTTAATGACCTGGACATGGCGCATCGTGAAAAAGACCGCGTACACAACCTATCTAACAAAATTATTGCTACGATTGACTTGGTCAAACATCATGTTGCCAAAGACTCTGCCGCAGCCAAAGCGGCCGCTAAAAACCACCTTGCGAATGCTCACCCAGCTGAGAGCCCAACACAAATCTCCAAACCTGCGGTTTCTGCCCCCGCCTCAAAACTGGCCGCACACATTGCGCCAAAGCCACTGCCCAGCAAACCTGCTAAGCCAGCTAAGCCATCAAAGGGTGATGACGAATGGGATGATTTTTAAGCCATAAAATCGCATAACCAAAAACAGCAGGCTTAAGCCTGCGCCCCATTATTTTTTTGTCCGTAAATATTGAAATAAGCCAGTGACAGGGGCGAAGGCTTTAGCCTTCTTAAAGTCCAATACAAAAAATAACCCCATTGCCTATGGTTTTTTACCCCCCTCTCGTTATAATTGAAAGATAACTTTTTCAAACCAACAAGAGACTCATCCATGGCACTTTCTCCACTCGCTGGCAAACCAGCTCCCCTGTCTATTCTTGAAAACATTCCAAAACTCATGACCGACTACTACTGCCTAGCACCCGACCCCACTAATCCAGACCAAGCCGTATCTTTTGGTACCTCTGGGCACCGTGGTTGTTCTAGCAAATCAGCATTCAACGAAAATCACATCGCCGCCATTACCCAAGCGATTGTGGAATACCGTGACGACATGGGTTACACCGGCCCAGTGTTTATCGGTATGGACACTCACGCTTTATCTGAAGCAGCGCATGCCACTGCCATTGAAGTGTTTGCGGGCAACAGCGTGAATGTGATCATTCAAGGCAATGGGCGTTACACGCCAACCCCAGTTATTTCACATGCCATTTTGACCTATAACAAAGGCCGCACCGAAGACTTAGCCGATGGCGTTATCATCACCCCATCGCACAATCCACCACAAGACGGTGGTTTTAAATACAATCCCCCAAATGGCGGGCCAGCCGATACCGATGCCACCAAAGTGATTCAGAATCGTGCCAATGAAATTCTCAAAAGCTATATGGATGACATCAATCTCATGCCATTAGAAGATGCCATGCAATCTGAATATGTCACGGCTCAAGACCTCATCACGCCTTATGTGCAAGACCTTGATAAGGTCGTCAATATGAAAGCCATAGCTGAAGCGGGCCTAAAATTAGGCATAGATCCACTCGGCGGTGCGGCGATTGACTTCTGGAAACCCATTGCCGACACCTACGGTTTAAATCTAGAAATCGTCAACCCAAAAGTTGACCCAACCTTCTCATTTATGAGTGTCGATAAAGACGGCAAAATCCGTATGGACTGCTCAAGTCCATATGCCATGGCCAGTTTGATTGATTTAAAAGACAACTACGACATCGCTTTTGGTAACGACCCAGATGTTGACCGTCACGGTATCGTGACCAAGTCAGCCGGTTTGATGAACCCTAACCATTATTTAGCCGTGGCGATTCAATACCTATTAACGCACCGCCCAGAATGGTCTGCCGATGTCAAAATTGGTAAAACGCTGGTGTCGAGTTCGATGATTGACCGCGTGGTCGCCTCTTTAGGTAAAAACCTTTCAGAAGTACCTGTTGGCTTTAAATGGTTTGTGGATGGTTTGGTCAGCGGTGATTTTGCCTTCGGTGGTGAAGAATCTGCCGGTGCGTCTTTCTTGCGCATGGACGGCACCACTTGGTCAACCGACAAGGACGGCATTATCATGAACTTGTTGGCTGCTGAAATTACGGCTGTAACAGGCAAAGACCCAGGACAACTCTACCAAGAGTTGACCGCGCAATTTGGCAACCCTGTCTACACGCGTATTGATGCTCCCGCCAATCGTGAACAAAAAGCCATTTTAAGCAACCTGTCACCGGATATGGTTAAAGCCTCTATGCTGGCCGGCGAAACCATCACCGCCAAACTGACGCATGCGCCAGGCAATGGTGCGGCCATTGGTGGTCTTAAAATCGTAACCGAAAACGGTTGGTTTGCGGCGCGTCCATCGGGCACAGAAGATATTTATAAAATCTATGCCGAAAGCTTTAAAGGCGAAGAGCACCTCAAGCAAATCGTAGAAGAGGCGCAAGCAATTGTTTTAGATGCCTTAAACGCATAATTCAACCCGTCAATCACTTCAATTCAAAGCGGCTTTTTAGCCGCTTTTTTTTCGCGAAAACCAGCCCCAAAACCCCTTTAACTCATAAATTTAATAAGGTTTTTAATTTTTATACAAAATCGCTTTAAAAATTATACTTGTTAGGGTTTAATACTAAATATTATGTGTTTTAAAGGCTTGTTTTTTATGTCCCCCCTACGCACCGCAACTCTTTCTTTATTCACCACGCTTCTAGTGTCCGTTTTAAGTTTTATACCAACTGCTCATGCCAATGATTCAGCCAAACCAGAATTCCAAGAAAAAATTGCCAATCCACAACTGCTCACTCAACTCAAACAAGGTGGCTTTGTGCTTTATATGCGCCATGGCAACACCGACAACTCACGCCCAGACCGAGTGCCCAGCGTTGACTTAAATGACTGCAATACCCAGCGTGTTTTAAATGAGCTTGGACAAACCGTGACCAAACAAGTTGGAGTGTATGTGCGCCAAGCCGGCATTCCTGTGGGCGAGGTGTTTTCAAGCCCCATGTGCCGTGCCAAAAACTCGGCCTTGAATGCTTTTGGTCACTTCACTTTAGAGCCCGCCATTATGTATACCGGTGGCATGACCAGCGCCCAAAAAAAACCCGTATTGGCCAAAACGCGAGAATTGATTTCAAAGCCCGTGGCACCGGGCACCAATCGTTTCTTGGTGGCGCATGCGCCTAATATGATGGACTTAATGGGCTATTTCCCTAAAGAAGCCACCTTGGTTATTTTTAAACCTAAAGGGCACAGTCAGTTTGACTATTTAGGCAGTATTCGCCCCCAAGATTGGTCAGAATTGCTTAAACCGACTGCTGCAACTCGTGAATAAGTTTATCTCATCCAGACTGCAACACTTGAGCACGCTAAAAACCCTTTGATGACATCATGAAAAAACCCAGCATATCTTCCCTAATCATTTTTCTACTGCCAGCACTGCTGGCTTTAGGCATTATGGGGCTGGTCAACCTTTATAGTTCAACCCACTTTATTGATACCGAACAAAGCAATCTGTCGCATATCGAAAAACACACTCAAAATATGCGCATGACCCTTAACTTTATTCAGCAAACGGGTCAACTCCACAGCCGACTAGAAACACTGCTGGAAGCCGCCAAACAAAAAACGCAATCACAAGGGCAACTCTATCTCAGCCACACCAAAATTATCGATGAGTTGGCCAGTTTAGAACAACAGTTTCAACAACTTGAAAGCACCCTCAATCAATTGCCCAGTGACCAAATGGACCTAAAAAAATGGAAAGAGGGGTTTATCAAATTTAAACATTTTTGCATGATGGCTACGGACATCATCGCCATCGACCCCAGCACGGCGCAAACCTACCTTAACTCTGCCCAAAAGTCGTTTTTTGATTTTTCATACCATGCTTATTTAGTGTCTGAACACCTCTCCAAACAAACCAATCAAACCATTAAAGAGTCCAAAACACTGTTAGAAGATTCCAAAAGTGTGCTTTATTTGATGTTTGCGTTAGCGTCTATGATTGCGCTATTAGTTGCCATTTTGGCAGCCCGCAAACTCTCAGAATATCATCGCGACATACTTTCTTCACTCACGGCCTTAACCAATAACACCAAAAACATTCCAGAGCTTCCTAGAATTACTCAGTTGGTGTCAAAAACCCGTGGCGAAATTCAAAACCTTGGGCAGGCTGTTCTTAAATTTAGAGATGTCTTAATCTTGAATGAAGCTGAACAAAAGCATATTTTTGAATTGGCTTTTTGTGACACCCTTACCCAACTCCCCAACCGCTCCTCACTGCTTAAAAAGTTAAGCACCGAGCTTGAAGACTTAAAGCTCGCCAACAAACAAAACGCCCTATTCAAAATTAACCTGAATCGCTTTAAGTTATTTAATGATGGCATGGGGTATGAGTTTGGAGATGAACTCCTCAAACTGCTCGCACTACGCCTTAAACATTTCGACCTGCCAGACATTGAATGCTTTAGAACCGGTGGCGACGAGTTTGTGATCAGAATTCCGTTTACCGCTGTCAACAACCAAGACCTATCGAGCCACCTCAATTTACTGGCCGAAAGTTTGCATCATCATGTCAGCAAAGAATTCTCAATTGCCAACCACCGCATCAAAGTCACGGTGAATATCGGCATGACCCTCTATCCTATGAGCGCCAATGACACGCCTTTAGAAGTGCTAAGGCACAGTATGATTGCACTGCATAAATCTAAAGAATTAGGGCAACGCCAAACGGTGATTTTTAACAGCGATCTTTTAAAATCCGCCAATGACAGCTTTGAAATTGAAAAAGACCTCGAAAAAGCGCTTAAAAATAACGAGCTGGTTTTTTATCTTCAAAGCCAAATTCACCCCACCAATAAGACCCACTTTGCCGAATCCTTGATTCGCTGGCATCACCCCACCAAAGGCATGATTTCTCCAATGGTTTTTATTGGCATTGCCGAAAAGTCAGACCTGATTGTTCAAATCGACCAATGGATGTTAACGCAAGCTTGTCACTTTATTGTGCAGCAAACGCTGTTGGGTAAAAGCGTGCATATCTCGGTCAATATTTCTGGGCGCCATTTCACCAAACCTGATTTTATCGAAGAAATCGAAACCCTGATTGCCAAAACCGGCGTAGATGCCCACAAACTGACGCTTGAAATCACCGAAAGTGTTTTGGTGACAGACCTTGAAGATGTCATTGAAAAAATGCGCCATTTGCGCCGTTATGGCATACGCTTTTCGATTGATGATTTTGGCACGGGCTATTCGTCACTCGCCTATTTGAAAAAACTACCCGTGCACGAACTTAAAATAGACAAACTGTTTATTAATGAAATTGCCACCAACCCAGACGACTTTAAATTGGTACGCGCCATTTTTGAAGTCGCCAAAACCTTTGACTTGAGCGTGGTGGTTGAAGGCGTTGAAGATGAGCACCAACTCGAAGTGCTTAACGGACTGGGCAAACCCATTATTCAAGGCTTTATCTACGCCAAACCCATTCCTGCGAATGACTGGGCCCAACAACTCACTGTTGCGCAAAGCGTTTAAACTCCAAAAGACGCTATTTTTAACGCAAATTTAACCAGGCCTGGTTGTTTTTAGTCTTTTTTACACGCTTTTTAGGTGTTTTTTATTAAGCCTTAGCGCTTAATAAAACCGACATTTCTGCTGCCGGCAAGGGCCTACTGTAGAAAAAGCCTTGAATGGTATCGCAGCCATTTTGCAAAATAAAATGCTGCTGTTCTGCCGTTTCAACGCCCTCAGCAATCAAACTCAACCCTAAACTTTTGCCTAAGGCGATGACCGCACGGGTAATGGCGGTGTCATCCTCATCCTCTGGAAGGTCACGAACAAAAGACTGGTCAATTTTTAACTTGTTAAGTGGTAGTTTTTTCAAATAAGACAAGGAAGAATAGCCTGTTCCAAAATCATCAATGGCAATCCCAAACCCTAGCGCACGCAGTTGTTTAAGCATGGCGATTGCCTTATCTGGGTTTTGCATGATTTGACTTTCAGTCACCTCCAACATAATGCGCTCTGCTGCTACGCCATACTGCTTTAGCTGACTCGCTAAGACAACACTAAAATCTTCTCGCTCGAGTTGATGTGGCGCCACATTTAACGACAAAACGCCCCAATCTAATCCCGCAGTATCCCACTGAGCCACTTGTGAGATGGCCTGTTCCATCACCAAGCGATCCAAGGGGATAATCAGCCCTGTTTCTTCTGCCAGTGGAATAAATTGCGCGGGGCTCAAAAGCCCTAATTGAGGATGTCGCCAACGCACCAACGCTTCTAATCCGCTTAATCGCGCAACGCCGTTTATGATTTGCATTTGTGGCTGGTAAAAAACCTCAAACTCTTTTTTCTGAATGGCTGCACGCAAACTACTTTCTAAGGCGACTCGCTCTAACGCTTTTTGCGTCATTTCTTGGCTGTAAAATTGATAGTGATTTCTGCCGTCTGCTTTTGCTTTAAACAGCGCGGCATCGGCATTTTTGAGAATACTGTTGGCATCTAATCCATCATCTGGAAAAATAGCAACACCGATACTCAAGGTCACATAAAAAACATGATCATCTATGATAATGGGCGCCGCCATCAAGTCGATATATTGCGATACCTTTTCCGCCAAACTGGCAATGCCTTTAATGTCTTGAATAATTAAACCAAACTCATCACCGCCCAAGCGCGCCAGTGTTTGCCCCTCGGAAACCAAGATAGAGAGCTTTTTTGCGATTTCAATTAAAACCAAATCGCCCACTTGGTGACCAATAGCATCATTAATCTCTTTAAAGTTATCTAAATCAAATACCAAAACAGCCACTTTGCTTTGGCTTTTTGTATTGGTATCAACTACCTTTTTTAAGCGATCCCAAAACAAATTACGATTGGGCAAACCGGTAAGCTCATCATAAAAAGCTTGGCGCTCCAACTGAACCTCTAAGGCTTTTTGAAGGGTAATATCTCGACCACTGCCCACCGTACCAATCAACTGACCTTGTGCATCAAACAAAGGGGCTTTATGCACATCTAGGTAACACAACTCACCACGAATATTGCCATACTCTTCAAACGCCATAGCTTTCATGTTTTCTATGACCACTTCATCTGAGTTAAAACATAACTCACCAAAGGTGTGCCATGCCGGATTGTCGGCGTGTTTTTCACGCTCTCGTTGTGCAAAAAACATGTCGTTTTTGCCAATGGGTTCTTCAATATTATTGGCCATTAACAAGTTGTCGCAAATGGCTTGATTTGCAAATAAATAGCGCCCTTCCAAATCTTTCGCCCACAACATATCGGGTAAATTATTGGTCAAAATACTTAAGAACTGCCCATCATTTAAGACGGCTTGGCACTCCAATTCTGAAGGCGCAGGCCCACCTAAAAACAAAATCAATGCGGCTTGATCATCGTCAGTAAATGGGTGTCTTGTAAAAAAATACCGCACGCCATCCCAAACGATTGCAACGGATGCGTTTTCAACAGGGCTGTCTTCTGCTGAACTTTGAACCTTAACTTGCTGATTAAGAGATGTTGATTGTTTTGAAGGATGGAGCAACTCCCAAAGAAGAGAATCGGGTAGAATTTCGCAGGGGAAATTAGCTTGTTCAGCGAGTAATAATTTAACTGGCTCATTGCCATAGAGTAGCAGCGCTTTACCTTCTTGGGTATTTTTGACGACTAATTGCCACTGGCTCATAAACTTCCTTGTCATTCACTTTTTTAAAGTCCACCATTTTTATTTAACTTGCTGTCTTTCGCCAATCAATTAATTCTATCCAGTAGTATCATGCCTTATCGATTAGCGATTTCGTCTTAAAAATAAGCGCCATTAAATATTCATTTTTAAAACCACTAGAAGCGTAAAATAATGCTCTTTTTAACAGCGCTTGGAACCCACTCATGACTCGCAGCTTAGTGTTGCAAACTGCTTTTTTAACGCTTGCATCTATCACCGCCTTTGCCGCCAATGCCGTGGTGTGTCGCTGGGCGTTAGACCATCAACTCATTGACCCTGTGAGCTTTACCAGCTTGCGCTTAGGTTCGGGCGCCGCCAGTTTGTTTTTGGTGATGACTTGGTTTCATTGGCGCAAAAAATCCAATCAAGCCGCCAGCTTAAACTCTGCCACAGAAACCGTTAGCCATGGTAGTTGGCGTGCGGCAATTATTTTATTTTTGTATGCCATTACCTTTTCTTACGGTTATGTTGCCATCAGCACCGCCACTGGTGCTTTATTATTGGCTGCCGTGGTGCAACTGACCATGATTGGCTATGCCGTCAAAAATGGCGACAAACTGCACACGGCAGAGTGGATTGGTGTAGGTCTTGCGCTGTTAGGCCTGTTGTATTTGGTCTATCCAAAACTCACCACGCCCTCTTGGTGGGGTTTGGTCATGGTCGTGGCATCGGCTTACACTTGGGCGCTTTATACGCTCAATGGACGCAAATCACTTAACCCCTTGTCCGACACCGCATTTAATTTTTACCGCACTTTACCCATGATAACACTGGCCAGTACCTTGAGTTTGCTGTTTACCGAGCAAGTGTTTATCACCGAAAAAGGATTCCTATTGGCGATTATCTCAGGTGGTGTCACCACGGGACTGGGGTATATTTTATGGTACACCGCTTTGCCACGCATCTCATCCAGTTTGGCTTCGGCTTCGCAATTGCTCGTGCCTTTATTGGCGGCTTTTGGCGCGGCTTGGATGATCAGTGAACCCATTACTTTGCGCTTTTTAATCGCCGCCACCTTAATGCTCGGTGGCCTCGCCTTAGTTTTGCACGGACGCAATCAACACCGCAAAGCGGCGTTAAAAACGCCGGCTTAAAAGCGCCCACTCAACTTTAAGGAAACTCACATGATCAAAATTACCTGTGTGGTCGAAAACTCCGTTAAACTCGGTTCACCCTTTTGGGGTGAACACGGCATGTCTGTGCTGATCGAAAACACCCAAACCCAAGAACGCATCCTGTTTGATACCGGACAATCGGGCGAGGTACTGTTGCACAATCTTGAACGCCTTAACATTACCCCCGACAGCATTCAACAACTGGTGCTCAGCCACGGACATTATGACCACGCTGGCGGACTTTACGCTCTGCTGAAAGCACGCACGGCTGGTACAACCCTGCCTATTTATGGTCATCCAGACATTTTCTCGGCACATTTTTCTACGCATCCCAATGGCCAGCTAAAACCGGTGATGATGCCCAAAACCCAAGCTGAACTCGAAGCCTTAGGCGCGCGCTGGGAGCTGAATGTCCAATCACAACCCATCACTGCCCAATTGTTTACCACAGGCGAAATTCCCAAACTTGAACCCTTGGAAAACTTTGGCGACGAACGCTTGGTGATTCAAAACCCTCAGAATCCAGATGAGCGTTTAAAAGACCCGATTAAAGATGACATGAGCTTGGTCATTCAAACCTCACAGGGTTTAATCGTGGTGTTAGGTTGCTGCCATGCGGGTGTCATCAATACCCTCAACCACATTGAGCAAGTCTTTGCCAATCAACCCATCTTAGCCATGATGGGCGGAACCCATTTGGCCAGTGCTTCAGAGGCCAGATTGCAAAAAACCGCCGAGCGCGTTGCGTCTATTCCACAAATCGGCTTTAGCCATTGCACGGGCATTGCGGTGATGGCGCGCTTTTTAGCACAAATGCCGCAACAAGCCTTTGTGTTTCAAGTGGGCACTGAGCTCACTTTTGCCCTGTAATCCTTAACCATTGAAACAACACCGGAGATTCTCATTCCAACCAAACAGATTACCGCTCGCCCCCTCATCGTTTTATTTTTGTTGAGTTTTATTTGGGGCTATAACTGGGTCGTGATGAAAGACGGTCTGAGCGATAGTGCGCCTTTATGGTTTGGCTCTATTCGTACCATTGTGCCCGGCTTATTATTGATTTTGCTGTTGCCGCTGCTTAAAAAAAGCATGACGCCACCGCCCATGCGTTTTGTATTGCCACTCGCGCTGTTGCAAACCACAGGTTTTGTTGGCTTTACCATGTTAGCACTTGAAGAAGGTGCGGTTGGCGCAACGGCGATTTTGGTATTCACCATGCCGATTTGGCTCACCTTGATGGCGCACACTTTTTTACATGAACGCCTCACCAAACGCCATTGGTTAGCCATACTGGTGGCGGCAGTTGGATTGTTTCTGATGATTGCGCCCTGGCAAACCCACCTGGCTTTAGCCGCCAGTTTATTTGCCCTGCTCTCAGGGATTGCATGGGCAGGCGGTTCACTGTGGCAAAAGAAATATGGGCCTTTATATCAACTCGACATGATTAATATCACCGCTTGGCAAATGCTGTTTGGCGGATTCTTTTTACTGGCCAGTGCAATGTTGTTGGAAGACTATCGCATGAATTGGACACCGCATTTTGCATGGGTGGTGTTTTATAATCTAATTCCAGTGGGTGCGGTGGGTTGGTTGATGTGGTTTTATGTACTGCACAATTTACCGACCAAAGTCGCCGGCTTTGGCTCTTTGCTGATTCCAACCATAGGCGTTTTAGCCGCATGGATACAACTGGGCGAAGAGCCAGATACCTTTGAATTTCTGGGTATCTTGTTTATTTTGACCGCCTTAGTGATGATTTTGTGGCCAACAAAATTATTTAAACCACCGACTGCATAACACTAAGAAGAACAACTTAAAACAATATTTTTACACTGCGGCTTAGGCGGTTGTTGATAAGCCTGCAGTTCTGGGTAATTCTCAAACGGCTTTTGGAGTTTAGGCACCCAAAACTCTAACAAGGAAAAATCGCCCTGCTCGGCGGCTTCGATGATTTCTTGTGCAATGTAATTACGCAAATAAACCGCTGGAGAGTTGGCAAAAATCGTTGCGGCAATCTCAGATGGCGTTCGATTTTCTAGCGCCAAACGCGCTTGATAATCCAAAAACCAATCCTCAAACAAATGCGGTTGCGACAGCAAACCTCGCAACTGTTCATTATCCTTGCCAACACCACCAGCTAAGGCTCTAAAAAACAAATTAAAGTCCACACGCTGCTGATCCATCAACACCAGCAAATTGCCAATGAATTGTTTGTCATGCTCTAAAACTGTTACACACCCTATTTTAGCCATCATGCGCTGGATATAAGTGGCATTGTAGGTTTCAATATAGTGCGTCAACGCCTCATCCACCTGCGCCTCAGTCAGCAAATCTTTTAATGCATGCGCCAGCACCTGACAATTCCACAAACCAATTTTGGGCTGTTCGTTATAGGCATAACGCCCTTGGTCATCACTGTGATTACAAATATAACCAATTTGAAAATCGTCAAAAAATGCATAGGGCCCAAAATCAAAGGTTTCGCCCAAAATCGACATATTATCGGTATTCATCACCCCATGATTAAAGCCAACAGTTTGCCATGCGGCAATCATTTTGGCCGTGCGATGACACACTTCTTTAAGCAAAGCCGCGGCGGGATGCTCGGCGATTTTTAATTCGGGATAGTGCCAATTCAGCACCTGATTCAGCAACACCTGCAGATCCGCCTTCCCGCGACTGGCCGCCCATTCAAAATGTCCAAAACGAATGTGCGATGGTGTTAAACGCAAAATCGTGGCACGCGGCTCACTGGTTTCGCGCCAAACGCGTTCAGTTGGATTGAACGACGTGGCCAACCCCAAAGCTCGCGTGGTGGGCACACCCAATCCAAACAAAGCCTCACTGGCTAAGAGTTCCCGAATGGATGAGCGCAATACCGCCCGACCATCGCCCCGGCGCGAATAAGGGGTGCGCCCAGCACCTTTAAGGTGGAAATCCCAAGTATTTGAAGCTAAATTTGACCAGGCCTGGTCATTTTTGGATGATTTTTGGGCATTTTCAGACTGGGTAAATTGCCCCAACAACATGCCCCGCCCATCCCCTAAATCGGGATTGTAATACCCAAATTGATGACCGGTATACTTATGCGCAATCGGCAACATACCCGCTTGCAACTGCTCGCCCGACAACAACCCCAAGAGCGCCTCATCACTTAAAGACAACCCCAAATCCTGCTGCAATGCCCGATTCACAAACGCCAACTGCGCGCCTTGCATCACTTCAGGGCGCACTTCACTGTAAAAATGGGATGGGAGTTGGGTGTAGCGATTAATAAACATGTTCAATTCTCAAGATTAATTCCTGAGTATTTTACTAGGTTTCTTGTTTCACTATCATAGAAATGCAGTCATCTTTAAACTGGAGAGATGAACAGGAACCAACAGAGTTCTAAATTTTGATATAAGCCCAACCTTGTTTCATTTTATCGACAACTTCATCTATTGCAGCGGTATCAGATTTAACACCTTGCATTAATTGAATTTCACGCCCTTCAGTTTTGGCTCTTTCTAGGGCATTTTGACAAGCAACTAAGCGTAGATTATTGTATTGCGCCAACATTTTTTGAATGTCTTCTGAGCTCTCTGAGCGCGCATCAAACAACTGGATACCATGATAATTAGCAACAATTTCTACTTCCGCAGCAGGATGACTGCTGAGTAAATACTGAGTTTCCAATAAAGTTTTTTGCATTTTCACCGGGTCTTTAGAGTCTAAATGAACCACAAAGTTATGACTGGGCACTTGAGCAATTTGTTCAATGTTGCTGTTAGAGTTTAGTTGTTCTATGAACATAAACCCTCCCAAACCTATGATGACACCCAGTAATAAGGAGGCCACTAAACTGGTTTTTTGACCTTGCATTATAGGCCGCTTATTTTCTATAAACTTAGGGGTTGGAGGCGTAATTTGTCGATAAAAATTAACAATCTTTTGCTTGTTTGCGCGTAACTGATTGAGTTCTTCTGCCAGCTCAGGATTTTGAGCCAATTCTTTTTCAAATAATTGGGTTTCAAGGGCAGATAATTCACCATCAAGGTAAGCATGAATATCAGAATTAGCAAAAGGAGATTTCATTTCTGACTCCGTAAATAAACAACTTTTTGGCTTTTTTTATGGGAATACTCTCTTTCTAAAAGAGATTTTAATTTACTTCGAGCTCGCGACAAACGCGACATAACCGTGCCCACAGGTACCTCTAAAACACTGGCTGTTTCTTGATAGCTAAATCCCTGCAAATCAACTAAGGTGACCACTTCTCTTTGCTCAAAAGGCAAGCAACCTATGGCTTGATGGACCGTAAACTCAGTTTGTTGAGTAATACAATTGTCCTCGCAAGATTTAGCAAAATCAAAATGATCTATATCTTCCGTATCGGTAAATTGCCACTGTTGATTATAACGCAGCCTGTCAATGTAAAGGTTGTGCAAAATTTTGCATAACCAAGGTTCTAAATCTTGCAAATTTTGGAGCTGATGTTGTTTTTCAATCGCCTTTAACATGGCTTCTTGAACCAAATCCTGTGCCAAAGACTGCTGTTGGCTCCATGCCAAAGCCAAGCGGTATAGCTTTGCATATTGCATTTCTAACAACTGGTTGAAATGGCTTTCTAACTTTCTTTTTCCGGTCCAGTTTATTAGGGAATTTCTCAATTTCATTGCGCAATCACATCGTTAAAGTTTTCAGGTATCCGCATTTAAAAAATGCACTTTTTTTGAGTCTATCCGAAAAAACACTTTGACTGCAACTATTTGTTTTTAATAAAGATATAACCATTTAATTAAATAAAAAAACCTTGTTGTGGCATAAAAATTATATCGATAAAAATTTGGAATAAACCTTTGAGAATCCCGTTATTAGGATGTGACATTAAAAATAAACCATCAATAATGTGAGGTAAATTTGTGAAAACTGTTAATCATACCCTAGCGGGGATCATGTTCATTTTGAGCTATCTGCTGGCATTTAATGTTCAAGCTGCTCAAAAAGAAGCCCCTTTGCCAGAAACCTTTGCCACTCATAAAGTGGTTTTACAAATCAGCGACCCCGATCCATTCAAACAAACTTTGGTTTTGAATGTAGCTGCCAATCTTCAAAAATATTATGGACCTGAAGATGTTGATCTTGAAATCGTGGCTTTTGGGCCTGGACTAAGATTGATGCTCGATGGCAATTCAAATGCAAAACGTATTAAATCAATGATGGATGGAGGCATTCGTTTCAGTGGCTGTGCAAATACGCTTGAAGGTTTTTCTAAGCAATTGGGTTACAAACCCGCACTACTAGAAGGTGTTCAAGTCATGCCTGCGGGCGCAGGACGCATACTGCAACTCAATGCGGCGGGTTATCAAATCCTTAAGCCTTAGTCATCAACTCTCAAAAGTTTTTTACAACTTTGACGCTAAAACAAAAATAATAATATCTTGGAAGGATACGACCCATGAATAACGAAGTTCAATCAACTCAAATTAAAAAAACCATGCTGGCAGCGGCCGTTGCAACCGCTTTAGTTGCCGGAAATGTTCAAGCCGCAAACTGGTTAATGCTGCAAGGCACAGAACCTGCCAACAGTGCCGAACGCGCTAAGGTTTGGGGGTTTGTGCAAGCTGAATATCAACAAACTGACGACACCCTTCTACCAAGTGGTAAAAAGGCTGCTTTCAACCAGTTAGCACCAGATTTAAGTACATCATCAGGATTTAACATTAAAAGAGCGCGTATTGGCGTAAGAGGCGCTAATCTGCCTTTGGATTCAAAGGTAAATTACTTTTTACTGGCAGAGTTTGGGAATAATGGAATTACTACCGGAGGCAATGCCGGCCCCGGACAAGTTTCCGATGCCAGCATTACGCTCAACCACATTCCAGGCGCGCGTATTCGTGTAGGACAATTTAAAACGCCTGGCGTTGAAGAGAGCTTGCAAGCCGCACCTGTTTTTAATTATGTCAACTTTACGACGATGACTGACCGCATCATTAATGAACGCCAATTCACTAGCTCTACAGGTAATACTGGGCGCAATGGTTCTAATAGTTCTTTCCGTGATATTGGTGTACAGGTGTTTGATGCTTTTGATGTTAAAGGCTATGAGCTGAGTTATGCCTTAATGTATGGCAATGGTAATGGCTTAAACCGCAGTGACAACAACAAATTCAAAGACTTATACACCTATGTATCCTTAGAAAAATACTTTTCAGATGACAAAGGCCCTCGCGCCAAAAGCTTTAAGGTGTTTGCTTGGAATCAAGATGGTAAACGCACTTTATCCGACTTAGGTGACAAAAATCGCACCAGAAGCGGCTTAGGAACCACCTTCTTCAATGGCAAGTTTAGAGCTGCGGCTGAATATATTACTGCAGATGGTATGATTTATGGGGGATCTTCAGGGGGTGGATTGCCCAGTGATGGCGCAACCTTTAGTGTTCAAGCTGACGAAAAAGCCAACGGCTATTACCTAGACTTAGGCTATCGTGTGATTCCAAAGCTAGAACTTAAAGTGCGTTATGACACACTTAATAGTGGCACAGAAGTAGCAACGAATGAGCGCAAATTTACAACCACGACCATTGGGGGACAATATTTTATTAACAAAAAAACGACCCTGTTAGTGGACTACGAAATGCGCGAAGCATCTGCACCAAATCTCGCATCAACGCACGCGGCTAATAAAATTTTAGATACGATGGACAACCGTATCGCCATCCAATTAGGGGTAGTTTTCTAAACGACCACTTATTATTAATTTTTCACTTTTTTTAAATGATAACCCCGCATTGCGGGGTTTTTTTCACCTTTTTAATAATGTCTACCCTCTTTTCCCCAAAGAGTGATTTCAGTTTTAACGCTCATTAATATGAACTTCTCCAATGAAGGCGTTAAAATCATTTAAAAGATTTCAGTGAGGGTGCTTATGAGATTACTAACAACCATTTTAATGGGCTTTTTATTGGGTTTGGGTTTGATGAGTTGCAGCCTTAACTCGGAAAAGCCTGTTGTGCAAAATGTGCCGTTAAAAGGCACAACATGGCATTTGACGCATCAATATGACCCCAAAACTTTTGACGCAATCGGCGTGGATATTCAGGCGAGTTTGGTGTTGAGTGACGCAGGCTTTTCTATCAGTGGTTCGGATGGTTGCAATCGTTTTGTGGGCGCTTATCAGGGCGCTCAATCGGCAGATGGTCGCTTGAGTTTTTCAAGATTTTCCAGCACGCGCATGGCTTGTATTCATCATGCCGAACAAAGCCAAGCCTTTATGGCGGCCTTGAAGGGCGTGACCGAGCTTGAGTTGTATGGCAAAATTTTAACGCTCTATCAAGGCAATAAGCCGTTATTACGATTTAGCCCTGAAGCGCCTGCCAAACAAGTTCAACGGGTCAATTATCGCTGCGGCACAACGGATCTTAAAGTGCATTTTGAGGATCAAACCGCCTATTTAAATTGGTTGGATGAAGAGCAAATTTTGCCTTATGTTTTGTCGGCTTCAGGGACCAAATATATGAATAACCAGCTGACTTTTTGGACCAAAGGTCGTAAAGCTTTCTTGATTTGGGACAAACAAAACCTAGCCTGCGAGCAACAAGATTAAAAATCCTTTAAGGGTTTTGCGGGTTTTGCGATTTTTAAGGCTTGTGCGCCACAATTAAAACCAACTGCTCTATCACTGGCACGGTTGAGCGTTGGGGATATTGGCTTTCAATTTCTAAAATGCCCGCCTCAATCTCTGCGTCACTAAAAGGGGCTAAATCCGACATAAAACGATTGCGGAGCATTTTGAACCACACGGGTTTGTCTAATTCAAATTCGTAGGTAGCCTGTTGAATATCAACCCTAAAACCCGCCAGACTCAATTCATCAGCCCAAACTTGCGCATCAGACTGATTTTGATAAAAAGCTTGTTTAGCCGCTTCAAAAAAGGGAATTTTTACCCGCCTGGGGCGCGTCACAATCAACAATCGACCCGCTGAATTGAGTTGGTTAAAAACGCCCTGCCAAACCGCAGGGCGGTCTTGGATGTGGTGCACAACTTCTTTAAATAACAATTTGTCGTAGTGACAATCGCGCAAGGCAAATTGATTGGCATCTTCACACAACACCTGCAATTGTGGATTTTGTGCCGCTACTTCTGCCATAGGTGCTGATGGTTCAACACAATAGGGTTTGGATAGCAAACCCGCTTGCTGCGCTATCAAAAGGGTATAAGACCCTGTACCACCGCCGACATCCATCAGCAGATCTGCAGGCTGTAAAGCCAAGGCGTCTAAAATGGCATCTCGCATAAAGTCTTGATAACCGGGCGTAAAGGCCCAAACATCGTTATAGACCTCCGCAATCTCATCAAAATGATTTTTCATGGTTACTCCAACTGGGTTTTCAAGTGCTAAAGAAGGCTAAAGCCTTCGCCCCAAACAACAACTTTTCTAGCCCAAAAACTGCTTAAAGGCGAGCGAGGCATGCGTCAAAAGTTTTTGTCATTGTCTTTATCGTAACTAAAATCTTTATGGGGCGCAGGCTTTAACCTGCTAGGGATTGCCAAAATGTGTAAGAAGGCTAAAGCCTTCGCCCCGAACAACAACTTTTCTAGCCCAAAAACTGCTTAAAGGCGAGTGTGGCATGCGTCAAAGGTTTTTGTCGTTATCGTGACCAAAAATCTTTATGGGGCGCAGGCTTTAGCCTGCCTAGGCTTGCACAAATAACGTTTGAGAAGGCTAAAGCCTTCGCCCCGAACAACAACTTTTATAGTCCAAAAACTGCTTAAAGGCGAGTGTGGCATGCGTCAAAAGTTTTTCTCATAGTCGTTATACTGACTAAAATTTTTATGGGGCGCAGGCTTTAGCCTGCCAGGGATTGCCAAAATATTCAGGAAGGCTAAAGCCTTCGCCCCTGCAAACACTTTTCTATGTCAAAACTGATGAAATACCCGCTAAAAATGACCAGGCCTGGTTGTTTTTAGGTTGATTTTCACCTGTTTTTCGTTATTTTTGCTTAACCAATTTATCCAATACCAAACGCTGTCTGTCGTCAAACAACCGCTTGCTGCCTAAGTGTAACGCAATCATCACGCCCGATGCGGTCGACAACACAATTAAAAGCATGACCATAATCTGATATTTGACCGCTTCCATCGGGTCTGCGCCCGCCAAAATTTGCCCAGTCATCATCCCCGGCAAGGAAACGATGCCCGCCGCCACCAAAATATTAATCACTGGGATCAAGGCGGTGTGCAAAGATTGTTCGCGGATAAACGCAATGGATTGTTTGGCGGTTTTGCCCAACGCCAATTGTGCTTCGATTTGCGGTTTAAGTTGTACCGCTTGTTTGGTCAGGGTATCTAAACCCAATCCAACCGCGGTCATGCTGTTGCCCAACACCATTCCTAATAATGGAATCGCATATTGCGGTTTGTACCAAGGTTCAGGCTGAATGACTAGGGTTAGCACCATGATGGTCACTACCAGAGCGGTCATAGACAAGGATAAGAGCCCCATTTTAAAACTGCCGTTGCTGGCAAACACATAGGTTTGACGCTTGCTGATTTCATAACCCGCAAAGCCCAACATCACCACACTGACCAGCGCAATCCAAATCCAATGGTCAGCATAAAACACCCAGCTGAGCCAAACGCCCATTAAGAGCAACTGGGCAATCATACGCACACTGGCAATCCACAATTGGCGGGTTTGCTGAAAACCATTGAGCATCAACACCAACCCCAGTAAAAATACCAAGCTGGCTAAAAAGGTGAGGTCTAGGTAAGAAATCGAAATCATTGTCATCATTTGGTTAACTTTTTGTCATTTGTAATTCAAAAATGTGTCACACCCCTTTCAAATCACCACGGCAAACTGTGCCGATTCTGACCAAGGAGCTGTGCATGAATATTGAACTGGCATTAAAAGAGAAATTCCCCAACTTTGAAAAAAAAGTCGGTGCCAAACTGGTGTTAAAAGTGCTCAAAGCGCTGCTGCACGAAAACGACATCAATCAATTCATTGAACACCACCAACATCTTAAAGGCTTTGCCTTTTTAGATAAAGTGCTCGAACACTTTAATTTTAGCTATCAGGTCAACAGCCGAGATTACCACAACATTCCCTCTGAAGGCCGCATCATCATTGTTGCCAATCACCCGATTGGGTCATTGGATGGGTTGGCTTTGTTAAAGCTGGTGCGCAGTATTCGCCCAGATGTGCGCATTGTAGCCAATGATTTACTGGCTACCATCAAACCGCTGGAGTCTTTGTTTTTAACAGTCGACAACCTGTCTGAAAAAGCCAATCATAAAGCGCTGTTTAAAGCCATGACATCCGCCCTCGAAGCCGAACAAGCCGTGATTATTTTCCCCTCGGGCGAAGTGTCGCGTATCCGTCCGAATGGCGTGCGTGATGGCGCGTGGAAAACCGGATTTTTAAAACTCGCTGCAAAAACCAAAGCGCCGGTTTTACCCATCTATATTGATGCGCGCAATTCTGCGTTGTTTTATAGCCTATCTGCCGTTTACAAACCGCTTGGCACGCTGATGCTAGTGCAAGAAATGTTTAACAAATCTCACCAAGAAATCGAGTTTCACATTGGTAAACCCTTTGCTTGGAAAACCATTGCCCAATCAGATGCGCAAGGCAAACAACTCGCCAATCAATTTCGCAAGCACCTCTATCGCTTAGACAAACCCAAAAAACTCAGCAAATACCCATTTTTACAAACCCTAGAAACCGTTGCCCATCCTGTGGATCGTAAAGCGCTCAAGAAGGATCTGCAAAAGGCTGAGCTTCTTGGGCAAACCTCAGACGGCAAAAAAATATTCTTATTTGATTACGAATCCGACTCAGCCGTGATGCAAGAAATAGGTCGGCTCAGAGAACTGACTTTTCGCACCGTGGAAGAAGGCACGGGCAAGCGCACCGACCTAGATGCCTATGACAGCTATTATCGCCATTTGGTTTTATGGGACGACTTGGATTTAGAAATCGTTGGCGCTTATCGTATTGGCGAATGCGCCCATATCATTGCCCAAAAAGGCAAAGCTGGACTTTACACCAGCACCTTATTTGACCTAAACCCAGAGATGGATGCCTATTTAGAGAGCGCCTTAGAACTAGGACGCAGTTTTGTGCAACCGCGTTATTGGGGCAAACGCAGCTTAGACTATTTGTGGTTTGGCATAGGCGCTTATCTGGTGCGCCACCCAGAAATCAAAACCATGTTTGGCCCAGTGAGCCTATCAAATGCCTACCCTGCTTTAGCCAAAGAACTCATCAGCAGTTTCTACCTGCAACAATTTGGCGATGACCGCCACCTAGCCACCGGCAAACGCCCCTTTAAACCCAGCAAGGCCACTTTGAGCATCAGCGAGGCGGAGTTTGCTGGTGACTACAAAGAAAGCTACAAAAAACTCAACACCCTGCTCGATTTAGAAGGTGTCAAAGTGCCAACCCTGTTCAAACAATACGCCGAACTCTGCGAAGACAAAGGCTGTCGTTTTATTGATTTTAGCATTGACCCAGACTTTGGCGACTGCATCGATGGCTTGATACTGGTCGATATTGCCAAAATTTTAGCCAAGAAAAAAGAACGCTATATGACGCCAATGAAAGCACAGTAAGATCAAGTATTTTCAGCAAGCCTATTTAAGTTACAATGCGTCCTCTTTATTCAAAATCACTGATTAAGGGTCGCATTTATGAAAGTTTTCTTTGCTCTTTTAGGTTTGTCTGCCATTTTACTAAGCGGTTGCACCGCGGTTCCCGATAAGGTCACGCCTGTGACGCCTTTTGAACTCTCGCGCTATTTGGGCACTTGGACAGAAATTGCGCGCTTAGATCACAGTTTTGAAAAAGACCTGATGCAAGTCACCGCCACCTATTCGATGCGCGAAGATGGCGGCGTTAAAGTGCTTAATCGTGGTGTCAATGTTAAAACCGGTGAAGCAAAAGAGGCCATAGGCAAAGCCTATTTTGTGGAAGATACGAATGTTGGGCGACTCAAGGTGTCGTTTTTTGGACCTTTCTATGGCGGTTATAACATTGCCAAGTTAGACGCTGATTATTCTATGGCACTGATTATTGGCCCTAATTTAGATTATGCGTGGATTTTAGCGCGCAACCCCAACCCCAGTGCGGAACTGTGCCAAGCCTATTTTGCTAAGGCGCGCGACATCGGTATTAATCAAGCAGACTGGATAGCTGTACAAGGTTGTGGAAAAACAGAATGAGCCAAGCCTTAAAAGACCTTTATTCACCTGCCCTGATTCAAAGTTTGGCAGATGAAATTCAAATTCACTATGCGCAATTTGATAAAAATGGCTTTAAAAATGCCATTTTGATGCCGCAAAACAACCAGCACCCTGAAGGGCATAAAACCTGGTCAAGTTTGAGCTTAAAACAGCGTGCCAGCCATATTACGCAGCAACTTAAAGCCTTTTTACCCGATGATTATGCGCAAGCCTTGCATTGCATCATTGAAGTGGCGCCCAAGTTTCAAGGCATGGAGTTTTATTTTTTCCCCGAATTTGTAGCGATGTTTGGCTTAGAAGAAGACTTTGAGTTGAATATGTTGGCGCTGGGATATTTAACCGAATTTTCGACCGCTGAGTTTGCGGTGCGCCCATTTATTGAGCAAGACCCCGCACGCATGCTGGCGCAAGCCATGTTGTGGACCAAATCAGAAAATGAACACCATCGTCGTTTAGCCTCAGAGGGATTTCGTCCGCGCTTGCCTTGGGCACATCAACTCAAACTGTTTAAAGAAAATCCTCGAATGCTGTTACCCGTATTAGAAATGCTCAAAACCGACGAGTCTTTGTATGTGCGCAAAAGTGTCGCCAACTGTTTGAATGACATCAGCAAAGACCACCCAGATTTGGTGAAAGACCTCACGCAAAAATGGCAACGCCTGCCTAAGCGTAAAAAAGACGCGTCAGTCAATCCAAATACGCAATGGATTTTAAAACATGCCAACCGCACCCTGTTAAAACGCAGTGACGATATGGCGTTGAAATTGTTCGGGTTTGATGAACATGAGCATTTAAAAATTCGGGCTTTTAAGGCAGAAAAACAAGTTGCCATTGGCGACTTTATTCACTTTGAATTTAGCCTAGGTAGCAAACAAGCTCTGGGCAAATTGCGGGTAGAGTTTGAAATTACCTTTGTGAAAGCGCGCGGCAAAACCAGCAGCAAACGGTTTTTCATCAGCGAATTAGAAGAAATCGGTCGCAAAAAATCTTTTCAGAAACGCTTTGAATTGGCGCAACGCACCACCCGAAAACTGTATCCAGGTCACCACAGCTTGAGTATTTTGGTGAATGGTCAAGTACTAAAAACCCATGCGTTTATCTTGACCGAAGCGCCCTAAGTCATCCATTGGGCATAAAAAAACCGCCCAAGCCAAAGGCAGGGGCGGTTCAAGGAGTAAACTTGTTGCTGTATTTAGCTCAGGTTACTTGCCTAAAACTTTTTTCAATGCAGAGGTACAGAATAAAACATTCTCTTCTTTCGCAGAGAAGCCCATCAAACCAATACGCCAAACTTTTCCAGCCAAAGCACCCAGTCCGGCACCGATTTCTAGGTTATAAGTGTTTAACAATTCCGCACGAACTGCCGCATCATCAACACCTTCTGGAATCCAAACTGAGTTCAATTGTGGCAAGCGAACCGCTTCATCCACCACAAACTTAATTCCCAACTCCGTCAATCCTGCTTTTAATTTCTCGTGCATGGCGGCGTGACGCGCCCAAGAATTCTCTAACCCTTCTTCTTTCAACATCACCAAAGATTCATGCAAAGCATATAACCCATTCACTGGCGCGGTGTGGTGATAAGTACGCTTAGCACCTTGTCCCCAATAACCCATGACTAGGTTTAAATCTAAGAACCAGCTTTGTACTTTAGTTTTACGGTTGCGCACTTTGTGTAAGGCACGCTCGTTGAAGCTGATTGGCGACAAACCAGGCGTACAAGACAGACATTTTTGCGTGCCAGAATAGATGGCATCAACGCCCCACTCATCCACACGCAACTCAACACCGGCTAAACCGGTTACCGAATCAACGATGGTTAAACAGTCGTGCTTGTGCGCAATTTCACACAGGGTTTTCACATCTGAGCAAGCGCCCGTTGAAGTTTCAGCGTGCACAAACGCCACAATCTTAGCATCTGGATTGGCTTGCAAAGCGGCTTCTACTTTTTCAGGCGAAACAGCCATGCCCCAGTCATCTTCAACCAATACTGCAACACCACCGCAACGCTCAACATTTTCTTTCATACGCATACCAAACACACCGTTGATACACACAATCACCTTGTCACCTGGCTCGACCAAATTCACAAAAGCGGTTTCCATACCCGCAGAACCGGGGGCTGAAACCGGCATGGTCATTTCGTTTTCGGTTTGGAAAGCGTATTTCAACAACTGCTTAACTTCATCCATCATGCGAACAAATTCTGGGTCTAAATGGCCAATGGTTGGGCGAGCCATTGCTGATAGAATACGAGGATGAACATCAGATGGACCAGGCCCCATGAGGGTACGCACAGGTGGATTGAATGACTGCATAAAATTTCCTTTTACTAAGTTTGCTATCCGTCAAGAATAACTTTTATATTTTTTTAAAAAAATGATTAAAAATTGATTTGCCTCAATTATAATAGTAAAAATGAACCTAATTCAAGAATTATCAAAAAGCTTTTCCAAGGAGAAGCTCATCATCGATGATGAACAAAAAGCGCCGTTTGAATGTGACGGCCTGTCTGCCTATCGAGAAACCCCTTTGGCGGTTGTACTGCCCACCACCCACGAAGAAATCAAAACCGCCCTTGCCATTTGTCGCAAACATAAGGCACCTGTCATCACGCGTGGCTCTGGCACAGGCTTAGCGGGTGGCGCTTTGCCGTTGCATAATGGCGTGGTTTTAGGGCTTTCAAAAATGAACCGCATTCTCAAAGTCGACCCCTTGGCACGCACCGCTGTCTTAGAACCCGGCGTGCGCAATGTGGTGGTCAGCCAAACGGTTGCGCCCTATGGTTTGTATTATGCGCCCGACCCTTCATCGCAAGTTGCCTGTTCGATTGGGGGCAATGTTGCCGAAAACTCAGGTGGCGTGCACTGCTTAAAATACGGACTGACTGTGCACAATGTATTGTCGATTACCATTATCAATATGGAAGGCGAAACCATTGTATTTGATGAAAAAGACGATGGCGTTGATCTATTGGCTTTGCTTAATGGCTCAGAAGGTCTATTGGGCATTATTGTCGAAATCAAAGTAAAACTTCTCCCCAAACCCGATACCGCACAACTGGTGATGGCTGGCTTTAAATCCATCAGTGCTTGCGCCGATGCGGTGACCAGCGTGTTAGAGCAAGGCATTATTCCGGCAGGCTTAGAGATGATGGATAAATTCTCGATTAAAGCCGCTGAAGAATATGCCAAGGTGGGCTATCCACTCGAAGCCGAAGCTTTATTATTGTGCGAAGTGGATGGCAGTTTTGATCAAGTGGCCGAGGACACTCAGCGCATTTCAGACATTTTAATTGGCAGTGGCGCCAGCTCCATTCAAGTTTCCAACTCAGAAGCAGAACGCATTGCGCTTTGGCAAGGCCGCAAAAATGCCTTCCCTGCGGTGGGGCGTTTTTCGCCTGACTATTACTGCATGGACGGCACCATTCCGCGTAAACGCTTGGCCTATGTGTTGCAAGAAATCCGCAAACTGTCTGACAAATATCAGCTAGAAGTCGCCAATGTATTTCATGCCGGTGACGGCAATTTGCACCCGTTGATTTTGTACGATGCAAATATTCCGGGTCAACTCCACGAAACCGAAAAATTTGGCGCCGAGATTCTTAAGTTGTGTTTAGAAGTGGGCGGCACCATCACCGGTGAGCATGGCGTGGGCATTGAAAAACTTGACTCTATGTGCCATCAATTTGCTGACCCAGAGTTGGAAATTTTTCATGCCATTAAACAGGTGTTTGATGAAACCGGCCTAATGAACCCCGGCAAAGCGATACCGACCCTGCACCGCTGTGCCGAAGTTGGTCAAATGCATGTCCACAATAATCAACTGCCCTTCCCGCACTTGGAGCGTTTTTAATGCACAACGCCTTCACCCAACAGCTCTCCGAACAGATCAAAACCGCTGTGTCTGAAAAGCGCATGCTGCAAGTGGCCGCCAGTCACAGCAAGGTGCCTTTAGCGCAAGATATTGAAGAGGTTTCGCTGAGTGATTATAGTGGCATTATTGAATATGAACCCTCAGAGTTAGTGGTCACCGTAAAAGCCGGCACCAAACTTTCCGACCTCAGTGCTGCACTGGCCGAACGCAAACAAATGCTGGGATTTGAACCACCAGAATATGGCGACTCCACCATTGGCGGCACTTATGCTTGTGCGCTGACCGGCCCTTCGCGCCCATTTCGTGGGGTATTGCGCGATTTTGTACTCGGCACCAAGTTAATTGATGGTCGTGGGCAGTTGCTGACCTTTGGCGGACAAATGATGAAAAATGTCGCCGGTTATGATGTGTCACGCATGCTGGCAGGCTCTAAAGGTTCTATGGCGGTGGTTACGCAACTCAGTTTAAAAGTGCTGCCACTGGTCGAAGAAATCACTTATCGTAAAGAAATGCCTGAACAAGACGCGATTATTTTGATGAACCAAATGGCGGGCACAACCTTGCCTTTATCCGGCTGTGCTTATTATCAAGGGCATTTTTATTATCGCGTTTTCGGCAAACACCCCAAACAAAACAACGAAGCGGTTGATAACCACATTTGGAAAATTCTCAATCCGTTTATGCCCAAACTAGAACCTCAGCAAAAATTATGGCGCGTCGATACCGAAGGCCCAGCAGATTCTATTCCTGGTACACTGGCGGTGGGTATGTGCGGTCAACGCCGTTGGGTTTTGAGTGATACGGCGCCTGCGCCCTACGCCACTTTATGGCAGCGTTATTTTGCGCCCCGCGACAATGTGCCACCGCCAGTGGCCAAGATCAAAGCTGGGCTCAAAAATGTTTTTGACCCCCATCACATTTTCAAAACCCTTTAACAGATACGACTTTATGCAAACCAACCTCCCCCAAGACTTGCTCGCAACCCCAAAAGGTCAAACTGCTGACAAGATTTTGCGTTCTTGTGTGCATTGCGGTTTTTGCTTGTCGGCCTGTCCAACCTACGGCATCTTGGGCGACGAACTCGACTCGCCGCGCGGGCGTATCTATTTAATTAAGCAAGCCTTAGAAGGCAATGCTGTTTCTGCCAATACCCTGAACCACTTGGATCGCTGCCTGACTTGTCGCTCCTGCGAAACCACCTGCCCGTCAGGCGTGGAATATAGCCATTTACTGGATATAGGTCGTGAAGTGGTCGAAGCCAAAGCCCCTCGCCCGCTCTATCAAAAACTGATGCGCTTTGGCTTGCGCAAAACACTCACCATGCCTTGGTTATTTAACAGCCTAGTGAAATTGGCACCTTGGGTCAAACATTCCAAAGCAGACTCAGAGCTCAAACAATTTGTACAAGCCGCACAATTGGCCAATCAAGCCAACCCTGAACAGCGCCAAGTCTTATTAATTGCCGGTTGCGTACAACCCGCTCTGGCACCCAACATTAATCTTGCCACCATTAAAGTGTTGCACCAGTTAGGCATAGGCGTGCTTGAAACACCCCAAAGCCAATGCTGTGGCTCAGTCAGCCACCACTTATCGGGCGGCACAGACACGCTCACCCAGGTCAAACGCAATATCGATGCTTGGATTGCCGAGCTCGACCGCGGTGTTGAAGCGATTATTTCCAACACCAGCGGTTGCGGCGTGATGATTAAAGATTATGGCCATCTGTTAAAAGACGATGCCGACTATGCAGCCAAAGCCAAGCGCATCAGCGCAGCCACGCTAGATATTTCGGAGTTCTTGCTTAAACAAGACTTGACCATATTTAAACGCACCACCGAAAATGCCATTGTTTTTCAATCGCCTTGTACCTTGCAACACGGTCAAAAACTACCAGGCCTGGTTGAAAAAACCTTAATAGACCTAGGTTTTAAACTCAATTTCGTGGCCGACAGCCACCTATGTTGTGGCTCGGCAGGTACCTACTCTATTTTTCAACCCGAACTCTCAAATAAACTGCGGGACAATAAGCTGAACGCGCTTTTAAAAGAAGCCCCAGCAACCATTGTCACCGCCAATATCGGCTGTTTAATGCACCTCCAAAAGGGGACGCAAACACCCGTCAAACATTGGATAGAACTGCTCTAGCCGTTCCATAACCTTAGGATTTAATCATGTCTGATATTGAAATCGCACAACGCGCCAAAATGCAACCCATCATCCAGCTGGCCGCTGAAAAATTTGGCATTCCCGCCCAAGACCTCGACCCTTACGGACACTACAAAGCCAAATTGTCTTTGGAATATGTCGATAGCTTGTCGCATCAAAATTCCATGGGCAAATTGATTTTAGTTACCGCCATTAGCCCCACGCCAGCGGGTGAAGGCAAAACCACCACCACCGTTGGCTTGGGTGATGCACTCAATCGCATTGGCAAAAAAGCCATGATTTGTTTACGCGAACCCTCTCTAGGCCCTTGCTTTGGCATGAAAGGCGGCGCGGCAGGCGGCGGTTACTCACAGGTCGTGCCAATGGAAGACATCAATTTACACTTTACCGGTGACTTTCACGCCATCGGCGTGGCGCACAATTTATTGTCGGCGATGATTGACAACCATATTAACCACGGCAATGCGCTCGACATCGATCCGCGCCGCATCAAATGGAAACGCGTGGTTGACATGAATGACCGCGCTTTGCGCCAAATCACCGTGGGTCAAGGCGGCCCAGCCAACGGCTATTTGAGAGAAGATGGATTTGATATCGTTGTGGCCTCTGAAGTCATGGCAATTTTATGCCTCGCCACCAACCGTGCAGACCTGAAAGAACGCTTAGGGCGCATAGTGATTGGTTACAAATCAGACCGTGTAACGCCTGTTTATGCCAGTGACCTAAAAGCACAGGGTGCCATGGCGGCCTTATTAAAAGATGCCATTAAACCGAACATTGTCCAAACCTTAGAGAACAATCTAGCCATCGTGCACGGCGGCCCTTTCGCCAATATCGCCCACGGCTGTAATTCGGTGACCGCCACCCAAACGGCTCTAAGACTGGCTGATTATGCTGTTACCGAAGCAGGGTTTGGTGCGGACCTTGGGGCTGAAAAATTCATTAACATTAAATGTCGTGCCGCTAAACTGTCGCCCTCTGCGGTGGTTTTAGTCGCCACCGTGCGTGCCTTAAAATTTCACGGCGGTGTTGCCAAAGACCACCTCAATCAAGAAAACTTGGATGCCTTAAAAGTGGGCTTTGCCAACCTAGAGCGCCATATTCATAATGTCACACAAAACTACAAACTGCCTTGCGTGGTGTGCTTAAACCACTTCACCCATGACACAGATGACGAAACGGCCATGGTGGTTGCCAAATGTGCTGAATTGGGTGTGAAGTGCGTTATTTCAAAACATTGGGCCAAAGGCGGAGAAGGGGCTGAAGAACTGGCTCACAGCGTTTTAGAATTGATTGCAGACGAAACGCCCAAGCTGGAATTTTTATACGACGACAAACTGCCGTTACGCGACAAAATCGAAACCATTGCCACCCGTTTATATGGCGCCTCTGGCATCGTCATGAGCGACAAAATCGAAGCAGAATTAAAAGAATTGCAAGCCAACTATGGCGAATTGCCAATTTGTATGGCTAAAACGCAAATGTCCTTTTCAACCAACCCTGCCACACGCGGCGCGCCCTCTGGGCACACAGTGGAAATCAGCGGTCTAAAACTTGAAAATGGCGCAGGCTTTATTGTTGCCATCGCTGGCAATATGATGACCATGCCAGGACTGCCCAAAGTGCCCACTGCCGAAAAAATCGACATAGACGACAATGGTGTGATTACTGGTTTATTTTAAACCCCTCACACTTTCCACCTAAATACGAGCGGGCATTTTTGGCCCGCTTTGTCTATAATGGAGGTCTCGTTTTCAATCATCAGGAACCTCTTATGTCGACCATCGGAACCCCATTTTCTGCAAGCGCAACCAAAATTTTACTGCTAGGCTCAGGCGAGCTCGGTAAAGAAGTTGCCATTGAAGCGCAACGCCTAGGGCTTGAAGTGATTGCTTGCGACCGTTATGAAAACGCGCCAGCCATGCAAGTGGCAGACCGCAGTTATACCCTTAGCATGTTAGATGGTGCCGCCTTGCGCAAGGTGATTGAAGCCGAAAAACCCGATTACATCATTCCAGAAATTGAAGCCATTGCGACTGACACCCTTGCCGAATTGGAAGCAGAGGGTTTTAACATTGTGCCCACTGCCAAAGCCACCCAACTCACCATGAACCGCGAAGGCATTCGTCGTTTAGCCGCTGAAACCCTTGGGCTACAAACCTCTCGTTTTGAATTTGCCGCCACCAAAGCTGACTTTGATGCCGCCATTGAACGCATTGGTATGCCCTGTGTGGTGAAACCCATTATGAGTTCGTCGGGTAAAGGGCAAAGCGTCATTAAAACCGCGGCAGATATTGACCAGGCCTGGGCTTATGCGCAAGAAGGCGGCCGCGCCGGACAAGGCAAGGTGATTATCGAGGGGTTTGTGGATTTTGATTATGAAAT
This sequence comes from Thiosulfativibrio zosterae, assembly GCF_011398155.1. NCBI lineage: Bacteria > Pseudomonadati > Pseudomonadota > Gammaproteobacteria > Thiotrichales > Piscirickettsiaceae > Thiosulfativibrio > Thiosulfativibrio zosterae. Next base: position 2,420,171 of record NZ_AP021888.1, read on the forward strand.
CACGCTGCTCACCATTCGTCATATTAATGGCATCAGTTTTTGCGCCCCGATTGGTCACCATCAAGAAGATGGCGATTATCGTCAATCTTGGCAACCGCATCCAATGACCGCAAAAGCGCTACAGTCTGCTGAGCATATGGCAAAACTGGTTGTTAATGAGTTGTGCGGTGAAAAGGGTCGTGGACTGTTTGGCGTTGAATTATTTGTGAAAGGTGATGAGGTCATTTTCAGTGAAGTGTCGCCGCGCCCCCACGACACGGGCATGGTTACCTTAATCTCGCAAGACTTGTCTGAATTTGCTCTACACTTACGCGCCATTTTAGGCTTGCCGATTCCCAATATCACCCAACACGGCAACTGTGCATCCAGTGTTATTTTGCCGACCGGCCATTCCACGCAAACTCAATTTGGCAATTTAGCAGACGCTTTGAATGAACCCGACACCCAAATTCGTTTATTTGGCAAACCAGAAATCGCTGGACGCCGTCGCATGGGCGTTGCCCTAGCCAGAGCAGAAACGGTGGAATTGGCTGTTGAAAAAGCCAATCGTGTTGCCGGTAAAGTGACAATTACTTTCTAGGCGACCTTTAAATTCATTTAAATTACCTGTCAAAAAAACCATCACTTTCTAAATTTAACGATTATTTTTAGAAAGTGATGTTTCAAAATAAAATTATAAAAACCATATTTTTCAAATAGTTAAACTAAAAACCCTTTCTTTTTACAATCCATTCATTTTCAACAATCATCATTTGGCACGCCTTTCGCTAATCGGTAAACAAGCTAAAAACTTTAATCCGTATTCTTTAAAAGAGGACATGATCATGACAATGAATCAAATTATCGCTGAGGAAATCAAAGCACCCATCCTACAAGATTACCGTCGTAATCCTGACATGGAAAACCACCTAGCCGACAACCCTAAAAAAACGGTTTTGCTATTATTGCAAGGCGTTGTTGACAAGGGTAACTTGGCAAAAGTTTGCCACCAGAGCCAAGCCCTGGTTGAAAAAGGCTTTCACCTAGGTCGCATGACCACTATTTTAGACGCCTTGCGTGACCGTTTATTATTTACGAAAGACACACCTTTAGCTTATGATTTAGAAGAACTTTATCGTTATGCCGATAAGTCTGTACAAGAAGCCGTATTTGAAAAAGATACTTTTTATCTAGACAGCGCCATCGAGATTTTGACGGAACTGCGCGACGCCTGGTTAGAGATGATGCACGAAACGGGTCAACTAGACGCAGACGCTTAAGTCAACAACCTCCATATCATGATTCTTTTGAAGAGGCACCCGCCTAAAAATGGGTGCCTTTTTCATTTGTGAAAACAACAACAAAGTGTAGAATAACTCACTTATTTAAATTTAGCGGTTCCAGGTGGTTCATGGCTTTAAAAAACTCTACAAATACTTTCGGTTTAGTTTCGCGCGCTAATCACTGGATTACGGCTTTTGCATTTATTCTTGCCATTATGGTGGGCATCTACGCGGAAAATTGGATGGAAAAAGGGCCTGAACGCTCAGAAATGTTTCAATTACATTTCAGCTTAGGGGTATCCATTTTTGCCTTAATGATGATTCGCTTGATTTGGCTAAAAATATCGCCCAACCCACAGCCCATTGGCGATAACCGCAAAGAAATTGTCTTGGCTCACATAGTAAAAGGTTTTTTATATTTAGCGATGCTGGTGCTACCGATTTCAGGCTATATCATGGTGTCTTTAAAAGGCATTGACATTAATGTGTTTGGCCAATTTGTACTGCCTAATCTTTTTGGTGAAGACAAAGAATCAACGCTAAAAGCCATTGCCAAATTTATACACGTAAATGGCGTTTATTTCATCATGGCAATCTTAGCCCTTCACATTGCGGGCGCACTTAAGCACCACATTATCTTAAAAGACAATACCCTTTTAAGAATGCTTGGTCGCTCACCCAGCGCCGCAAACGAAGAAACAAAATCATCGTAAATCATTAAGTTAAGATGACCACTTGAACGGCATCTTGACAAAAATGCTATAATGATTATATTAGTTAAATATTATATGCTTTATATCAATTTTAGAAGGAGCGTTACATGACCGAAAGACTCGTTCCCGTCGTTAATAACTTAACGCCTGGACAGAATTTAGAAAGTTATTTGCACACCATTCAAGCCTTACCGCTACTGACTTCAGATGAAGAGCGTGCGTTGGCTGAAAAAATTTATTACCAAGAAGACTTGGTAGCGGCTCGTCAGCTTATTTTGTCTTCGTTGCGTTTTGTGGTTCCGATTGCCCGAAGCTACAACGGCTATGGCTTGCCGCTTGCAGACCTCATTCAAGAAGGCAACATTGGTTTGATGAAAGCGGTTAAACGCTTTAATCCGGCAGAAAATGTTCGCTTAATGACCTTTGCCGTGCATTGGGTGCGTGCTGAAATTAATGAGTTTGTGATTAAAAACTGGCGCATAGTCAAAACCGCAACCACCAAAGCGCAACGCAAATTGTTTTTCAAACTTAAAAGCACCAAAAATGCTTTAGAGTGGTTTGGCGATAAAGATGCACAGCGCGTTGCAGATGAATTGGGTGTCACCAAAAAAGATGTGCTTGAAATGGAAATGCGTTTATACGGTCAAGACTTGTCGGTTGAATTAAACCAAGAAGACCAAGATGATGTCCCTAAACAACAAGCGCAATTCCCAGCTTTAATCAGCAAAGAACTTGACCCTGAAATGGCTTTAATTCAAGCCACTCAGGTGGATTATGAAACGCGTTTAATGCAAAAAGCCATGGCCGATTTGGATGACCGCAGCCGCGATATTATTAATTTGCGCTGGTTAACGGACGACAAAATTGGCTTGAAAGAACTGTCTGAAAAGTATGGGATTTCGATGGAACGCGTGCGCCAAATTGAACAACAAGCACTCAAAAAACTAAAATCGCATTTTATAGCAGCTTAACGCTAGCGCAAACCTAACCCCGCTTTCACAGCGGGGTTTTACTTTCAAGAGGCGATCAGTGCCCTATCCCACCAAAGAAATCGACTTTCCTAAAATGCCCGTTTTTGTTTTGGGCAGTTTAATGACCTTTATTGCCGGCTATATCAACAGCTCTATGCTCATAGAGTTCGCCATGCCGGTTAGCCAAATGACGGGCATCGCCTCTCGCATCAGTGATGCCAGCATCCATTTGGAATACAGTGATTTATTGAATGCTGGCATGATTTTATTGGGCTTTTTCATCGGCGCCATGCTGTCGGGTTGGATGATCGGACATCGTCAGTATCACCAAGATCGCTCTTATGGTTATGCCTTATTATGTGTCAGCTTATTACTAACCATTGCCACCTTGTTTAGTTATGTGCAATCAGAACTCTCAGTATTTTTAGCCGCCATGGCCTGTGGATTACAAAATGCCTTAGTTGCCAGTTACCGAGGGCTGCAAATTCGAACCACCCATATGACGGGCATAGTGACTGACCTAGCGGCGTTCACCGGCATATGGCTCAAAACGCATGCGCCTTGGACTTGGCAACCCTACTTGCTCATTTGCCTGTTAATCAGCTTTATTGTGGGCGGAATCATTGGCACGCTGATCTATCGCGAACTGCCCAACATCACCTTAATTTTCCCTGGCATCGTCATGGCTATACTCGGCATCCTTTATCTAAAACAGGTTTCAATAAACCTTAGCGCAAACTCGACACATAATATACAATAGTTATACAAGACCATTTAGTGACCTGGAGAGAAGATGATTCGCCGAGAAGATTTACCCGCAAAACCTGTCAATCTGAATCAAGGAACCGTAGCAGCCAAGCGTGCGGAAATAAAAGCCTACTTTAACCAGACCTATACCACTTACGAGAGTTTGTTTGAAACCCTCGCCAGTGATGCTGCCTTTTATGAGCGCCCCTGTTCATTACGTCATCCGCTGATATTTTATTTTGGTCACACCGCTACCTTCTTCACCAATAAGTTGATTTTGGCTAAACTTTTGCCCAAGCGTATCAACCCTAAAATTGAATCGACTTGCGCAATAGGCGTTGATGAAATGTCATGGGATGACCTGAATGACGCCCACTACGATTGGCCTAGCGTGACCGAAGTGCGCAACTATCGTAAAGCAGTGCAAGCTGCCGTTAACCAATTGATTGATACCGTTGAATTTAGCTTGCCGATTGATTGGCAAAGCCCTATGTGGCCAATTATGATGGGCATTGAACACGAGCGCATTCACCTTGAAACCTCCTCCGTGTTGATTCGCCAACTGCCCATCAGTTCTGTGAAATCCAGTCCTTTATATCCAGTTTGCCCACAAAACGGCACGGCACCCAGCAATCAATGCCTCAGCGTGCCGGCAGGCCTGGTTAAAATTGACCATCAAGACCCCGCTCAAAGCTACGGTTGGGACAATGAATATGGTCACCATCAAGCCGATGTTGCTGAATTTAAAGCCTCGCAATTTTTAGTAAGTAATCAAGAATATCTTGAGTTTGTGGAAGCCGGCGGCTATGACACTCCCGATTATTGGTCGGACGAAGGCAACCGTTGGCGTTTATTTTCGCCGGTCAAACATCCGACTTTTTGGGTTAAAAACAACCATACCCTAAAGGGCATAAAGGCCTGGTCATTGCGCTGCATGACCGAAGAAATTGCCATGCCGTGGGATTGGCCAGTTGAGGTGAACTTTTTAGAAGCAGAAGCCTTTTGTCGTTGGAAAGCCTTGCAAACCGGCTTGCCGATTCGTCTGCCCAGTGAAGACGAATATCTGCGCTTAGCTGATTTTACTCAAGCGCAAAAATCCATTGCTCAAGCCAATGTAAACTTGCAACACTTTGCCTCCTCCACCCCCGTTACCCAATTTAAAACGGGCGAGTTTTATGATGTGGTTGGTAATGTGTGGCAATGGACACAAACCCCCATTTATCCGTTTGATGGTTTTAAAGTGCATCCTTTGTATGACGATTTCACCACCCCGACCTTTGATAATAAACACAATATTTTCAAAGGTGGCAGTTGGATTTCCAGCGGCAATGAAATCAATGGCCATTCGCGTTATGCGTTTCGTCGTCACTTTTTTCAACACGCGGGATTTCGTTATGTGGAATCTGCAACCCCGGTGCAAACTGAATTTGCGGTTTATGAAACCGATGCTGATATTATCCAAGCCTGCGAAGCTCATTATGGCGAGAGCGTTTTAGGCATCGGTAATTTTCAACAAGCCTATGCGCACTTGGCACAACAGGCCATTCAAGCGGATGCAAATTTGGAGAGCAAATCCGATTTAAAGATATTGGAAGTGGGCTGTTCTGTCGGGCGTGCCGCGTTTGAATTGGCTAAAACTGGGGCATCCGTCACTGCATTGGATTTTTCAGCGCGCTTTATTCAAGTGGCAAACCAACTCCAAGAAACCGGAAGCGTGCATTACACCTTACCGTTAGAAGGCGAGATTGTCGATTTTAAAGAGCAAAGTTTAGCCGCTTTAGGGCTGGCAGAATGTGCACACCAGGTGCAGTTTTTACAACAGGACGCCGCTAACTTAAAAGACATATTTATTGGCTATGACCTAATTGTATCGGCCAATCATCTAGAAACCATGGCCAATCCGCAAGCGTTTTTGAAACAATGCCACGAGCGTTTAAATGCCGGCGGTTTATTGTTGATTGGCAGTACCTATCAATGGCCTGATAAACATCAAGCCAATTGGTTGGGCGGCTATAAAGATGCACATTCGGGTGAGAATGTCACCAGCCTAGAGGGTATCACCGAGTTGTTACAGGGGCATTTTGAATTGGTCAACGCCCCTTTGTCTTTGCCATTGATCAAGCGCCACAACCAACGCCACTTTGACTACGAATTGTCTGAGTTCACTCTGTGGAAAAAGAAAGCCTAATGCCAAGCCCTGCAGTCATTTTTGACTTTGATCGGGTTTGGGACAGAAGCGGCACCGACGCTGAAAAATATGATGCCCGCCAAGCGGTGTTTGGCACAACAGATGTCATTCCCCTGTGGGTGGCTGACATGGATTTTGCGACCCCTGACTTTATCATTGAGGCGCTCAAAAATCGTTTAGAGCATCCTCTCTTGGGATATACGCTGATGTCGGAGGCTTTATACCAAGCCGTCATCGACTGGCAGGCGCAACAGGATTATCACCTAGAGGCGTCACAGATTTGTTGGACCCATAATGTCGCCAATGGTTTTCACCTTGCGGTGCAAGCCTTCACCCAGGTGGGTGACGCCATTTTGGTTCAGCCTCCCATTTACCCGCCTTTTTTAAAAGCCCCTGAACTCAATGACCGCCGCTGCATAGAATCACCTTTGGTGTTAGAAAAGGGTCAATATCACATCGACTTTGCCGCCTTTGAAAGCCAAATTCAACGCCATCACATCAAACTATTTTTATTTAGCCATCCGCAAAATCCCTCGGGGCGAGTTTGGCAACCAGATGAATTGCTTAAATTAGGGCAGATTTGTATCAAACATCAAGTCATTATCGTGTCTGATGAAATTCACTCAGACCTAGTTTATCCACCCTTTAAACATGTCCCGTTGGCCAGTTTATCGCCAGACATCGCCCAAAACACCGTCACGCTCAGCTCGCCCGGCAAAACCTTTAACCTAGGCGGCTTGCAAATTGGCTATGCCATCATCGCTAACCCGGTTTTAAAAAAAGCGTTTGAGCGCGTGAGTCAACGCCTAAAAATCCAAGACCTCAATGTCATGGGCGCCGTGGCCTTACAAGCTGCCTATTCTGACTTAGGCCGCGAGTACAAAAAGCAACTGGTGACCTATTTGAATAACAATATTCAAACGGTGCTCGATTTTTTTGCTGAACAGGCTCCGCAAGTCAAAGTGATGCGTCCGCAGGCTACTTATTTAATCTGGATCGACTTTTCTGCGCTCTTTAATGCCCAAGAAGACCTCCAGGCCTGGTTAATTTTTAAGGCCAAATTGGGTTTAGGCAGTGGCATCAACTTTGGCGAGGCAGGCAGAGGATTTATGCGTATGAATATTGCGCTACCAAAAAGTCAATTACAACAAGCACTTAGTCAATTAAAGTCCGCCCTGCACACTCTTTAAAACACCCTCAAAAATTAATGTTTGAAAATTTCAAAAATTCGCTAAAATCTGAGGCTACGAGTCATCCCGAAGATGGGTACGCTTGACACTTATTTTTTCAAAATTTTTATGAGATATCACCATGAAAAATTGGCTTTCCCCTTTAAAAACGTTAACAGCCGCCCTTGCATTGAGCGTGACTTTACAAGCGCAAGCGCAAGAAGAACTCCATGTTTATAACTGGTCAGATTATATTGCTGAAGACACCTTAAAAAACTTTGAAGACAAAACCGGTATCAAGGTCATTTATGATGTGTACGACTCAAACGAAGTGCTAGAAGCCAAATTATTAGCCGGTCAAAGTGGTTATGACCTAGCCTTCCCAACGGCGCGCCCATTTGTTGAGCGCCATATTAAGGCTGGCATTTACCAAAAAATCGATAAATCAAAATTATCAAATTACGGCAACCTTGACCCAGTGATTTTAAAATCGCTCACGGACATCGACCCAGGCAATGCCTATGCGGTGCCTTATATGTGGGGAACTACTGGGATTGGGATTAATGTCAAAAAAGTGAAAGCCATTTTAGGCGATGACATGCCTTTAGACACTTGGGCGTTGTTTTTTGACCCTAAAATTGTCGCTAAACTGTCTACTTGTGGCGTTTCTTTAATGGATGATGCAACAGAGGTTTTTGCTGCCGCTCACGCCTACAAGGGTGAACCTACCGATGATTTCAGCAAAGCCAACATTGAAAAAGCCACGGAAACCTTGATGGCGATTCGCCCCAATATCCGTTACTTCCATTCTTCGCAATACATCAACGACCTAGCCAATGGGGATACCTGTGTCGCACAAGGCTATTCTGGCGATATTTTACAAGCCAGAGATCGTGCTGATGAAGCCAAAAATGGTGTCGAAATCGCTTATTTAGTGCCTAAAGAAGGTGCGGTCGTTTGGACAGATACCATGGTTATTCCAAAAGATGCGCCAAATCCTAAAGCCGCTTTACAGTTTATCAACTATTTATTACAACCTGAAGTGATTGCCCCTATCTCTAACTTTGTGGCCTATGCCAACGCCAATGCCAAAGCCTTGCCTTTAGTTGATGAAAGCATTCGCAATGACCCAGGTATCTATCCCTCAGACGCAACCCGTGAACATTTCATGGTGTTAAAAGCCCCTTCTGACAAACAAGCGCGTAATTTAAACCGTGCTTGGACACGCATTAAAACTGGCCAATAATCGCCAGCCAACCTGCTTATCTGAGTCGTTGCCATAACGACTCAGTCAAACTGTCTTTTCATAGCAGTCAAAATTGAGTAAAATTTTGACCTCTTAAACTTTTCTACAAGTGAACAATCCACATGACAGATGCACCTTTTAACGACGCAACCCCCTTTGCCGAGATTCAATCGTCAGAAAATGATCCGATTGTTCACATTGACAAGGTCACCAAAACCTTTGGTAATGTGTATGCGGTGGATGATGTCAGTTTAAAAATTTACCAAGGTGAGTTTTTTTCACTGCTTGGCGGTTCTGGTTGCGGCAAAACCACCTTACTTCGCATGCTGGCTGGCTTTGAAAAACCGACCACCGGTCGCATTTATTTGGATGGTCAAGATGTGACCGATTTACCGCCTTATGAACGCCCACTTAACATTATGCTGCAGTCCTATGCGTTGTTTCCGCACATGACCGTTGCCGACAATATTGCATTTGGTCTTAAGCAAGAATCCATGCCCAAAGCTTTGCGCCAAGAGCGGGTGCGCGAAATGATGGCCTTGGTGCAAATTGAAAAACTCGCCAATCGCAAACCCCATCAACTGTCAGGTGGACAAAAACAGCGCGTTGCTTTGGCACGCTCTTTAGCCAAACACCCCAAAATTTTATTGCTCGACGAACCGCTCGGCGCACTCGATAAACGCCTGCGTGAACAAACCCAGTTTGAACTGGTCAATATCCAAGAACGCCTCGGCATTACCTTTATCGTGGTCACCCACGACCAAGAAGAAGCCATGACCATGTCTTCGCGTATTGCGCTGATGAACGAAGGGCGTGTTATGCAGGTCGACAGTCCGCGTCGCTTGTATGAATATCCGTCTTCGCGTTACAGTGCCGAATTTATTGGATCCATTAACCTGTTTGCAGGCACCGTGATTTCGCAAGAAGATAATTTGGTATTGATTGATTGCGAAGAAGCCGGCACTCAAATCAGTGTGCAACACTCTCAGCCACTGGTGAGCGGTATGGATGTCACTGTTGCCGTGCGCCCCGAAAAAGTGCGCCTAAGCTCAGAGCTGGACAAAACGCTTGCCCCCCATGCACCTAACCAACTGCAAGGGGTTATCAAAGAGATTGCCTATTTAGGCGATGTGTCTATTTATCATGTGGACTTGCCCAGCGGTAAACGGGTGCAATTTACCCAATCAAACGTGCAAGCCCTTGCCGAACAACCCTTAAACTGGGACGATCAAGTTAATATCAGCTGGCAAGCCAACGCCTGCAGCTTGTTGGTTGAATAATATGTCGGCAGTTACTCTATCACTTAAAAACAAGCCCTGGGGCAAACTCGCACTCATAGGTACGCCCTGGTTTTGGTTGGCACTGTTTTTTGCACTGCCGTTTTTATTCGTTTTAAAAATCAGCCTCTCTGAAGCGGCGCTGATGCAGCCGCCCTATATGCCGTTTATCCGCGACATTGAAGACGGCTTAGTGACCCTGGCAATCAACTTTGGCAACTATGCGATTTTATTTGAAGACCCGCTGTACCGCACCGCACTCGAAAACTCGGTCACCATTGCCGGTATTTCAACCCTCATCGCTTTATTGATTGGTTACCCCATGGCCTACGCCATTGCCAAAGCACCGCAACATTGGCGTTTGCCACTGTTAATGCTCATTATCCTGCCGTTTTGGACTTCTTTTTTAATTCGGGTGTATGCCTGGATTGGCATTCTTAAAAATAACGGCCTCATCAATAACTTTTTAATGTGGCTGGGTATTACCGACCAACCCATCGAAATGCTCTACACCCCAATTGCGGTGTATGTGGGCATTGTTTATTCCTATTTACCCTTTGTCATTTTGCCGCTCTATGCCACGCTGATTCGCATGGACGACTCCTTACTCGAAGCGGCGGCCGACCTAGGTTGTAAACCTTGGAAGCAGTTTTTAACCATTACCCTACCGCTATCGATGCCTGGCATTATTGCTGGTGGAATGCTGGTATTTATTCCTGTGATGGGTGAATTTGTTATCCCAGATTTGTTGGGTGGCCCCAACTCTTTGATGATAGGTAAACTCATGTGGACTGAGTTTTTTAATAACAAAGATTGGCCGGTGGCATCTGCCTTGGCAGTGGTGTTGCTCACGGTTTTAATCATTCCGTTTGTGCTGTGGCAACACTATGAACGGCGTCAGGAGGAGAAATCACTGTGAAAAAAAATCGCTTTCCTCTGCTTTTGACGCTCTTGGTGTTTGGGTATGCCTTTTTATATGGCCCCATTTTAAGTCTGATTATTTACTCTTTTAACGAAAGCCGACTGGTGACCGTTTGGGGTGGTTGGAGTACTAAATGGTATGGCGAGCTCATGCAAAACCAAGCCATTTTGGATGCCGCACTCCTGAGTTTAAAAATCGCCGCCATCAGCGCCAGCTTTGCGGTGATTTTAGGGACCATGGCCGCCTTGGCATTGGTGAGATTTAAACGCTTTAAAGGCAAAACCGCTTTAGAAATTATGGTCGCCGCCCCCATGGTAATGCCCGATGTGATTTTAGGCTTAGCCTTATTACTGCTGTTTGTAGCGATGAGTGACTTTATTGGCTGGCCCGATGGCCGCGGACAAACCACCATTGCCCTCGCACACACCACCTTTGCGCTGGCTTATGTCACCGTGGTGGTGCGTTCGCGCATTGCCCATTTAGATCAAAGCCTAGAAGAAGCCGCCATGGATTTAGGTGCAAAACCGCTCAAAGTCTTTTTTGCCATTACCCTACCCATTATTGCGCCTGCCTTGGTGGCGGGTTGGTTGCTGGCATTTACCTTGTCGCTAGATGATTTAGTCGTCGCCAGTTTCGTGTCTGGCCCTGGTTCAACCACCTTGCCCATGGTGGTCTATTCCAGTGTCCGCTTAGGCGTAAGCCCGCAAATTAATGCACTCGCCACCCTGATTGTTGTGCTGGTGAGCTTGGCAGTGGCCATCGCCGGTTATGTGATGTATCGCCAAGAAAAACAAAAGCAGGCAGAGATAAACGCAGGCAACTAAAAAAAGGGCTTTTAAACGCAAAAAGGCGCTAAATTTAACCAGGCCTGGTTAGATTTAGCGCCTTTTTTGGTTTATTAACCCATATTTAGATTAATTTAGACTTTATTTTGGCTGGTCTAATGCGCCAATTCTGGCAACCGTATAATCACCCGTTTGGGTATTTAATTCGTAGATATTAAAGTTGGTATTAATATCAAACGTATTCAAACGGCTTGCATAGTTGGTAGACAAACTGCCTTCTGGCGAATGCACACGATGGAAAACATGAATACCCCAGCCTAAAATAGCCGCACCTTCATAAATGGTTTCACCATTGTGCTTAATGCCTTGTTGCGACACTTCAAACTTTTCAATCTGACCATGCGCTTTAGAATACAACTCCACCAAACGCTTACCTTGATGCACCACCAATTTGTCTTCTTGGTCGGTATGCATATACCAAAACCAGGTATCGTTGCCTGCAATTAAAGGACTTTTCCCGCCTGGCTCATGAATTACCAAGTCAATTCCAGACAAACCTTCCAACACCCCTTCGACGCTGTAAAAGTTCACTTTTGGCGTTGCACGCAGTGGCTTTAGAGGGATAATAAAACACAAATTTTCAATATAGGTCTGACGTTGACCCACTTCAATAGACAACATGGCACTAAGCTCCTTAACAAGCTCAAATTAATTTAAAAATAATGCTGCCACACCGTTGTGCCAAGCTAATATAAGATTTCGCTAATGTATCATATTTTGGCTCATCAAATATGCTGAAAATTGCATATTTTTCAGCTTCTTATACAACTATACCCTTACCATTACTACTGATTTACTGGATTCAGTTTCTAAAACAAAGCATTTTGAAGTATCATTATTAACGTTATTTAATACTGAGAAAGACGCAGCTTTATGAATTCGAGTTTAAAATTTTTAATTGTGGATGACATGCCGCAAATGTGCAAAATCATTTACTCTATTTTGACTGACCTTGGCTGGAAAAACATTACCATCGCTACTAGCGGTGAAAAGGCCTTAAAGCTCTTACAAGAAAAAGAATTCGATGTCATGCTACTGGACAACAATATGCCGGGCATGGAAGGTTTAGAGGTCTTAGAACAACTGCAAAAATTGAACATTACCACTAAACCTAAAGTGATGATGTTAACCGCTGATCGAAAAATGACCACTGTCCAAGCAGCGATTAAACTTGGGGTATCTGACTTTTTGGTTAAACCTTTTAAACCGCAAACTCTGCTTGAAAAGATAGAAAAACTTGGCTTGTAAATGAAGCACTTCATTTAACCACCCAAAATTTACTTTTGTCTGGAAAGGAAACCTAAAACCATGAGCCAAGAAAATCCATTGATTGCAGAAATTCGAACGCTGCAAACAAATTTTGAAGCCCTAACCAGCAAACTCAGTAAAGACATTCACCGCCATGACAAAATTATGGCGCGCAGTGATAAACGCCAAAAACGCGAATATGATGAACTTCAACAGCGCCTCACCGAAATCGAAGCGCTGCACGCCGAACTCCAACAAGCCAACCAACAACTCGAGAAAAAAGTTGAAGAGCGCACCCTAGAATTAAACGCTGCCCTGCTCAAAGCGGAAGAAGCCACCAAAGCCAAATCTGAGTTTTTGGCCAATATGAGCCATGAAATTCGCACGCCCATGAATGCCATTATCGGCATGGCCTACTTAGCTCTGCAAACCAACCTTGACCCCAAACAACGTAATTATGTTTCTAAAGTCCATAAAGCCGGTGAAAATTTGCTGGGCATTATTAATGACATTCTCGACTTCTCAAAAATTGAAGCGGGCAAACTCTCCATGGAAAGCATCCCACTGAATTTAGAAGAAGCACTGGAACACTTTTCAACCATCATTGGCGTCAAGGCTGAAGAGAAAAATCTTGCGATTGTGTTTGAGGTTGCGCCCAATGTCCCCAAAGACTTAATGGGCGACCCTCTTCGCTTGGGGCAAATATTGCTCAATCTTGGCAGCAACGCCATCAAGTTTACCGACCAAGGTCAAGTCACACTTAGCATCGACTTAGTAGAGTCTACTGCGGACAGTGTCATGCTCCACTTTGCGGTACAGGATTCTGGTATCGGCATGACACCAGAGCAATGCGCCAAACTTTTTAAGTCTTTCAGCCAAGCGGATACGTCCACTACCCGAAAATATGGCGGCACAGGACTTGGGTTAGCCATTTCCAAAACACTGGTTGAATTGATGCAGGGTAAAATTTGGGTTGAAAGTGAAGCTGGAAAAGGCTCAACCTTTCACTTTCATGCGCAATTCGCACGCCAAACTGAGGCAGACTTACAAAAGCTCATGGCGGATGCCTCTGAAACCGCTCAATTAGAAACGGCTATCTTATCTCTATCTGGTGCTCGACTCTTATTAGTTGAGGACAACACCATGAACCAAGAGTTAGCTGCCGAACTGCTGGCGCATATTGGCGTGCAGATTGTCATCGCCAATCATGGGCAAGAAGCCCTGGATATTCTTGCTCAAGATGCCGATTTTGATGCCGTTTTGATGGATTGCCAAATGCCAGTAATGGATGGTTTTGTCGCTACTAAACATATCAAAGGCAATCCAACCTTTGAACAACTGCCGGTCATCGCGATGACCGCCAACACCTTTGCCGACCGTGAAAGCGAATTTTCAGATGCCGGCATGATTGATTATGTGGGTAAACCGATACATCCTCAATCCCTTTATAAAACCTTGACCAAATGGGTCAAAATCAATACAGAACGCCAGCAAAGCGCCCCTTTACAAAACACATCCAGTGCCCTAGAGACATCAATAATCATCGACCTCAGCAATTTCAGCGGCATCAATATCGATGAAGCTCTGACCTTTTTCAATGGCTCTGAAAATTTATTGAGCCGCAACTTAAAGCGCTTTAGCCAAGATTATGCGCATGCATTGGCGGACTTGACCGATTTAATGGCCAAAGACGACCTTGCCGGTAGTATACGACACGCCCATATGCTTAAAGGTTTAACCGCAACTTTGGGCATGCAAGCCATCAGTGCCGATTTCGGGGCATTAGAAAACGGATTGTTAGCCAATCAAAACACCCAAGACATTCAAATCCCAGAAAATCTAGTGACGGCCTATGGCGAGATGATTAGTCAACTGACAGAACATTTTGCACAAGATACTCAAACTGCTCAGATGAATGAAACCCCTTGGTCGACGATCAAAAGCCAGCTAATTCAGATGTGTGAAGATTTTAGCGGTGAAACCTTTGAGTATTTCGAAACGCATCAAACCAGCATTCAAAACGCAGTTACACTTGAAGATTTTGAGTACTTAAAACAGACGATTAATGACTTTGAATTTGATGAGGCACTTGAACGACTGCAAAGTTTGTAAAACATTAGACCTCTATATAAAAAGCCGCTATTTTTAGCGGCTTTTTAAATGGCTTTACTCGTGCAAAGGTCTCAATGAATCTCATCTCGCAAACGATCTCGAATGGCTAAAAACTCATCTAGATGTTCAAAGAAGATATCGACCAATTGCGGATCAAAATGCTGTCCACGCTCCTCACGAAACAGTTTGAAAATTTTTTCATCTTCCCAAGCTTTTTTGTAACAACGGTCACTGCCTAAGGCATCGAACACATCCGCTATGGCGGTAATTCTGCCGTAGATATGAATGTCTTCACCGGCTAAACCTCTCGGATAGCCTGTGCCGTTATATTTTTCATGATGTTCGTACGCCAGAGTCGCAGCCATTTTTAACAGTGGACGTTGCGAATGTTTAAGCATTTCATAACTGAGTTGCGCATGCGATTTCATAATTTCATACTCTTCATCGTTAAAGCGCCCAGGTTTGTTTAAAATCGCATCCGCAATCGCAACTTTACCAATATCGTGCATCGGACTGGCCTGTTTCAGCATTTCCGCTTCTTTTTCATCCATACCGTAGTATTTGGCCAATAAGTAAGAATATTCTGCCACCCGCTTTACATGGTTGCCGGTTTCTTTACTACGACTTTCACCTATGGCCCCCATGGTAAAGACCACTTCTTTTTGAGTTTCTTCTATTTCTTGTTGGAGCGCCTTTACTTCAGCAAAACGAGCTTGAAGCTCATCATATTCTTGCTTTTGGCGTTTATCGCTGCGAGCCATAATCTTATCGTTACGATGGATGTCTTTAATCATTTTTTCAGACATGGCTAGAAACTCTTTTTTAAGAGCCTCTATCTCCGCAATCAATGGATTTTGATTATCATCACTCATGATTCAACTCTTCTGAAATTAAACGGTCACTAGCTTGATGCTCAGGTCAGGAAAATCATCAATAAAATCTTCGCCAGCTTCCATGGCACTTTCGTTTTCTTCGTCATAACACCAGTCAATGGTAATACCGACCGAATCTTTGTGTTCGTTGAGTAAATCAAAGAAATCAAAAAACAACTTTGAACTACTGGAGTTAAAGTAGGTAATTTCAAATTTAACCTTTAGAGATGGCACGCTGTCTTGTACGAAATAATCGGTCAACCAAACCATTACAGGCTTGTAAAACTCAAAGGTGTTTTCTGGGTAAGACTTGCCTTTAATCTCTATCTGCCCCTCAGGACTCATCTTAATGCTTGGGGTATATTGTGTTTCTTCTATTAACAATTCATTCATGGCAATCAATCACCCTTCTTCATAGGCACTATGGCTTTTAAATTAAAAAAATACTTATTATTTTCAGCGGGAGAAAACGAGTACTCTAGCCGTTCACAGCGTTTCGCAATTTCATAAAACCCTATACCGCCGCCAACATCATGTTTATCGCGACCACTTTTGCGCAATTCACGATAGCGTTTTTTGATTTCATCATTACTCATACCCTGCAATTCGGCCAGTTTAGGTTCCATTTTTTCCATGTCGCTGACATCGACAACATTTTGACTTTCTACATAATAATACTCAGGCAGGCGTTTTCCAACCAAAATTATGCCCTCAGGCTTTCTGGAGTTATCGAGAGCTGTTAAATCTCTTGAGTAATTCATCATATTCTGCGCCATCTCTATAAAAATCGTATAGATATGCGCTGAAACGCCTAAGTTTAATCCGCCATAATCAGTTTCTTGTTCCAAAGAAGTCATCATCGCTGAAATCAGTGATTGTGATAAAAAGCCGGTATAGGCTAAAAACACAATCCCTTCTTTATCGGTTAACTCTTTAATGGATTGTATATTCATACGTCGTAAATCCCCCTACTTGTCATTCTAAACTGGCTCACAACATGCAACATTGCTAAATGGTAAACCCTATAACCGTCACATCATCATTTCTAATTTCATCACCTTGATAGTCATCCAACACCGTCAACAAGTGTTGTTTTTGCGCCATCATGGTTAAATGCATTGAGTCATTGAGCGTTTGAAGATAGCGCTTACGACTGAACGGAAAGCCTTTAGCCCCACCATTTTGGTCCAAATAACCATCAGTTGTGACATAAAACTTCATACCCTTACTGACAGATATTTCATGTTCAGTAAACTCATAATTGGCATCCGACTTCTTATACCCAATTGAATGGCGATTGCCTTTGATTTCTTGCATGGCATTATCCTGCCAAACATGCAATGCCGTTTCGGCACCCGCAAATCGCAACAGTTTTCGCTGGCGGTCATAATATAAAATTGCGCCATCGAAGCCCGCATTACTGATGCTGTCAATGGTTTCTTGTTTGAGCAAACGTTTCAGCGTTTGGTTAAAAAGTGCCAAAACATCTTTAGGATGCACTTCACCTTGCAAATGCTTAACACTGGCCACAATTTGTTGTTCAACAGCTTTAACCAACATGGTGACAAACGCGCCAGGCACTCCGTGTCCTGTACAATCAATCACCATCAATAGGCATTCATCTTCGTGTCTGAGTTGGGTAAAGAAATAAATATCGCCCCCCACCAAGTCTTTAGGTTGCCACAAACAAAAATAGTCGCTGAACATCGTTTGAAATAAGTCATCCTCTGGAATCAATGCTTTTTGAATGAGAGAAGCATATTCAATCGACTCTCGCGTGTGCCGATGAATACGCTCAACTTCTTTTTTGGCTTGTTCTAAGTCTAACAACATATTAGTGGTTGCTCTGCGACCGTCTTGCAAAGAAAGCATCTGCTTGTGCATTAAGTCTTGCAAAGATAAGCGTTCTCTTATGTCACGCGCACTTAAAATAAGCGTTTGACGCCCACCAAAGTCTGCAAAAAAATAAGAAACATCAACAGGAACTTTTGAACCGTCTGCGCAAGAGAAATGGGTTTCTTTATGAATAATGACCTCATCGGCTAGGCGCATAATCATGCCCTGCAAATTATCCAGACTAGAATCCATCTCAATAATCGGCAAGTTCAACAATTGCCCATTTTCATACCCTAAAACTTCATAAGCGGTTTCGTCGGCATAGCTAATCAAACCCGATTTTGGGTTAACCCAAAAAACAATATCAGGAGATTTATCAACCACAAACTCAATAAATCTTAAGCGTTGTTCGGCCCGAGCTCTGTCGTCAATATCACTTAAAACCATCAAGTAACTTTGCTGCTGATTTTGAGAAACTGAACAACAGGAAACCTCCGCCATAAAGCGTCTTTCTTGCGAGGTTTGAGCTGGCATTTTAAGCACCGAAAAATCAGATAAGTCCGTGAGTTCCGGTAAAAAACGCGCTATCGAATGATTGAGGAGATCAACATTGGCAACCTCAAGCAAAGACTTGGCCGCAGGGTTAGCAAATTCAATACAGCCCTCTTTATTAATCAGCAAAAGACCAAATGGTAACGCTGCCATCATCTGTTGGTTAAAGTGGTTATATTCATCCATTTTTTGTTGCGCTAACTGAATCTGAACCAGTCCGTCATAAAGTTCTCGCATTTCAAAATCGACCAACTCAAGGGGTTCGTTTGACTTTTTCCCTTGAGCCAACGCTTGGGTAAACGCCAATAGTTGAGCGATGGGCATCATCAAACGCGTTCTAAGTAAGCGATTCGAATAAAGTAAGATGTAACTGGAAAACACTAAAATTTGGAGCAATAAAATCCCTGACATTGCCCAAACCCAGTATTGGTAAAGCATTTTTTCAGTGTCGGTTCGTTGATTCACGGCAGCAATAAACTGATCAATATTGTTTTGGATTTTTTGCAGTTCATCCATATAAAGAGCGCTGAATAAAAGGTCAATCGGCAGTGTTCCTTCAGACACATCCGGCAATTTGCCTTGTGCCGTTAAATCCATGGCTTTTTCCTCTAGCGTTACAAGGGTCATGGACAATCTTTCGGCCTCTGCAATTAAAGCCAGTTCATTCGGCTTTAACTGAAAATATTCAAACCATTCTTGACTGGAAACCAAATCGCCTCGTTCGGGCAGTAACCCTGCCGTCGCCAATTGGTGCAATCGATTATCATCTAATACCTCAGATGCAACCAACCCCTGACGCATATTGACGATGTCCCAATAGCGTTTTTTATAGAGTTCGTTATGGGTGATGACGTAACTTCTGGCAAAGTTAGTGAGTTTGGCAGAAGACTCTTTAAGCTCTAAGGCCAACATCACCGATCGAAATTGTTGATGACTGGTTGCCTCTAATTTGTTTTGAAAAAACACCAATGCCAAAATAAGCATCAAAAACACCACTAAACCTGCAGAAACGATTGAGGTGCTTTGCTTTAGACTGTCTAAAATAGAAGAGGGTTGATGGGCACTATTCTGCGATGTCATACAAAGCCTCTTTACCTGATGCCACTAACAGCGCATTAATTTGTTGTTTAAGTTCAATCATTTTCAACTCACGCCCAACGGCAACATCGGTAAAGCGTGTCAATTCTTCCATCTGCGCTTCAATCTGCTGTTGAATACGCTGTTTTTCACTGATGTCCTTAAAGACAATAACAATCCCATCCCAACCCTTGTCGGTTTTCATGGGAATAGACTCAATTTCGGCCACAAACTTTTCACCCGATTGGCGCGCAAGGGTAATTTGTGCGGTGCGTTTTTCGCCATATACCAAGGCATGAGTCACCCCAACCTCCAACATGGCCTGAGTATCTTTGCCAAAAAGAGCGTCTGCGACCTGCTTGCCAATTAAAACCTCCACAGATTCATAACCCAACAAAGTGGTGGCGGCAGGATTGGCAAAGGTAATCATGCCCTGCTCATCTACCCCTAAAATACCATCATCCACTGCCTCAATTAAAAGGCGCATTCGCAACTCTGTTTCAATCGCCAACTCTTCCACTTGTTTGCGCACCAACAAATCAATCGAAAAACGTAAAGCGATTGACAGCTCTCTAATGACATTCTTTAAATATTCTCGTTGCTCATCATTCAAAGGGTCTGACAGTCCCAATTCCAAAACACCACAAGAACTTTCACCATAAGCAATCGGCAATAACAAAGCACTTTTAAGTGAGGCATGCTGCTCAGATAAGTGAGCCGATTCAACGCTCCAAGGATTATGGACATCCACAGGCACTTCTTTGGTCATAATTTTTTGAATTAACATTTGCTTGTCAGATGACAGCAGATGTGACGCAGATTGTGCCCCCACATTTGACAAAACCTGCAAGCCGTCGTTGGGCAAAATACTGTAAATACTGGCTAAAGGAACTTCTAAGAACAGCATAATTTCTGCCAGTGCCAACTCCGCCAAACTAAAAGGCGACTCACTTGATTTGATGGCCGACAAAAATCGGGCGTTAGCATCCACCAAACGTAATTCGGATTCTAATTTCAGGGCAGCAAAATGCTTTTCCGTTTCATCTTGCATTAAAGACACATAGCCGGTTAAAGATTTTTGGTCGTCAAAAACCGGCGAAATCGTTAGGTCTGCCCAAAATGCCGAGTCATCCTGACGACGATCAACCAGTTGCCCGCGCCAAGTTTGTCCAGACCTTAAACTGTTTTTTAAATCCTTACGAATGTCTACATCAGTTAAATCACTACTCAACACCGAAGGTTTTTTACCAATCAATCTGTCTGCAGAATAACCCGTGATGCGTTCTAAAGCTGCATTTACCCATCTTATGTTTTGCTGGCTATCGGTCATCATAACGCCCGTCGGGCTGTTCACAATCGCACTGCTTAGCATGCTTAGACGATGACGCACTTCTTTTTGCTGACGGAATTGTTGATATTGCCAAGTTGCCAACCAACCCAGTAAACCAAAGATTACAAAGGCAATCGCAAGAATGATTGCTCTAGCCTTAGCACTCACAAATTGACCTTGCGGCTCTAACATCAACAAATGCCAAGCACCATTCACGTCCGCCAAATCCACCGTTTGGCTTTTGGCTAGATACATCTGCTCACCCCACAAAATACTTTGGGTAAATGCATGACTTTGCTCTGCTTGAAGATTTGGATTGGGAGCCCAGGAAAAAGGCAAATAGGCAATTTTATTCTTATCAAAATAGTTACCAAATTGTTTTAATTTTTTAATGGCATCAACTTGTTCTGGCGTGACCTCACTTGAAAGGTGATACAGATATTGTAAATTTGTGGCACTAAAAACAATGCCTTGTGGTGATAAGAGAAATGCCTCACCGCGTTGATAAGACTTTAACAAGCTATCGATAAAACCAACACCTTGCTTAATCATAACAACCCCTAAAACAGCTGAAGTATGCGAGGTTGTTTGATAGATGGGGGCTGCATAATAAATGCCACGCGTGTTGGATTTACTCCCAACCGCTGGATAAATGCTAATAGAACCTTGAATAGCTTGTTTAAAATAGGGTCTAAAATCAACCCGGTAACCAGTTCGCCCCTTGCCCTTAATGCTTTGCTGCGCAACAATCATCCCCATGCTGTCAATCGCATAGGCGCCTTGCGCTAAAAACATATCGCGAATGACTTCAAGATGCTCTATGGTTTGATCGGAGTTTTCAGGCACCCGCTTTTGCACCTGCTGCTTGATATGATGATCCGCCAGCCCCAAAGTTCGTAAAGCACCGAAACCTTGATAACCCAAAGTAACCGTTTCCAGTTGACGACCAAAATCTTCACTCAACTGGTCCAGCTTTTCGGTCTGTTGCTGGTCTTTTTCAGTTTGAAAAATATCCAACACACCCAGCGTTAAAACCGTTCCTAAACAAGCAAAAACCAAACTGAAAAGCCAATTCATTCTAAATTCCGCAAGGTAACTTCCCTAAAAATCATTAAAAGACCAATCGTCATTCTAGCACTTGTCGTAAGGTTGTTTGATTAGAAAAATTTTATCAATTCATTCGTATTTATTCGGTAAGTATCCTTTTCAAAAAACTCAATGCTTCTTAAGACGCTGCTTTTAAAGGTTAACAAACCTAAAAACTTCCACAGCGCAACACAATTCCTTTTGTACCTTTCATAAATTATTTCTATCAAGTTACATCTATTTATCCCTACTCTAAGTGCTAGAATCCCTAATTATTTAATTCTGGAAACCTCTCCAATGCGCAAGTTGCTGCTCACAGCCAAGTGGTTCGCTCAACAAAACCAAGCCTCTGAAATTCAAATCTCTCATTTAAAACAAGCGCTCAGCCAACTTGATATCATTGATCACAAAGCCTCTGAAAAACTCCAAACCTTGTTTAAAGCGCAACAAGTCACCTGGCCAGAGCCAGCAACCTCACCAGAACAACCTGATTTAGATGCCGTTGCCAGCCAACCGAGAATCCCTTATCAAGATGCTGTCCACCAAATGGTTTTGCAACTCGAAGCCTTAGGATTTGGGCTTTCAAAGGTCATCAGTGAGCAACGCACCGCTGCACCTCAAGCAGGCAAGCACTTGCAAGCCCTGACTGAAGTAGCCGAAGTTAAAGCCCTGCTCAGCAGCAAAGTCTTTGACCAAGAAATGGCGGTAGAAGCCATTTCAGATGCGGTGATGCAAATGAGCTGGCAAGGCATCGCCAATCGACCTAGAGCCAGTTTTTTCTTTCTAGGGCCGCCTGCCACAGGTAAAACCTATCTTGCCCAACTGCTCGGGCAAGGTTTACAAGGTTATGCCTTTAAAGCGTTTGATATGACGCAATATGTGTCAGAAGAAGAAGGCTTTGGACTCACAGGCTTGCGCAAAGGTTACGCCAATGCGGGTGTAGGCACTTTAACCGAGTTTGTCAAACACAACCCCAAAAGCATTTTGGTGTTTGATGAGGTAGAAAAAACGCATACTCGCGTGCAATCGAGTTTATTGCGTCTGTTCTCAGAAGGTTTTCTGCAAGACGCTTTTTCCAATGAAGATATCGATTTTCGCCAAACCTTAGTCATTTTCACCTCTAATTTGGGCTCGGAACTTTATAGTAATAAAACCTTTGTCAGTCAGTTACAACAGCAACCCCATCAAGCCCGTGAAACGCTATTAGAAGTTATTCGCCGTGAAAAGAAAGTTGAGAAGGGTCACGAGGTCAATGCCATCTCGCCTGAAATGTTGTCGCGTATTTCACAGGGTAGCATTATTCTGTTTAACCGTTTGAGCCTAGCAGGTTTAACACGCATTGCCGAAAACCAAGTCAAACAAGACATTCAGCGTTTTGAAAAGGCAATGGGACTAGCGCTAAAAAACCCACAAAGCCTAGCTTTAGCGCAGATGGTGGTCTTGTCCTTTGCGCCTAGCTTTGATGTTCGCGCGCTGAAAGCTCGCACGGCGGATTTAATCATCGACCCGATCACCGATTATCTGCTCGACAATCCTGGCATTGAATTGACTCAACTCGCTATTGGTTTAGACAGTGATGTATTAGCCTTTTTAGAGACCCATCAACCCCTTGATAGCTTGATTAAACAACTCACCCACAAGCACCAGCGCTTGAGCACAACCTTTGAAATACAACAGTCAGGCAAGCAACTGCATTTGGTTTTTAAGCATCCGCAGATAGAAAAACTGTCGCGCGGTGATGACTATGGCGATGCTTCTGGTATTCAAGTGGCACTGCCAGAAGTGAGTTTTGTCGATATTGCGGGCCATGATGTGATTAAGCGCCGTTTAAAAGAAGTGATTGACCAAATCCACCAAACCGAAAAACTCAAATCCTTAGGCGTAAGTTTGCCTAAGGGTATGTTGCTGTACGGCCCACCTGGCACCGGTAAAACCCTATTAGCAAAAGCGTTTTCAAATGAAGCGGGTTTGCCCTTTATTGCTTGCTCGGGCAACGACCTGCTGAGCGAAGGGTTTATCAAAAAACTCTTTAGCCGTGCGCGCGAATATGCCCCTGCCTTGATTTTTATAGATGAAATAGATGCCTTGCCCAAACGCGGTAAAGCGGGCGCCTATGCTGATGCGTTGGTGAATCGTTTACTGGTAGAGCTCGATGGCTTTAGCAAAAATGGCGATGATATTTTTGTGATGGCGGCGACGAATCGTAAAGACAAAATCGACAGTGCCATTGTGCGTTCGGGGCGTATAGATTTGCATTTAGAAGTGCCGCACTTAGATAAGGGTGCGCGCCGCTGGTTCTTGGAAAAGTTTTTGAACCATCCTAACTTTGCGCCCGACATCAATATCGATCGTTTACTGACTTTTACAGCCGGTTTATCCGGTGCGGATATGCAAAAAATTCACCGTGAATCGGTGCTGGAATCGATTCGCCAAAACATTGATATTATTCCTGAAAGTTTGGTGCTAGAACAAATCAACACCCTTAAATATGGCCAACCACTCAGCTTGGCAGAAAGTGATCAGCGTCTCAAAGAAACGGCTTATCACGAAGCAGGTCATGCGGTGATTTCGATGGTTTTGTTACCAGAACGCAAAATTGAACAACTCACCGTCGTGCCTAGAAGCAATGCTTTAGGCATGGTTTCGTTTGATGTGGAAGAAGCCGTCGACTACCACAAAGATTATCTCTTTAACCTAACCTGTGTTGCCTTAGCCGGACGGGTTGCGCAAGTCAAAGCCACAGGGCCCAAAGGGCTTGACTCTGGCGCATCTGGCGACCTAAGACAAGCCATGCGTTATGCTTATTTAGCCATCGCTGAATGGGGCATGAGTGATGCGTTGCCCAACATAAGTCCTGCGGCGCTGCGACAGCAAACTCAGCAAGATTGGTTTGTGCAAGAAACTGAGGCGCAAATTCGCCAATGGATGGCCGATGCCACCCTGAAAACCCAATCCTTGGTTGAACAATATATGCCCGCAATCGAAGCCATTACCCAAGATGTGTTGCAAAAAGAAATTTTAGATGCAGCGCAACTACAAACCCACCTTTCCAACTCAGCTCACTAAGGAGCCCCTATGTCCATAGAACAAAGCCTTATCAAATCTTACTTAGACGAAATTGGTGTTAATTACCACGAAAAAGACGAAGACACCATTGTGTTTCCTTATACAGGTGATGAAGATTCAAAAATCATGGTGGTTTGCCGCATTATGGAAGACGGTGAATACTTTAAAATGCACACCATTAAACACCTAGACGACCTGATGGACAATGTGGCTGATGATAAGAAAAATGCCCTTAAAGATTGGATGCTCTATGAAAACTATAAAACCAAAACTGGTTCTTGGGAATATGATCCATCGGATAACGACATCCACTTTTCTGTGGAATACCCCATTGAAGATGGCTCTTTAACCATGAAGCAATTCACGCGTGGTTTTGCCGTTGTGATTAAGTCTGCAGACAAAATCCCAGAAATGAAAAAAATCTTGGGCTTAGTCTCAGGTGAAGTGGACGAAAAAGAACGCAAACGCCAAGAGTTATTGCGTCAATTACAAGAATTAGAAAGTGGCTCTGGCAGCATCTAATCATTAAGATTTACCCTCTAAAACCTTTGCTTGCAAAGGTTTTTTTGTTCAGGAGAACCCCATGGCAATTTCACTCGCCGATGTTCAGGCGCATATGGACGGCTTAAGCTGGAAATACAAAAGTAACCCAAAAGATGGTTCTAAAACCGATGGACACTTGGTCACCGGTTTTCCCACCGAAACCTATCAAGACAAAGATGGTGACAACTATTTAAGTATTGCCATTGCAGTCGATGAAAATGGCGAGCGCATTCGCTTTATGACCCCAGCCCTTTATAACTGCAAACATCCGCAATATCGCAAAGCCTTTTTTGAAGTGGCCATGAGCAAAGCCTTGTCACTCAAACTGTGTCATTTTGATTATGACCACAGCGATGGTGAAATACGCATGATCAATGAAATTCCCATTGAAGACGGAAGCTTTACCGCCAAGCAACTCGAACGGATAATTCGTGCCATGGTGCGTCTTGCCGATAATAACCACGAAGATTTATATGCCGCCATCACCACGGGTGCGTTGCCGATGTTAGATTACAAAACCGACATCGCTCATGAAGTCAGCCAAATGAGCACCGATGATCAACTGGAACTGCTTGTTGAAATCAAGAAACGCCGCCGAGGAGCCCAATCATGAGCCGCGCAACTAAACAAACTTCTCAAACGACCCAACAGGGTGGGGAATTTCTGCGCTTTAAAAAAGGCATTTGGCAGTTTGTTATTTTATCGAGCATTTTGTTTTCAGGCGCGACCGCACTTTTTCTAACGGTGCCCGGCTTAGAAGCAACGGTTGGATTTGAGCGCTGGGGTGATCTTGCCGACAGTTTTAACCTTATCTTAGGATTACCCATTGCCTTTGCTGGTGCTTATGTCGCCATCATTATTGCGCAACGCGCCACCGACATTGCAGAGCGCCAGCAAACACAAGATAACTTTAACTACTATCAAGGGCTGCACGAAGAAGTCATCGACAACTACTTTGCCATCGCCAAAGCCACCTCACGCTTAGTGTCGGCTTCGAATCGTTTTGAAGAAACTTTTAATGGTGTTTTACAACAGCACACCCAAAACAAATATCGCGTCATCAGCTTTTTAGACGATGAACAACTGCAAAAATTCATTGCCAAACTGCTCGACAAAAATGTGGATGGTTTAACCGACCGCCTTGAAAACCATTACGAACAAGTTAAAGAAGCCATTCTGGATTTCACCGAAACGCTCGATGAAGCCTTTAAACACGCCATCGTTAACGAAACTTGGTTGCTCTCCAATGAAGATAAGGCAAAACACTCTTTGGTGCTGAAAGCCTTGCTCAATGAAGGCCTTATGGGACAAGACAATCACCCAACCAACTTTGCTAACTGGCTAATTAATGCCAAAGACGACATCTTAGAACGCCTAGATTTACAAGTCACCAATGCCCAAAACGACACCCACCCTCTGCTGCCCTATTGTTATTATTTGGCAAAGTTAAACGATCTAGATAACCAACAGTGGCAACTCAAAGAAGCGCACAAAGAAGTGTTACTGGCGGGTTACTTTTTACTGGTGCGCCCTCGCGAAAACCAAAAGGGCTTTTTTAACCTAGGGTGCTTATTGTTATTGGATTTATTAAATGCCATGCCCAGTTCACAGCATGTGGCTTTGGCTTTTGCACAACGCCGTGCGCAAATGCTGCAAATTCAGGACAATACCCAAACCTCTACCGGCCTGAGCCAAGCGCAACATGAGTTCACTCAACTGGATGATAAAACCAAACAACTGTTTATTCGCTTGGCAGAAAATGTTCAATTAGGCCATTATGCGCCGCGCATTCGCCGTGCTTATGACTGGTTAAACAGTCACATTGACCAAACCGCTTTGCCCTTTTTGGATATCCAACTCGAACTGCACAGCAAAGCCAGTGACTATGAAGATACCCTCAGCTTAAAACTCGAGAAATCTGAAAATTAAATCCCACGCGAAGTCATTTTATTTAAGGCCATTTTGGCTATAATAAATACTTAGTCGTGTGGGAATCAGCATTATGGCAGGTCGTACTTTTAACACTGAAAAAGAACAGCAATTCATCGGAATGTTGATGAAAATGCCGATGGCAGATCGCCAAAAAGAGTTATTAAAATGTGACCTTAACTCCCTTGCTAAAGCCATGAAGGACTATTCAAACCCGCAAATCGAAGCCTTTGCCTTAGCGCTACCGCGTCACTTGCGAGCTGAGTTTGCCAAGACCGTTAAAATGCACAAGGGCGAAATCCCTTTCCCTAAAAAGAAAGTGGTGCGCCGCACCATTCAAAAACATCACTATGCGCAAGCGGTGGTTGCAGTGGCTGTGATTATTATTCTGATTTTTTATCTCGATTGGTTTATGCCCTAAAAGCTTAAAACTCGCCCTAAAAACCTCTAAAAATAACCAGGTCTGGTTGTTTTTAAGCCTAAAACTACGGCAATTAACCCTTAAAAACCTTTAGCTTTACTCGGTTTTGTTGAGCGTTTGGCTTATAATGCATTTTTATTTTAAGAACCTATCCCTATGAAACAGCGACTCTCTTTTGGACTCATGACCTTACTGCTGGGCAGTTTTGTGTTTTTATCGGGTTGTTTTGCGCCAGACCAGCCGTCTGATGAACAAATTCAAAGCCAAGCCAAAGCTTTTTATAACCAGCTACAACCCAGCTTATTTGAAGCGGTTAGCATTGAAAAAACCAATGGCTATAAGCAAAACGACACCCATTATGTCGCAGAACTGACGCTAATTGTGCGCGCCAAACAAAGTTTAGAAAGCTATATTAATTCCATCACCCATGACCCAAGCCTTTCCCCCTTAGAGAAGATGACCAGCGGGATGCAGGCAGGTTTAATGAAATTGTCGATGGCCGATTTTGACGAAAACGACACCTTTGAATACCACAAAAATTACCTATTTATTAAAACCGACAAGGGTTGGCTCTTAAAGAAAGACCTAACCGACGACCATAACCCCTAGGAGTAAACCATGCCCTTATTAGACAGCTTTACCGTTGACCACAAAATTATGAACGCCCCAGCGGTGCGCGTTGCCAAAACCATGACCACGCCGAGTGGTGACACCATCACGGTTTTTGATTTACGCTTTAACAAACCCAATGAATCGATGATGGGCGAAAAAGGGATTCATACCCTAGAGCATCTATTTGCTGGCTTTATCCGTAACCACCTAAATGCCAAAGATGTCGAAATCATTGATGTTTCACCGATGGGATGTCGCACAGGCTTTTACATGAGCTTAATTGGCACACCTGATGAAAAGCGTGTGGGCGATGCTTGGATGGCGGCAATGCACGATGTCTTAAAGGTAGAAAAAATGGAAGAGATTCCAGAGTTAAACGAATACCAGTGCGGCACCTACCAAATGCACTCGCTTGAAGAAGCCAAAGAAATTGCCCAAGACATTATCAATAAAGGCATAGGCGTTAATAAAAATGCAGACATCGCTTTAAGCAAAGAAATTTTGGCAGAACTTGGCAATGATGTGAGCGTGCTATGAAGATAGCGATTATAGGTGCTATGGAAGAGGAAGTCGCTCTTCTGCGCAGTCACATCAGCAATCCAAAAGTCGAAACGCACGCTAAATTTGAATATACCGCCGGGCAAATTGGCGCGCTTGAAGTGGTTTTATTACGCTCAGGCATCGGCAAGGTGAATGCCGCGGTCAGTACAGCTTTATTGCTTGACCGCTATCAACCCGACTATGTGATTAACACCGGCACAGCCGGTGGTTTTCACGCCGATTTAAATGTCGGTGACATCGTCATCAGTCAAAGTGTGTGCCATCACGATGTGGATGTCACGCCTTTTGGTTATGAGCACGGGCAAGTACCAGGGTCTCCAGCGTGTTTTTTACCAGATGCAGGCCTGGTTAAAATTGCCCAAGAATCCATAGAAGCCTTACAAGAAGTGGCCCATATGCACGGTTTAATTGCCACGGGTGATCGTTTTATGTACGACCCTGCCGATGTGCAAACCACTCGGGATAAGTTCCCCAGCATGATTGCTTGTGAGATGGAAGCGGCAGCCATAGCGCAAACTTGCCATTCAATGGATGTGCCATTTGTGATTATCCGCTCTTTATCGGATATTGCGGGTAAAGAAAATGCCGTGACCTTTGAGCAATACCTAGAGCAAGCAGCCACCCATTCGGCTAAGTTGATTTTAGAAATGCTCAAACGCATTTCGCTAAACGCTTAGTCTTGTCTGATAAAGCATCTGAAGGCTAACGCCTTCGCCCCTTTTCATATCAAAAATCATGGGGCGCAGGCTTTAGCCTGCTTTCACCTTAAATCAAAAAACCTTTTGCGATTCTTTTATTAAGGTCGCTTTTGTAATTTGCATATCTAAATTAGGTTTTGTGCCTAGCGCCCTTGTTACTTTTTGGGTCCCCAAAAAGTAACCAAAAAGTCGACCCTCTCATCATTTCTATGCCCCTAAACTCAGGACTGGAAAGTGGCGAACTCGCTTCGCTCAAACAGCGCCACTTTTTCTCCAGTCCTTTCGTTAAGGGGCATCACGAAATGATTCAAAGGGGAGCTTTAGGCATTCTGACAAAGCAGTTTGCTCTAACAGAAGAAAACCCCAATCCCCCTTGAAGACAATTCGTAAGCCCTCTTAGTGAAGGCGCCAGATAAACAGCTGCGCATGTTTGAGCGAAGCGAGTTCGCAGCTGTCTGGCGACAAGCTTAGAGGGCTAGAATTGGCTGAGTGGGGTCGCCTTTTTTGGTGACTTTTTTGGCGAAGCAAAAAAGTTACATGGGCGCAGGTCAATAATTTGTTTCAGGAATACTAAGTGCAAAAGCGACCTTAAAATAAACCAGAATGATTAGAAGGCTAAAGCCTTCGCCCCTTTAATATGCTTTGCTTGGGGCGCAGGCTTTAGCCTGCTTTCCCATTACACCTTTAAAAATCAGACCACTCATCACTATTATTTTGCACTGGCTTGGCAGGTTTTGGCGCGGCTAAGGCTGGCGCTTTTTCTGGCTTTTTAGCTGCCGATGCGGCGGCTGGGCTAGGTAAAGGCTTGGCACTTGCGGGTGCTTTTGACGCCTGCACTTTTTTAGAAGGTTTGGGTCTTTCATAATGTGCGGTATGCGCTTGCCCCGTTTTAAAATAAGACATGGTTTGTTTTAGGGTATGCGCCTCATGATTCAAACTTTCTGCGGCGGCACTGGTTTCTTCTACCAACGCGGCGTTTTGCTGGGTTACCGAGTCGATTTGCGAAATCGCTTGATGCACCTGACGAACCCCCTCTGCTTGTTCAGCAGAAGCCTTGGCGATTTGCATAATCATCAGGCTTACTTGGTCTGTCATGGTGTTAATTTCTGAGAGCATTTCACCCGATTGCGAAGCCAAAACAGAACCCTGTGCAATGCGTTCGGCCGTTTGACTGATGAGCAATTTAATGTCTTTAGCCGCATCGGCCGATTTTTGGGCTAGGTTGCGCACTTCGCCAGCCACCACGGCAAATCCGCGACCATGTTCACCCGCTCTAGCCGCTTCTACTGCGGCATTCAAAGCCAATAAATTGGTTTGGAAAGCGATGCCATCAATCAAATTGACAATGTCTGTAATGCGGTTACTGGAGTCTTCAATGGCACTCATGGCGGTAATGGTTTGCTGCATTAAAGAAACACCATTATGTGTTTTGTTTTTAACATCTTCTGCCATACTAGAGGCTTGTTGAGCATTTTCGCTGTTACTGGCGACTTGCGAGCTCATTTCATCCATCGTTGCCGATGTTTGCTCTAAAGCCGCCGCTTGCTCTTGCACACGCTGACTTAAATCACCTGAACCTTGCGAGACTTCAGCCGAAGCACCGCTCACCACATCTGATGTATCTATTGCAATATTGACCACTTCTTTAACTTTAACCGATGAGTAATTGATGGCATTTTTTAAATCATGCATTTGGCCTTTAAAAGTTCCGGCAGGCAATTCCATGGTTAAATCGCCCGCCGCTTGCGCCGCAACCACTTGGCTGATGGCTCCTATGGCATAACCGAGTGAATCCATCGCATCGTTAAAGTTATCTTTCATGGTAGCCAATGCACCCAAAGCATCTGCTTCTACGCGAGAGTTGAAGTCACCTTGTTGTAAGAAATGCATTGATTTATTAATGTCTTCCACAACATCATTTAAAGCGGTTAAGGCTTGCTTGGCATTCTTGAGAATAACGCCATATTCTCCTGGCGCGCGCGTATTGACTTCAACATCAAAGCGACCTTGTGCAAGGGATTCCATAGCCCCAAGAATTTCGGTCATGACAATTTGGATATTGTCTGCAGAAGCGTTGACGGAGTTTTTAAGCTCGGCTAAATCACCTTGCATATCACTGGTGATTTTCACCGAAAAATTACCTTGTGCCACTGCGCCAATGCTGTGATTCACTTCGGTCAGGGCAACATCAATACTCGACAACATCACATTTAAAGACTCACTGGCTTTGCCGATTTCATCTTGTGAAACCACCTCAACACGCTCTTTAAAGTTAAAACTGCGCCCAACTTGTGTCATTTTGTCAGCCAAGGCAATAATCGGTTTTGCCATTCTCAGTGCAAAGGCATAAGCCGCCAAACCAATGATGATTGCGCCCAATAGCCCAATAATGAGCACCAGCATTTGCATTTGGTGACTGGAAGCAAAGGCTTCTGCCACATCAATCTCAACCAATAAGCCCCAAGAATTGCCACCCAACATAATGGGGGTGTAAGCCGACACCACAGGGTTGCCATTGTAATCAATAATTTCATCTAAACCAGTTTTGCCGGCCAACACCGCTTGTGCGGCTTGAGTATCCACCATGCCTTTTTGAGGGTTTCTAAAAGACGCAACCACCGTGTGGTTTTCTGGGTCTAAGTAAGAATCGGAGCGCATTAATTTGTCGCTACCAATCAAATAACTTTCGCCGGTTTCTCCCATGCCCGATCTTTGCGACATGACCTGAGTAATGGTGTCCAGAGGCATTTGGAAAATAAGCGTTCCTACGCGCTGACCCTTTTCAAAAATGGGGGTTGATGCAAATCCAGCGGGTGCGTCGTAAGAAGGTGTGTAAAGTGCCATATCGGTAAAATACGCTTGTCCATCATCCAAACGCAGGGCTTTGCGATAGGCTTCTGCCAAACCGGTGTTTTTCCAGGGGCCACTGGTTAAAGAAGTGGCAAAGTCTAGTTCTTTAAACACGGTGTAAACCACCTTGCCATCATTGTTCACTAAAAAGATGTCGTATAAACCAAACTTTTGCAAAAACTCATTAAACCACGCATGGTATTGATTGTAGCTTTGCGCATACAGCGACGAACCGGGCATTTGTACAAGATTGTTTTTGCTACCCAATGGCTCAGGGTTTTGGGCAATGAGCGCGGCTTGCATCATGATGGCCTGAGGCGATAATTGATTGAAGAAGGAGTCTATATCCAGTTTTTGATTATTTTGTTCTTGATATTGCTTACCAAACTGATTTTGCCAATACCCTAAGATAGCGGCTTTGCTGTCGGCCAGGTCACGATCAGTGAATTGATTATCGTCTTTAAAACGCTCCATGCCCTCACCAAATTGAGCTAAGGCCATTTGAGTATTCGGGTTTTTGGCAACCGTGGTGAGTTGATTTTCAAGAGTCGAAAAATAACGCTCAATTGAAGCTTTTTTGATGTCCCTCACGGCTTCTAGCTTTTGCTTAACACTGTCGTTCAAAGCCTGACTGGAATTCACCAGGCTTATCACACTGATCAGCGCAAAGGGTAATAAACCGGCTGCTAAAAGTGACAAGATTAATTTTTGTTTTAAGCTAAGCGTGGACATTTAAACATCTCCTAATTGAGATAGGTTTGGTAAAGATTGTTTTTTGATTGTTTTATTACCTGTGGCACTTCATCGAATAACAGAAAGCTAAGGCCAAAAAACGAAAGCAATAAAAGCAACAAAAGCCATAAATGGCTGACAACCCTCCCTTAATCGCCGTTGATTAGAGGAGAGAACTAGAAAAGGCACATAAATTTTAGAATGTTGAAATATATACTACAGCACTACAAAGCTTAGACACAATAAAAGTTTTCTATTCGGGACACATAAAATTTATCACCCAACAAAAACTAATTACAAATGCGTAATCCTTGTAAAATCAAGGCGAATAAGCCTTATAAAGAGAAGATTTTACTGAAATTTTCAACGGCAACTGGTTGCGCCCATAGGTCACCCTGACCGATAAGACACCCCATCTCGACCAATTGTTTGACCTGAGATTTTGCCTCAATACCCGGGCAAATCAAACAAATATCTAAAGCCTTACTCATCTGCACAAACGCCTTTAAACACTTCTGCCCCGAGGCGGTTTTTAACTGTTTTTTTAACCAGGCCTGGTCAAATTTAAGCTCTTGCACCGGTAAATCCGCCAACAAAGTCATATCAACCGCTAAAGCACCTAAACCTGATAGCGTAAGTTGATAGCCCAAGTCAGCCAGTTTTTGAAGCATCTCGATGCTATTGTGCTCTTGACTTGTCACTGACTCTAAAGAAAACTCTAGTTGCACTTGTGACTGAGTCACGCCATAAAAGGCCATGCGCGTGGCTAACAGCGTTTCAAATGAGGGTTCTTGCCATAAAACAGGCAACACAGCAATGGTCACCACCAAATCCTGTTGGGCGACTGACCAGCGTTGACTGTAATACAATCCGCTATCCAACAGCCACAAAGCCAACGGCAAGGCAGCAGTCTGTTTGTTAAGCGGATTTTGCCATGCGGCAAAATCGTTACTCGGCAAAGGCGCATCTTGCCAGTTTAAATATAAACTGGCGCCCACCAGGCGGTTTTGCTTTAAATCCATCTGAGGGTTGGCTTGAATGCCAAACGAACCCTGCGCCATGGCGACTTCAAACAAGGTTGCAATATTGGCTTGTTGAGAGGCTGAGTCTGAAAGGATTGGCTCAAAAAAACGAAAGGTTTTCTTACCCTCACTTTTTGAGATATATAAGGCTTGGTCGGCTTTTTCTATCAGCTCGGTGGTGGTTTTGGCATCCCTCGGAAAACGCGCAATACCAATACTACTAGAGGTAATCACCGCTTGACGATTGATACAATAAGGACGCGCAATTTCATAAATAATACGCTCACAAACTCGTTCGATGATTTCAACGCTATCGGTATCCGTGAGCAAAGCAACAAACTCATCGCCCCCTAAACGGCTCACAATATCGCCTTCTCGCACTGAAGACAAAAGTCGAGCGCTCACATGGCGCAGCAACTCGTCCCCTATGCCGTGACCCAAGTTATCATTGACGCCTTTAAAACCATCCAAGTCTAAAAACAACAAGGAAAATGGGTGCTGAAATTCGTCATGACGCCGCACCAACTGGTCAAGGGTTTCTTGTAAGTGGGCACGGTTCGGTAAATGGGTTAGGGCATCAAAATGCGCTTTGCGATAGAGTTCGGCAGTGCGGCTTTGCACTTGCGCTTCGATGAGATCACTGACATCGTGCGCTTGTGAAAAACGGTTTTGTAATTTGTTAAACAGCGTTTTCAGGTTAAATTTGGGTTGCCGACGATTGCGCTGAATTTCTGCTTGGCGAAACTTTTCAACGGCTGAAAGTGTTGGGCGCTCCGAGCGCTCAGCAACCGTAGCGGTTTCTGTTTTTGCGAGTTCAATCATCTTGTGGCTCCTTTAACCCAGGCTATTTTTAAAATATGGGTCAAAACTGTTAAAGATTTTTTATGGCTTGCCGTTACATTAAGCAATTTTGTTAAAAACGAACAAAGCAAACTCAGTGCCAAGCAGCAAGCCACCTTTTTTTGCTAAACACGCCCTACACCCCAAAATTCTCTGCCAATCATGATTAAGGGCAACTTATAACCCTTGCGCTTATTGAAACTCTCAGCAAAACTCGCTATATTGAAATTCCATGCTTTGGAGAAGCCCATGAACCAAAAACTGTTAGACCTTTTGAGTCGTAACTCACTGATTTTTGTCATCAGTCTGAGCTTTGCTCTCTTAAGCATGAGTGCCACTCAAGCCGCAGAATCTGAATTGCGCATTTCCCCCCAGGCTTTGCAAAAACAGCTAGACCAGTTTGTTATTTTAGACGCTCGGCCCGCCAGCGATTACCTAGTCAGCCATATACCAGGTGCATTAAACTTTCCGGTTGCAGACACCTATGCCCATAAAGCCACGAATGGCAAAATCATCGAACCCCAAGCCATGCAAGCCAAGCTCAGAAGTTTGGGGATTAGCGTCAATCAACCGGTGGTGGTCTATGACCAAGGCCAATTATTAGATGCGGCGCGCTTGTTTTGGGCATTAGAAGTTTACGGACTCAATCAGGTTAAATTATTAAACCAAGGGTTTGCCGGTTGGCAAAAAGCACAATTGGCCACCGATGCCACCTTGCCAAAGGTAACGCCTAGTGATTATGTGACCAACATTCAATCAAACCGCTTGGCCACACGATTTACCACCCTATTAGCCAGCAAAAACCCCAACCAAATTATTATTGATGCCCGCCCAGAAGACGCCTATTTAGGCAAGGTATCTTCGGCCAAACGCTATGGTCACATTTTAAGTGCCATCAATATTCCAGCGTCGCACAATCTGACCCAGGATAATGACTTGTCTAATTTGCAATCCTTAGCAGAATTAAAGTCACTTTACCAAGCCATTCCGCACACCAGCAAAGTGATTATTTATTGTGCAATCGGCAGAATTTCGTCCACTAACTATTTGGCTTTGCGAGAATTGGGCTATGATGTTGCCAACTACGATGCGTCTTGGAATGAATGGGGCAATGACGACCTTTTACCCATTACCAGCTATGCCAACCTGGCGCCTTAACTTACAAAGAATTTGAGAACTCAATCATGTGGAACTCACTTAGCATACGCACCCAATTATCACTCCTGATTTCTGGCATGCTTTTGGTGGTTACTTCGGTCACCCTACTACAAGCCAGTTGGTTAGATACTAAAGAACGCCAAGTGTTGGCGGTTGAAATGTCGCATGCACTCAATAAAGCCATGAGCCAGGATATGCTCAAAGCCATGCTGCTTAATGAGTCGGATTTACTATCTGACTTATCGTTTCGTTTTTCACAATTTGACTCGCTCGACGATGTGCTTTTGACCAATACCGAAGGCCAAAAAATATTTGAATTTAACCGTAAACAGCATAAGTACGACCATTTAATCAAAGCAGCGACCAGCCAACCGCAATTTGAAGGCGAAGACCTCTATGTTAAATTACCGCTAGAAGCCGACGGTCATCTGTTTGGCAATGTGACCTATGTGATCGACATGCAAAGCATCACCACTCAACTCAATGAACACTTCACCACCCTGGCGATTATTTTTCCGATAGAAATCATCTTGGGTTTGATTCTCGCCACTTGGATCGGCCACCACCAAACTCAGCCATTCAAAAAACTGGCCTTAGCGATGGTTGAAAGTGACCCTACGGTAAAAGCGGCCACGCCTTTAATGACGCGCGCTAAAAACGAGATTAAAGCCCTGTTTGATGGCTACAATCAAATGATGTCGCAAATTTATCAAGCCACCCAAAAAATGCGTTATCAAGCTGAACGCGATCAACTTACCGGCTTGTATAATCGCTACTTTATGGAATCTGAAATTCGCCAAGCCCTTAAAAGTGAAGCCGATATGCCCTTTGTGCTGATGGGCATAGACCTTGACCAATTTAAGTTGATTAACGATTCCGCCGGACATGTGGCGGGCGACGAGCTGCTTAAGATGATTGCCTTACAAGCACAAAACACCCTGCCCAAAAATGCGTTGATGGCCAGGCTGGGTGGCGATGACTTTTTTATTTTGCTGAAAAACACCACCGAAGCCGATGCTTTAAGTTTTGCCAAACAAAAGCTAGAGCAGCTCAAAGATTTCCGTTTTTCATGGGAAAATAGAACCTATTCTGTTTCCGCCTGTATCGGAATGGTGGCCTTTAAGCCTAATCAATACACCCCCGAAGAACTGACCAAAGCCATCGACAATGCTTTTTATACTGCAAAAT
The DNA here is from genome assembly GCF_011398155.1 of Thiosulfativibrio zosterae. Classification (NCBI taxonomy): domain Bacteria; kingdom Pseudomonadati; phylum Pseudomonadota; class Gammaproteobacteria; order Thiotrichales; family Piscirickettsiaceae; genus Thiosulfativibrio; species Thiosulfativibrio zosterae. Next base: position 2,457,244 of record NZ_AP021888.1, read on the forward strand.
CTCAAGGCAGAAATAAACTTCATGTCTATCAACCTAACGACAATCAAACACAACGCTTTAACCAAGAAGTCATTACCGCTGGTTTTATAAAAGAAGCCTTGGCCGAAGGTCCTGCGCGCTTTGAATTATTTGCCCAAGCCATCGTACATTTACAAAAAGAAACCGACTTGGTGAGCTATGAAATTTTATTGCGCCTCTGGGATTCGCAAGGTCACTTTGTGGCGCCAGATAACTTTTTACCCACCGCCGAACGCTATCAAATGATGGCTGAAATCGATGGGTTTGTCCTCTGGCAATACCTAACTCAGGCCACACAAAACCCCAGCCACATTCAAAAATTAGAAACCGTTCATATCAATCTGGCCGGCTCATCACTCAACAACAGCGACTTTCAAGCTAAGGTTAAACAGGCTATTATTCACTTTAATTTTCCGTGGCAAAAGCTGGAACTGGAAATCACCGAAACCTCTGCTGTCGGCAACTTTAGCCAAGCCCAGGCGTTTATTGCTTGGCTTAAAAATGTCGGCATCGGTTTGGCCTTAGATGATTTTGGAACAGGTATGTCGTCATTTGAATATCTCAAAAGCTTACCCTTTGATGTGGTCAAAATAGATGGCAGTTTTGTCAAAGACATGCATAAAGACCCATCCGATAAGGCGGTCATTCGTTATATTCACGAAATCAGCGAACTGCGCGGCCAAAAAACCGTTGCCGAATATGTAGAAACCCAAGCCGATGTGGATGTACTCACCGCCATCGGCATTACCTATGGTCAAGGCTACTTCTTAGGCAAACCCAAACCCTTAACCGATTGGCTGGTTTAATGAAGCGCACCCTGCTTAAAGGCTTATTTTTAAGCCTTTTTTTGCTCACGATTAACCCGGCTTTATCGGCAACCCAAAGCAGATCAACGACGGGCACTTTTGAAGATGCCGAAGGCGCAAAATCGGCTTTCAATTATGTCAATCATCTGCGCCAAGAGCTCAAACTAGCGCCTCTAGCTTGGAACCCTCAGTTGCAAACCAGCGCCCAAAGCCACGCTTATTACGAAGTTCTCAATGACCAACAAGGTCACCAACAAGCCCCAAATATGCGTGCCTTTGCAGGCAAAACCCCCAATGATAGAGCCTTTGCGGTGGGTTATCGTAGCCAAGTGTCTGAAGTGATTAGCTACAACGCCGCGCATCCCCAAAAGTACATCGACGACCTTATGTCGGCCATTTACCACCGCTTGGGCTTGCTGGACATGACCAAAGATGAAATGGGTATCAGCCTGGCAGAAGATTCAAAAGGCTGGGTAAAAGGTGCCTTAGTGGCAAACCTTGGCAATCAAAACCTTAATCAAGCCTGTGGGCGAGAAAACCGTTTTGCAAATGGCACGGTGTTATATGGCGGGCTTTGCAAAAATGATGTGCGCTTGGCCAAAACCACCTTTGAGCAAATTCAAAAACAAACAGCTGCCAGTAGCCCTAAATTAATTTTCTGGCCCAAGTCTGGCGCCACGGTACCGCCAGTTTTTTATGAAGAAAGCCCAGACCCTTTGCCACAATGTAATGTGTCTGGCTATCCGGTTCACCTGCAAATCAATCCGAATTTTTGGGGGAAAATACAATTTATTCCCTCATCTTTTACCCTAACCAACTTAACCACCGGCACAGCCATCAAACCCGCCGCCATTTTTAATAATCTGACCGACCCACAACACCACGAAGCGCAAGCCACCGAAGAACGCTGGCTGGCTTTTTTTCCTGAGCAGCGTTTAAACTGGAACAGCCGTTACCAAGCGCAAGTGCAATGGCAAGAAAACGGCACTCTCAAAACCACACGCTGGGCATTTTTTACCCCAACATTGCAAAATCTCCACATTATTCAGCAAAGACAACAAACCCTGAGCGCCAAGTCAGGCGAAACGCTTTATTTTTACTTTCCCCCGAAAGGCTGCCAAGCACCACAACAAGCCAATCTGGCTGCCAAGCACACCCCTAGCCTGACTTTTGAAACCGAATTTGTCGACACCCAAACCCTTAAGGTGGTTTTAGGCAAACAAACCGGCAAGATTGTATTAACCTATCTCCCCACCCAAACCGAAGTGACCATCGAGGTTAGATAGATGCTGTCTGCGCAAGTGAAGGCGTTAAAAACCCTCAGTGAAAAACTGCTTAAGGCGCAGATTCGTGCCTGCCTATTGCTCAGTGGAGAAACTGCCTGGCAAGAAGCACTTTGCCAAGCGTTTCTGGCGCAAACGCCTCTCAAACAAGGCTTGTGGGTAGGTGAACACTCGCCTTTTACCCAAGCAAAAGCTATTCATCCCAAAGCGGCTTCCTTGCTGTTGGGACAAGAAACCGACTTTGTGATTTTTTCGGCAACCGAAGGCATCGACCCCAATACACTGGGTATTTTAAGTGGCATGATTAAAGCCGGCGGTTGGTGCATTATTTTGCTACCAGAGCACCAGGCCTGGTTAAATTTACCCAATAAATCCTGTGAAAAACACCTGTCTTTTCCGTTGAAAGCCAAAGACACCCTCAGAGGGTTTAATGCGTTTCTGTGGCAACAACTCACCCAGCATGCCATTCATTTAACCCAACACCAAGACCCTAAAGATCTAGAAGCTTGGTTTAATCAATTTCCTTTAAACCAAACCGCACCCTGTCAAACCCTACCCACTCCAGACCAACTGGCAGCGGTCAAGCTCATTCAAAAAGTCGCGCTCGGGCATCGCAAGCGTCCGTTATTAATCACCGCTGACAGAGGTCGCGGCAAATCTTCTACGTTAGGTTTGGCGGCAGTGGCCTTAATGGAAGCCGGTAAACGCCACATTACTTTAACCGCCGCTCGACCCGACCAGGTTAAAAGTGCGCTACAGATTGTAGAAGATGCCGGACTGACTGAGTTCATCACTTTTAAAGCGCCAGACGAACTCATCGCAAACCCCATCCAAACTGATCTGCTGTTAGTTGACGAAGCGGCACATTTACCACTGCCGATGTTGCAAACCCTGATACAAACCTATCACCGTTTGGTGTTGGCCAGTACCTCGCAAGGTTATGAGGGATCGGGGCGTGGCTTTGAGCTTAAACTCAGTGCCTTTTTAGACAGCGCAACGCCCGGCTGGAAACGCTTGGAATTGCACACGCCTATCCGCTGGCGAGCCGGCGACTGGCTGGAAAACACCCTTAATCAAACGCTACTCTTAACGCCCTGTAAAGCTTTCAACAGCCAAGAAAATAATGCCCCAATCGTTTATCAAACACTCAGCGTGGCAAGGCTTTTGGATAACCCGCAACAGCTGCATGAGTTATTTCAATTATTGGTATCGGCGCACTACCAAACCTCGCCAAACGATTTGATGCAACTCTTAGAAGCGCCCAATCTCACCATTTTTGCAGCCATGCAAAACGAGCACCTATTGGGTGCGCTCATTGCCATCTCAGAAGGTGACTTACCGCTACCCGACCCAAAAAAACCTAGAAGATTACAAGGTCATTTGTTTCCGCAAAAACTTTACCAACAAACGGGCAACCCAGACTGGCTAAGGTTAAAAGGATTGCGCGTAATGCGCATTGCGGTTCAAGACGCGTGGCAAAACCAACAATTAGGCAGCCACTTACTTCAACACCTAACCCCGTTTGCCAAGCAACAACAATTCGATTATGTCGCCAGTAGTTTTGGGGTGACTGCGCAGTTATTAAACTTTTGGACGCAAAACGACTTTAAAACCCTCGGATTAGGGCTTAAAAAAGACCACGCCAGCGGCACTTATTCGATTAACCTCTGTCAGCCTTTATCCCAAAGCGCCCAAGACTTGGTAAAAATCACCCAGCAAATGGTGACCCCACAATGGGTTTATTGTTTGCAAACGCATTATCAAGATTTAGAAATACCCACGCTCTTGGCGATTTTAAAAACCCTGCCTTTTAAAGCAGCGCCTTTTCCTTTAGGCTATTTGCAACAGCAACCTTATGAGAGCGTTTCTTTAGCGCTGCGAGATTGGACTTTGGGTGAGTTAGACTTTTTAAGCACTCAAGCGGATGCTCAGCTACAAACACTATTTAGCCGTAAACTGCTGCTCAATGACGCTTGGGAAAATTTGGTGACCTCACAACTGAACAGTCGTAAGCAATTAGAAGCCAAACTGCAAAACAGTTTGGCGGAATATCTAGACAAAAATAGATTAGAAAATTAAGCGTTAAACACCACGGTTTTATTGCCTAAAATCAAAACGCGGTCTTCAAGATGCGCTCTTAAACCTTTAGACAGAACATTTTTTTCAACATCTCTGCCTAAGCGTTTTAAATCTTCAACGGTTTGAGAATGACTGACACGCACCACATCCTGCTCAATGATTGGACCTGCATCGAGTTCTTCAGTCACATAATGGCAAGTCGCCCCAATCAATTTCACACCGCGCTCAAAGGCTTGATGATAAGGTTTTGCACCCACAAAGGACGGCAAGAAACTGTGATGAATGTTAATCACACGACCGGCATAATCTGCACACAAATTAGGCGGTAAAATTTGCATATAACGCGCCAAAACAATTACTTCTGCTTGATAATCGGCCACAATTTTTTCAGCCTCAGCAAAAGCTGCGGGCTTGGTATCGGGCGTGACAGGCACATAATGGAAAGGCACACCATACCATTCTGCCATAGAGCGTAAATCTTCATGGTTGGCAATCACACAGGCCACTTGTCCGGGTAAATCTTGCTCATGCCAACGGTAGAGTAAATCCGCCAAACAGTGTGATTCTTTACTGGCAAACAGAGCAATCTTTTTGGGTGACGCAGAATCGTTGACTTGCCATTGCATATTAAACTCAGTCGCTATGGCCGAAAACTGGGTTTTAAAGCCTTCTAGATCATTGCCTAAAGAACTGGCTAAAATCTCATAGCGCATGAAAAACCATTGGTTTTCAGAGTCGGTATGGTGATTGGCTTCAACAATCGAGCCGCCCAATTGGGCAATAAATCCTGACACTCTTGCCACAATACCGTTACGGTCAGGACAAGAAATGACTAAACGAAATACTCTATTCATAAAATGACACTTCTCTAGATTCAACTAAAATAAATCCTAGATATTAGCAGAAAATCTTAGTTTTGCACGAACTTAGCCAAAATTAAGCCATTTTTTTGAATAAAAATTCTTGATTTTGCAAAAAATGTTTGTAAATGCACTTTTAATAATGTAATAATTACAAAAATTTAAAGTTTTTCATGAAGTGCTTGGTGCAAATAAAAGCGTCGATTCTTGTTCCAACCACATCAAATGTCTGTTCTGACGAATTTTCAATCCGAATTTTCACTGCTTGTCTTTTGACAAGTGCGGTTAGATGCAACAAAAATAATAATAGGAGTTACTAACAATGAGTGACAACATGATTGCAACAAGTGATGCAACCTTTGAAACTGAAGTTTTAAAATCTGATATGCCCGTTCTAGTTGATTTTTGGGCAGAATGGTGTGGTCCTTGCAAAATGATTACCCCTATCCTAGATGAAGTTGCTGGTGAATATGCAGGCAAAATCAAAGTGGCTAAGTTGAACATTGATGAAAACCCATCTACACCACCAAAATACGGTGTGCGTGGCATCCCAACTTTGGTTTTATTCAAAAATGGTGAAGTCGATGCAACTCAAGTAGGTGCTTTGTCTAAATCACAATTGTGCGCATTTTTAGACGGTAACCTATAATCCGCTAAAACGCTCAATGCTAGGCTAAGCTTCTTAGCCTGGCATTGAAACCCAATTCCTTTCAAGCACCATTCAAATTTACCTTTTCAAACACTTTTAAAGTTCAAAACCAAATAAAATTTGTTTTAAAGCCTTTTAAAAACCAACCCAAATTGACCATGAAATCAATTTTCCATAGATATTAAAAAAGATAGAAACTACTTATGCATTTAAGCGATTTAAAAAAAATGTCTGTTTCCAAACTGCTCGAAATTGCCGCTGAAAAAGGCTTAGAAGACAGTTTAGCCAGACTTAAAAAACAAGAAATCATTTTTGCCATCCTCAAAGCACACGCCAAAAGCGGTGAAGATATCTATGGTGAAGGTGTTTTAGAAGTCCTACCCGATGGATTTGGATTTTTACGCTCAGAAGATGGCTCTTACCTAGCGGGACCCGATGACTTATATGTATCGCCCAGCCAGATTCGCCGTTTTGGTTTACGCAAAGGGGACTCCATTTCAGGCAAAATTCGCCCACCTAAAGAAGGTGAGCGTTATTTTGCACTGCTAAAAGTGGGCAAAATCAACTTTGAAGAACCTGAAATTGCGCGTAAGAAAATTGCGTTTGAAAACTTAACGCCATTACACGCTCAAGAGCGTTTGAAAATGGAATTGGGTAACGGCAGCACCGAAGACATTACCGCAAAAATCATCGATATTGCCTCGCCATTTGGTAAAGGGCAGCGTGGTTTGATTGTTGCACCGCCAAAATCAGGTAAGACCATGATTTTGCAGAACATCGCCCAGTCGATTGCCGAAAACCATCCGGATTGTTATTTAATTGTATTGCTGATTGATGAGCGTCCTGAAGAGGTGACTGAAATGATGCGCACCGTGAAAGGTGAAGTGATTTCTTCTACCTTTGATGAACCCGCAACTCGCCATGTTCAGGTTGCCGAAATGGTTATCGAAAAAGCCAAACGCTTGGTTGAACACAAAAAAGATGTCATCATCCTGCTTGATTCAATTACCCGTTTAGCGCGTGCTTACAACACAGTAACCCCATCATCCGGCAAAATTTTGTCTGGGGGTGTGGACGCCAATGCTTTACACCGCCCCAAACGCTTTTTTGGTGCGGCGCGTAATATCGAAGAAGGGGGTTCTTTAACGATTATCGCGACTGCGTTGATTGATACAGGTTCTAAAATGGACGAGGTCATCTTTGAAGAATTCAAAGGGACCGGTAACATGGAACTTCACCTATCGCGTAACTTGGCTGAGAAGCGTATTTTCCCTGCGATTAACATTGAGAAATCGGGCACGCGTAAAGAAGAATTGTTAACGACTGAAGACGAATTGAAAAATATTTGGATTATCCGTCGCTTCTTACAAAGTATGAACAATGAAATTGAATCGACTGAAACGCTGATTAATCAAATGAAAAACACCAAAACCAACGCTGAGTTGTTTGTGGCAATGAAGCGTTAGGCAAGCATTTAACACCACAAAAAACCGCAAGCGGCTTAAATTTCATTAACTTATTTAATTTAAGTGCTTGCATTTACTAAAATTTTAATTATAATTCTCGTTTTTGAATTATCAAATGGACCGTCATCATGCAACCAGGCATTCATCCAGAATATAACGAAGTCGTTTTCCAAGATATCTCGACTGGCGAAACTTATGTAACTCGTTCAACGATTAAACCTAAGAAAGCTGAAACCATTACGCTAGACGGTAAAGATTATCCTTTAGTCCGCGTAGAAGTTTCTAGCGCATCTCACCCTTTCTATACTGGCAAGCAATCTCTTGTCGATACTGAAGGTCGTGTTGAGAAATTCCGTCAGAAGTATGGTCGCAAGTAAGACTCGATTATTCTTTTCTAAAAGGTCGCATTGCGACCTTTTTTTTTACTTGCTCTAAGATCATCGGCAATCCAATTCCAAACCAGTTCGCTATTCTGGTCTAAGCCTTGCTTTAAGCTGTTCATCTTGATTAAAATGAGTGCTTATGAAAACATTATCGATTTTTCAGCCCCGCCTTTTAATGCTCTTAAGCCTAATCAGCCTGAGCTTTTGGACGCCCGTTGCGCAAAGCGCAGACACAGATGAATGCAAAATGCCTGAAATTGATAATTGGGCCAAGGCAACTTTTGCCACGCGTGGTGACACCTTAATTGTGCAAGGCCAACTGATTCGCTTAATTGGGGTGGTTGCGCCCGAAATCGAAAAAAAGCAAAAACTCCTGCAACCTGGTCAACCCCTCGCACAAGTTTCGCAAACTTTCTTAAACAAACTGATTGCCAATAATGAGATGGAAGTGGGTTTGGTTTACGACGAACAAAAACGCGACAATGCGGGGCGCACCCTAGCCCATGTCTTTTTTAAAGATGGTAGCAACGCCACCACCCGAATTTTAGAGGCCGGTCTAGGCATTGCCGATGCCACTCCGCCCAATACCCAGTTTATCAATTGCTACTTTGCCGCAGAACAAACCGCTCGCAATAAAGACATAGCACTCTGGGGACTCGCCAAAAAAATGCCGCAACTCCATTACCCCATCGCAGAATCCACCACGCTTTATCCCAACGACATTGGCTATCGCATTATCAAAGGCAAAGTGGTTAAGGTGGATAAAAGCAGTACCAATATGATTATCAATATGGACACCACAGGCATTCGTGTGCCCAAAAAATATTGGAAATACTTTGATTATGGTGACATTCAAGATTTAATGGATAAAACCATTGAAGTCAGAGGCTATGCCTTTCAATATCGCCGCGCCATGTTTATGAGCATTGAATCTCCAGATGACATAGATCTGCTGAGAAAAGCCCGCAAAACCAACGAAAAATAACCAGGCCTGGTCATTTTTGGTTAAAATAACGCCCTTTTAAGACATAAATTCAAAGGGTTTCCCATGGCAGACTTACAAAACGACCGCTTTCTCAAAGCACTTTTAAGAGAACCAGTTGATCGCACGCCCGTTTGGATGATGCGCCAAGCCGGTCGTTATCTGCCAGAGTATCGTGCCACACGCGCTCAAGCGGGTTCTTTCATGGACCTATGCCGCAACAAAGAGCTGGCTTGCGAAGTGACGCTACAACCGCTTGAACGCTATCCTTTAGATGCTGCCATTCTGTTTTCTGACATACTCACCATTCCAGATGCCATGGGATTAGGCTTGCGTTTTGCGCAAGGTGAAGGCCCGGTGTTTGACAAACCTTTGCGCACGCAAGCGGATGTTGATAAATTGTATGTGCCAGACATGGGCTCAGATTTAGGCTATGTGATGGATGCCGTCAGCACCATTCGCACCGCCTTAAACGGCAAAGTGCCATTAATCGGCTTCTCAGGTAGCCCTTGGACTTTGGCCACTTACATGGTTGAAGGCGGCTCGAGCAAAACTTTCGCTATCATCAAAGCCATGATGTTTGACGAACCAAAAATGCTGCACCAGATTTTAGATGTGCTTGCAGATTCGGTCATTGCCTACCTAAACGCCCAAATTCAAGCCGGCGCGCAAGCTGTGCAAATTTTTGATACTTGGGGTGGCGTACTCACGCCTCGCGACTACAATGAATTTTCATTGCGTTATATGGCGAAAATTGTCGATGGCTTAATCAAAGAATACGATGGTCGCAAGGTGCCTTGCATTCTCTTCACCAAAGGTGGCGGACAATGGTTAGAAGCCATGGCGGATACCGGTGCTGATGCCTTAGGACTTGACTGGACAATGAACATTGATGAAGCGCGTGCGCGCGTAGGCAATCGTGTTGCTTTACAAGGCAATATGGACCCAGCAGTTCTGTATGCCTCACCCGAGCGCATTCGCCAAGAAGTGGGCAGCATTTTAGCCGCTTACGGCAAAGGCACCGGTCATATCTTTAACCTAGGCCATGGCATTCACCCAGAAATCAAACCTGAGCACGCCGAAGCCTTTATCAAGGCCGTGGTTGAACTTAGCCCTCAATATCACTCATAAGACGACAAGCCAGGTGAGCAGACAGCTTGCCTGGCTTGAGTTGCCAAGCTGTCCACCCGTTCGTTCATTGGGTGGTTTGCATGTCCTTTTACCCATTTGGCTTTTACCGGATTGGGGATTTGACCCAACAACTGCCAAAGTGCTTGCCACATAGCCACACACTTTAAAGTGCGGTTCTTTTTCTTTTGCCAGTCATTCTCAGACCAAAACTGCAAATCATGATTAATGGCATCCACCACGATTTTAGAATCTGACACAATCAAAATGGTTTGATGACGATTTTCACAGTCTAGCCAGGTTAAGGCTTCAACCACGGCTCGCACTTCCATTTGCAAAGATGGGGCTTCTAGTTGCTGAGTTTGCAACACTGAACCGGACAGGGAGAATGACTCTTGTTGCTGAGCGCTGCGATTTGATAACAAACTTTCATCAGCTTCTGCCACAAACGCCCAACTGCCTATATGGGTTTTAGGGTCGTAGCCGCCATCGGTATAAATTGTTATCAAACGCACCCTCCACTCCCCTTGTGCTGCTTTGCTGTTATTGTAACTACATTTCGGTTAGCCAATAAAACCCAAACCCTGGAATCACCAAAGTATTGTTGTAAATCTCTGGGCTTTGACGAGTATGCACATCCATTAATTGCCCATTGCGATAGCGCCCCCAACTACCAACATCTTCAATATTGAGCTTTTGCGGCTTGTTGTTGAAATTGGCGACCACCAACACTCGGTCATTTGCATTTTGGGTGTTATAACGCCCAAACACAAATAAATTGGGATTTTGCACATCAATTAATTCACGGTTATTAAAGTCGGCAAACACATCAATTTCTTTGCGTGCCGCAATCATTCTTTTCAAACCGTTAAAAATCGCAAACTCAGGTGTTCCTTGTAGATGGCGTTTTTCAGCTTTTTCCCAGTTAATGGCAGGTCGATGCACCCAGCGATTGTCGTCCATTTTGTAAGGGTCTTCTAAATAAGCGTCATCATTGAGTGTTCCTATCTCATCACCGTAATACAACAACGCAATTCCGCCAAATGCCAAAATCATACTGTGCAACAGCAATATCAATTTAATGGCATCTTGCTCTGCAGCCAAATCACCCGACTTTAAGGCATACTCCAACCCAACCAAAGACGCTAAAGACCCAGACACTCTGGCATCGCCTGTTTTGAGGTTTTCGGCAAATGGCAAACCACGAGAATGAGATTCGGGAAATTTACCGGTTAAATACTGAATCAAAAATCGTCGATGCGAATGAGGCTCATAACCGGCGCGAATAATGTCGCGGTCATCAAACCCCAAACCGATATCATCATGACAACGCACATAGTTTAACCAAGTGGCTCTTTCTAATTTTACCGGCAAACTTTTAATACCTTGCGTCAGCAAATTCGCATTTTTGGTGGCAACCGCATCCCACATTAAGGCCATAAAGGTGGCGTTGTAGGCAATTTCACATTCTTTAGCAATAATGGCATCTTCGCCAAAATATTTGGTGACCTCATTCGGCGCAACAATGGCCTCGGCAATAAACAGCACGCCTGGCGCGGTGACTTGGCAACAGTCTTTTAATAGCTGTAAGATTAAATGGGCTTCACGTTCGTTTTGACAATTACTGCCGATTTTTTTCCATAAAAATGCCACCGCATCCAAGCGCAAAATATCCGCGCCCTGATTGGCCCAAAACAAAATGACATCCAGCATTTCAATAAACACGGCAGGATTGTTGTAGTTTAAATCCCACTGATATTGATTAAACACGGTCATTACCCAGCGTTGCATTTGCTCGTCCCAGGTAAAGTTACCAGGCGCGGTTTCTGGAAAAATTTCACTCATATTCTCTTCAAACATATCGGGAATATTGCGAGTAGGAAAAGTGTAGTAATAATCTTGGTATTTAGTCTCGCCGGCACGGGCTTTTTGCGCCCATTCATGCTCGTCAGAGGTATGATTTAACACCACATCCAACGCCAGTAATTGCCCACGATGTTTCATGCTTGTGCTCAGTGCATTTAAGTCATCTAAAGTGCCAACGCGCTCATCAATTTCTCTAAAATCGCTCACCGCATAGCCGCCATCACTACTGCCATCAGGGCAACGCATAATCGGCATAATGTGAATCAGGTTAACGCCCAACTCCGAAAAATACCCCAAGCGTTGTTGCATGTCTTTAAGGTCTTTGGCAAACCCATTGGCATAGAGCGCCATGCCCACCCATTGTTGACTTAAAAACCAATTAAAGTCTTTTTCACGCTCGATATCTAAGTCTTTTAGCGCGTCGGAACGCTTAATATATTGGCGCGCCATGGTTTCTACCAACTTAAGCATTTGTTGGTCAAAATCGGCTCGTTTGCCATAGAGTTTATTAAAGAGGTCGTGAATGGCATAAAAATTTGCACCCAAACGGGTATAAAAATGCCTTAGGTCTTGCTTGGAAATCTCGGGTTTGATTTGATTGAGGATTTCATTGAGTAACGAATGGGAAAGTTGTTCATACATAAAATGAGCCTTTAATTAAGGGCTGAGTTGCGTAAAGCGTGCAAAAATGGCGTATAAAACGCCTGATCCGTGGTGGTGGCGCCACGCAGGCCAATCACTTGCCCCGCAAAGGTTTGTGCCGTTTGCAAAATGCGCTCAACCGGCCAGTTGGCTAAGAGCCCATGCAAATAAACTGCGGTAAAGGCATCGCCTGCCCCAACGGTGTCTACAAACTGCGCTATAGCTTGAGGTTGATGGGAAAACACTTGTCCATCCGCTTGTAAAACCATAGCGCCTTCTGCTCCGCGCGTGACGATAAGTTGGGTTAAGCCATATTGGGATAAACACTGTGACATAGCTTCTTGTAAATTTGGTTGATCAAAGCCCAGTAAGCGTAATTCGTCAACATTTAATTTGACCCAAGTTGCCCCCTGACACCAATGGTCGATATCGGACTTTTGCCACCAAGGACTGCGTAAATTCACATCCACAAAACGCTTTAGATTAGGTGTTTGGCACAAGGCTTCAAAAGTTGCTCGGCTTGCAGGATGTCTTAATGCCAAACTGCCGTGATACAGCAAACTCCCCTCGGGTATGAGCTTGGGGGATTGAATGTGGTCATAGGCAACTTCGGGGGTGATTTGATAATGAGGTTCATTGTCGACCAAAGTGACCGCCACCTGACCGGTGGGATAATCGGGCGTAACTTGAATGTTTTGAGTATCTAAACCCCACAATTGCGCCGCATCTAAAATGCTTTGCCCCAAAGCATCATCCCCCACACTAGAGATAAACTGAGGTTCGTCACCAAAGGCTTGGCAATGCCAAGCAATATTAAAGGGCGCACCGCCCAAGATGTTTTGTCCGTCTTCAAAGCAATCAAACAAAACCTCGCCAAAGATGATGAGTTTGCGGGTTGTTTTTTTCATGCGCTCTCGCTTATTTGCTGAACCATCTTAGCCAAAATGGCTTGATACTGGGGGTGATAAAATGCCAAACCTTGCAAAATGCCCGCCGCATAGTTACCGCTGGCATCTTGCTCGAAATTCTGCGCCAGATACAAGGCAGCTTGATGATGTTGCTGGGCACTCAAGGCCAAGGCTTGTTGTTTAAGTTCGTCACTGGCATTGGCAACCAAAATGGCAGGGATAGCGCTAATCAACACCGGTAAATCATTACCACTGTCGCCGGCAAAGACCACTTGATTTTGTGCTAAATTCAGTCTTGCTTGCAAAAATTCTATTGCATGTAATTTGGTGGCATGGCGCGGTAACACATCCAATAAACCAATATGATTTGGCTCGTCCAAACTCCAAATCAAACTGGCTTGAATACCCGCTTGCGCCAACAAGGCTTCTGCCTGATCAATCAACGGAGCAGGGTTTAAATCCATCGGGCAATAAAAACTCAACTTGTGGGTATTTTGTTTATCATCTTCTTGTAGCACCATATTGGGCGTGACGGCAATCAAAGGGCTTAACAAAGCCAGTAAATCTTGGCGCGATAAATTCAACCAATCTTTGGCAATATGTGCCTCCCACGCCTCCAAAACTGACCAGGCCTGGTTAAAATTAGGCTCAAATTGATAGATTTTGGTGCCTACATCGGTAATGGCAAAATCAGGCGTAGGCAGTTGATATTCTTCAATGGCTTCTAGCACCAAGCCCAAGTGACGACCGGTGACATAAGCCAACTGTATCTCAGGGCGCGCGCAAATTTCACTAAACATTTTTCTTGCCCCAGGTGCTTCGGGCGAAGCACCATTGGGAATCAAGGTGCGATCCATATCAGTACATAATAAAAGTTTACTCATGTAAGACCGCCTCTGGTGCTTTGCACTCTCCAAAAAAGTCGTAATACTCTAAGGCCTCTAAAATACCGGCTTCGTGCGGTAAGGATGCAAAATAAATCCGTTCGTTATCAACCAACTGCGAAAGTTCCTCTTGGTGTCTATTGGCCACCACGGTTGCCAGCGTATTGCCGCGCATCATGTCTTCATCCGAACCCGACCCGCCAGCGACAAATACTTTTTCAAGCGGAATTTGCCAACGGTCTGCGACATAACGCAAGGCAGAGCCTTTGGAGGCGCGAATCGGCAAAATATCTAAATACTGCCCAAACGACAACTGCACATTCACCGATTGTTCTTCTTGATGTAAAAGGCGTTTAATCGCCTCCACATCAGCAATATTGGGGTCAATTAGGTAACTCAACTTAAAGCCAGTTTGCTCGCTTTTGGGTTGTTTCACTAAACCGGGATAGTCCTTTAGAATAAGTCGAACTTGGTGCGGCGCCCATTGATAATCTATGTGCTTAGTCCAAGCACTGTCTTTGGTTAATTTAGAGGCATAATGAATGGCTGTGCCGCTACTGCTGATTAAAATATCTGGCTGTGGAATGCCATATTTTTTCATCAAACGCAAAGCCGATTCCAAACTTCGGCCTGTTGCAATCACAAATAAGGTAGAGGTTTTATGAGCGCTCAATTTTTTGATTAAGTCTTGCAACGCTTTTTCATCACCCACAATATTGTGATCCAAACTGCTCACAAACATACGGTCACGATACAAGGCATTGCGGCGAGTCACCACTTTTGGAATTAAGGGCTCGGCATCACGCACCAAACAAGAGATTAACCTGAGATAGCGCTCAGCATGCGCCGCCCAAGCATAATGCTCTTTAACGCCCTGCAAGCCATTTTGAGAAAACTCAGTCCATTGCTTGGGTGACTTTAGAATGGTTAACAATGCTTGGCTTATCGACTGCGACTCTAAAGGGTCAATCAAAATGCCATTATGGCAATTGGCGACGATATCTCTTGGCCCGCCATCTTCGGTGGCAACAATCGGCAGCCCCGATGCCGCCGCTTCAATCAGCGTCAACCCAAAGGGCTCGGTTAAGGCAGGGTTCACAAACACGCCATGCGTGGCTGCGGCGATACGATAAATGTCCGCCACTTCGTGGCGCTGATGATGTTTGGGCAGAGTGACCTTGCCATATAAATCATAACGGTCTACTGCAAATAACAACTCCTGAAAAACCTCTTGAGCGCCCTCTTCTAAATCCTCAATGTCATCACGATTACCCGCAATAATCACTAAATTAGCCAGAGCTTGGCATTCGGCGCATTGACCATAGGCCTCAATCAGCGCTTTAATGTTTTTGCGTTTGTCGGGACGAGATAAGGCCAAAATAATCGGTTTTTGAGGATCAGATAAATGCTGTGTTAAGCGCATAAACAAATCAGATGAACGCTCTGCATTTTTTTCAAGCTGATCTAACTCAAGGTGCAAGGGTGGTTTAAACAATTTTAAATCGGTACCCGGTGGCAAAATACGCATATGCTCAGGTTGGTAGTAATCATACAGCTCGTATTGCTTTTCGATTTCTTGCGAAGTGCTCGTGATCACCCGCTGAGCAATCGCCAACACATTCTCTTCGGCTTCAATACGACGGCTGATTTGATATAAATCTTCAATTTGCTGCGAATTTAATCCGCTGGCCAATAAACGGCTGCGTTTCACTCGACCCAAAGAATGGCCGGTAAACAATAACGGAATCGCCGTTTGATTGGCCAAATGCGTGCCCACATAACCTGCATCGGCATAATGACTGTGCAATAAATCTGGAAAGCGTTCTTGCTCTCTGAAAAACGCCATCATATTATCGCTAAACATATCCAGCACATCCCAAAGCTGCTCTTTAGGCAAATAACTCTCAGGGCCTGCTTCTATACGAATAATATTAAGTTTATCCGTCACAACCTCGCAAGGTTCTGCATAATCGGAAGACACCGCAGCATCTATGACTCGCCGAGTAAATAAATCAACCCGGGCAACGGAGGGATGGTTGGCTAGAGCGTGCGCAAGCTCTAAAGCATAAAGCGTTTGACCGCCAGTATCGGCATCTCTGCCAAGTTCAAGGTCGTGTCCGCGGATGAGCCCGTGCACACTGATTAAAGCCAAATAAAGGCCGGGGTTGGGTGACATAAATCCTTCTTTTTGGTTGCACTGTGCTTTTTATTGTACAAACATGGCGGGATAACACAACCTAAAAACATAAATAAAACCTAAATGCGTTTCTGTTCTCAACCCCCCATTGATTTAACAAAAAATTACCATAACACTTGAAATGCAAATTTAAAATCGAGCAAAAAAACCAATGAATGCCACATAAAAAATTAACAAAAAAGACAACGCAAGCTATTAAAATAATTAAATAAATATTGATATGCAATTTAATAGCCTCTATAATAAGAATACATGACATTACCCTTTTATTACAAGGCAGACATCGAAGTATGTTTAATACAGGGCTAATTAGGGTGTAGATTAACCCCTATAAACAAATTTTATATTTATTAGGAGCATAAAAATGCGCAAATTAGTTATTACCTCGGCAATTGCCTTAGCTTTATCAGTCACTTCTGCTAACGCAGACGTAGATACTTTAAATGCCCTGAAAGCAGCAGGGATTATTTTGACAACTGAGCAAGCCGCCAGCATTGAAAACGCAACCTGTTCTGCTACAGACTGTCAAGCCTTGACTGATGAAATTGCTGCCTTAGTCGTTGCAAATTCTGATAATGAAGCTGCCGTTCAAACAATTCTTAGCACAGCCTCTCAAGTTCACCCTGCACAGTCATTAGCATTTGGTGACGCAGCAGTGGCAGCGGCACCTGCGTTAGCCGCTACAATTTTAGCTGCAACAACTCAAGCGGCACCGACTGCCGCGGGTGGTGACATTGGAGGGTTTACTGGTCCTACAGGAACTAATCAAAACCAAAACGCCTCTATTCCTTCCGCTCCTGCAAGTGGTGGCGCTGCCGGCTCTAGCAGCCCTAACTAATCCTTTATATTAATTAGCCCTTATACGAGATCAGTCTCGTAGGGCTTTTTACAGGTAAAAAATTATGAATTCTTATAAAAAAGTAAACCTAGCGGTTATACTTGCCATGTCAAGTACAACCGCTTTTGCATTAGAACCTGCACCCATTTCCTATTCAATCGCTGACGTAGTTCCCACGCTAGAAGTGTCTGAATCCTATGATGACAACTATCTGTTAACCAATGCAGAAACTGCATCTTGGGTAACCAGCGTAACGCCAAGTGTAGGCGTAACCATCTACGGTGAAAAAACAACTTATCAAATTGACTATGCACTTAACTACCAAGCATTTGATGCAAAAAACGCTGATAACCTGGTAAATCATTATTTAAGCGCCAGCACCGAACTTGAGTTTGACGTAAGAAACAAACTGGCTATCCAAACGGGCTACAACAAAACTCAAAGTTCTGCAGCAGCCTTAACACCAGGTGTTTTAAACAGCTTTAATACTTTTAACGCTGGTGGAAATTACACCTACGGCACAGACACTTCAACTGGCAATGTAGAGATTGGTGCCAACCACGTTCAAAAACGCTCTGACAATGGTGCTAACTTAGACCAAGAAAACGACTCAACCGTCATCAGCACCGCATTTATCTATCGTGTAACGGATAAATCTCGACTACTTGCTGAAATCAAAGCAACTGATTTTAAATATATCAGTAACACTAATCTAAACAGTAAAAACATTGCATATTTAGTTGGGGCGCGCTGGGAAGCAACGGCTAAGACTACCGGAAACTTCAAAATCGGTATCGAAACCAAAGATTTCAGCGACTCCAGCAGAAAAGATACCGACCTAACCTCTTGGGAAGGAAATATTGAATGGAGTCCTTTGACCTACTCTACCGTTACCTTAACAACCAGCCAAAAGATTGAAGAAGGTAGCTATACATCTAACTACACCAACTCCAGAAACAGCATAGTTAACTGGGCTCATGATTGGGGTAGCGGATATACATCAAACTTAAACTACACAAATACAGACAAAGAATATGCATCAACAATAGCGCGTAAAGACACCATTGATGCCTATGGCGTTGGTGTTAAATATGCATTCCGTCGCTGGATGGATATAGGCTTTGACTACCAAGCAAGCAATCAACGTTCGACCGATGCAACTTATGACTATAATCGTAATCTTTACAAGCTTAGCGTTAATATAAGCTTATAATTAAATTATTATTAATTCATTTGGAGTGCTTGTTGCATGAAGTTTTATGCTCGTCTTTCTCTTATATTTATAATTGCTATGTTTGCAAACATTTCAATTGCAAACACTAATACAGAGTATCAACTCTCGTCAGGTGATGTTATTTCAATCACTGTTTTTGCAGAACCTGACTTGAGCCTAGAGAAAATTAAACTTAATGAAACAGGCAGCTTCTCCTATCCATTTATTGGTGAGGTCAAAGCTGAAGGCCTCTCCTCAACAGAATTACAAACTAAAATCACTAACGAACTTTCAGGAAAATATTTAGTTAATCCCAAAGTAACTGTTAGCATCATCGAATACCGCCAATTTTATATTAGCGGAGAAGTTAAAAACCCAGATGGTTATCCATTTCAACCTGGTCTAACCGTTCGTCGGGCAATTGCGTTAGCCGGTGGACTTTCAGAACGCGCTTCTGAAAATCGTATGACCGTCATCCGAGAAAAAGACCCCACTAAAACACCAGAAAAAGTAACCATGGAAGACTTGGTTATGCCTGGTGATACCCTTACTATAGACCAAGGTTTCTTTTAATGGATCACACCTCCCAAATTCAAAACAACAACAATCTTCCAACACAAATCAATCACAACGCATCTAATAATAGCGATGTCATTGATTTACTTCCGCTTTTCCAGACAGTCTGGCGCAGAAAATGGAGCATTGTCACCATTGTATTTATCGTAATGCTTTTAACCACCTTAGTGGTTATGAGCATTATCCCAACCTATCGTGCCTCAACCACCATGCAAATTGAACAACAAGAAGCCAAAGTTGTTTCGATTGAACAGGTATACGGCATTGATAACAGTAGCGAATACCTTCAAACACAGTTTGAGCTTTTAAAATCTCGCGCCCTCGCTGAAAAAGTGGTCAAGCTTTTAAACCTTACAAAACATAAAGAGTTTGACCCCGCACAACAAAAACCGCCTTTAATAGATATTAAAGGTTCAATTCGCAGTTTACAACTTAGCCAAATGCTACCAGGCCTGGTTCCAGAAAGTTTTGACAATCCTGCCCCACCCACTGAAGAAGAGATTCTTGATAGCGTGGTTAAAGCCTTTATGGAAAGAATCTCTATTCAGCCAATCAAAAAGAGCCAATTAGTCATTATCAACGTTGACATGCAAGATGCTAAAATGGCCACAAAAGCAGCCAATATGCTGGGTGAAACCTTCATCAACAGCCAATTAGACGCTTCTATGGAAGCCACTTTTACGGCCTCTAAATGGATGAACTCTCGTCTTTCCGAATTACGCGAAACGCTTCAAGCCTCAGAAAACAAACTGCAAGCCTTTAAAGACCAAGAAGGATTAATTGATGTCGATGGTGGCATTACCAGTGTATCTACCAATGAATTAACGGCCATCAACCAACGCCTTGTCGACGCAAGAAGTAAACGCGCCGAAGCAGAAAGCCAATACCGTCAAGTAAAAGGTATTAAAAAAGATGATTGGCAAAAACTTGCCGCCATACCTGCTGTTTTAAGCCATCCACTTATTCAAACCTTCAAAACAGAAGAAGCACGCGCCAAAGCAAAAGTTAATGAACTCTCAAAACGTTACGGGCAAAGCCACCCATCCATGCAAACCGCTCTAAGCGACCTAAACGCCGCTCAAGCCAGTTTAAAAGCCCAGGTTTTACAAATTGTGGCGGGTATTGAAACCCAATATCAGATTGCGGCAGCCAATGAATATTCGCTTAACAAATCAGTCAAAGAAAACAAGCAACAAATCAAAGATATCTCTAAAAACGAATTCAAACTTCGCGAACTGCAGCGTGAAGTCGACTCCAACCGGGCCATATTTGACACCTTCATGACGCGACTCAAAGAAACCACAGCGACTTCTGACTTACAAACCACTAATGCTAGAATTGTAGACCCTGCTGTTATACCCACAGAACCCATCAAGCCCAAAAAGGGTTTAATCATTATCATAGCGGGTTTCCTGGCGGGTCTTTTCGCGGTATTTTTAACGCTTTTATCTAATGCACTAAACAACACCTTTAAATCTGCAGATGAGATTGAATCCAAGCTCAACATACCCGTACTTGGTGTTTTACCGCTTATTAAAAACATCAAAAAAGATCAAAAAATTGCGTTAAGTTTCCATAAAAACATCGACAAAATTTTCTCCGAATGTGTCAGAACCGTGCGCACCAGTGTCATGCTATCGTCTATAGATACCACACACAAAGTTGTTATAGTCACCTCGTCTATTCCAGGTGAAGGTAAAAGTACAACCTCAATCAACTTAGCCGACGCCATAGGCCAGCTTGAAAAAACATTGTTGATTGAAGCCGATATGCGCCGCCCAACCATGTCCAAAATATTAGGCTTACAACCTGGTACACCCGGCCTGGCAAACTTAATTGCGGGTAGCAATTCAATTGAAGAATGTATAAAATCGCTTTACGGCGGCATGGACATCATTGTTGCAGGTATTGTACCGCCAAATCCGTTAGAGTTGCTTTCGTCTGAAAGGTTTAAAGACCTAATAGACGAGCTCTCTGAGACCTATGAAAGAATCATTATCGACTGCCCTCCCGTGCAAGCCGTAAGTGACGCGATTGTTTTATCCGGCTTTGCTGACTCCGTTATCTATGTTATAAAATCAGACTCAACAAACAAACAAACGGTCATGCATGGTGTTGGCAAACTATTACAAAACAAAGCGCCCATCAGAGGCATTATTCTTAACCAAGTCGATATCAAAAAAGCCAAGCAACAAGGTTATTCTTACGAAGGTTATTATGACTATTACGGCTACAGCAGCGATAATGCCAAGGCAACTTAATCGCCGCATCAGACTGATTAACTGATTGACTGATTAATTATGTATGACCTCCACAACCATCTTTTGCCAGGTATTGATGACGGATCCCCAGACATCAATACCTCACTAGAACTTGCCAAGATTGCCATCTCGCAAGGCATCACCCACATGGTTTGCACACCACACATTCATCCTGGGCGCTATGACAACACCCTCGCATCCATCGCCACTGCTCTCAATAGTTTTAAAGAAGCCCTAGTACAACATAACCTAAACTTAATTGTCTCTGCTGCTGCAGAAGTAAGAATTGGCCCCGAAATACTGTCAGCAATCAAACTCAATACTCTACCTTTCTTAGGCACCTGGAATAACCAACAAGTTTTACTGATCGAGTTTCCAAGCAACATGATACCTATAGGCAGTGAAAAACTCACTCAATGGCTAATAGCACAAAACATAATCCCCATGATTGCCCATCCAGAGCGCAATCAAGCGATCATAGACAACCCCAACAGGCTCCGAACCTTTCTAGACCAAGGTTGCTTAACCCAGATAACGGCCGGGGCTATAACCGGTAATTTTGGCCAAAAACCACAAAAAACTGCCGAAATACTGCTCCTAGAAGACAAGGTTACCATCCTAGCGACCGATGCCCATAACCTTAGCTATCGCCCACCTGTTATCCAAGAAAGCTTGCAAAAAGTTACTCAACTCATAGGTGAAACCCGAGCCAAAAAACTCGTTTTAGACAACCCAATGGAAATTGCAATCAACAAATGGCACTGATTTTTAATTGTCCCCAAAATAAGGCAAGTCATTAAAATGACAAACATGAAAATAAGCATCAACACAAAAGCAAAATCCATCAGCTTAATTTTAATAGCAGGCCTGGTCATTTTTATCAGCGTACACATGTTTATATCTAGCCTTTATGCCATACAAGCCAACTTATTTTTAAAAGACTGGCAAAATAAAGCCAGCACCCAGAAAGAAATTGTCTTTATCCCAACTGAGCAAGCCTGGTTAAACGCAAATCAAGCCAGTCAAAAGGCCATTAACAATGCCCCAGTCAAAGACGCTTTTTTAGAAGAACAAGCCGCCAAAATTTACCAATGGAAAACCTACGCCGAGCCGTTTGGAGACTCAATCAGTCAAAGCAATCGTGCGCTTGCCTTACAAGGCTACAGATCGCAAACCAAAATCACCCCACTATGGCCTGCCGCTTGGTTAAATTTAGTCTCTATAAAAATCGAACTGTCAGAGTATGATCAAGAATTTTATAATGCATTTAGCATGGCCGAACAAACTGCCAACCAAAACCCAGAAGTTAGCTCAAGAATAACCATCTTAGGTGTTCAAGCCTGGAAAAACCTTGATAACCCCACCAAAACTAAAGTCCTTAAAAACATTATCACCGAAGCAGGTCTTAGCAAAAAAAATAGCCAAGACTTAAAGCCACTTTTACAAGCCTACAAAATGTTAGACATTAGCTGTTTTTACGCCAAAGCCATCAAAGCAAATACCTTTGAACTCTGTAAATAAAAATATAACTTAACAAGATAGATAATGTC
This sequence comes from Thiosulfativibrio zosterae, assembly GCF_011398155.1. Lineage (NCBI taxonomy): Bacteria > Pseudomonadati > Pseudomonadota > Gammaproteobacteria > Thiotrichales > Piscirickettsiaceae > Thiosulfativibrio > Thiosulfativibrio zosterae. Next base: position 2,479,833 of record NZ_AP021888.1, read on the forward strand.
CCTTGTTCTTTCGTCTTAAGAAACATTGACACCCTACTCATACCTTGTATTGACGCTAATACTATCAAAATTTAATTAGAGAACCTAAACAGGCAAACGCAGCCTAACCATGTAGCACAAACCACTAACCCAATACGGCTCAATATGATTTAGCGTCTACACAAAATTTTAAAAATAATTGAAACACTAATCACCAATATTAATGTCAATTCACTCATAATTTAAAGATAATTTATTTGCCTTAACCCACTTAATGTGTAAAATAAAGTAAAAATATTTATAAGGTATTTCTAATGAAAATCGCAGTCGCTGGAACCGGATATGTAGGTTTATCTTTAGCTGTTCTATTAGCCAAACATCATGAAGTGGTTGCACTCGATATTGTGCCCGAAAAAATAGACCTGCTTAAAAGTAGAAAAATACGGTAGTGTCTTCCATAGTATTCGAAAAGTAATTCAAAACTACACAACAATGACTTTTGAATACGAGTATTACGGCGACGGCTAAATGGCTACAGTGAAACATGCCCAGCAAAACTAACACTAGAGCGTTTGCTATAACAGTTCAAAGACCAAAGCAAAATTGAATTTCGTGGCGCATCAAAAGCGGGAGTTATTTCATAAGATGAACAAAGTAATCTTAATGGAAAATAGTATCTTTGCCAACAGTCGTTCTGAGCCTTTACAATCCCATTCAAAATTAAAAGTCATAAATGGTGCTTTCCCCGTTTATATACTAGGTATAAATAAGAACAAACAATGAAAAAACTTGTACTGTTAGAACAAGCAACAATAAGCTTTTCAAATTTCTTGCTTGCAATTGTACTGGCAAGACTTCTTGGTATAGAAGCATTTGGTATATTTGCAACAATTTGGCTAATAGTTTTGTTTATCAACAGCATACACCAGGCTTCGATCATCTTTCCAATGATGTCAATAAACCCTCTGATTTTAAATAACAAGACATATAGGGGTGGCTTAAACTCACTCCAATTAATATTTATAGCAGTAGCTTCAATTCTTTTCATAACGTTATTTCAATTACTGTCATTGTTTATAACTTTTGATTCCAATCTGTTACTACCTGCATTTTTAGCAATGCTTAGCTACCATATGCAGGATTACTTAAGAAGATTATTTTTTGTTGATAGTAATCAGTACCTGGTTTTTTTGTCCACTATAACTAGCTACCTCTCGCGTTTTGTATTCATAGCCATATTTATATACCTAGGCAACTCACTAACTCTAGAAGACACCTTTTACATTTTGGCTCTCTCTTATTTTATTGGCAGTCTATTTGGCTTTAATAAACTAAAAACATTATTTGGCAAAAAAGCTTTGATCTATTCAAGCAAAAAACATTTAAAAACGGCTAAATGGCTTATTCCATCAGGTGTACTACAATGGTTTTCAGTTAACTTTTTCATGATACTGGCCGCGGTCATATTATCTCCAATTGCTGTTGGCGCAATAAGAATTGGGCAAAATATTGCACAATTAATCAATGTAATTTTGTTAGCCGCCGAAAACTATATACCTCGCACAGCTGCAAAAATTTATAAGGCTGGTGGTATAAATAAATTAAAAGTTTACTTAGTAAAATCCACCTTATATCTGTTTGCACCAGCACTGGCTTTAATACCATTAACTTTATTGTATTCAGACTTTATTATCGATTTAGTTTATGGCAACGAATTTACAGAGTTTTCTTTTGTCCTAGTATGGTTTGCGTTTATGACAACGTCATTAGTACTAATGACGGGATTACGCACTTATCTTAGAGTCTTAGAACAAACAAAACCTTGGTTTCTAGGTTATTTAATTTCTTCACTATTCTCACTAGTTTTTGCCTACCCATTAGAAATCACTTTTGGTTTGAACGGTGCATTGTTTGGAATGACTGCAGCACAACTTATACTAATCTTAAGCGCATTAATATATGCAAAAAAACTAGGGCTTTTTAATGAAAATCTGCAAGCTTGAACTAAATTTAAACTCAAACTTAAAAAATCAAATGGACGAAAAAGACTATATACAAATTTCAGCTGATGCTAAGGAACTATTAAGTTCTAATAGATTTGATTTAGCTGCAAAACTCCTTTTTTTAAGGTTTTATGAAAATGGTTTTCCAAATGGTTTTGGTAGAGAAGTTTATATTGAACATCAAAAAGCAATGAATGGACTTTACGAAGCTGACGGTTCTAATAAAATTGGAGAAGAACAATTTATAAAAGCTTTTATTGAAGTGTTTAACTCAATAAAAGACAGTGGTTTTAATCAAGAAAATATTGTACCCACTGCTAAAGATAAAACCATATTGGATGGCGCACATAGAATAGCCTCTAGCATCTACACAGGTAAAGATGTTGTTTATGTGGATACAGGACTAGACTCATTAAACCTCAATTATCAGTTTTTTAAAGATAGAGGTCTGGCAACGGTTTATCTTGATGCAATGGCCAATGAATACATTACTTACAAAAAAGAAATTTATCTCGCGATTGTATGGCCTACGGCAGGCCAAGAAAACAATCAAGCGCTTAAAGAATTACTCTCTAGTAATGGTTCTATTGTTTATAACAAAACAATCCACTTAACACGGAATGGCTCCCTATTGTTAGTAAAAGAAGCTTATTCAGAAGAAGCTTGGTTAGGCAACTATGCAGACGGTTTTCAAGGCGCGCAAAATAAATCTAGTTGGTGCTTTAATAAAGAAGGGCCAGTACAAATCTATTTATATGAAACATCACAAGATTTGATTGAACTTAAAGATAAAATTAGAGCTATTTATGGTGAAGGCAAACACTCTATTCATATGACTGACAATAAAGAAGAAACAGTTAAACTTGCAAACCTATTATTTAATGACAATGGTATACATTGGTTAAACAACGCAGGCCTACGTGATTTTACATGGTTCAGAGAGCTATTATCTAATTACAAATCGTTTTTAAAAACAAACAACCATAAAAATCAAGACTTCTGCCTTGATGGCAGTAGCGTACTTGCCGCTTATGCCATAAGAGAACCAAGAGATCTCGACTTTATTCATAACGGTCAAAATGAAATTGATACAGGGTACAAAGAAATTGGTGACCATAACTCTGAACTTACTTACCACCCGCTACCTAAAGATTCACTAATAAATGATCCACGAAATTTTTTCTACTATGATGACGTAAAAGTATTAGCCTTACATGTTATTCAATCCCAGAAAAAGAAAAGAAATGAAGATAAAGATATAGAAGATTTACGCTTAATAAAAATGATGATTGATAAAGGCGTCATCAACTACAGCTTCAAAGAAAGCATTAACATTTATAAAAGCCCTGCTTTTTGGAAAGGTCGAATTAAATTCTTTCTTTTAAAAACAAGGTATTTCTATACTAAAATTAAGTTGTCTATGAAATGAAAAAAATTTCCGTTGTTATTTTAACTTTTAACGAAGAACAGCACATAGAGCGTTGTTTAAATTCTTTAAAAGAGGTTGTTGAACAAGTATTTATTGTGGATTCTTTCTCTACTGACAAAACAGTCGAACTGGCAGAAGCTTTAGGTGCAAAAGTTTACCAAAACAAATGGGTAAACTATGCCAACCAATTTGAATGGGGCTTAGATAATTGCCCTATAGTAACGGAATGGGTCATGCGAATGGATGACGACGAGTATCTTGAGCCGGAGCTATCTAATGAAATCAATGATAGCCTAAATACGTTAGATGATGAAATTACAGGCATCTACTTAAAACGTAAAGTCTTCTGTAAAGGTAAATGGATTAAATATGGCGGCTTTTACCCGCACATATTACTCAGAATATGGCGCAATGGTATAGGCCGGATAGAACAGCGTTGGATGGATGAAAATATCGTCTTATCTAAAGGTCAAATTGTGCAATTTAAAAATGATTTGGTAGACGATAACTTAAATGATATTACCTGGTGGGTAAACAATCATAACGCCTATGAAACAAGAGAAATGCTTGACCTTATGAATATAAAATATGGCCTATTCGAAAGTGATGATGCACTTCTAGAAACTAATGTCCCACAGGCAAAAAAGAAACGGTTGTTAAAAGGAAAAGTATACTCAAAAATACCAACGGGTTTAAGAGCATTTTTATATTTTGTATACCGTTATGTTTTTAAATTAGGTTTTTTAGATGGTTCAAAAGTGTTTGTGTTTCATTTCATGCAAAGCTGTTGGTACAGATTACTTGTCGATGTAAAGGTTGATGAGTTTGGACTACAAGTAAAGTCCAAAGGTATAGATAAAACACTGGACATGTATCATGTTCTGAGAACACAATAATGCTTCACTCCCCATATAATGATATGAATTTTCTTGCAAAAGCAGTTTTGCTTCTATTTATAACTTTAGCTATTTACAGTTTTTTGTCCATCAATACAGCGTTAAACACTTCAAAATATTTTGAGCTTTTTCTTATTGTTTTGGCAGCCTTCTCGGCCTTGGAAGTACAAAAAGTAGCAATACCCTACATTACAGTTCTCGCAATTTATATCACTTTTTCTTTAATCTATGCACTACTATTAACAGATACATATTTTTTAGATTTTCTTGTTGCATATAAACTTTTCTTCTACTTATTAATAGGTTTTCTATTTCTACACAAACAATACTTTGATAGTAGGTTTATAAAAAACCTATTTAATCTATTGTTGTTTGTATTTTTTGTTAAGTATTCAATATCATTACTCGGTGGCTTCTCTCATAGACCAAGTGTATTCATTGAAAACAATTTTGAACTAATGTTTTTGTTATTGCTTGGTGTACTCTCATACCATATTCATGGCTTTAAAATAACAAGCTTTATAGTTCTTTCACTCATTTTTATCATGTCTGGTTCAAAGTCTGCAATTTTAGCTCTTGCTTTCGCAATACCCGTTTTATTAATTCAGCGTTTAACGCTTATCAGAATTTTATCAATAATTGTTTTTAGTATATTTTTACTAAGCGCTGTTTATTATGTATTCCTTACAAGGGGAGCTCTTTCACTAGAAAATATCGATCGTTTTTTATTCCTAAATGTATTTCTAAGTGAATACACTGCTTTCAATTGGGTAAATTTATTATTTGGTGCAGAAAGGCTAACTGAACTATCTAATCAATCCTGCTCATCGTTGGTTTATTACGAAAAATTATTTAGCTATAAAGACGCAAACAGTTGTTATTCCGTAGTTTTCCACTCTTACCACTTGAGAACCTTGTATGATCACGGATTGGTAGTTTATATTTTGGTTATTTTATTGGTTTATAAAACATTAAGATTAGCTGGTCATAATAATAGATTAATATTGATTGTTATTGGCGTCGCTTTAATAAATGGTCTTTCAGTATCATCTTTCAATAGCGTCTTTTTTGCATTATCTTTGTTTTTTTATCTAACCACTTACCAAAACGAAAGTTACCCGAGATTTAGAAAAAAATGAATTGCCCTGATAATTTTAGAAGCCGTAGTGCTTTAACCGTACAAATTTGGTGGTTTGTTCAAAGTACCTTATTTGGTCTTTCACATCAATTTATGTTCCAGTGGCGTAATTTTTTATTACGTTTTTTTGGTGCAAAAATTGGTAACGGCGCCATTATCCGACCAACGTTTAAAATCACATACCCTAGGGAACTAACAACGCCCCCATTCCAAGGAGGCGACTTATTTTTTTTGAATACTTTATTGGAAAAAGACAATGAACTTAAAGATTTTGGGCTGCCTGCACAAGAAATCGCTTTGGCTTTATCACGATACATTTCAAGCCAAAATAGTACACCAGTTTGTTCGATGTTTTCACCAGAGCACATAAAGTCAAATGTAAAAGCAATGGAAAAAATATAACCTTTAATTTAGTTACAACATGCTGTTTATCGGGCGGCTTTAAGAAATAGATAAGATTGGATGACGTTATGAAGCCAAAAATCACAGTTCAAATTTTAACCTTTAACGAAGAAAAACATCTTGCACGCTGTATTGATTCAGTTGCTTCTTTTGCAAGCCAAGTCGTCGTTATCGATTCTTTCTCTACTGATAGAACCGTTGAAATTGCCAAAGAAAAAGGTGCGTTAGTCTTGCAAAACAAATGGCTTAATAATTATGCCCATCAGTTCAACTGGGGTTTAGATAATGCAAATATTGAGAGCGATTGGATTATGCGTTTAGATGCTGATGAATACATCACACCAGAACTCGCTGAAGAAATTGTAAATAAACTACCAGGCCTGGTCGATTCTGTCAGTGGTATTTATATGCGTAGACGTATTTTCTTTTTAGGTCAGTGGATGAAACGAAGTGGTACCTACCCAATGTGGGTTTTACGCTTATGGCGTAATGGGCATGGTCGTTGTGAAAACCGTTGGATGGATGAACACATATTACTTTCTCAAGGTGAAAGTACTCGTTTTGAACATGATTTAGTGGATGATAATCTCAACGATCTGACTTGGTGGACCAATAAACATAATCACTACGCAACTAGAGAAGCGGCTGACTTACTAAACCATAAATATCATTTCACACCATTTGACGAACGTGATGAAAGTGATGGTGAACAAGCTATGTTTAAACGCTGGTTAAAAGAAAAAGTCTATGCCAACATTCCTCTATTTGTACGCCCTTTTATCTACTTTTTATACCGTTACTTCATTCGTTTAGGTTTTTTAGATGGGCGAAGAGGATTTATGTGGAATATTCTGCAAGGTTTTTGGTATCGCTTTTTAGTCGATTCAAAAATGTTTGAAGCAGAAGAAATAATTAAACACGCAAGCAACAAAAAAGAAGCGGCACAGGATTTAGTTGAAGACCAATGGGGTTTAAAACCACCAACTAAAACAGCTAATAAAGGATAATCTGATGAAAATCCTTTTAATCTCCACTAACTATTCACCAGAACTTACCGGTATTGGTAAATACTCTGGTGAAATGACTGAATGGTTAGCGAAACATGGGCATGATGTGCGGGTGATTTGTGCTCCACCTTATTACCCTGAATGGAAAGTGAGTGAGGATTATTCTGCGTGGAAATATCAAAAACAATCTTCTGAAAACCTAACGGTTTACCGCTGCCCTATTTGGGTGCCTGCTAAACCAAGCGGCTTAAAACGTTTGTTACATTTAGCCTCTTTTGCGTTAACCAGTTTGCCTGTTGTTTTACGCCATATTTTTTGGCGCGCAGACGTAATCATTTGTGTTGAACCGCCTTTGTTTAATAGTTTTGGCGCTATTTTAACGAGCAAATTATCGGGTGCTAAATCAATCTTACATATTCAAGATTTTGAAGTGGATGCAGCTTTTGAATTAGGTATTGTAAAAGCCAATTGGTTAAAACGTTTTATCTACGGGGTTGAACGTTTTTTAATGCGTCGTTTTGATAAGGTCTCAACCATTTCTGAGGCGATGCTTAAAAAGCTGGATGAAAAAGACATTGCCAAAGACAAACAATTGTTTTTTCCTAACTGGGTAGATACCAGCTTTATCCATCCTTTAAGCACTGTCTCTGAATATCGTTCTGAACTCAATATTCCATTAGATAAACCTGTGGTTTTGTATTCTGGCAACATGGGTGAAAAACAAGGATTGGAGATTGTGATTGAAGCAGCTAAAAACCTAGCGAATGACAATATTCAATTTATCATGTGTGGCTCAGGGGCGGCCTTAGATCGTTTGCAAACTTTAGCAAAAGGTTTAGATAATATTCTTTGGTTACCCTTACAGCCTTTTGAACGCTTAAATGAATTTTTAAACCTAGCAGATATTCACTTATTACCTCAACAAGCCGGGGCAGCCGATTTGGTTATGCCGTCTAAACTCACGGGCATTTTATCGTCTGGTCGCCCCGTTGTGGCCACTGCACAGCAAGGCACCCAAGTCGCTTGTGTGGTTGAGGGTAAAGGCATGGTAGTTGCACCTGCCGACAGTGAAGCGTTTAGTGCCGCTATTAAAACCCTGGCCAACAATCCAAAATTACGCAATGAATTAGGAATAAACGCTAGAACCTATGCTGAAAATAACTTAGAATATAATTCAATTATGTCCAACTTAGAAACAGAATTAAAACTTTTAGCAAGGTGAATAAAATGAAGAAAAAAGCGCTTATTACCGGTGTTACTGGCCAAGATGGTTCCTATTTAGCCGAATTCTTATTAGAAAAAGGGTATGAAGTTCACGGTATTAAACGCCGAGCTTCTTCATTTAACACTCAGCGTGTTGACCATATTTACCAAGACCCGCATGTGGATAATAAAAATTTTATTCTGCATTATGGTGATTTAACCGATTCATCTAATCTAACGCGTATTTTGCAAGAAGTACAACCGGATGAAGTGTATAACCTAGGCGCACAATCTCATGTTGCGGTTTCGTTTGAATCACCTGAATATACCGCCGATGTAGATGGTATGGGAACTTTACGATTATTAGAAGCGATTCGTTTATTAGGCTTAGAAAAGAAAACCAAATTCTACCAGGCCTCTACCTCTGAGTTGTACGGTAAGGTCCAAGAGATTCCACAAAAAGAAACCACGCCTTTTTACCCTAGATCACCTTATGCTGTTGCCAAAATGTATGCTTATTGGATTGTGGTTAACTACCGTGAGTCTTATGGCATGTATGCCTGTAACGGCATTTTGTTTAACCACGAATCACCTCGCCGTGGTGAAACCTTTGTTACCCGTAAAATAACGCGTGGTTTAGCGAATATTGCCCAAGGATTAGAACAATGTTTATATATGGGTAATATCGATGCGTTACGTGACTGGGGACATGCCAAAGACTATGTGCGTATGCAGTGGATGATGTTGCAACAAGATAAAGCCGAAGACTTTGTTATCGCAACGGGTGTGCAATACTCGGTTCGTCAGTTTATCGCTTGGTCTGCTGAAGAGTTAGGCATTACTTTAGAGTTTACCGGTGAAGGTATTCATGAAATTGGAACCATTACCGCTATTGAAGGCGATAAAGCCCCTGCCTTAAAAGTGGGTGATGTGATTGTAAAAATCGACCCAAGATACTTCCGCCCTGCCGAAGTAGAAACTTTATTGGGTGATCCATCAAAAGCCAAAGCCAAACTCGGCTGGACACCCGAAATTACCGTACAAGAAATGTGTGCAGAAATGGTAGCAGTAGATTTAAAAATCGCACAACGCCATGCATTGCTGAAAGAACACGGGCACGATGTTCCGGTTTCTGTGGAGTAATTTTATATTCAAGCATCTTGCGGTTTTATCCAGAGAAACCTAGCACCACGACCATTGTGAGGAACGCAGCGAAGTGACAATCTAATTCGGCATAGCGTTTAGCCTTGGGAGATTCTTCACTTCGTTCAGAATGACAAGAGTGGCGTTTAGAATGACAAAGTGGATGTACAGATTACATGAGTTGTATTTAGATTGATTATAGTTATGATACATTTGCTCGTCCAAACGCAATAACGTACGATAACTTCAATCTGTATTAGGTGATTTGAATTATGACAACATTAAACTCTACCGAGGCACGCTCAAACCTTTACGGCTTAATAGCTCAGGTGAATGAATCTCATGAGCCGGTAACCATTACCGGTAAAACAGGTAATGCTATTTTAATTTCAGAAGATGACTGGAGCGCCATTAACGATACGTTAACGCTTTTGAATATTAAAGGCATGCGAGAATCGATTGTTGAAGGCATGCAAACCCCTCTTGATGAATGCAGCAAAGAACTTGATTGGTAAGCAATATGACTTGGACTTTGGTCTACACCAAACAAGCACAAAAAGACGCTAAAAAACTATCTGCTAGAGGTTTAAAGCCAAAGGCGCAAACATTGATGAGTATTTTTGAAAAAAACCCGTATGAGAATCCACCCCGTTTTGAAAAACTTGTTGGGGATTTAACCGGTGCTTATTCTAGACGAATTAATATACAACACCGCATCGTATACCAAGTTTTTGAAGAGCAGAATATGATTAAAGTTCTGCGCCTTTGGTCCCATTACGAATAAAACGAGTTTAAACAAATGAAAAATATTTTTGTAGCAGGCCACAGAGGCATGGTAGGTTCGGCGATTGTTCGTCAATTAGAACAAGACAGCCATAACAAGGTTATTACCGCCACCCGTTCTGAATTGGATTTAATCAATCAATATGCGGTCAATGCCTTTTTTGCCAAAAACAATATTGACCAAGTCTATTTAGCGGCGGCTAAAGTGGGCGGTATTCATGCCAATAATGAATACCCTGCAGAATTCATTTATGAAAACCTGATGATTGAAGCCAATATTATCCATGCCGCGCATCTAAACAATGTACAACAACTATTGTTTTTAGGCTCTTCTTGTATTTACCCAAAGCTAGCACCGCAACCAATGAAAGAAGATGCCCTATTAACAGGCGAATTAGAATGCACCAATGAACCTTATGCGATTGCTAAGATTGCCGGGATTAAGTTATGTGAAAGTTATAATCGTCAATACGGGCGTGATTATCGCAGTGTGATGCCAACCAATTTGTATGGTGAAAACGATAACTTTCACCCAGAAAACTCGCATGTGATTCCTGCGTTATTAAGACGTTTTCATGAAGCGAAACTCAATAATGACCCTGTTGTTATGGCTTGGGGTTCGGGCAAGCCCATGCGTGAGTTTTTGCATGTAGATGATATGGCCGAAGCCTCTATTTTTGTAATGAACCTAGATAATCAAACCTATCAACAAGAAACCTCGCCCATGTTATCTCATATTAATGTGGGCACCGGAGTGGATTGTACAATTCGTGAATTGGTAGAAACCGTGGCTAAAGTGACGGGCTATAAGGGTAAGATTGAATTTGATGCAACAAAACCCGATGGTGCGCCAAGAAAGTTAATGGATGTATCACGCTTAGCGCGTTTAGGCTGGAAAGCTAAAACCAGTTTAGAAGACGGATTAGCCGCAACCTACGAATGGTTTTTAGCGCATCAAGATGACTACCGAAAGTAATCTGCTACCTTTAAAAGCCTTTAAACAAGTAGTGCAAAATGCACCGCTGTTTGCCATTGATTTGGTGGTGGTCAATGATAAAAATCAAATTTTGGTTGGCGAACGCTTAAATGCTCCCGCTAAAGGTGCTTTGTTTGTGCCAGGTGGCCGAGTTTACAAAAATGAATCTTTAGAAGATGCGTTTAAACGACTTTCTAAAGCCGAACTGGGTTGTGAATTAGAAAGACACCAAGCCTGTTTATTAGGTTTGTATGACCATTTTTACGATGATAGCTTTTTTAGTGCCAACATTTCGACCCACTACATCAATGCAACGCATGCCATTCGGCTGTCAACGGAGTTGTTGAATTTACCAACAGAGCAGCACAATAAATATCTTTGGGTTGCGATTGATGAGTTAGCAAATGACGAAACGGTTCATAAATTTAGTAAAGTTTTTTTGCCCGCTTTAATAAACTGGCTCTAACCAAAAATTTTTCACGATGCAGCGATAAGAAAACACATTAAGGAAATTCTTATGATTAACATTATTCTATGCGGCGGTTCTGGAACACGGCTTTGGCCTTTGAGCCGTACTATGTTACCTAAGCAGTTTGTGCGTTTATTTAATAACCGCTCTTTGTTTCAAGATACGGTTTTAAGAAACCAGCCCGTGTGCTCTCATTCGATGATTGTTTCTAATAAAGAGCAGTATTTTTTGGCGGTTGATCAGTTAAGCCAAATACATTCGCATAATGCCCAATTCTTATTAGAACCGGTTGGGCGCAACACCGCGCCCGCAATTGCTTTAGCTTGTATGGCGTTGGATGCTGATGATTTAGTGTTAGTGACCACTTCTGATCATTTAGTGAAAAACCAAGCGGCTTATGAAGCGGCTGTTTTAGAGGCTAAGGCGTTAGCTGAGCAAGGTAATCTGGTGACCTTTGGTATTAAACCGACTTACCCAGAAGTAGGCTTTGGGTATATTGAAGCGAATGGTCACGAGGTGTTATCTTTTAAAGAAAAACCCGATGTTAAAACAGCACAATCATACATTGACCAAGGCAATTATTATTGGAATTCTGGCATGTTCTGTTTTAAAGCGGGCGTGTTTTTAGATGAACTCAAACACTATGCGCCAGAAATGCACCAAGCCTGCTTAAATGCTATGCCAAAAGATGGTTTTAAGCTAGAGATACGTATTGAACTTGATACCATGAACGCAATTCCTGAGGACAGCATTGATTATGCGGTGATGGAAAAATCACGAAAGGTAAAAGTCGTTCCTTGTGATATGGGTTGGTCTGACTTGGGGAGTTTTGATGCATTATTTGATGAGGTTAAACAACCAGGCCTTGAAAACGCGGTGTTATCGCGTTTAGACGATTCACCTGAACCGATTTGTATTGACTCTAGCAATAATTTAATTGTGGCACGCGAGCGCCAGATTGCTTTAGTGGATGTAGAAGATTTATTGGTTATAGATACTTCTGATGCCATTTTAATTTCTAAAAAAGGCAGTTCACAAAAAGTTAAAGCAGTGGTTGCTCAAATCAAAAAACAAGCGCCAGAATTAGCCGATATTCATCGCCTAGCGTTTCGTCCCTGGGGAACCTATGAAGTATTACAAGACTCCGAGCAATACAAGGTTAAACGCATTGTGGTTAAACCAGGCAGCAAGCTGTCGCTACAAAAACATTTTCATCGCAATGAACACTGGATTGTGGTCTCAGGTACTGCCACGGTGACTGTTGACCAAGATGTATTTTTGGTTAGACCCAATGAATCAACTTATATTCAAATGGGCCAACTACACCGCCTAGAAAATCAAGGCAAGATTGATTTGGTGATGATTGAGGTGCAAGTGGGTGAATACACTGGTGAAGATGATATTGTGCGAGTGGATGATATTTATGGGCGTTAAGCTTTAACGCTTAATAGCCACATGACTTCAACAAAATAATACCTAAAATGGCTGTTATTTTGACCAGGCCTGGTTGATTTTATGCAATTTTTAGCAAAATTTTTTACATTAATTACGAGATTTCATCGATATGAAACTAAGCCACAATGTTATTAAAAACTCGGGCATTGAATTTGGAACAAGTGGCGCTCGTGGCCTGGTTGAGCAATTTACCAATGAAGTATGTGCTGCTTTTACCCTTGCCTTTTTATCAACATTAAAAGGCAGATTTGAGGTTAAATCCGTTTGCATTGGCATAGATAGAAGACCCAGCAGCCCGCAGATTGCGGCCGCTTGTTGCTCTGCCGCCGCTACTTTTGGTGTAGAGGTGGAATATTGCGGGGTTTTACCCACGCCAGCATTGGCCTATAAGGCAATGCAAAATAATCAAGCGGCCATTATGATTACGGGCAGTCACATTCCATTTGATAGAAACGGCATTAAGTTTTACCGACCAGATGGTGAAATTTCTAAAACGGATGAGCATTTAATTTTAAGCGCAGAACAAGTTATCCCCACAATTGACTATGCCGCTCTACCTTTAATTAAAAATGAAGCCGTTAATATCTACTTAGAGAGATACTTAAAATTGGTGCCATTAGATTTCTTACACGGAAAACGTGTGGGAATTTATGAACATTCTTCCGCTGGAAGAGCTTTGTATGTTGATTTATTCACCCAATTAGGCGCAGAAGTGATTTCTTTAGGGCGGTCTGAAGAATTTGTGCCGATTGATACTGAAGCGGTTAGCCAAAAAGACGTTGAACAAGGCATCGTTTGGGCAAACGAATTTCAATTAGATTTTTTATTTTCAACCGATGGTGATGGAGATCGTCCGTTGATTGCGGATGAGCATGGTCAATGGTTAAGAGGTGATATTGTTGGCTTGTTGAGCGCACAATATATTGGCATTAAAGCTTTAGCCGTTCCGGTCAGTTGTAATTCGGCAATTGAAAAATCGGGGCTTTTTGAGGTGGTTATTAGAACCAAAATAGGCTCACCTTATGTTATTGAATACATGGAAAATTTGATCCATGCCAATCAAACAGCTGTGGCAGGTTTTGAGGCAAATGGTGGGTTTTTGCTGGGATCTGACTTAACTATTAATCATCAAAGCCTTAAGGCTTTGCCTACCCGTGATGCTTTATTGCCGGTCATAGCTTTAATCGCATTAAGTATCGAATCTCAAAAACCTTTATCTGTTTTGGTGGATGCGCTGCCCTGTCGTTATACCGCAAGTGACCGAATTCAAAACTTTGCAAAGGAAAAAAGCCAAAGATTAATTGCAGAATGGACAAAAAATCCGGAAGCTGCTTTGGCATTTTTTGCATTACAGACTCATCACATTCAATCAATCGACACTACAGATGGCTTACGCATCACTTTAGATAACGACGACATTGTTCACTTTAGACCCTCTGGTAATGCACCAGAATTACGGTGTTATGCAGAGGCCGCGTCTTATAAAGCCGCACAAGCCTTAGTCTTTAACTGTTTGAAGCGCATTTCTGAATTTTGAACCCTTAGGATAACAAATACCTGGCTGTAGGTTATTGTTGTGGTTGTGAATGTTTAAAATAGGGTTGTTATCACTCAGCGTGAGTCATCTAAGCCTAGTAAAAATGTTAGTCTAATTTAAAAAACTCTACATTAGATCAGCGCTAGCACTTACTAGCCCGAGAACATCGGTTAAGAATTTATTAAATATCTTTAATGAGAGGATATCCCATGAAACTTTTAGTGGTTGGTGGTGCAGGCTATATTGGCTCTCACATGGTTAAAATGTTGGCTCAATCTGACCATGATGTTATCGTTTTGGATAACCTTTCAACGGGTTTTAGACAATCGGTTAAATATGGCAAATTGGTTGTGGGTGATTTGGCCGATATTCACTTGCTAGAAAACCTCTTCACAGAACATCACTTTGATGGCGTCATGCATTTCGCGGCAAACAGCCTTGTGGGTGAGTCGATGATTTTGCCATCAAAATACTACCGAAATAATGTTTCCAATACCTTAAATCTTCTTGATGTAATGGTTAGACATAATATTAAACACTTTATTTTTTCTTCAACTGCGGCGACTTTTGGTGAACCAGAATATTCTCCAATGAACGAACTTCATCCGCAAAACCCTATTAACCCCTATGGCGCTAGTAAATTGATGGTTGAGCACCTATTGAAAGATTATGCGACTGCCTATGGTTTGAATTCTGTTTGCTTAAGATATTTTAATGCCTGCGGCGCAGACCCAGAGGGCGAAATAGGCGAATTGCACGACCCAGAAACTCATTTGATTCCGCTGATTTTGCAAGCCGCTTCAGGTAGAAGAAAATCCATCACTGTTTTTGGGCGAGATTACGCAACTGCAGACGGTACTTGTATTCGTGACTACATTCATATCAACGATTTATGTTCGGCCCATGCCTTAGCGTTAGATTTTATTCAATCTGGCAAAGGTAAAGGCGCTTTGGCCTATAACTTGGGCAACGGACAAGGCTTCTCTGTACAGCAAGTTATTGATGCGGTGGTTAAGGTTGTGGCGGCAGATGGTTTTAGTTTAAAGATTGAGAATGGAGAACGCCGAGCAGGTGACCCAGCAGTTTTAGTGGCCGATGCGACACAAGCAAAAACGCTGCTGGGGTGGAAACCTAGGTACCCTGACCTAGAAACCATCATTCAACACGCCTGGAATTGGGAAAAAAAACAAAGCATACCTTAATGTTAAGGTGTGCTTTGTTGTCATAAAAAATTCAGCAAAAAAACACAAAAAATAACAACTAGTTAAAATTCTAACCCCCTCTTTTTGCCATTCGTAAAAGAATTTATTTTATGTGTTTTTTATCTATCATTTAAACACTTCTATGCTAAAATCATTGTGCAAAGCAATGTATATTCCCCTCATTGCTGTCTTTCAGATTTATTTTTGTTTATTAAATAAGTTTAAGTGAGTGACCAATGATTCAAGACACTTCTCGACTTCGATCTGACAATAATGCGCCTTCGATATTTCGCATCATTGATATCACCATTTTAGTCTTTTCACTAATTGTGGCGATTGGTCTATACGGCGTAGCATTCAACAAAGATTATTTGCTTTTATTGACTTTAACCTTGACCATTTTCTTTTTCTTAACTGAGGCGATGGGACTTTATCGCAAACTGCGTTTAGGAAAATTCGCCCAGCGAATAATGGTTATTTTCGCATCCACAACCTTAACGTTTTTGTTAGCGACTTTTGCTTTATTTTTATTTAAAGAAAGTGAAACTTTTTCTCGCGTCGTGCATGTGATTTGGTTTGTCTTATCTTTGTTTGGCTTTATTATGTGGCGGGTTGCCTATAGACATACCAAAGAAAAATTATATAAAAATGGCATTAATTTAAGAAAAGTGGCCATTATTGGTCTTAACCCTGTCGGTAGAAATTTACTTGAGCAAATTAAGAAATATCCCGAGCTAGGGTTAGATTTTATTGGCTTTTATGATGACCGCGAACCAGAGCGTTTAGAGGGTGATTTAAGCCCCCTTAAAGGTAAAGTAAATGATTTGCTAAAACTAGCTCAAGATGGCACCTTAGATAGTGTTTATATTTGTATACCTTTGGTTGCTGAAGCCCGTATTACAAAAATTATTCAAACATTAAGTGACTCTACGGTGAATGTTTTCATGGTCCCTGACTTTTTATTAAGTACCTTGATACATGGAAATATTGGAAACTTAGGAAATGTAGATACAATTAGTGTTTTTGAAGAACCTATCTCAGGCAGTAAAGAATTTTACAAACGTTCATTTGATATTATTTTCAGTTTATTTGCCTTGGTCATTACCTCTCCTATTTTATTGGCAATTGCCATCGCTATCAAAACGACATCGAAAGGACCTGTACTCTTTCGCCAATGCCGATATGGTCTAGATGGGCGAAAGATCGGCGTTCATAAGTTTCGTTCAATGAAAGTTATGGAAAATAGCGACACCGTTGTTCAAGCGACTAAAAATGATTCTCGAATCACGAAAGTAGGTGCTTTTTTACGCAAGACTTCTCTAGATGAACTACCACAATTTTTTGATGTTTTAATTGGCAACATGTCAGTGGTTGGTCCACGCCCACATGCCGTTGCTCACAATGAAGAATACCGTAAACTAGTTAATTACTATATGCTTAGACACAAAGTTAAACCCGGGATTACTGGTTGGGCTCAAATCAATGGATGGAGAGGTGAAACGGATACGCTTGAAAAAATGGAAAAGCGTGTTGAATATGATTTGCAATATATTCGAAACTGGTCATTATGGTGGGATATTAAAATCGTATTTTTAACGGTGTTTAAAGGTTTTATTCACAAAAACGCTTATTGATGCTTAACTTCAACTTCCAAAATGTCTTGATAAGACTTGATTCATTTATCCAAAAGGATTTAGATTGAAAATTTTGTTTCGCATCCGCTATGTGCTTTTTATGGTTAGTTTAACGATTTTGCTTTATGGGATTTTACGCCCAGAGTCACCACCTAATTTATTTAATCAATCCGATAAACTCATGCATGTCTTTGCATTTCTGGGGTTTAGCCTAATTACCCGTTTTGCATTTTGCTGTCGCAAATTTGTTTGGCTAGCATTGTTTCTAAGTGCACCTAGCCTTGAGTTTTTACAACACTATGTGCAAATCACTCGCCAGTTTAGCTGGGCAGATGTCGCAGGAAACTTAAGCGGCCTGGTATGCGCTTTAGTTGTTTGGAAGATAATACTTAAAGAGAGTGTTGAAAAAAATTTTAACAAAAATTGATTTAACAATAACGATGCTACTCAAGAACTTCTTACCCTGCTGCGGTGCGTATTTGCCAATACAGCTATTGCCGCAACGACAACAAAGGTCATAGCATTGGCTGGAATTTGTAAGTTAAAGTCTGAAAATGAGTGAATGATGATGGCAATCATGGCCATCGCGGCTCCAAAACCTACACCACTTCTAAAATGCGATTCTTTATTGCTTAGTGCCCTGAACGCCTGATACAGTGCAATAAGCGTAAATAAAACTAAGGGTAGGCTACCAATAATGCCGTACTCTGCCCAAAATTGAATATAGTCATTGTGAGCATGGTCAAAATGACCGCCAAAATTTGGTCCTGCATGCCCCATAAATACCACTTCATAACTGCCAGCTCCGTGTCCGATGAAAGATTTTTCTTGGGCCATAGGGATGGAATTGGTAAAGGCAAGCCCACGTAAATCATTGATATCAAAAACGAGCTTGCCGCCAGCTTCTTGGGTAACACTCACTTCTGTGTTGACCAGCCGGTCTTTTAAACGCTCTAATCCGAAGTATTGACTGATAACAATCATATCGATAATGATAAAGCTCACAAGCAACAAACTATTACGCAAGCGATGTTCTTTGGTTAGCAGAATAAATATAGCCCCCACAATCAATAAACTTGCGAAAAAACCAGCATTTCCCATTCTGGACTGAGTCATAACCAGCCCTATGACCATAATCACTAAGGCTAAACGAAGTTTAGTTTTCGGCCCTAGAAGCAAATCAATCACATTGCGCCAGCGAAATGACTTGCCATCTCTTAAAGCGAGCATCAACCCTATACCCAAACCGATCGTCATCTCCAAGTATCCAGCCAAATGATTACGGTTTACAAAAGTTCCAGTGGCTTTGCCTAGATAATGTTCTTTTGGCACACCAAACAACCACTCAACACCAGACAAGACCATGGATGCACCCCAAAATGCTTGAAATGCGCCACTCGCAACTAAAACACCGAGCAACAGCGTTAATCTCTTACGAGTATTGAATAGACTTATCATCATTAAAAACAGAAATGTGTAACCAATGCCTAGCATGAAATATTGAAAGCTTGCGCCAGGATTAGCTGTTAACCCAAACAACCATTGAATAGATACCCATAGCTGGGTCAATGACAATAAACCTAACATTGCTAGACCTGGTAGTTTCAGTTTTTTATCTGAATCTGGGCTTCTAAATAAATGATAACCCCACAACAGGGCTAGGAAACTAATCAAAATTATCAGTAAAGCCGCCGACCAGTCGCGATTACTGCCTAATGGAAGCGGAGCCCACACTATAGTTGCTAATAGCCCTGCTATGATAAAACCTTCTAAACGAGACTTATGATCTTCCATCGCCTTTCCAAATTAATGCTTACACTACTTAATGATTAAGTATCTCACATTATAATATGTTAATGCTGCTTAGTGAAATTGATGGCTGGTTTTCAAGCCTGTTCTTACGAATACCATATCTTGGTTATCTTTAATTGCAATTGTGATTTTCTTCATGCAAACAATTAACTCTTAGCTTTACATAGTTACCGTTGGCGCATCAACAACTTTCCGTTAAGTACTTTTTGATATACAGCTAATAAAATTAAATCGTTTTTGCATGGCATTAAAACCTTATCAAACGAACAAAATTTCAAAAGACCATGACTTACTAATGAAAATTAAAAAACTTAAATGCGAAGATTATATTATAATCAAAATTCATTACAGCTTATTGAATTAACACATAAATTTAATTTTTTAAGGCTCCTGGTTTTTTATGTTTTCTATTATATATTTTTTAAATAATTACCATTTAGAAATTTAAAGGTTATTAAAGTTATGACTTATTTTGGCAACAATAATCTTAATTCGGATTTTGATAAGGCTTACCATAAGCTTCTTGATGAAATAGTCAGTCAAACCTCAGTCGCTTTTTACGTTCTAAATCTAAAAAACCATTCAATTGAGTTTACGAATAACGCATTCAACTCTCTATTTGCCTGCCAATCTGGTTATTTTCATAAAAAAGATTTTAGCCTTTTCAAAGACTTTTTAACCGAAGAAGATTATCTTTGTTTCTTTAAGATTCATTTTCAAAGTTACATTCGATTGACACGAGCGAAGCCTAATAAGACGGTTCAAGAAATTAATATATTGGATAAAAATCTTAAGCAAAGAACATTAAAAGTTTCAATATCTTCATTATCTCTTTCCCAAGATTGTAAACCTAGCCATGTCTTAGTTCAGTTAATAGATATTACAATTCAAAAGAACCGAGAGAAAGAACTTATAGAATCTGAAAAGATTTTACATTTCATATCACATCATGATGCCCTTACAGAATTACCCAATCGAAAATTGTTAATCCACTATTTGAATGACAGTATTTTAGATTTTGAAAAAAAACAAGAAGGTTTTACAGTCATTTTCTTTGATATTGATAATTTTAAAAATATTAATGATAGCTATGGTCATAAAGTTGGAGATTCTGTTTTATTGGCTTTCAGCCAGCGTATAAAAGAAGTTATCTACCCAGGCGATATTTTAGGGCGCCTTGCCGGAGATGAGTTTGTACTGATTGCTTTTAATGTGTCTACAGATCAGCAAATAGAAAGCCTTGCGAAAAAGATAATCTTACAATTTAAAAAAATGATTGAAATTGATGAATTAAAATTTTTAGTAACTTGCAGCTTAGGCATCAGCAAATTTCCAGATGATGGTAAGACTCCCGGCGACCTTATCAAAAATGCAGATATAGCCATGTATCATGCAAAAAGAAATGGCAAAAATTTTTATAAAACATACGAACCAAATATGACTCTGGAAATTTTTAAGCGACTTGAAACTGAAAGAGAGATGATGAATGCCATTAATGAGGAACAGTTCGAAGTATATTATCAGCCACAAGTAAATATAAATACGAATGAAGTCGTTGGACTAGAAGCATTAATCCGATGGAATCATCCAACAAAAGGACTGATTAATCCAGACGACTTCATTCCCATCGCAGAAGAATTGCGTTTAATCATTCCCTTAGGTGAGTTTGTATTTCATCGGTCTTGCCAACAAGTACAAACGCTCATAGATGAGAATCTTTTTAATGGATATCTCTCAATAAATGTTTCAGGCGTTCAAATAGAACGAGGGAATTTTGTTGAATTTGTTAAGGACTCATTAGGAAAAACCCTTTTTGAACCCACAAAAATTGAGTTAGAAATTACAGAATCTGTGATTATGAATGATACAAAAAGCTGGATTGACGTTTTGAATAATTTAAAGAGTATTGGATGTAAAGTTGCCATTGATGATTTTGGAAAAGGTTACTCTTCATTAACACATCTTTCTAATTTGCCCATCGATAAAATCAAAATTGATAAAGCATTTATTGATGACATATCAGAAACCCAGAATTCCAGATTAATCACTGAAATTGTTATGTTTTTAGCTAAAAAAATGGATTTAACGCCTTTCGCTGAAGGCGTTGAAAGTGAAGTTCAAAGAGATATTTTAATGTCATTAGGCTGTGAATTTGTTCAAGGCTACTTTTTCAGCAAACCAAAATCATTTAATGACATTAAAAACTGGCTCAAAAGTGTTAGAGATACTCAATGCCTAGAAAACTAGTTTGTTCAGGTTTAATGTTATACAGGTATTTAACAATGCGTAATTTTAACGCAATCACAATGTTATATTGTTATTATTTTTGTATAATCAAGCATGAATGAAATAAACTGGACAACTAAAGCAATTAAGCAACTGCTGAAGATAGGTGTTTAGCCAATCAAACAACATATTAAAGATGCTGTCGAACAAGAATTGGCTGACTTTTCAAATTCACGCAACGTTAAAAAACTAAAGAATCATGATTATGATTAACGTTTACGGGTAGGTCATTATCGAGTCTTGTTTAATTATTCTGTTAACGGTGTCGTAAATATTGTTACGGTAGAGGAGGTAAAAAAACGAGATGAACGCACTTACTAATGTACAAGTCATTCACCAAGGTGGGCAACCAGCTTTTGTGGTGATTCCTTATGAAGACTATATGAATAGCATTAAGTCTCGCCAAGGTGATGCGATTGTACCCCATGCCGTGGTTTCTTTAATGATTGACGAAGAAATGACCATTTTTAAAGCTTGGCGTACCTATAAAAAACTAACACAAGCACAGGTAGCGCAAGCCATGGGCATTGCTCAATCAGCCGTGGCTAGAATTGAATCTGGTAAGCATGAGCCTTCTCTAAGCACCTTAAAATCCTATGCTAAAGCGATTGGTGTACTACCTGAGCAATTGGATTTAAGCGACAATTGATGTTTTTATGATGTCATTGGCAGTGTAAAAATCCCCCCTAACGGCAACTGAAAATTGAACCCTTGAGTATCATAGCGGTCTTTTGGACCGCATAATTATGTTGACTCAGAAGATGCCTGTGACAATCAATTTACTTTATAAACAAGGCATGGGCATTAAAGTTATTGACCGTGGCTGTAAAACTGGGGTAAAAACCCAACAGGTTTTATGGTTTGATGTATCTCAACTTTAAGAGCTAATCACTAACTCTTTTGTAATTAAACACTTGCCTCCGATATCTTCAAACACTAAGGTTTTGATGACTGTATCTTGGTAAAGATTGCTTTTATAGTTTTGTTTGAATGTCACCTGGTATTGCTTAGCGTTGTTTGACCAGGTCTTGTTTTCTGCGCCTATCCAAATATAACCTTTCGGCGCATTAATCCTTTCAGCTCTGAGAGCCTTCCATGCTGCATGAGACATGTTTTCGGATGCAAAATCAGGTGCATATTGTGCAAGATAAAGATCAACTTTTTTGGTCATCCAAGCATATCGCCAAAAGTCAAAAGTAAGCTCTGCTTTTTGACAGGCATTATTTGATCGGTAAGTTTGCGAAGCTATCATTGCATCCGCTACTTCTTTAGACACAGATGATTTCATTGATAGCATCGGTTTTGGACAACTCGCAAGTCGTTCATCACAACCAACTTTAACCAAGGAGGTCACTTTTTCTTTTTCTTGAGTATTTGTACAAGACTATGATCTAAAACTAAAAGACTATCTAGAAAACAAGATTTCTACTTCTCAGGAACTCTTCTTCTGAATAAAGGATGCATTTAGCCATAATTTTTTCTTTTTATGATTAATGTAATTTTTACCATAAAAAGTGTCTAGTGTTTCTAGGCCTTACCACTAGATCCCCTCAATAAAAAATTAAATGGGTTTGCTTTTTAAAGCCTTTAAATTATGATGACTTTCACAATTGAAATATGAGATTCTAAAGAATTGAGGGCTCGCTAAAATGTCTAGATATCTACAAATCCTATTGCTACTACTCATCCCATACAGCACCTCTTTTGCAAAAGAGGCTACCTCTAAAAATCTCATTACATTGACCAATGAAGAAAAAGTTTGGCTTGATGCTCACCCAGTTCTTAATGTAAGTAGTGAACCAGACTATGCTCCCTGGGATTTTATTGAGGATGGCGAGTCAAAGGGATATTCTGTTGACTACATGAACCTGTTAGCCGAAAAAATAGGGGTGAAGGTTCATTATGAACAAGACAATTGGAATAACCTTGTTTCGAAACTTCAAGATGGCCAAATTGATATTGTTCACACCATTTTCAAAAACAATGTTCGAAAAAACGTGGTTTATTCAGAGCCATATAAAAAAGTAACCGCCGCACTCTATATCAACACAAAAAGCACTAACCTTAAAAACACGTCTGATATATCAAAACTCGTTATTAGCATCCCTAGAGGTGACACGACTGCAGATGCATTGATAAAAAAATATCCTAACATTAAGTTGCGCTTGACCAATACCTATACCGAAGCTTTAAAAGATGTTGCCTTTAATAAATCGGAGGCTGCTGTATTGGAGTTGGGCGTAGCTAATTACTTAATTAAAGAATTTAACATACCCAATATGAAGGCTATTAATGAGTTCAATGCTGAGGAGTTAGGATTGGATTATTCGCTTCATTTTGGTGTAGTGGAAAAAAATGCTGTTTTAGTTTCAATTCTGAACAAAGCAATGGATGCGGTTACTCACGAAGAACTCGCGACATTAGATAAGACTTGGTTATCTTTTGAAACAGAAATTGATTATTCGCTCATCTGGAAAATTCTAGTAGCAGTACTTTTCTTGATGTTAGTTTTCTCATTTTATAACTACAGACTACGCAATCTTGTCAAAGAAAAGACCAGTGAGCTTCAATCGCTTGTAGATTCTTTTGACCATAATGTCATAGCATCTCGCTCTGATATCCGAGGAACCATCACTTATGTGACGGAAGCGCTTTGCCAAATTAGCGGTTACTCAAAAGAAGAATTGCTTAATAAACCCCACAATATTTTAAGACACCCTGACATGCCGCGTGAAACGTTTGCCGACTTGTGGAATACGATTCAATCGGGTAAAGAGTGGCGAGGCGAAATCAAAAACCGAAAAAAAGATGGCGGTTTCTATTGGACAGAAGCAATTGTTTCTCCAGAGTTTGACATAAATCAAAATATCGTTGGTTTCAAATCGATTCGCCATGACATTACCGCAAAAAAAGAAGTTGAAGAACTTACACATTCATTAGAAGAAAAAGTTCAAGAAAGAACTGCTGCTTTAAAACAAAATACCGACTTAATGAGTTATGTTTCTGAAAATGCCAATCTCGGATTTTGGAATTTCAATCCTCAAGTAGGTGATCTTTTAGTGAATGATGTGTTTGTTAAAATGCTTGGCTATGATCCTCAAGACGTACTCAAAGAAGATTCTGAAGGCGACATGTTTAAACCCTTTAAAGGTGGTTTAGCATTTTGGAATCAATTGCTTCACCCTGACGATGTTGAACATACTAATAAAGCACTGATAGGTCATATCAACGGAGAAATCCCTATTTATGATGTAACTTATCGAATGAAAAAAGCGGATGGCAATTACATGTGGTCAACCGCAATTGGACGTATCTCTAAATATGATCAAGATGGCAAACCCATTAAGTTTGACGGAGTTAACCTTGACATAGATGCCATGAAAAAGGCGCAAGATGAAATTGCACAATTAGAGGAGCGTAGTCGCTTAGTTCTTTCTGCCGTAGGTGATGGCATCGTAGGTCTGGATACACAAGGCAAAATGACCTTTGCGAACCCAGCAGCACCAAAACTCCTTGGATATGAGTTGGATGAACTACTTAATAAATCTATGCATGATTTAGTTCATCATACTTACCCTAATGGTAATCATTTCCCTAAAGAAAGCTGTTCAATGTATCTAACTACCAAAGACGGACAGGCTCGCACCGTTGATGATGAAGTACTGTGGTGCAAAGATGGCACTTCTCTTCCTGTTGAATATTCAACAATGCCTATGTACAAAGGAAATGATCTGGTTGGAACAGTGGTGGTATTTAGAGATATCACTGAACGTAAAGCTATGCAACAAGCCATTCTTGCTGAACGCGAACAATTGCAAATGATTTTAGACACCAGCCCCGTTGGAGTCGCATTTACAGCGAATAGCATTTTTCACTTTACCAACCCTAAATTTGTTGAGATGTTTAATATTCACACCGGTGAGAAAGCACCAGACATTTATGTGAATCTAGAAGAGCGCGATGCAATGTTGCAAAGACTTGACGAAAATGGTCGTGTAGATAATTACGAACTACAAATGTACACCCATAATAAAGAAATCCGAGATATGCTTGTGTCTTTCTTGCCTGTTAAATACAACAATGAAAAAGGCATTCTGGGCTGGGTACTTGATATCACTGAACGCAAACAACAAGAACAGGCGTTGAAAGAGCATTCAACTTTCTTACAAGCTTTATTGGATACGATTCCTTATCCTGTTTTTTATAAAGATCATAAGTCACGCTTTTTGGGTGTTAATCATGCTTATGCCCAAACATTTAATGTTGATCCAAAAGCACTCATAGGTAAAAGAGTACTAGATTTAGACTATTTACCCGAGCAAGAACGAATTACCCTTCAAGCTGAGGATGAAGATGTGATTGCAACAGGAGGAGAGTTCAAAAAAGAGATTCAAATTCCTTTTTCAGACGGCCAACTTCATGACACGATTCGTTATGTTAAAGCATTTAAAAAAGCGGATGATTCTCCGGGCGGCGTTGTTGGTACCTACACAGATATTACCCCGCTGGTAGATGCACGTCGAGCAGCAGAGAATGCAACCAAGGCAAAATCTGACTTTTTGGCGAATATGTCGCATGAAATTCGCACGCCAATGAATGCCATTATCGGTATGTCACATCTTGCATTACAAACGGATTTAACTTCAAAACAACGAAATTACATAGACAAAGTTAATCGTGCCGCCGACTCCCTGTTAGGTATTATCAATGATATCCTCGATTTCAGTAAAATCGAAGCAGGTAAGTTAGACATTGAAAAAGTCGATTTTAGACTAGAGGATGTCTTTGATAACTTAGCCAGTCTGGTTGGTATGAAAGCAGATGATAAGGGACTAGAGTTATTGTTTAATGCTAACACAAATATCCCAACAGCTTTGATTGGTGACTCATTACGACTTGGACAAATTATCATTAACCTAGGCAATAATGCTGTTAAATTTACCGATGAAGGTGAAATCGTTATTGGTGTTGAAGAAGTCAGTCGCTCTCAAGATCAGGTAGAACTCCACTTTTGGGTCAAAGATTCTGGCATTGGCTTAACTCCAGAACAACAATCCAAGCTCTTCCAAAGCTTTTCTCAAGCCGATACTTCTACCACCCGAAAATATGGTGGAACCGGTTTAGGTCTAGCGATTTCTAAACAACTTGTAGAAATGATGGGAGGCAAGATTTGGGTTGAATCAGAGGCAGGAGAAGGTGCTACCTTCAACTTTACCGCCAAATTTGGTTTACAGAAAAATCCACAAGCGCGCCGAGCATACAAAGCAGATGAACTTAAAGGATTGCGTGTTTTAGTGGTTGACGACAATGCCAGTGCCAGAGAAATACTGTCAACCATGGCTCTCAGCTTTGGACTTGAGGTGGATGTTGCCTTTAATGGGCAACAGGCACTTAAATCCATTGAAGACTCAGATAAAAAATCGATTCCATACGACCTCGTTCTTATGGACTGGCAAATGCCGATTATGAACGGTATTGAATGTGTTCACGAGATGCAAAAAATTGGAAACAGTCATACTCCTGCCGTCATTATGGTCACCGCTTATGGCCGAGAAGATGCTATGAGCGAGGCCGAGCACCAAAGCGTTCACATTCAATCCGTACTGGCAAAACCCGTTACACCTTCATCATTGCTTGAAGCAATTGGTGAAGCTTTAGGCAAAGGCGTTGAAATAGGGACTGCAGAAGTTAAGCGCCAAGATACTGCACAAGAAACGATGAAAAAACTAGCTGGTGCTAAAATTTTACTGGTTGAAGACAACGAAATGAACCAAGAACTTGCACTAGAGTTGCTCAGACAAGCTGGTATTGAAGTTACCTTAGCTGAAAATGGCCAAGAAGCACTTGATCGTCTGACTGAAATACACGATTTTGATGGTATTTTGATGGACTGCCAAATGCCCGTGATGGATGGTTACACCGCCACTAGGGAAATCAGAAAAAATGCCGTATTTACAAAATTGCCTATTATTGCAATGACGGCTAATGCCATGGTTGGTGATAAAGAAAAAGTCATTGAAGCTGGAATGAATGATCATATTTCTAAACCTTTAAACGTAGAGGCCATGTTTGCGACGATTGCTCAATGGGTAACACCTGCAAATCCTAAGGAGTTAGTGACCCCAGAAACGTCTAAAATTTCAGCCCCCCAAGGCTCAATAAACGACCTACCAGGTATCGATACCAATAAAGGGCTTGCTATTTCAATGCAAAATATCAAGCTATACACCAAACTCTTGGTTAAGTTTAGAGATGCACAAGCCAATTTTGAGGACAAGTTCAAGGCCGCACAACAAGATGCTGATCCAACTGCAGCAACTAGAGCTGCACATACCTTAAAAGGCGTTGCTGGAAATATTGGTGCTTTAAGCGTTCAAGCAGCAGCAGCGGAACTGGAAGAAGCATGCAAAAATGAAGCTGATTCGCTCGTGATTAATACATTACTGCAAAAAACACTAGAAGAACTCTCTCCAGTGATTGATGGAT
This sequence comes from Thiosulfativibrio zosterae, assembly GCF_011398155.1. NCBI lineage: Bacteria > Pseudomonadati > Pseudomonadota > Gammaproteobacteria > Thiotrichales > Piscirickettsiaceae > Thiosulfativibrio > Thiosulfativibrio zosterae. The sequence continues at coordinate 2,507,673 of NZ_AP021888.1, forward strand.
TAAAAGGTGTTGGTGATGAAGCTGTTGAAGTTCAAGAAAACAATACCGTAGTTGATCCGTCCCTAATAGAACCATTATTAGAAAAACTTAAAATGCTATTGGAAGATGATGATGCTGAAGCTTCTGATGTGGTAGAAGAGCTCCTACCGCTAGTGAAAGGCACATCTATGGAAGCCACACTTCGTAAGGTCTCCAACTCTGTTTTAGACTATGAGTTTGAAGAAGCCTTAGAAGCAATCAATGCATTAGATTAAAGAAGTTTTAAAACCTAAACCAAAACGAATTCTAAAAATGTCCCGCCACTTTTGAAGTGGCAGGTGGAAGAAATGGGGGTTAAAAGAAATTCAATGGCGCTTGTAAGGTTAGGAAGCGTGATTACCTTTATCTGTAAAAGTCACGACTTCATCTGACACTGCTCTTGAAAAAGAGCAAGTTTCCCGTTTTGATATTAGGTGTCTAATCAAAATCAAAACAAAGGAAACTCACATGATTAATACTAATCAAAAAATCATCAAACATAAAGTCGGATTACTCAATCTTGCAGAAGAACTTGGCAATGTTTCAAAAGCCTGCAAAGTAATGGGCTTATCTCGAGATACTTTCTATCGTTATAAAGCTGCCGTTGATGACGGTGGTGTTGATGCTCTAATCGATAAAACCCGCCGGAAACCCAACCTTAAAAACCGAGTAGATGAAGTAACTGAACAAGCCGTTATTCAATATGCGATTGACTATCCTGCTTACGGTCAACTTAGAGCAAGCAATGAACTCAGAAAACTCGGTATATTCGTTTCATCTAGTGGCGTGCGCAGTATCTGGATCAGAAATGAACTGGCTAACTTCAAAGACCGTTTAAAAGCTTTAGAAGACAAGGTTGCCAACGACGGCATTATTCTGACCGAAGCGCAGGTCGTAGCCCTTGAAAAGAAAAAGCATGACGATGAAGTCAGCGGTGAAATTGATACTGCCCATCCAGGGTACTTGGGTTCGCAAGATACCTTCTATGTTGGCACCTTAAAAGGTGTTGGCAGAATCTATCAACAAACCTTTGTCGATACCTACTCAAAAGTAGCGTTTGCTAAGCTTTATGCCACCAAAACACCGATAACAGCGGCAGATACCCTTAATGATCGAGTGCTACCATTTTTTGAGCAACACGAACTGCCCATGCTCAGAATCCTGACTGACCGTGGCACTGAGTATTGTGGTAAAGCGGAGCAGCACGATTATCAATTATACTTGGCGCTAAATGATATTGAGCACACTAAAACCAAAGTCAAATCACCGCAAACCAATGGCATTTGTGAGCGCTTTCACAAAACCATTTTGCAGGAGTTTTACCAAATCACTTTCCGCAAAAAGATTTACACATCAATTGAACAACTTCAAACGGACCTGGATGAGTGGATTCATTTTTACAACCATCACAGAACTCATCAAGGTAAAATGTGTTGTGGAAGAACACCAATGGAAACATTGGAAGATGGCAAAAAGATATGGGCTGAAAAGTTCGTAGCTTAAACTTAAACTGACAGACACTCATAAAAAACGGGGAACTGTCAGATGAAGTCTGAATTTCTACACATTAGAAGCCTTTACTAATAAACTCAAATTAGAAAAACAATCCATCCTTAATAACTGCTCTGCAGTTATTCAAATTTCGCTTAGTCTTTGTACCGGAAACAGTTTCAATAAAAATTATCGCATTCGATTAATTTCAAATGAAACCGCGTTAATTAATAAAACGATCAACTTGAAAGCGGATTGCACGCAAGTTTACCTACCCTTAACATACAAATACCTAAGTGGACTTGATGAAAACCGTGGACAAAACTATCGAACCGATGACTTTATCTGCCTCAACCTACCCCCAAGAATACAAGCCATACTTTTAAAAGCCACCAATATTTGGACCAGCGCTAAAGCTCAATATGAAGAAATCAATGGCGCTTTAATTGAATATAGTATTCATACGACTGATCAGCACTTAAAATCGTGTCTCAATAGTTTCAATTTGGACGCTAGATTAACTGCGGAGTTTTTACAACAAGCCATCCAAAATATTTTCTTTAAGGTTTCTAATGGCGACTTTTGGACCCTAGCAGTGCTATCCGGAAACCCTAGAGTGATTGGCGCTACACAACTTCACTACACAACTCTCGCAAACCTAAAGCTTTTTGAAGACTACCAAAAAGGCATCAAAGTCATATTTAAAGAAGCCATTGAACTACCCCAAAAAAATTCACCCAATCTCTTTATTGGTTATGGCAATCCAATCAGACCCATTAAATCAATTGTGCAAAAGGAACTAAATCACCTTTCAAGCTTTTTAGCAACTAGGGTTGGGCAAGATTCCATAAAGCTTTCTACTGAAGAACTGATAGAAACCCTAAATCTTGTCATGCTATTTGTAGAAACTTACTGCTCGTACTTTAACGCCATTCGTAATGTTACCAACCCTTATATTGGCCTTCAATCAATTGATCATGAAGGATTTTGCGCTATTGCAGACAAAATCATTCAGAATGGCTACAACACTCGCATCATTCCCGTCTTAAAACCTGTTGAAGAAACGCTCAGGCAATTTGAGGACTACATCCTCAGCTTAATGGATGTTTTTAGACGGAAAAAACTCGCCAAATGGTCTGACTTTTTTGCCGAGAAACTGCAACCAGAATTTAAATGGCGAGGACTGCTTGCACCAAACAGGAATTTTCCGGGTTATTTTTTGATCAGCCCTGAACTCAAATTAAAAGCGGGAAAGCGCCCAAAAGTAAAGTTTATTCCTTATACACGTAAAGCCGCTCTTAAATTTTATGAAGGAACTGAGCAATTCAAAAGCCCATTATTTTTGCAGCTAGCTCCAAATGCCAATCGTCATTTTTTGCGCTCGGCGCTTTTAGAGCGCGGAGTCAACCCAGAGTATATTGATGAATTTATGGGGCATAGACACTTTGGAACTGAATCGTGGAATCATAACTCTATATTTGATCCTCAAGACTACCGCAAAACCATAAAAGCTGAACTATATAAGGTATACGGTGACTTCAAGATTTCACTACCATTTAAACCGAATTCCAAGCAGGTTAGCGATAAGACTAATACTGAATGCCCCGATACAACTCAACGTCATTCCAATAGTTAAAATATGCACTCATCAAATATAGATACCCTCAAAAAAAAATTAGTCATTCACGCCTTTTGGTCGCAACAAATGGCTGCCAGCTCAGATTATTATTGCGCGGCGACCACTGCTAAAAAACTGCTTTTAGATATCGCTGTCAATGGCAAGTATCAACGCCGAGAAGAAGATAAAGAAGCGCCTCCAATTGCAATGATTTCGCAGTATTTATTGGGCATCTACACCCATGTTAAAGAAGCAAAAACGACACTTTCGCTTCGACCTAATCAAGAATCAAGCTCAGCGCCAGTAAAAGTTCCCAATAAAAACTTAAGTCCTGCAAGTTTTTACCAATTTCAGAAGGTGATTTTAGACAATGGTACAAGAAATCTGAATCAAACAACCCAAATACTGGAGTTTATAAATGTTTTGATAGACTTTGGCAATAGCAGCGCCCTATGGCACCTGCCACTCTTTGACACCCTAAAAAAGATTCCTAGACCCAGCAATCCTTTAGGCACTCAAGAAGACTGGCAAAACTATTTGTATGCCATCGAACTAAAAAATCTTCATTTGAATTTTGTCAGTGAAGCGCTTCAGGAAGCCAATCAATTATCTGATGACGTTAAATTAGGCATTATCATCACGGATCTTCTTTTTCAGTCATTTGTGCTTAATGAAAAGCAGCTAATCATGCTGGTTAAACAGCTTCCAGATGAGGGCAATTATCACTATCAAAATCAACGGTTATTTTTCAATGTGCCAGTAGATGATTTTAATCCAAGCAGACGCGTGTTTATTTCACCCATTACAGAGCTCTTAATTCATCGTCTTATTCCTAAAGATTTGATTACAGCCTTTGCTAAAAAAAAGGTTAAGAGCAATCGCTTTGAGAATAAATGCTCATCAAAGACCATCCCGTCAAATAAAACGAACCATAAACTTTTTGCTGCTGCCTTGCTTAAGGCACTTGAAGCTTATACGAAGCAACTGGGTATTCCGCGCCATTTGCTACCAACGTCTTTATTCGGCATCTGTCGATTCGCAGAAAAAGGACTTTTAGATACGCTTCCTCCAGTTCTGCTTTACAGCACAACTGGAACCTTAAAGTCGCACAGCTTAAAGCCAAGTGTTTTAGAAAAACTTTATGCTCTTTCTGCAATGAATACGACCATACCCAATGAGTATCAACCAGAAGTTAACAGTGAAAAATCGCAATATCGTAGTTATGGGCTCACATTGGTTCGCAAGGTTTTTAACCACCCTAGTCGCAAAGTAGATCCAAAAATTCTTCATGCCCAAATTCTGAATGAGGCACAGCAAATTTTTGGCTTAACACCCAACTTACAATACCTCTTAGACTGGGGGCTATCTCAAGTAAAAGTGTTGCTTGGTAAAAATCGTTTTGATGTCAGTCCTACTAAAATCCTAGGCAAGCTTGACTCGGTTGCCCGTCATATTTTGGCTGTTTTTCATGAAAGGGATTTACTGGGCGTGTCATCGGAAGATCGAGCGAATCTATTTTTAGAGGTGATTGATCAAGCAATTTCAGATCGTAATCTAAATACCATTCAGTACAATCTGCGTGCCTTTAATGTATGGCTTGAAAAAGCTAAAAAAGCACCACCTATTTTTAATAAGTTAGAAGTGTTTGGTGACCCTAAACTCACGGATATGACGGTTAACAGCAACTTGGTGTCTTTTGATGAATATGAAATGGTAAGAGCACACCTTAAAAAGTTGCAAACTGACACCCTGGATTCGCATCAGCAAAATCGTTATGCCATGATGGATTTAATGCTCATACTCGGTTTTAAGTGCGGTCTGCGTTCCACTGAAGCTTTTAAGATCAAGGTGAATGACTATATCTATTGCAAAACATCTCCCATTTTAGTTATTCGTGAGAGTTATGACCGTGAACTTAAAACCACCTCTGCAAAGCGAAGCTTAGAACTGGCCAACCTGTTAACTGCGGATGAAATAGCCGTTATTAATGAGCGTTTTTCCAAAATCACTCAACAAATCGAAAAAGCAGGTATGCGAGAGCATCAAAAACTGAAAGAACGACTTTATCTGTTTGGTAAAGCATCAGACCTTTCTAAAACTCCGCCTATTCAGGGCATTAAAACAGAATTAATGAGCTTCTTGCATGAATCCGCTCAGGATCAGACATTGAACTTTCATCATTTAAGGCACTCATTTGCCTCGTGGCATTTTTTATCCGCCTGCATTGCCGAACTTGATTTGGAGTTAAAGGATACCTTCCAACCTTTTCCAAAAACTCACGAATGGTTAGCATTAGCACAAGAACGAAAGTTGGCTCTTTTACCAACCTCGTTGAAAAGTAAAAAATACCCCTTTTGGATTGCCATCAAAATGGGCCATGCCAATTTTAAAACGACATTCGAACACTACGTTCATACAGCAGATATAGTGAATATGCTATTTCAAGAAAAATTAGCACGCGGCTTTTCTTCAAGTTTTTGGGCAACCCTTTCCAAAACTAACGACTCTTATCTTCGTAAAAAGAAAGCTGGCATGATTGCTTATGCCTGCCAATATGCAGCTCCTGAAAGTTTAAAACAAAAAATTCAACTTCAGTTAAAACGCCATCAAGCTTATCAGTTTAAGGTTACGCAACCCCTGACATTGCCTCCTAAACTAGAAACCTTGTCTGCAGATTGGCATCAAAAAATGCAGGCTTATCAAGCTTTATTGGAATTGGAGAATCTTGAAAATCTATCAAGAAAAGTGCGTGCAACTGCGAACTATTTCATGGAAATGCCTAAATATCGTTTAAGGGGACTTAATAGGTCTGAAAGATTGGCGTTTGATCGTTTAGCAACAACATTGGAAGGGATTAATGGTAACGATTTATCTCAAAAGAGCGGATTAACTTTAGACATCAAAAATGCTCTCAAGGTTTTTGCCCAATGCTTAACCCCGGAATCTAATGACATAACAACCCTTACTTCACAAAGAAACTACCGACTTTTAACCACAGATTTGAACAATGCACTTTTGCTTACAAAGCTCATTGGGTGTTTAGCCTTGAAGTTTAAGATTCTAATTCACTTAAAAAAACCTAATACTGAATCAGATGAGGACCGTAATCGAGAAGATGTCCATTATTGGGAAAAGCATTTAAATTTAAACCCGCTTCAAATTCATGAACAAGCCAGTTTTCACTCTCACACAGGAAGCCATTCCAGAATTGAGATACGAGTGGTGAATGATAAGGACAGAAAGTGTCATTCCTTTTATTATTTAATGACGGCAATTTCAGCATTTTACGACTTTTAAAAAAACCGATCTCCTACCAAACCTTAAAGTACAACTTTAAGCTTTCACAGTTTCAAGTAATATTTTCATCAAAAAATCAAAAGTACCTAAATTTGAGACCACTTTAAAAAAGGTAAACAATTTCAAGTTGTATGATTTTCTTGAATCAAGCCAAAATTAAAAACAAGGAAAATCAAAATGAACACCATCGATTACGGCCTAAAACTTTTAGCAGAAGGCGCCTCAAGAACGCAAGATATCTTCTTCAGTGAAGTACCTTTCTTGGAGTATGCAAAACTCAACAGCAACACCTACACTTTTGTTGCAACACATGAGACTCAAAATGACGAATATCTTTCTTCTTTTGACTTTTCTAAGCAATTACTACAAATAATACTCGCTAAAATTAAGGCTGAGAAAAGCTTGCTTACCAATCAGTCAGGCCTCCCCTACACAATTTATTTAAACTTGCGAGTCAGGCTTGGTAAAGAACAACATGATTTAACTGGCGAACCGTTCATTCCATTCGTCATTCAAGAAATCTTGGAGTGATCGAAAACAGGCTCTAAAATGATTCTGTAAATTAAAGTGTAGATTTTTATCTTCAATTTTGCTTCGATAGTACCGCACGCCGGCCCCAAAACTGCATGTTTTTTCTAACCGCCAAACCTTTAATTTAAAAAGCTTATCTTTTATGCCTAAGTACATTAACAAAAATCCTCGTAAACGCCCTCTTTTCTAAAGTCTGCGGTATAGATAAGAGTTCAATTTTGGTTAAGATAGGTGATTTGCATACTTTTTCCTTAATTCTCTTTTATTAACTTAGTCAAAATCTCTTTATTCTCTTGCGTTAGCCGCTCACTGTCGAGCAACGCATAGTGCGTTATGCTTCTTTGAAGAATATCAGTCAAGGTCTCTGCCGTTTCGGGCATAAGCCTTAATAGTCGGCTCTTTATCACGGGTAATAGCAGTTTTAAATACGAATTAATGGATAATACATCTATACCCTCCAACGCCATTATTTCTAAGCTGGTCACTAAACAGCCATGCGTCAGTTCCGCATCCAGAGGATAGCGTGTGAGCAGGTGTAAGGTCATGGCGCTGATGGCTGAAAATAATCGAGGGTGGTCATCATCAACAATGCCATAACGAAATTCACTTTGCCAATGGATAATCTGAGCGATTGCATTCTCTTGGCTAACCTTTATCGTGTCTTTTGGTGATATAGATAAAAACCACAACAAGACATCTTCCGGATTAGTCTGTTGAAAGCAGTTAACCAACTCATCAAACTTGTGGCGAAGGTGTGCTAAAAAGTCATCCAGATTCAGATGTTGTTGCTCAATATCCTGTTGCAGTTCAGCCAGCACTGCCAAAAAGCAGGTTGGACTTCATTGACTTTTTGATACAAAGCTTGGTTTAATCGTTGTTCTATGTCGTATTCGTAACGATCAACCTCATTGATGTAATTACTCTCAAAAACATCCCTTTCCACAGCTGTCAAGGCTTCTTCATAAGACTCAACCGCTAAGACGATACGGGTTAAATGATGCAATGCTGTGACTTGTTTGACTAAATCTGGTTCGTTGGCTTCCTCTTTGTACTGGTCGTAAAGCGCTTGTAACTTATCAATATGGACAATCTTCTCACAAGCTTTCCAAAAAACTTGCTGTGTGGTTTCATCAGCAATCGCTAAAGCAATTGCCATAGCAAAATCAGAGGCGTGGCGAACAATTAATCTCAGTTGAATCTCAGGCCGCTCGCTAATATCGGCCAAAAGCCATGTAAGCGAATGCATATAGTGCTCATCTTGGGCAGGAGAAAGTTGTTGCAAAGCATTTTGCACTCGCTCGTTTCGCTCCATTAGACTTTCTCGATAGTCGTCAATTTTATCTTCGGGAATACCCATTAAATGCTCGCCAAAGTGACGAAGCGCATTTTTGTAGAGTGATTTAGCATTCGCCAAATAGCCATGTTGCCGTTCGTCTTTATTTGCAACAATGGTTTCAATCATCCATGCAAAACTGTTTTGCTGAAACAGATTCATGTCAGTGTCATCAGCAAGTCTAAAACAGGCATACACGCTTAATTCCATGTCATCGGTATGCAGTTCGGCTGGCTGTTCCAACAGGCGCTTTAGAAGCGTCAGGTGAAAGTCCAATAGCTGGTCAACTCCTACCTTCCCTTTTTTATCACAGGCAAGCAACCCACTTTTGAGCCAAATAATGCTCAAATTACTAGACATCCCCTCTAATGTTGCTGTTTCTAAATAACGCTTTACCCAATTGAGTTTGCGTTGAATATCGTCATCAACCGGATGATAGGTTTCTATAAACCAACGGGTATTGTCGGGTAGCTCGCTAGTCTTCACACGAAAAGATAAAGCGGCAAACACAGGTAAAAAGTGCTGTACAAAATCATTTAAAAAACTTTCAAAATCTCGTGCGTCACGTCTGTTTTTTGAATTGTTAATGCTTTGAGTTATCTCTTTTAAATCCCCTAATAAGTTTTCAACAACTACGGGGAAATCTGAGTGCGGCCTCATGGATAAAGCTTCAAAATAGTGCGTGGTCGATACCATCTGCGCTGTAATGTACGGACTAGTACCACCATGCCATTTGTCTTGAATGACTTGCAAAGATCGGGGTAAATAAATAACGCTGACCGCTACCAATATCAACACCATGCCCAAGACCGCCATCCATGCGAAAGGCAACAGGGTAACTAGGGCTAAAGGCATCGCAAATCCTAAAAACATGAGGATTAACCAACCCAGTTTCGCAAACTTATCCGATAAGCGTAGCATTACTAATGCCCAGCCTATCAGCAAAGGATAAGTCATCGCAAACCACAACCACTCGGTTTTATCTTGATTGTCATCGGGTGATAACCAAACGCCCAATTGATTACTCATCCATAACCCAAAAAAGAAAATGGCGGGTAATAGCCTTAACAACCCGAAGGCTAAAGGCTTGATATTTTTCCACTGCCAAAACCGCTCACGGTTGGTAACGGTGGGTAGAATAAGTTGCGCATTTTGTTGGATGGGGTTTTCCATAGTTTCCTTTGGTGCGTTCTATCATTTGCGCAGCGTTTTGTACTGCTCCATAAAGGTTTCAGGTTGTTGCACGGCGAGTTGTTTGGCTGCGATTAGTTCTTGTTTAAACCAGTCTTGGGTTCGTTGATTTAGCTGATTGATAAATAATCGAGTAAGTCGAGGCTGGCGTTGGGCCAGTGGCTCTAATGCCACACGCCCCATTAACATTAAATTTTTGCATTACAACACACTTAATAAACGTTGTTTGAATGCTTCATATTCCTCGCCATACTCACGGTTGTTTTTAAATAACTGTGTTTTCAAATCTGCGATTTCTTTATCAATGTCCATTTCAGGTTGTTGCACAAGAAAGGCGTGATAATCACTTATATCCTTAAAAAGATTTTCTTCAAAAGCAGACCATCGAATCACCTGATAGGTGATTAATGCTTGAAAGTAGCGATTCGCCAAGTCTGGATTGCTCTCATTTTGTGCTTCAGTAATCAGGTTCTTAAAAACATCTCTTTCAAAACCATCAAAAGGAACTTTTTTGCCACTACCGCCATCTAGTATATAAGCATAACTGGGTTGTTTTTGTGTGCGGTTAATTGTTCGAATCGCTAAACACGTTTGATAAGCTTCTTCAAGGGCATCTAAGTCGGCATAAGTGATTTCTGGCATAGGTTCTTCGCTGTACCAGTCCAACAATAATGTTGCCAACCGCTCATACAAGGGTAATTTCTGTTGGATGATAGCAATCGTGGTCGCTGTTATCTGTCGATGCGTGGCATCGGGTTCGATGATTGCGTTGCTTGGTGTTTGTGCTAATTGCTGTTCGGTAATGCTTGTTAATAGCTCAAAAACTTGGGGGTTGTGATAGGCAGACTCATTGAAATAAGCCAATTTACGCTTTAAATACTCTTGCCTATTGGTTGGAAAGTTAGAAAAATTTTTAAGTTCTTTAAGATTAGTGGGTATAAGCCTGTAATGCTCCCAATCCATAAATGTACATCTCTCATAGAAATTCTTTGGATTTTCTGAAAGTTTGGCCCTTAGTTGCATATAGGTTGCCATGTCTTTATCCGACAAAGGATAATTCTTCCAAACAGCCTTAAAAGTCCATATCAGGGCTAAAATGATAATAAAACCGAATAGGGCAAAGGTAATATTTCTTTTTAACGTGATTGTCTTCAAACTTGATTTTTTCATTGCCACGATTTCTCCAAAATCACACTAATCAGAATATACACAAATAACACACTTCCAATGCCATAAATAATCAGCCAAGCAATAAGCCCCAAAACTATTTTTGGCTTTGACATTGGCATGTAATTCCTTGTGAACTCTCGATGAAAACGCATCAAATCTTCTTTTGTTTTAATTTCTGTAATGCGTTCAGTTGGTGGTTCATTTTTATTCGTTTCGTCTGACATATTTTTATCTCGGAAACTTCGACATTAACGCTTTGGGTGTTTGCCCTGCTTTATTTTTCAATGAATCATCTGCTCCATGTTGTTGGAGCAATTGATAATAAGCATGCAGTTCTTCAATGTGTTTTTGGCTGATAATATGCGGGTCAATTTTTGCGCTTGTACCATAAGCGATTGCCAGCATTTCGTTAATATAACTTTCTTTGGTATAACGGTTTTGTGGTTTAGTATCGGTAATTGCGGCTTTTTCTTGGTAGAGCTTTTCTAAGCTAAACGCAATTTGATGCAAAGGCGTATCACCATCAACATCAGCATGATTAACAGACGCACCCGCTTTAATGAGCAGTTTGGCGACCTCTAAATCAACATAATAGGGTGCTGCCATTAACTGCAATAGGCTATTATCTTTCGGTTCGCGATACCAGTTAACATTGCTACCACTTTTTATCCAGTGGCGCATAATCAACAGGCGATTGGGTCGTTGTTGGTCAAACGTTTTTCGCAATCTGGCGTTATAAATCAAAGTACGCTCGATTAAACTATAAGGTTGCTGTTCGTGAAATTGAAGATAGTCTAATACTTTTATTAACAGCCCCGCGTTGTCTATTAAATGAATGTTTTCAAATAGAGCACTGTTATGACTGCTACTCGCCCATGCAGTGCTAGGACGAATATTGCTACGAATAATCTGCTCAATCATTGCCTCGTTGTAAGGGCTACGCAATGCTAACTTCCATACCTCATCCGCAGATTCTGTAAAGCTTTGCCCTAAAGCTATCAAGCGAGAAAAGGCGTGTTGGTTTTGATAATAGAGCGCATGAGCCAATAAAGAGCCGATTCTTGGATTGGGTTTGAGTGTCAAATCAACACCATTGTCAATCAGCCAATCGAAGGCTTCATTTTGCTGGTACTTAATCGACCAAAGCAAAGGTGTAATAGGCTTTTTGGGCTTGTAATATTGCGGCACGATGGTATTTATTGGCGCACCATTTTTTAGCATTTTGAGCACTAGCGAATGAGTGGCGGGATAATCCCCTTTGCGTAACAAATTTTCAAAGGGCGTAAATTCTGATTGGTTTTTGGCATTCACCTCTGCGCCCGCATCTATCAGGGTATTAACCATTCGCAGGATAGATTCATTCTTTAACGACTTTTCCGTTAGCGTAAAAGTTTGATAGCGATTGAGTATCGCATTACCATTGCGTAATTGATTGGGGTCTGCGCCCTGCTCTACACACTCGCTAATGGCAGTATACTCGTTTTGGTCGAGTAGCTGGTGCAAATCGCAAGCGGTGGCAGCGAAGCTGAGCAACCATGTGGTGAACAATAAAAGAAACTGGCGTAGAAGCTTTAATATGATCATCGACTCACAACCATCTCTCAAATCCCATAATAAACAAAAGGCGCCCAGATATTCACACCCGCATACTTGGTTTGGGTTATAAACTCTCGTTTGACCTGGCTATTGGCTTGTGCGGGTTTAACGCCTTCTTTCACCAGTTCGTAAAAGCGTTGCATGTAAGCCGCAGTGACTTTGTCATCCACCGACCAAAGCGTCATTAGCGTGCTTTGATTACCTGCCATGTACAACGCAAAGGGTAAGCCCACCACGCCTACGCCTGCTTTGGCTTCGTTGGCGGCGGTGTTGCAGGCAGACAAGACGGTCAGGTCACTTTGTAAGTCGAGTTTGTAAATGTCCTGTGCACTGAGATAGGCTTGTGCTTTGCCTTGATCAAAGCTGAGTACCAACGAGGATTGCATGGGGTCGCTGTCGTCAAGGTAGCCATGGGTAGCAAAGTGCAGTTGTTTGTATTGTTTTAGTGTGCCCGTTTGGTTTTGTTCAACGAGCCAATGTTTACTGGCATCTTTGCCTGTCTTGAGCGTCAGGTCGGGGTAGATGCTGGCAATACGCTTGGCTTCTATTTCTGTGCCCGGCAGGTCAACCCAAAAAAGTTGGTCTCTTTGTACAGTCTGCCCGCGTTGCGTGATCATCGGCAGTGAGCTGTTGGCTGCTTTTTGATCGCTTTGCTGTTGACTGTAGTCTGGATTAGCTAGGGCTAATAGGCTGAGACGTTGCTGTTGGTTGTAGCTGGCTTGGCGCTGGTGAGTGTTGATCCAGATAGAGAGTGATGGCGTGTAGCTGATGTCTTTTTCTTCAATCAGTCTTTTGCCATTAGGCGTGGTTAAGGCTTCAAAGGCAACGAGGGCTAAATCGCTATCAGGTGAAATCAGCAGGCTTTTGGCTTCGGCTATGTTTGACCAGATAGGACCGAGCAGGCTATCGCTGATGTATGCTTGTAGTGATTCGATGTGCATGACGCGGTCTTTGAAGGTGAGCTGGGCTGGCATACTGGCGGAAACTTCAAAGGAGCCATCGGCATGGCGCCAAAGGGTTTTTCGAGTTTCTTTCATATAGTCGATCACGCTGCCATGAAAGGCGGTGATTTCTCGATAGGCTTGTAGGCTGCGTTTTAAGTTGTCCTTTTTGATGCGTTGTGTAACCACCTTGCCATCAGCACTCATGACAAAGGCGAGATAGCTGTCGTTGAGTTCACCATCTTGCCAAAAACTGACCACACTGCCCTTGGGTAGATGCTGTTGCATGAGAGAAGTTGCTTGATCTAAGTCTAGGGTTTGCGGACGAGAATATTGGGCAAACACAGGATAGGTGTCTTGCAGGCGTTTAATGAGTTGGCTTTGTTGTTGTAACAGATCGCGTTGCTGTTTTTGTAGTTCTGCCAGTGGTGTCTGGTCACGCTCTGCTTTAGCCAGTCGTTCATTGACCTGTAATAGCATTTGACGAAGCTGGTCATAAGCTTGACGGTCAGCAACGCTGATATTGGCTTTATCCAGCGCATTTTGCTGCGATAATTGCGCAAATAAATAACGGGCTTTATTGCGATCGGCTAATACCAAGGCTTCATCCCCCTGATCTTGCTTGGCTAGTAAGCGCAAATGATAATTCAACGTTGAACGATTTTGTTCTAACACCTGTTGTTGTTCTTCTGGGGTTAACAGACCTTGCTGCACTGCAAACCAATGCTCATAGCTTTCATTACGCTTTGATAATAATGCCATGGCATCAGCATACCGACCCAAATCAAGATAGGTAACAGCGAGATTGTTCATGCTGGTTAGCGTATCAGGATGCTCGGCACCCAACACCTTTTCATGCAATGCCAGTACTTTTTCCTTAAGCACCAAGGCATCGGCATGGCGACCTAGCTCGCTGTAGGTGCCAGCCAGATTATTCATGCTGATTAGGGTATCAGGATGCTCGGCACCCAACACCTTTTCACACAATGCCAGTATTTTTTCCTGAAGCACCAAGGCATCGGCATGACGACCCAACTTGCCATAGGTAGAAGCGAGATTATTCATGCTGGTTAGGGTATCGGGATGCTCTACACCCAAAGTCTTTTCAAACAATGCCAGTACTTTTTCATTCAGCACCAAGGCATCGGCATGACGACCCAACTTGCCATAGGTAGAAGCGAGATTATTCATGCTAGTTAGCGTATCAGGATGCTCTACACCCAAAGTCTTTTCACACAATGCCAGTATTTTTTCCTGAAGCACCAAGGCATCGGCATGACGACCCAACTTGCCATAGGTAGAAGCGAGATTATTCATGCTGGTTAGGGTATCGGGATGCTCTACACCCAAAGTCTTTTCAAACAATGCCAGTACTTTTTCATTCAGCACCAAGGCATCGGCATGACGACCCAACTTGCCATAGGTAGAAGCGAGATTATTCATGCTAGTTAGCGTATCAGGATGCTCTACACCCAAAGTCTTTTCAAACAATGCCAGCACTTTTTCGAATAGCACCAAGGCATCGGCATGGCGACCCAACTTGCCATAGGTAACAGCGAGATTATTCATGCTGCTTAGCGTATCAGGATGCTCTGCGCCAGAAACCTTTTCACGCAATGCCAGTATTTTTTCCTGAAGCACCAAGGCATCGGCATGGCGACCCAGCTCGCCATAGGTAGAAGCGAGATTATTCATGCTGCTTAGCGTATCAGGATGCTCAGCACCCAAGACCTTTTCACGCAATGCCAGTACTTTTTCCTCAAGCACCAAGGCATCTGCATGGCGACCTAGCTTGCTGTAGGTAACAGCGAGATTATTCATGCTGCCTAGGGTGTCAGGATGCTCAGCACCCAAGACCTTTTCTCGCAATGCCAGTACTTTTTCGAATAGCACCAAGGCATCGGTATGGCGACCTAGCTCGCCATAGGTGCCAGCGAGATTGCCCATGCTGATTAGGGTGTCGTGATGCTCTGAACCCAAAGTCTTTTCACGCAATGCCAGTACTTTTTCCTCAAGCACCAAGGCATCGGCATAACGACCCAACTTGCCATAGGTAGAAGCAAGATTGCTCATGCTGGTTAGGGTTATTTCGTGCTCTGCACCCAAAGTCTTTTCACTCAATGCCAGTACTTTTTCGAATAGCACCAAGGCATCGGCATGACGACCCAACTCGCTGTAGGTGTGGGCGAGATTGTTCATGCTGGTTAGCGTATCAGGATGCTCGGCACCCAAGAGCTTTTCAAGCAATGCCAATACTTTTTCTTTAAGCACCAAGGCATCGGCATGGCGACCTAGATCGCCATAGGTGCCAGCCAGATTATTCATGCTGATTAAGGTACTAGGATGCTCAGCACCCAAGAGCTTTTCAAGCAATGCCAATACTTTTTCTTTAAGCACCAAGGCATCGGCATGGCGACCTAGCTCGCGATAGGTAGAAGCAAGATTGCTCATGCTGGTTAGGGTTATTTCGTGCTCTGCACCCAAAGTCTTTTCACTCAATGCCAGTACTTTTTCGAATAGCACCAAGGCATCGGCATGACGACCCAACTCGCTGTAGGTGTGGGCGAGATTGTTCATGCTGGTTAGGGTATCAGAATGCTCAGCACCTAACGCTTTTTCCTGTATTTCGAGTCGTTTTAGGCGATATTTTAGCTCTTTGTTATAATCATCCATCGCGTCATAAACACTGCTAAAGCCAGCATAAACATCAGACAAAGCCAGACTATCTTCCCCTAGATTTTTCGAAATCGTTAATAGTTGCGCTAATGTCTCCAATGCGCCTTGGTAATCTTTCTGTTTCTTTTGCTCTTTGTATTTTTTCATCAATGATGCAGTTTCGCTGTATGGCTGGTAAAGTTTATTCCATAATTCTAGCCCGCTGAGTATCAACTCCTTTTTCTCGGGAAAATGCTTGAGCAGCAACTGAAAATCTTCTTGCATTGCTTCATCATCATTAAGGTGTTTGAGAAACAAGCTGTAGTGCTCCTTGGCTTTTGCTATATCACCCTTCAAGAGGGTGCTATGCCCACTGTTTGAAGCAGCGAAAAATTCCTTGTCCTCAAGGATGGATTTGTTCGCCATAGCGATGCTTTGGTCGAACGCCTCAGCAAAAAGATAATACCAAGAGGCGTCTCCATACTTTTTATCTTTATTTTTTTCACCATCAGCAAAGCAGATGCTTTTAACTAAATTTTTATCTACAGGGTCTTTTTTGATGACATCGGCGCAACCCACGCTCTCTTCTTGAACATAAAGCGTGGTTGCAAAAATGCCCACAAGGACAATGAATAGGAGTTTAGTGAATGTCTTCATATGCTGCTCTTTGATATTCGGTTTTCTTGATATCTACTGATTATTCCAAATTCCTGAACAACTAAGTAGCCATGACGTTTTTAAAAACTCAAGGCCACTGACCACGAGCCCAATAATGCATCCAATCGTCTGCTAGTTTGTGCCGACCAACCAAGGGGAATACTCTTTGCACGGCCTCTAATTGCCATTCACCATCGCCTTGCCTAGCAAGCCAATCAGCTTGAAGAAGAGTGCGCTCATCCAAATCAAGTTCAGATGAACTGAGTGCATCTGGGAAAGATGGTAAATCACTTACATCAACAAACGTAAGTGTTTTTTCCTGCCAGTTATTTGCTTCATTTTTATCTGATAATTCCAGCGTATAAACCCCTGGTTGCCAATTGTGCTTTGTTAACGAAAAGTGACAAACATCTTTAATTCCAACAAATTCCTGAATTACTTTTTCATTTTTCAAAAGACGAACTTTATATGGAGACTTGCCGCCAACCCAATAAAGGGCTAAAGCTCGCTCTCCTGCTACAAGCTTTACCGAGGGCTGTTCTGTAACTGTTGGAATAAGGATAGGACAATCAACACAGCCACATCCTGCGTCATAGTTCTGCACCGTTGTATCTATACCTCTAACTGAAGCTTGGGCTATCTCCATTTTCCCATCATTCGGTATGACATCACGAAGCAATCCATAAGTATTGGCAATTTTAAAGAAGCTATCCACTAAACTAGGAGAGTCAATACTAAAAACGTATGGGCTTTCTGGGTATCTTACCCATTTTCTTTGACCGTTTTTTGCAACAAGAAGTACTGCTGCACTTTTACTTGCCAAAGTAATTTTATCCCCAACCAAAATAGCCATACCAAGCATTGGTTCAATTTTGATATTGTTTCGTTCTACAAAAACTGACTGCAAGGCATCCGGAGGATCAACTTTATTAAGGACAGCTGAATCCGAGTGGCCTGCCGCAAATACATAGAATGAACAACAAAAGCTCATCACCAAAGCAGTAGCAAAATTAAATGCAATCATCGAATCCCCCCATTTAAGAAATAATTTATACCATGCAGTTCTAATCAAAAAGATGTCTCTGAGTGTTTGTCATAATCGTTCCAAACAATATACAATCAAAAACATCCAAGTCAACTGTAAAAAAACAGAATGCTCGCACACAATACAACATTTATTTTATTGCACTATACAACCCAAAAAATGAAGCTAGGAGGACACACCGTGCACACCTTGACGCCTACGAAAAATCTGCATATTTAGATAGATAGCCATAATAGGTATGGTAAGGTCCAACCAAATACCATGCTCTTGTACTAACCATAGAGAAAAGGAGTAAAGTGCTATAGCAATAGTAACAAGCAACAGGGTAGATACCCAAAATTGCGGAAGTGCCGCAAATAGAAAACTCACTAAAACTAACATAATTACAACAAATACTGCATTGACCCATGGATTAGGCGGAACCAACAGTCCAGTGTTTTGCATGGTGTCAATTGCATTTGCTAATATCATTATTCCTGGCATTTTTCCCAACGGGGTGTGATGCCAATCTCTACTATCCTCATAGGATGCCCCCAAAATAGCAACGAATGGCATCGGCTCAAAAGTTAAATTTTTATCTTTGAAGTTGAGGGCTTTTTCGAAAATTACAGTCGGTACAATCTTGTCTATATTATCTCCTCTTTGGATGATGTCGGAATAACTGTAGCGATATAGAATTCGATTACCTAGATTTTCTCCCCGAGAATAACTATCAACCGCCCATGGAGACGTATCTTTATTGAATTCAGTGTTATTTACACACTGATCGCTGCTAAACAAATCTTGTTCGTAGCATTCACCAAAAGTTTTCCAGACCCATTGCCCAGCTTGATAATCTGCTCGGGCTGAATTTTCTCCCTGTTCTCTGACGGCAGTCAGTGAGTTATCCACCGCGCAGGTTGCCGTTATTAATTCCTTTGAGGTAGCCAAGCCCCATGGTGGCAGATCTGGTTTGTTAGATGATCGACTTAATGCGTAAAGTACGAGTTGTGGCGAAGGAACCACCACCCAACGACCTTTGCCATCTTTCTTAGGATCGAGGACCTGACAGGCACTCTCCCAAAGCCGCCAATATCGTATTTGTCTATCTTGTGGTGATACCACAAAGTTAGGTGCTACCGGGAAAACTTGTTCTGGAAAGTAGGTCGCCAACTCATCAAGAGCTGAGGGGCGCAATACCTGAAAAGTGTTACTTTGCAGGGGTTTTTGGAAGGACTTTACGTAGAGCAAACGCCTATCAGGGTGGTTCTGAAGAATGACTTTGACCCTATCTCTGAAAGCTTCGTCTTGTTTATGCAGCGTCTTTTCCAGTTCGGATACACTAGATTCGGTCAATGTATCAAAATTGAAATCAAGCATCACTATTGGTACGCCGGCTTCAAATAACTTTTCTAACAGCTCTGTAATTGGTTTCCGTGGGTTCACTCTCGGTTCTCCACCACCCCACCATTCATTTCGATAGGTTTCATCATCGACATCAATAAACAAAAATTGTGTCTTGCTTGGTCTGTCAGCCCATAAGTTCATTCCTACTTCTAAGGCCATATTCTTCATCTGAATTACGAAGGGAACGGACAGCGCCAAAAGAATTGAAACCAAGGCAGCCAACAGTAAGCCTATGGCCAAGTTCTGGATAAAATCCTGTCTTAATCGACTCCAGTTATACCAATTCCTGAAAATGAATGGTAATGGGTTGCGTAAGAATCTTCCATGTAAAGAGCGCCCATAGAAAATGAGTCTATGCAAAAAATATAATCGAACAAGTTTCGATTTCATTAACTTATCTTCAGTTGAACAAACTAATCAGAAATAAAGCATAAAATAAAACCCGTAGTGTCTATTTTTGACATTAACAATCTGTTGGTTGTTATTCTTATTTTTCTTATCATCTCTCAAATCCCATAATAAACAAAAGGCGCCCAGATATTCACACCCGCATACTTGGTTTGGGTTATAAACTCTCGTTTGACCTGGCTATTGGCTTGTGCGGGTTTAACGCCTTCTTTCACCAGTTCGTAAAAGCGTTGCATGTAAGCCGCAGTGACTTTGTCATCCACCGACCAAAGCGTCATTAGCGTGCTTTGATTACCTGCCATGTACAACGCAAAGGGTAAGCCCACCACGCCTACGCCTGCTTTGGCTTCGTTGGCGGCGGTGTTGCAGGCAGACAAGACGGTCAGGTCACTTTGTAAGTCGAGTTTGTAAATGTCCTGTGCACTGAGATAGGCTTGTGCTTTGCCTTGATCAAAGCTGAGTACCAACGAGGATTGCATGGGGTCGCTGTCGTCAAGGTAGCCATGGGTAGCAAAGTGCAGTTGTTTGTATTGTTTTAGTGTGCCCGTTTGGTTTTGTTCAACGAGCCAATGTTTACTGGCATCTTTGCCTGTCTTGAGCGTCAGGTCGGGGTAGATGCTGGCAATACGCTTGGCTTCTATTTCTGTGCCCGGCAGGTCAACCCAAAAAAGTTGGTCTCTTTGTACAGTCTGCCCGCGTTGCGTGATCATCGGCAGTGAGCTGTTGGCTGCTTTTTGATCGCTTTGCTGTTGACTGTAGTCTGGATTAGCTAGGGCTAATAGGCTGAGACGTTGCTGTTGGTTGTAGCTGGCTTGGCGCTGGTGAGTGTTGATCCAGATAGAGAGTGATGGCGTGTAGCTGATGTCTTTTTCTTCAATCAGTCTTTTGCCATTAGGCGTGGTTAAGGCTTCAAAGGCAACGAGGGCTAAATCGCTATCAGGTGAAATCAGCAGGCTTTTGGCTTCGGCTATGTTTGACCAGATAGGACCGAGCAGGCTATCGCTGATGTATGCTTGTAGTGATTCGATGTGCATGACGCGGTCTTTGAAGGTGAGCTGGGCTGGCATACTGGCGGAAACTTCAAAGGAGCCATCGGCATGGCGCCAAAGGGTTTTTCGAGTTTCTTTCATATAGTCGATCACGCTGCCATGAAAGGCGGTGATTTCTCGATAGGCTTGTAGGCTGCGTTTTAAGTTGTCCTTTTTGATGCGTTGTGTAACCACCTTGCCATCAGCACTCATGACAAAGGCGAGATAGCTGTCGTTGAGTTCACCATCTTGCCAAAAACTGACCACACTGCCCTTGGGTAGATGCTGTTGCATGAGAGAAGTTGCTTGATCTAAGTCTAGGGTTTGCGGACGAGAATATTGGGCAAACACAGGATAGGTGTCTTGCAGGCGTTTAATGAGTTGGCTTTGTTGTTGTAACAGATCGCGTTGCTGTTTTGTAGTTCTGCCAGTGGTGTCTGGTCACGCTCTGCTTTAGCCAGTCGTTCATTGACCTGTAATAGCATTTGACGAAGCTGGTCATAAGCTTGACGGTCAGCAACGCTGATATTGGCTTTATCCAGCGCATTTTGCTGCGATAATTGCGCAAATAAATAACGGGCTTTATTGCGATCGGCTAATACCAAGGCTTCATCCCCCTGATCTTGCTTGGCTAGTAAGCGCAAATGATAATTCAACGTTGAACGATTTTGTTCTAACACCTGTTGTTGTTCTTCTGGGGTTAACAGACCTTGCTGCACTGCAAACCAATGCTCATAGCTTTCATTACGCTTTGATAATAATGCCAAGGCATCGACATGGCGACCTAGCTCGCTGTAGGTGCCAGCCAGATTATTCATGCTGATTAGGGTATCAGGATGCTCCGCACCCAAAGTCTTTTCAAACAATGCCAATACTTTTTCTTTAAGCACCAAGGCATCGGCATGGCGACCTAGCTCGCTGTAGGTGCCAGCCAGATTATTCATGCTGATTAGGGTATCAGGATGCTCCGCACCCAAAGTCTTTTCAAGCAATGCCAATACTTTTTCTTTAAGCACCAAGGCATCGGCATGGCGACCCAGCTTGCTGTAGGTAGAAGCGAGATTATTCATGCTGGTTAGGGTTTTTTCATGCTGGTTAGGGTTTTTTCGTGCTCAGAACCCAAGACCTTTTCACGCAACGCCAATACCTTTTCTTTAAGCACTAAGGCATCGGCATGACGACCCAGATCGCCGTAGGTATAAGCGAGATTATTCATGCTGGTTAGGGTGTCAGGATGCTCAGCACCCAAAGTCTTTTCACGCAATGCCAGTACTTTTTCATTCAGCACCAAAGCGTCGGCATGACGACCCAGATCGCCGTAGGTATAAGCGAGATTATTCATGCTGGTTAGGGTGTCAGGATGCTCAGCACCCAAAGTCTTTTCACGCAATGCCAGTACTTTTTCATTCAGCACCAAGGCATCGGCATGACGACCCAACTTGCCATAGGTAGAAGCGAGATTATTCATGCTAGTTAGCGTATCAGGATGCTCTACACCCAAAGTCTTTTCAAACAATGCCAGCACTTTTTCGAATAGCACCAAGGCATCTGCATACCGACCCAAATCACGATAGGTAACAGCGAGATTATTCATGCTGGTTAGGGTATCGGGATGCTCTGCGCCAGAAACCTTTTCACGCAATGCCAGTATTTTTTCCTGAAGCACCAAGGCATCGGCATGGCGACCCAACTTGCCATAGGTAGAAGCGAGATTATTCATGCTGCTTAGCGTATCAGGATACTCAGCACCCAAGACCTTTTCACGCAATGCCAGTATTTTTTCTTCAAGCACCAAGGCATCTGCATGGCGACCTAGCTTGCTGTAGGTAACAGCGAGATTATTCATGCTGGTTAGGGTTTTTTCGTGCTCAGAACCCAAGACCTTTTCACGCAATGCCAGTACTTTTTCCTCAAGCACCAAGGCATTGGCATAGCGACCCAGCTCGCCATAGGTAACAGCGAGATTATTCATGCTGCTTAGCGTATCAGGATGCTCAGAACCCAAGACCTTTTCACGCAATGCCAGCACTTTTTCGAATAGCACCAAGGCATCGGCATACCGACCCAAATTGTAATAGGTAAAAGAGAGATTGTTCATGCTGATTAGGGTATCAGGATGCTCAGCACCCAAAGTCTTTTCACGCAATGCCAGTACTTTTTCATTCAGCACCAAAGCGTCGGCATGACGACCCAGATCGCCGTAGGTAACAGCGAGATTATTCATGCTGGTTAATGTATTGGGATGCTCAGTACCTAACGCTTTTTCCTGTATTTCGAGTCGTTTTAGGCGATATTTTAGCTCTTTGTTATAATCATCCATCGCGTCATAAACACTGCTAAAGCCAGCATAAACATCAGACAAAGCCAGACTATCTTCCCCTAGATTTTTCGAAATCGTTAATAGTTGCGCTAATGTCTCCAATGCGCCTTGGTAATCTTTCTGTTTCTTTTGCTCTTTGTACTTTTTCTTCAATGATGCTGTTTCGCTGTATGGCTGGAGCATTTGATTCCATACAGCCATTCCTTGGTGTATCAAGGTGGCTTTGTCTGGAAAATGCTTAAGCAGCAACTGAAAATCTTCTTGCATTGCTTCATCATCATTAAGGTGTTTGAGAAACAAGCTGTAGTGCTCCTTGGCTTTTGCTATATCACCCTTCAAGAGGGTGCTATGCCCACTGTTTGAAGCAGCGAAAAATTCCTTGTCCTCAAGGATGGATTTGTTCGCCATAGCGATGCTTTGGTCGAACGCCTCAGCAAAAAGATAATACCAAGAGGCGTCTCCATACTTTTTATCTTTATTTTTTTCACCATCAGCAAAGCAGATGCTTTTAACTAAATTTTTATCTACAGGGTCTTTTTTGATGACATCGTTACAGCCAATGACCTCTTCTTTAGCAGACAGAGTGGTTGCAAAAACGCCCACAAGGCCAATGAATAGGAGTTTAGTGAATGTCTTCATATGCTGCTCTTTGATATTCGGTGTTCTTGATAGTTACTGTTCTTTAAAGATGAGACGACCTACTGTCATTGCCTGAATGATTATTACTCTGCCTCTTCTTTTTCTCTTTCTTTCGTAAAATCCAGCATTTTTTCTTGGTTGTCTTCAATTCGCTTCTTAATGTTCTTAATCGTAGGACGAATCATAAACTCAATTGCTCCCCGGCTTTTAGTAGAGGAGCTGCTGCCAAACAACCAACCTAACCCTGGGGCATCTTTGAGATAAGGTAAACCATAGGAGCCAGTATCAGCTTTATCTAAGTAAATGCCGCCAAGTGAAATTAATTCTCCATCATTAACCACAATGGATGTATTAATCCTATTTTCATTTGTGTTTTGTGAAACACCTGGCTCTGAATTGGGTAAAAATTCACTTTGTTTTATTTCTATTTCTAGCAAAATAGATTTTTCACTCAGTATGGTGGGGGTTACCTTAAACTCAATACCTGTTTCAATTTTTTCTAGCTGTACAGTTTGGATACCCGTAAGTGAGACATACTTCACAGAATTAAGATAAATAGAAGATTGTTTGCCTGGTTTTACCATTAATCTAGGCTCAGCTAAAATCTTGACGCCGCTATCTGCTGCTTCAAATGCTAAACTGGCTAGGATGGTTTGTTTACGCTCAGTGTCAGTTTGATTAATAAGCAAATTACCAATTTCAGTAGTTAAGTTTTGTCCAAATATTGTACTTAGTCCATACGTCATGTCTTTTGATTGTTC
Organism: Thiosulfativibrio zosterae; assembly: GCF_011398155.1. NCBI lineage: Bacteria > Pseudomonadati > Pseudomonadota > Gammaproteobacteria > Thiotrichales > Piscirickettsiaceae > Thiosulfativibrio > Thiosulfativibrio zosterae. Next base: position 2,531,758 of record NZ_AP021888.1, read on the forward strand.
TGCATATTGCAGAGCAGTACCAATTTTTCTATTCAATGCTTCATCATATTCAAATACGCGTGATTCTATAAGTACCTGGGGCGCATCAGCATCTACCGATAAAAAAATATTACCAATCCTTTCCAACAATTCAAGAGGCTCGTTGATAACTAATGCATTCTGGGAAGGGATACTAACTATTTTTAATGGCTTGTCATCGGAAGAAGGGAATAATGTATTTAGCTGTGCTTGTGCTTCAATGCTGGTGAGGTTAAATAAGAATACTTTTTTAAAAGCTTGCGTCCTTAAACTAGAATCCTTAGGTCTAAACTTAAATCCATCCGCTGTTTGGAGTACTTCAAAAGGCACTTGAGATTTTGAAAGTTGTGGCGTACTTAACCAAATCATCAATGTACTGAAAAAGTCTTCTTCATTTTTAAATATCCACTTACCGCATTCCTCATAAGATTTATTTTTTCTGCAGCTCGCATCAACAATTTCTGGCCTGAGAGTATCTGGAATTTGACCTTCAATGGTGTAATTAAAACGACGCTTGTATGCAAGTTCATCTATAAGTGTCAAAATTGGTCTGCCGGAAGCCTTAACCACAACTTCACCCGAAGAATTTATATCTATTCCTTCTGCAGTATCCACCATATTAGAACTTTGAATAGACTTAGCAATCACAGGTTGCTCGTACATTAACATCTTTGGAAGACTATCTCTTTGTGCTGAACAGCCAGCTAAAAGCACAAACAAAAAAAAGAGAAACGTAACTTTGATTAAGTACATGACTTAGTCCTTACTGGGATAATAAAATTGCACCGCAAGAGTACTGAAATTCTTGTTGATCAAAAATAAAATAATATAAGTTAGGTACACCTTCAAGGCGTTTGTAATCGACTTCAACAGATTTTTGTTGATTAAATACAATTTTTTCAATTGCGGAAGCAGGTATTTCTGCAGAGTCGTACCCTAATACCAGTAAGCTTCCTGACTTTTCTTCTTCGAAGTTAATTTGAACATTTACATTCGAAGCAAACTTTATATCTTTAGGATTCGGGCAAGTTAATTGGCGGTTACTATAACTAAGGTCTACTGCATCACGTGTAACACTTGACGATACGCCAAACATTGGTAAAGGCTCGATAATTTCTTGGTTAGCTTCAACTTGAAACGCCAATAAAGATAACAACAGTAATTTTTTCACAACAATTCTCCTTTTTTATCTGATACAAATTGTTAAATAATAACAACGCAAGGACATAATTTCGGCTACGTTTCTTAAGTTAGGAAACTGCTTATAATCTTATGGATAATCTAAAATTTCGCATTCTACTTCAACATAAATTTATTAGCAATAGCAATAAATTATCCTTTTATGAACATTTTTAAGTCACGTTTAAGATAAAAAATTTTTGCTTCACGTAACTTTAAGAACCTTTGTTCGAGCGGGTGAGAGGCAAAAATGAGATAAAAATGCCTGATTGCGGCGAGGAACGCATGGAATAGCAAGCTACTTGCATTTTTACTCCTTGTTTTATGTGGTTTTGGATAATTGGACACAGTTTGTGTCATCGGCATTCAAGTGGGGGAATTCAAGTGGGGGAATTCAAATTGAGCAATTCTATGACTAATTTGTTCAAATTATCTGCCACTGATTGTGCATCTCACTGATAATTTCAGTCTTTCTAAGCCATTATTTCTATTCCAAATTTTAGTGCGCATACTCAACAATCTTTTCAATTATTTTAGATCTAGCCGCATCATCAAGCGCACGCACCTCATCTGGTAGAACCAATCCCCCAGAAGCGTTTACATGATTATTAACCCATTCTGTAACCATTGTTTCAGGTAATACTTACCCCAAGATAACTATAATAACCGGCAAAACTAAAGTGGCTAACCCGGCCATCTTGTTGAATAACAGGGAACCAGCCCCAGTTTGCGTTAGAGAAAAGCTGAGACTTATTCGTAACTGCCATACTTTCTAAATCCACGAAATAGGAATAACCTGACATTGCATAGGTAGCGTTACTTTCTTTGCTATTGACAAATACATGAATTTTAGTTCCATCAATGTACATACCACCACTATTATGTGGTGCACTCAATAGTGGGAAAAAGGTATCGATCACAATATTAACAAATTCACCAGTTGGCGAAATCTTTAATAATCGTAACTCACTACTGTAAGCTTTGCTCCCATCTGGATCTGTAAAAGATTTCCCAGAAAGATCTGGAACTGATGCAAGTAGATAAATAATATAATCTTTTTTGTATACTCGAATAAAATTTAATCTTTCTAAATCTGACGCTAAGATCTTATTTTTTTGGTGTTTTAGATGATTGCTGCTCTCCGCCACGCACCAGACGCACAAACTTCCAAACATAATCCGATGCATAAATCATTTCATAGGGTTCGCCACTATCGAAAGAAACTAAAGCGCGGTAAACTACTCTACCATTTTCCTTGTTGCGCTCCAAAAATGAAGAAACCGTCAAATAAAATACTGAGATTAATCCCCCAACATTTGGTGTATTAGGGAAGGCCGTGCTGAAGATAGTCGGTGCTTGAAAATTGCCTTCACAGCGACCATCTAGCCATTCACCGTCTTGATGAGCAAATCTATTTCTGCCATCGTCAGCCATACGGAACTCTCTTTGCTGGCCAGAGCTGCAATAAACTAAAGAATGCAATTCTTCAACGGTGGGTAAACGCCAATCCGATTTTCCAGCATAAGTGGTGTTTTTTCCCCAATTGATGGCTGTTTTCCATTCATCAAATGATTTAGCTTCCCCTGAACAACTGCTGCCTGTCCAAGTTTGGCCTAGGCTACAGCGCATCCAGGTGAGGTTGGTTTTGGTGTCGGTAATGGTGCCGTCCTGGTTGTCAATATAGCCTTGTTTTGCTAGTAAAATTTTGTTTTCCGCATCGGCTTTTTGTTTCTCCTCTTCATAGGCTTTTTGTTTGGCAATGCGCTCCTCTTCATAGGCTTTTTTGTCAAATTGACCAGCTTTAAACATCAGCTCAAGATTGTTTTGCGCCGTGGCATTACCTTGCTCTGCGGCTTTGATGTACCACTCAACGGCTTTTTTACTATCTTGAGTAACGCCATAACCTTCTGCATACATGCCACCAATAGTATTTTGCGCACTGGCATCCCCTTTCTCTGCGGCTTTGGTAAACCAATAGACAGCTTTTTTATAATCTTGAGTAACACCTTCCCCATCGAGATACATTAATCCAAGAATCTTTTGCGTTTTTACATCCCCTTGCTCTGCGGCTTTGGTGTACCAATAGGCAGCTTTTTTATAATCTTGAGTAACACCTTTACCATCAGCATACATCTCTCCAAGATTAGATTGCGCAACACCACTGCCTTGCTCTGCGGCTTTGGTGTACCAATAAGCGGCTTTTTCAAGATCTTTTGTAACGCCTCGTCCACTTTTATACATTAATCCAAGTGCATTTTGTGAGCGCTGATCGCCTTGCCTTGCTGATAACGTCCATTCCTTTACGGCTAATGCATAATCCTTGTTTTTAAAGGCTATTCTTCCCTCATCATACCCAGCCCAAATTGGTTGCGAAAAAGCTAAAGCCAATAAACCAGACAATAGTTGTTGCTTGAATCGAGATTTCATTTTAAATCTTTTAGTTGATGCAGGTGGCTGGCGGTTTGACGTGATTGTTTCCATCAGTTTTTCCTTTGACAGTTGTGATTTTAAAGTCAGCTTGAGGATTGGGCTGAGTTTATTTGAGACCATTGCACGACTCACTGCACGAATAAAAATGGTTAAAATTCACCTGATTTTTGTTGAAAAACTTGTGAATAGCTAGCTATTCACTGCGTTTTCCGCCCCAATCTGGCAAATTTTTCCTTATTTTTCTTTCGCACCTGACTCATGCAAAGGTCTCATTTTTAAATTTAAAGGCATTTTGGGCACTTATTTTTACCAGGCCTGGTTAAAAAAGCACTGTATTATTGGCATTGTGTGTTGTCTTTGGACTAAATTTTAGTGATTAATATAAAAGCCCCAAAGCCGCTGTCAGCCACGCACCAAACAGGCACGATTGAAGTTGTTGCGACTGTAGTGTGCCATAGCCATAAACACCTACATAAGCCTAATTGGCTTAAAACTTACAAAAAAACAAGTTAAGTTATTGACTCTTTTCAGGTTTTTAAATTCCACAATTTTTGTGATTATACTCAAAGAAAAATAGGAAGGCAAATTTTATTTATTGCCACATAAATAAAGTTTTATGTGAGATTTTAAGCTATTAACTAAGTGGATTTTGAACAAAATGGAGGTGGCTATATGAGGAGTTATACGCTTTTGAAGAAGGCTAAAACCTTCGACACATTGTTATTTTGAAAAATTGGGAAGGCTGGCTTTAGAATGCTTTAGCATTTACGGTTATGTTTAAGTTTTTTTAACACCGTTGTTATCTTTGTGTTTTAGGCGTTACAAAAACCCCATTTTGCGTTTTTTGGTGGGTGGGTTTTGTTCAAGGTAGTTAGCCAGTTCATCATATACGCCGCTTTGATTGGCGTATTCAACCACATTTTTGGCGGATTCTAGCCATTCTAGAGTGCTGGGTTTGCGGTTTTTGAGGGCCTGGTGCATATCGGTTTGTGTGATGTTGCGTTCTTGACCGGTTTCTAAAATTTCTTCGAGGATTTGTTCACTAACTTGATCAACCCAGCCTTTGATGTCTGCCCCAGAAAAGTTGATGCTGGCTTGCGCAAGCGCTGGATAATCTATCTTATCCATTGGCAGGTCTTTTAGGAGTCCTTGCAGGATTTGTTCACGCCCCACTTCATCGGGTGGCGGTACAAAAAGTGTCATATCAAATCGACCAGGGCGACGAAATGCTGCATCTACATCCCAAGGTGCATTGGTGGCGCCAATGATTAATAGGTTTTCGTTATCGCTTTCTACCCCGTCTAATTCGGATAAAAAATGGTTGATGGTGGTGGTTAACCCTGAATGGCGCATTAATTCGCGTTTGCGCCCTAGGGCATCTATCTCATCAATAAAAATCACCGCTGGGCGTTGTGCTCGGGCAGTTGCAAACAAGGACTGGATGTTTTTTTCGCTATTGCCTAAATACATATCCAAAATGTCGTGGATACTGACATTAAAAAAGGCCGCGCCGCATTCGCCAGCAATTGCACGGGCAAAGTAGGTTTTGCCACAGCCCGGTGGGCCATACAGCAATAAACCACCACCGGCAGATTTGTTAAACTTTTTAAACAAAGCGGGGTTTTTAAACGGTTCGATAATTTTCATCCGCGCTTGGCGTTTGAGCTCATCTAGACCACCCACTTGATCAAAGGTTATCCAGTATTTGGGGGATAAGGGTTCAAACCGTGTGGCTTGGGGTTGATTGGCGTCTACTAGGATTTTTTCAGGGGTGCTCATACCTTCTCCCATTCAAACTGACTGATGTTTTTCTGCTGTGTGTCGAAATGAATGCCGATTAGGTAGATGGGTTTTTGAGCGTCTCGGTATTTGTCGGCGTAACGCTTTTCTTTGATTTGTTGCAGTGCGTTTGCGCTGTGTTGGCCGCTGAATTGACCTAGGTGATCGACTTTGAATTCAAAAATATAAATGGCCTGTTCCATAATAATCGTTAGGTCAATACGGCCTTGGCTGGTGACGTCTTCGCCAATGATATTGAGTCCCAAACTTTGCAAATAGACATAAATGACGCTGGCGTAAAAGCCTTCGTAGTTTTTGATGTTATTGTTTGTGTAATTATTGTAGGGAATGCTGGCGAATATACTAAACAAGGCCTGTTTAAAGTCTTCAGGGTTTTGTTCTCTCAGCGCACGACTGAGCGGCTTGGCTCTCAAGCTGTCATCTTGATAAAGCGCGGTAATAATGTGTTTATTTAACGATGTTTTGACTTCTCGATTAGGCACCACCAGCGTGTAAACGATGTCCTCATCTTCATCTTGCGTAACGCTGTCGATGGTTAAATAACCGCTTTGATACAAAATCACCTCTAAATCCAAATTATCAATATCAAAGCTATTGAGCAGTTTTTCATCAACCCGAAGATTGGCTAGGTTGGGCAGAAAGTAGTTTTGTTTTTTGATCAGTTCTATTAAAAAGGTGGGCGTGCCGCTTTCAAACCAGTAATTGGCGTACTTATGGTTCTTGGCGATGAATTTTAGAATGTCGAATGGATTGTACATTTTACTGCCCAAGAAATTGTAGCCGTTGTACCATTCTTTGAGCTTGTCTCTGTCCACGCCTTCAAGGTAAGGTTTAAAGGTCGTGTCAATATCGTGTTGACTGTAACCACAGATGTCACCAAATTCTTCGTCCAGTGAAATGTCGGTAATGTTGTTTAATCCACTAAAAATCGAGGTTTTGGTGAACTTGCTGACACCGGTTAAAAAAGCAAACCTTAAAAACTCGTCACTGCCCTTAATCACACTATAGAAGTTGACTAAGCCGTCACGGATTTCTTGTGCGACTGCGGTATAATTGATGTTGTCGAGAATGGGTTTGTCGTATTCATCCACCAGTACCACGACCTTTTGGTTGTATTTGGCGTGGGCTTTGCGGATCAGTTCTTCAAAGCACCCTGCCACACTGTCAAGCTCTTCGCATTGAATATCAAGGTCTTGTTGGTTTTGCTTTAAAATGCGTAACAGGCTTTGGTCAAGCTGCGCACGGCTTTCAATTTTACCGGAGGCAAAACTCACGCGAATCACCGGATAACTCACTTCCCAACCCCATTGATTCTCAATCGCTAGGCCTGTGAAAAAATGTTTGTTGCCTTCAAAGATATTGCGTAGGGTATCGAGAAATAACGATTTACCAAAACGACGTGGGCGACTGAGGAACGCATATTTATAGCTTTGCAACAGCTCATACGCCAGTCCTGTTTTATCGATGTAAACGTAATCATCTTCACGAATTTCGCTAAAGGTTTGAATACCAATCGGGAGTTTTTTGAGTTTCATTGTCTTTGGGTCTTGTGAGAGTGAAATTAGTATAACAAACTTAAAAATCAACGGCTTTAGAAGAAAGCACTGCTTGCCTGAAAAATGCGATTGCAGAAACGCTTATCCAAGTTTACCGGCCTGTTATGCTCGCTACCACAAAATAAAATCCTCTGGCTATGACAGTTAGCATGCCGCCCAGTAACGCGCTCATTAAAAACTTACCCAAATTAAATTCATACAGCGGAAAAGACACCACACAAACCAGCAAAATCAAGATAATGGCTGGCCATTTGGGCTGCCAACTAAATACCCAAATACTCACCACAAAGCCCACTCCCAACACCAAACCTTTAATGGGGTTGCCGTAAGATTCGGAAATTTCATGGCTTAACAACGCCAAACTCAACAGCACCAGCATAATCCACAACAGGCTGATTTGTTGTTGGCGTAATTGTTTTAACTGATTAGCCACGCTGGTGTTAAGCGGATTTTGGGTTAAAATCTGTCGCCAAATTTTGGTTTTATCTTGAGCAGAATTTGAAAAATCTGCCAGCAGTTCCAAAGCCCATTCGTGATGGGGTTCGCGGGCTAAAAAGTCTTGCAAATAGGCCTTTGCAATATCCGGGCGCTCTAAACTGCCATAAAGCATGGCCAAATGTAACCAGGCCTGGTGGTTTTTGGGGTTAATTTGCAGTGCTTTTTCAAAGTGGCTTTGGGCTTGAGCCAGTTGTCGTTGATACATCATCACGGTACCCAGCGTATCATGATGGTCGTCGTTGAAGGGGTTCATGGAGATTGCTTGGCGGGCGGCGGATTCGGCTAGCTTGTATTGCTTAAGCTGCAAGGCAATCTCGGCTTTAAGCGACCAGAAAAAACTCCTAAACCCACACACCGCTTGCAGCGCATTGGCACGCGTCAGTGCGGTGCTAAAGTTGCCTTGTTGCATTAACGCCAGCAGTTGGTAAAGCCCTGCGTCGGCATCGGCATGGTTTTCGCCAAAGGCTTGGGTGGCTTGGGCCAGCAGTTGCTCGTAACGGTTGAGTTTATACAGCAGTTCTAAAACATCTGATTGCTCACCCATTACCGACCCTGCAATTGGTGTGGCCAACGGTAACGAATGCAGTTTTTACAGGGATAATGCATCATCAGCAAAGTGAGTATAAAAGCCACGATAATCGCCTTGGGTGTGATGGCTAAAGCGCCCATGCCCATCACAAAACCAGCTAAGGTAATCACCAAGAGTTTTGGGGCGGGGTAATAATGGTTTGTTTGCACCCAAGCCGTATTCAAACCAATTAGCAAAACCACCAGCCCTACCAAAGCAATGGGCAAATCTAAACTGCTCAACCAAGCTAAGCCTAACAACAAATAGGTCACAATTAACAACAAGTGATCTAACAAACTGCGTAAAAACAACTTAAGCATTAACATAGTTAAGGGCTTTATTTAAGAGTATAGTTATTGAGGTAATAAATAATCCACTGCTTACGCGCTTCGAAACTACTGCTGTGGTTAGTGTTTGCTGAATAAACCGCATCTTTTGATATACCTTCGTCATAGATAAGACTGCCATGTGCCGCAAAACCTGCAAGATTTTTCATCACTTTATTATCAAAGCCATCATACAAAGCAGCATAGGCGCAAGAACCATCAAAGCAGCTTTCACACAAATAATGAACTTTGGAATTGTTGCTTAAATACGAACAATCTTTTGTTCTGCAATATCCTTGCAAATTGTAATTTCCATAAAGCCTGTCGCAGTCTACGCCACCTCCCGTCGACGAAGCCGATGACGCACTTGCCACACGCCTTGCTTCGGCTTCGCGTTGGCGTTGTGCGGCGAGTTGCCGTTCTTTTTCTTCCTTATCCGCCTTTGCTTGCTTATTGGTGGCAATCAGGGCTTCCACTTCTTTAACAGCGGCGGGGTTATAAGCGATAACTTTTGCCTGTTTGAGCAAACGTTCGGCATCGTCAAACTTCCAGTCTTTGGCGGCTTGTTTGGCTTGGTTCAGCACCGCCTGCTGGTCGCCACGGTCGAGCGCATCGAGTTTATCTAAGGTATCGCTGTCTTTAAGCGATAACGCCTGTGCCGAGCCGAGGCAAAGACCCAGCCCAAGGGCAAGGAGGGTACGTGTAGTGAGGTTCATAAGCCAAAAATCCAATTACTGACTGCGCACGAGACGCACGGCAAGACCATCGTTCTTATTGAACCAATAGTCACCGCCAAAGTCGAAATTGACAAACCACGCGCCGTAGGTGCCGTCGGCATACGCCGACGACGACCAGAATCTTCTTTTTGGCGTATTCGGGAAATCTCGGGTATTTATGGTTGGTTCTTGACTCCCATCAGCACAATAGCTATCTGGCTCACCATCACTACTGGTTTTTTTGACAACGCCAGTACTGCAATAGCGAATACTGAGTAACTCTTCACGCGTGGGCAATCGCCAGTCGGAATAGCCGGCAAAGCTATGGCGCAGTGCTTTAGCTTGCTGCCAAGTATATTCACTCTCTTTGCCTGAGCAGGTGCTGCCTGTCCAGGTTTGCCCCATGGCGCAACGCATCCACATCAGCTTGCCTTTGACGACCACGCCTTTGCCTTCGGCGGCTTTTTTGCGTTCGGCGGCGGCTTGCTTAGCGGCTTTGGCGGCAGCTTGTTCATCGGCTTGGCGTTTTTTACCCGCTTCGGTCAGCGTAGGAGTAAGTTTAATCAGAAGGGGTTGACGTGAGTTGGGGCTGACAAACACATCGTTTTTGCTGCCCTTATACACATAGTCGGTTTCTTCTTTGATGGCTTCAATTTTGTATTCGCCCTTGGGAAGCTCAAGGTCGGTGTACTGCCCCACCACTTCGGGCGAGTTGGGCTGGCGTTGGCCATTGATATAAATTTTGGCATTGGTGGGGTCAGTGGCAATGCGCACTATGCCGGTTTCAGCAGTGGCAGTAAAGCTGGTCACCGCGAGCATTAAGGCAAGCAAGGGCATTTTCAGGATGCTAACTTGGATAGCCAAAAAACGAGCAGCTGTTGTTTGCTTTAAGGTGAACTGCTGGCGGTTTGTAGTGATTGATTCCATCCGTTTTTCCTTTGACAGTTGTGGCTTTAAATTTAAAGGCATTTTGGGCACTTATTTTAACCAGGCCTGGTTAAAAAAGCACTGTATTATTGGCATTGTGTGTTGTTTTTTGGGTTTTATCCGCGGGTTAATATAATGGGACTTCCTTCACCTCAGTGAGTGTTATCTCAAAAAAAGTGTGTAGGGGTTCGTTGACTATATTGGGCAAGGGCGTGGTTACGCGTTTGCTGTTAATTTTGAGTTGTTGGTTTTGTGCCAGCTCAGGCGGCAGTTCGGTGACTTTGCATTTTAGTAGATTAAGGCGTCGAAGGTTGTGGAGGTTTTTGATGCTTTCAGGGAGCTGTCGCAGTTGTGTACCCTCTAGGGATAACAGCCGCAGGTTTGTTAAGTCGCCAAGGCTTTGGGGGAGCGTTTCTAGAGCGGTGCCATCCAGACGCAGCAGTTCAAGTTGCTGGAGTGCACCAAGGCTCTCGGGCAGTGTGTTTAATTGGGTGCAGCGCTGTAAGTCTAGGCGTTTGAGCCCCGTTGAGTTGACCAATACTCTCGGGGAGGTGGGTAATGGCACTGTGAGAAAGATCTAGGTTTTCAAGCTGGGTGAGTTGCCCTAGGCTAGTGGGCAGGGTTTGTATCTCTGAGCCGAAGGTGCGTATCACTTTTAGATTTTGACATTGGGCAAGGGTGTCGGGCAAGGTGTGATAATGCCCTGTCCATAAATCGAGGATTTCTAGCCCAGTCAGTTGGCCGATTTGCGCAGAGATTTGCGTTAGGTCGGTGCGCCCCAAAGTCAGCTGTTTGAGCTGGGTATGGCCGTAAAGGCTTTGCGGCAGTTGGTTGAGCGGGGTATCGCTGATTTTAAGAATTTCTAGGTTGTGGAGTTGGCCAAGGGTTTCGGGTAGGGATTGTATTTGGCATTTGTCGATGGCGAGTTTTTTAAGTTGGGTGAGTTGCCCTATCGACTCGGGTACAAAAGTTAAGGCGTCGTCGCCACCCACTTCAAGTTCGGTCAATTGCAGCAGTTGTTGGGTGCTAATAGCCCCTTGGCGACTGCGGGTAAAGCGGTTAACCCAGGTGGTGAGTTCGGCAAGGGTTTGTTGGTTGGCAGTGTTGTCAGCACTGCCGCTGATTTTTTGCATCAATTTTTTGAAAAAGGCCATAGAGTTTACCGAGTTAAGTTATTAGATTAGCGTCTTATAAAAAGTATGTTCTCCTTACAAGAATAATTTATGATGATTTGAGGGTTTGATTATTTCGACCCAAATAATGCACAGCTTAAACTCCTAGCAACCTCTAAAAAAGGCTAAATTCTATTCAAATAAACACTCTGCCCTCCCACCATCACCTTGGCATAGTTGTAATAATCGGGTTTATCCGAAAACCCCATTCTTCTGAGTGACAGTTTGGTGCTGAGTTGATCGGCATTTTTAATCATTTCACCGCCAATGAATTTGCAAAACCCAGCACTGGTTTTCCAAGTGATGAGGTATTGCAGGGTGATTGCGCCTTTTGACCATTTTGCCTTTAGCCGGCTTAAAGGTTCTGCTAACACCAATAGAGTCAGTTTTTCATGGTCTACCAGTCTGCCTAATTCAGTGTGGGTTTCAATAGTAAGAGTTTGAGTTTTTCCTATATCATGCAGTAAGGCGGCCAGTATGGTGACTTCAGTTTCTTGCACGCTAATTTCATTTTCAATTAGGGATAGGTTGTGTTTGACCATTTGCGCGACTTCTAGGGAATGCACCATTAAGCCCCCTGGAAAACTATGGTGATGCCGCTTGCTAGCAGGTATGGATAACCAGCTTGCCATTAAGTTTTCGTTGTAGAGCAGACTTTGAGCAAAGTCTTTAATCACTTGGGTTTTAAACCCTTGTATCAATTCCAGTAAATTGAGCAGAGTTTCAAAGTGCTGTGCTTTTTCATAGAGACTTTGAATTAGATGATTAGGCAGATCACTTTTAAATAATCGCCAGTTTTCTAATTCATGGCCCGATTCAACGCTGACCCAGAGCCAGAGATTTTCAGCTTGGCTTAACGAGAGTTGAGCCTGCTGTTGTTTGAGGGCTTGGAAGGTCGCATAGCAAACTTCAAAATCTAAGGTTTGTCCTCTTAGCGTGGTCAAACTGATGTAATGAATCGGTTCTGTTGGATAACCCAAAGATGAACTGAAAATACCTGCTAACCCAAGATATTGTTTGCTATTGGGTGGCAAAGGGATTTCAGTGGCTTCATAGGGCATGACTGACTCATCGGCATAATAGTCATAGGGCATGGGGAACGCATTTTGGTTAATTTCGTTCTGGCTATTGTTTTGGTTGTTGTTATTTGAGTTCATCATGAGTACACCTCTTGATTAAGTTGTTCTTGTAAATGTTCTACTAGGTAATGAAGCACATCGGCTGAATCTAGATGATGGTCTTCTAGTTGGTCTAGGACCCAGTACTTCAAAGCATCTTCGTTTTTGGTGCAGTGGCCTTGTCCAAGAATGAAGGTTAGGTAGTCACCGGACGTGATGTTGAACAGGTACATCAGGTTATTGACTAGGCGTTGCACCACTCTTGGGTCTTCGATTTCAATTGCTGGTTTTTGCCAGGGAGCGTTGAATGCGAGACTCGGATGCTGTGGTTCTAGTAGTGGATTGTTGTTCCCAAAATCATAACCGCTGTTTTGATTTAATCTAATTTGACTCATCATGATTGTCTCCCTGTTTGGGTAGGTTGAATGAATTGATCCCAAAAGGCTGATTCCATCGCGATTGCCTGAGGACTGTTTTCTAATGCATCATTGCCGTTTTGGTTGTTTATACCATCTGGGTTTTGCGATAGATTTTCTGGCGTTTGTTTGGTGTTTAATGGCGCATGAAAACCTTCTACTTGGGATGCCAACATTCTTTCCATTGCCGAGCCATCTTTACGGGTTAGGTTAGGCACATATCTGGCATAGACACTGAACAGCATATTGGTGGTTGAGTGCCCCATTTGCTTGGCAATCCAGTTAGGGTTTTCACCTGCCGCTAACCACAGGGTTGCTGCGGTGTGTCTGGTTTGATAAGGCTTACGGTATTTTAGGTGTAGGTATGCCAATAAGGGTGTCCATACCCGTCTTAGAAAGTTAGGTGTGTGGATGGGTGATCCATTATTGGCGTGGAAGACCATTTCAATATCTGGATCTCTGTGGTCATAGCGTTCTTTTAGGGTGTTATAGACAATCGAGGACATTTCTATTTCACGCTGCGATCCATCGTTTTTGGTGTATTCCCAGCGTCCCATGGAGAAGGTTTCTCGAATGAGGATTTCACGGCGTTCAAAATCAATGTTTTCCCATTTAAGGCCGTCGATTTCACCGGTACGCATACCGGTGAAGAATCTCACTAACAAATAATCCCGCCAATCAGGACGAACTGAAGACAAAATCAAATTCACTTCATTAATTGAAAAAGGTTCGATATGGACCTTTTCTTCTTTAAGAGGTTTTATATTGAGGTGTGGTGGCGTAAAATTGTATCGGTCAGCTGCTTCATTCATAACCATATTCAGACACTTGATAAATTTATTAATTGTTTTGGGTTTTAATTTACCGTCCGATTGTTTGGCGACGTTAGAGCGGTACTTTAAAATATCGGCTTTGGTGATTTGGCTGACTTCCATTTCTCCAAAATGTGGGATGAGTCGCACATTCAAATAACGCAAATATGATTGCGCTGTCGATGCTCTCCAAGTAGGTTCCATTTCAGAAAACCATTCCAAAGCAAATGCTTTGAATAATGGGGTTTTGGTATAACCCGGTTTTTGTTTAGCCTCAATGTCAGCAATCTTTTTCACCATACTGCTGTTTGGAAAATACTTGGCGTACTCAAATGAGCCAAGGGTTATTTCCGCTTCGATGCGTTCCATGATAACTTCCAACTTTTTACGGTTGGCTTTGGTGTCGGGGAGTGAAGTATATTCTCTACAGCGAACTTTTTGATGCTGAAAATCAAAGTATAGATTTCCAGTATTGTCTTTTTTTCTAATATTTCCCATTTCAAACTTCCTCCTTAATTAATGAACACCAACACAAAAACCACCATTTGCCATTGGAATTGCAAATGCTGAGTTCGCGGATTCAAGATGCATATCCATTTCAATGTTCTCCCAAATAAACAAAATTTTGCGTTGACCGAAAGGACGAATGTAATGGCGCCCCTCCAGTAAAACGCTGTCCTTAAGTTCATTGCGAATGGTTCTGGCGTTGTATTTTATTTTTTGCGCCAATTCTTCGGTGGTCAAGTAAGTCATACTCATGTTAAAATCCTCTTTATCAATTTAACTGAAACTTTTTCGATTAATTTAATCATAAATCGATTTAGAATTGATTTTACACTTATAAAATCACTTTGCAAGCGTTTTTATCAATTTTTTATTAAAAAAATCGATTTAAGATCGATTTCTATAAGAGGTGACTAATTATGATTAAGTCAAACCTATCAACCCTAATGGGAAGTAAACGCTTAAAGGTCATAGATGTAGCTAGGGAAATAGATGTAAACCGAAATGCAATCGACTTACTTTATAAGGACGAAGCCAAACGAGTAGATATTGAAGTACTAGATAAATTGTGTAAATTCTTTGAATGTACCCCAAATGACATCTTAGTATTTACAACTGAGGACAAATAAAGTCTTTTTGTCAAAGCAGGGGAAACTCATGAAAATTTGTCCCTGATTTGTCCCCGTTTTGTCCCCACAACTATTTTTAATATTTTTGAAATATTATTTGACAGGCGCGAAGCCGCTCTATACAATACGCTCCATTCTGTACGGCCATATAGCTCAGTCGGTAGAGCAAGGGATTGAAAATCCCTGTGTCCCTGGTTCGATTCCAGGTGTGGCCACCATTATTTTCGTTAGATTTTCTTAAAATTTAACACGCGGGAGTGGTGGAATTGGTAGACACACCAGATTTAGGTTCTGGCGCCTTTGGTGTAAGAGTTCGAGTCTCTTCTTCCGCACCAATACTAAAACCCTAGTTATTGATTTAACTGGGGTTTTTTCTTATCCAAAATCAACGATACTGTAAATAATACTGTAAAGTTAAAAAACTCAGCTTGTTTTGCTCGTTAGACCGCTCTAAATTCTCCAGTAATTGCACTCACCCAAAACCCAAACAATCTGTACAGGTGATTCTCCAGTAAACGCTCTCCCTTACCTGTTCAGCCCTATATCTAGCCATGCCCTATTTAATAAAATAAATTATATTATTATTTAAAAAAAGCATCTTAGTGAATCTGCTTTTTCTGCTTTTCCTAAAACTGACCTTTCTAAGCCATAACTGGTAAATGTTTCCTCTCCCATAGGGGCACCGCTTTTGTTTCAATAAATGATTATTTTTCAATGAATGCTTATTGCATAATAGGTATCAGCTTGAGGGCACAATCTCCTAGCGAATGCTGAGGGAGTGCTTAACCCAAAATGTCCTAAACCTAATAACTCTTTAGGGTAAATTGGTGGGATCGGAGTCCACCGCTTCAAGCAAAGCCAGCCTTGAGCAAGCTGGCAATCATAATATTTTTCTGTAATTTTTGAATAGCACCTTAGATTAAATTTTTGGCCAACACCATCGGCAATTTTGGCCAACTTCTGTTTTGCGCTAGCTGCTGTATCAGGCGTACCGATTTTAGATAAAAACCGCTCTTGGGTATCGGTAGTGTCGTCAAACTTGCGGGAAAATAGAATGTTTGGCGAGTCTGCGTTGTCTGGGTCGAATGCTGCGTTTATTGAGCGAATTTGATTAGGTTCAAATACAACAACCTCCAAAGAGTCTTTAAATGGCAGGATTGCTGAATCATAACCCTGGTCAACCAATGAGTTCGTGAACGCCTGCGTTTCAGATGCACTTGCGCCAATCAGCGATCTCTTATCACTTATTGTTGCAATATATGGATTAACGATTCTAAGATGAACAGGTATTAAATTCGGCTCTACTTCTCCAGACTTAGTGTTTGCATAACTGCCTGCCAGAACACTGGAATCTGTAAAATATATTCCTGATCCGAGCCATCCATTATCTTTTCTATTTGGATGAGCCTTTCCAAACCTAAATATGTTATCGGAAGTTCCGTGGTAGAAAGTGTCTGGTCTGATAGGATTTCCCTCTCCACCATCTTTATCTCTTGAAGATTCTGCGCTTCGATTAATTTTTGCAAAGTATGCAAGCTTACCTTGTTCACGAGCCTTCTCCAGTATTAATGAATTTATATCATAAACAAAACCATGCTTAATTGCTCGCGCCTTTCTAGCTTCGTGTGACATATCAAGACCTTTAGCTTTTGCGGCTTCCCATGCAGGTGAGCCTTTGCCGTTGTCTTGGTTTATTTGCTTTGAAAGATTGACTTCTGAATTAGGATTGTTGATACTATCATTAGTAGCAAAAGTAGCGCGTTCTTCTAATGAAGTGGCTTTAAATTCATTAGATATAGGAAAGCTTTGATCTTTGCCACGAAGTTTGTTTGACTTGGCGCGGTCAATCACTGCTACTATATCTTTATATCTATTATTAATACTGCCAAGTCTTGATATAAAAGCACTATCTATACTCCAAAAGTCACCTGATTCGCTTGGTTTCAATGTGACTATAGCTAGATGCCCTTTCTTTTTGTCTGGCAGAGGAACATCAATAACAAGCTTTCCTAGATTCGCTTTGCGAACCTCGGTGTAGTTTTTTACGACATGATTAATAAATTCTTCAATTGACTTAAATCCAGCCAACTTAACCTCGGATTCATGTTTTTTGGCATGAGCAAGTCCATAATCATCATTTCCAGTTTCAAGTCTAATTGAAGCAGTTTGTCTGTATCCATTAGAATCAAGCACGCCTAAATCAATTTCACCATCTATCTCTATAAACTGACCTTTCTTGCCGATTGTCATAAATGATGGGTCATTAAAGTTTACAAGTAAGTCGATGCGAGCCTTCGCCTTTTTATTACCCATACGCGACTTCATGTGTAGCGCTGCAAACTCTGCTACTGCATCTTGTGCAGCTTCTATGTCTGTAATGTAATTGTCGTGGCCTAGCGGGTTTAATGCGTTTTTAAGTGCAGCTAGGAACGACTTAACTTTCTTGATAAGCTGATTAAATAGACCTGGCTTTTTAGCATCTAAATTGATTGATACTTTTGCCCAGAACGCTTGATTAGTGAAGTTGTCGCCCATTACATCGGCCAATATTTCTTCAATGGCCAAGTCTAATTCAGCATCAGGCTTTCCTTCTTTTCTGCGCGCTTCGTTTAGCTTGTCTAGGTACTGCCATTCGTTTTTAATAATTGGCGTTACGGCTGCAACAAGGTCGGCATAAAGATCTGGATTTTCTTCTCGTATAGAATGCAACAACTCATGCCCTGCAATATTCATCACTGGCTTGGTTGAGTCACTGGCAACATAAATGCGGTCATTACGACCAGGCAGAATTAATCCGTTGAAGGCGTTGGCGTTTTTCCCGCCTTTAAAGCCAACAATTCTTTTTCCGAAAAGCGTTTCAAGTGTGGATTGTACATCATCGGGTAAAAGCAATTCATCCGCTCTGGCGTTGACTTGTTCTGGACTGATTCCGTAGTATTTTGCAAGGTCTGTTCTGAAGTCGGTAATGTCTTGTGATTCATTTTTGTCAATCTCTTGCGCTGCTTCTTTGACTTGTTGAGCGGGTAATTTCTGCGTGGCATCTTCAAGCTCTCCTAACATATCTGTTTGGCCTGCTATTGCCGCTTGGTCTAGGTAGGTATCACTACCGGTTAAAGTGAAGTTGTCGGTTTTTTTTTGCGCTTCGTCTTTTTTGGCTGCGTCAGCTTCTTGTTGTTGTGTAGCTTTTGTTTCTGCTCAATATCTTGAAGGTCTTGCTCTGTGTAGGTTGATAAGAGCAGTTGGTCTAATTCTGTTGCGTTGCTTTCAGTGCTGACTCGATCAGCATTTTCTTCTGGCTGTCCGTTAGTTTTTGAATTTCCAGCGCCAGTTCCCTGAGCTTCTGGTAATCCTCTTGGGTTGGTTGTGGTTTGTCCGATTTGTTGTCCTGCATAGTTGAATAACTCCATTATTGTTATGTTTTCGTCACCAAACATAGATGCTTGCTTTGGTGAGCCTTTGGCAACCAGATCTTACGGTGTCAATGGTTGCTCTAATGAGTTTACTTATGGCTGTTTTGCTAATAGCTGATTAATGAGTTTGGTGATTTGTCCATCAATACTTGGCTTTGCAGATTTTGCTTTTTTTTGCTTAATAAGTAACTTTAACCCTGAGAATTTCTTGTTATTTAAGGCTTATTTATAAGGCTTAACCTCCTACTTCAACTCAAACTTATTTAAATAATTCGTAATGTCGTGGATGCCATTAAGTACAGCTTTATTGTTTGGTTCAATCGTCACGGTAAGGCTAATCGAATCTTGCGACCGATTGATATAACTATTGGTAACAAAGAACTCAATAGCGGTACTTGGCAATATTACATAATCATTTCTATAAAAAGTCCTCATCTGTCTTCTGCAAAGTAAAACATAATAGGTGCTGATGTTTGAGTGAATATCAAATATCTTGGTACGAATAGAAAACTGAAATTTATCTGATTTTGACGATGAAGTTTTAACTTGAATGTTAGAGAAGGTATTTCCTTTAAAGACTGTCAAATCAATACCTGAATCAACTGCAGGCCGAGAAACATTATAGCCTTTAAATAGAAATTCAGACGCGACCGCATATTCACCTGCTGCCCCAATAAATGCCGTTTCAGAAATATCCTCTGTGACATTAGATACAATTGACTCAGATCTACCGTAGTAACGGTACACTCCTCTTAAATAAGAGCCTGGCTTTTTACCTTTGACTCTGCGAATGGTTGAATTTTTTTTCGGCTTGCTAACTGGCCCAGCTTTATTGCTGAGGTATGCAGTAACTTTGGTTTTTATCTCCTCTTCTGAGTCTGAAAAAACCTGACCATTATTAATAATTTGATTAGTAATATCATCAACATGCATTCCCTTTACACCAGCAGTTTTCAGTATTTCCTCAGCACTCTCTCCATATGATTTCATTTTTCAGTCCCTTTATTGATACCTGTATTCAGTTCGTATTTTGAGCTTTCTTTTTTGCAATTGCCTCGAGGAAAGCCGATTCTAAAAGCTTTTTAGAAACATAGCCTGAAAAATGCGGGTACTTTTTTAATATGAGGTTTTGAACAAGCTGCGTTGCATGTTTATAACTAATTTCTCCAATAGAAAATGCTGCTGCATAGAACTCTTGCAATATTTGATTCAACTCTATCTCATCCAGCTCATCTTGCGTCTTAAAAAAAGAATTTGATTTGTTAAACCAATAGTCGCGCTCTTGATTGCAATTAATCCATTTTTCAACATGCTGAGCCGCACGCATAGCAGCATTTAAATCAATGTTGCCAGGCATAAACTCTTTTTCATGGCGAAGTAAAAAGTTATCTGATGGAGGTTTCATTCCAACCCTTAGACACAATAAATATGCCACAAACACCGCTTCGACTTCCTGCTGTTCTTTTAACCTAAATCGTCTGTCAGAAATTGACAAAGCCTCATTTTTACCTAAAAAACCTAATGCTAATTTTGATAACTCGTAAACAAGATTAATAAATTGAACATCAGCCGAATGAAAATCATTCAGATACACGATGTAATTAGCTTTGGTTTTTTTCTTTCCTTTAGTTGTTGCTAAGAAAGCTTTTTTTTCAACAACCTCAATGCATCCACTAAAAACATCGAGTAAGGGTTCATACTGAACCGAGATGTTGAATTTGTTGGCGTACTCAATAAACTCATGCAATTCAAGAGCGTTTATTTTTCTATTTGTATTGAAGGATAACTTTAATTTTTTATCTAAAGAGTGTCCATTGGAATCCAAAACTGATTTCGCATCATAAATCAATGAAACTGGTCCAAAAGCGCGGGTTATTATGTAAGGCCTTGAACCTAATTTTACATTACATTGAAAATACTTTTGCCAATCATCCGCGGAAAAAGCGAGGTTAACATATGGGTTTTGCATATTCAGTAGAAGAGCATTAAATGGTGTTAAATGCGGCATTCTGGCAATAAACTGAATCAATTGAACATAATCAAAACGGGATTGGTAAAGCCTAGCTTGCTCAAGTTGTTCTTTAAAAAAGAAACCAGCTTGTCCTTGTGATTTTATTTCTTTTTTACTTGTGCAGACTTCCATAACAAAACCTAATTCTTTTTCCTGAAATTAAATTTAAAAAATCTAACATTTTTAAATCTTGAATTTATGAGTTTCTTGTGTCCAGAGTGTGTGATATATTTTACAGATATTAAGGTTAATCCTTTGGAGTTTACTTAGTATTACTTGCAGGCTCAACCAAAGAATTAAAAATTTTGAACACCGCTCTTATTAACAAAGCATGAATCACATGTTCTTTTCTTTCCCATCAAAAATCAAGCAAACCGACCATAAGGTCAACTTTGCTCAATGCATTCGTATTTACGACACCTTTAAACCCCGCTTTGCTTTTCGCCATTTCTTACAGTATTTAGCTTTCTCACTGCGCTGCTCAGGCTTGGTTAGACGGGCTGCCATATATTGCTCATTTTGTAAATGAAACGCCCACACCTGGTCATGGTAGCCACGCATATAAAGATTTTTGGCTCGATATAACCTACAGGCTTGGCGGTAAAGTCCTCGGATAGTGAAACGCAAGGCGTTCATCTTGCTAACTTCTTTGCCTTTTTCAGTTGTGGCACCTGTTGCGTTTTCCCACGGCTTCCAGTTGTGGATTAACTGGGCTTGCCGCTGTCTTCTCTCAGGTGTCCAGCCGTTATTGTTCGCTTTCATGGTTCGCACTCCATTAGTTCGTTTTTGAATTTCTGTTCACTTTCGCTTTAGAAGCGTTGCATTCAAGATCATTTTGAATGTCAATTGGTTGCTCGGGTAAATCATCAAGAATCATTAAACACCCCGATGTGGGGCTCTTGATTGCACTGACTTTTTTTGGGTTGTGCTCTGTGGCTTTATGATCTGATTGTTGTGTCATGGATGTTCTCCTGCTGAAATCGACAACTTTCTAAAATTATTACTTGGCAACCATCTTTGCACTTGTCCTTAAATAAGTATTGTTATTTGTGCCATGCGCTTTTAATCGTGTTACAGGTGTTACAGGTGTTACATCATTGATTTAGTTTATAAAAACCTGTAACACTTTTATTTTCTCAAGGTGTTACAAGGGTTACAAATCTCATTTTAAATTAGGCTTTGTAACACCTGTAACATTTTTGATTTTGAAGGTGTTACAGGCTCTAGCCCTTTGTTTATGGGCTTGTAACACCTGTAACCCATGTAACACCTTTTAAATTGAATGTTTTAAATTATTGGAGTATTTGCTCACTCACTGCAACCAATCTAAGTGGGTTTGAATGGTCGGGTACTCGTTTTAAAATGTCCTTTCCATCTGACCCAATTATTAAAAATCCTGCAATCCTTAAAGCGGTCTTAACCGTCTTCACACTCAAGCCTTTGCAAACCTCATTTTTAAATACCGTTGGCAAGAAGTAGTAAGTCATTCCGCTGTCCTCTAGTTTTTTATAACCCACACGATTAAACACTGGGGGTGCACTAAAACTATTTAATGGCGTTTGCTCTGATGCTTGTATAACGGTAAATCGACTCTCTCCATGTTGTTCTATGAATCCCTTAATGCGTTCTATGGCTTGATGGTGTTCTTGTGAGTGCATTACATTCCCCATATTACTTAACCAACTCTTAAAGCAGATTTTAGCGGCTTGGTAGGCTTCCCCAAATTGCCAGCCTGTTATATCAAAGTGACTGGCTAACTCGCCCCCTGCGGCAACAATGGCAAAGCGGTTCAAAACTCGTTTTACTTGGTTGTTGGCATCTTTTGGGGTGTTGTTTTTAATAAAGTTGGTCTTTATTTCCTCCATGTAATTTAAGGCGTATGACTTATTGGCGATAAACTTCTCAAGCATGGCCAAACCCGCTTGCCCGTAATAATCTTTAGTCACGGCTTCTAGGTGTTCGGCTTGGTCTTTTGAGCAATTAAAGCTGTCAATCAACACATTAAAAACTCCATATTCACCGCTGACCGCTTCTAAATCAATCAGTCTGACTTCTTGCCCTGCTTTGATGATATTACCCGCTTCTAGCATGGCTGTTTTTAGGTCAATCTCACCAGTGGATAGAAACAGTAAACGCCATTGCTTAGGGGTGCTTTCGGTCATGCGTTGTTTGGCTTGCCCGTTTGCCAACATATAAACGGCATTGCCAATATCACGCCCGTTCATCTCTCCCATTTCATCGAGTAATAAAATGCCGTCATTGTGCAGGAATGCGGTTTGTTCTAAGCCGTTGGTGGTGGCACGCCACATTTTCTTTCTGCTGTGGTCACCCCACACGCTGCCAGCCACATAAAGCGCAATGGTTTTGCCTTGACTGGACTCACCTCTAAAGTGAAAACCTCCCCCCTCAATACCTAGCAAGCTGATAAATGGCGCGGTTAGGCTTGCGCTAATGGCAAAAGCTAAACGGCTGTTGTTTACTGCAAAGCGTGCCACTTCATCACGCCATTGCTCAAGCGTCCCTTGCTGGTTAAAGCCTAAGCTGTCAGGGTGTGCGGTTTGCAGTAATATCTCTTTGCCTTTGGTATCGCCTAGCGTTCGGTCAGGTAACACATAACAACCATCAAACCATCCAACACGGTCAACACACACTGCTATTTTGTGCCCTTTGCTTTTGTTGATGAACTCACTCAATAAGTTTTTAGCCTTGTAGCTGGTTGAAAGGTTCAAGCCCATATTAAGAAGAGTTGAATGCAACAATTCCCCACGCCCTGCAAGTAGTTCCATTGGCATTACCCACTTCTTAGCGTGCCCTTCAATGTCTTTAAACTCCAATACTCGCCCCCAGTTTTTATTTTGACTGTCACGGGTAGAGGCTGTTACTTCTAGCCTTGAACAAATCCACACTGGGCTTGCGCTGTCGCTGTTTGGATCTAGGTAGTTCAAGCCTGTTTCACCATAAAAAAATCCCTCTGGCAATTCGGTGCTTTTGGCTTTGGTAATAGGGGTGACTTTCGGTAACACTTGCTTTGATTGTTTTGCACTCATGCATCACCCTCCAATAAAGTTTGCTCATAATCTTCTAGGACTTGGTTTTGTTGATCAAGGTGGTAACGGTCATTCCAATCACTGCCAACTTCCAGCGGATCAAACTCAGGAATGCTAATTAGGGCATCAATGGCTTTGGCCGCTTCTATGGCTTTAAACCTACCAGTGTTAAAAGCGGTTGGGTTACTTTCTTTGTCTAGGTGGTCGTTATCTCCCGCAATAATGATTTGAGTCATGGGGTAATGTCGTTTAAAAGCTTTGGCCACTGGTAATAGATTGCCAGCATCAAACGCACACACCACACTACTAAATGGCGTGTAATGCTCTGCAAGCGTTGCACCTGTGGCAAAACCCTCACAAATCACAATAGGCGCTCCATCAATCCACTGGATCGGATAATAGCCGCCTGTCTTTTTACCGCCTGCTAAGAAGCGTTTAGTGCCGTCAGGTTGGATAAACTGCAAGGTTTGTACTTCTCCAGCCATTGCGCCATCGCTGCCATACATGGGTACAATCAGGGCGTTTTGGTAAGTCATTACACTGCCAAATAGAACCCCATGTGACGCTATGCCCTTGCGGATTAAATAAGGGTGATTATCAAGGGCTGGGGTAGCGTGCTTTAAGATTTGATATGCCTGTTCACTTACCCGTTTATATTGATTGTCGAGTCGTTGCATTTCCTCAGCTTGCGCTTTGATCTGCTGCTCTTTGCGCTGTTGGCTTTCATAGGCCAAACGCTTTTTGTCTGCATCCGTCATGGGTGCAAATTTGTAACCGTTCTCTACTGCCAGCCTAACCAATGTGGCAATGCTAACCGCTCCTTTTGGCTTAATGCTTTTCCATGTGTAGGCAAAGTCTTTAGGTTTGTAGTTTGTAGCGGTGGCACTCCATTCTCTTGCCAATTCTTTAGCGGTATCGCCAAACTCTGACTTAATCGCCATTAAAACCCTTACCCATTGCTCACGCTCACAATCAGCAGCTAGATAACTGAGCATACCGCTTAAAATGTTTCGATCAATTGGCTGGTGTGCTTGGTGGCTAATGCTTTTCATGGTGTCACCTCCAAACTTTGCATCACGGTAGCGTATTGGCTTTTTAAATACTGCTGTCTGTTTGTCGTAATGCGGTCAAACTCAGTCATGAATGCAAATAAGTGTTGTGATAAACAAAAATGGTCTTCACCATGTTCAACATAAACAGGCTCAATATCTAGTAGGTGCCCTAGGTAGGAATCATGAGTCAGTTCATCCACAAAAAAAGGCAATGACTGGATAAATTCATCACAAGATAAAACGGTGTTTTGCGTTGGTTGCTGCTCAAGCGATTTGCTGGAAATATGAATAACATTGCTCATGCTTCACCTCCACGCTCACGAAATGACAAAGGGCTTAACTCAGCATTGTTTAGGTGGCGATTTTCAATGTCGCTTTTAACCTTGCCTTTAACGCTGTCATTAGCGTAAGCATCCCTTAGCAAATCGTCCATTGTTGAAAAAAATCCAACTGTAAATCCCCTAATCCCATTGGTAAGCGGGAGTTTGGCAAGTCCTAAAGCAATCAACTGCAAATCACCACCACAGGCCTTTGAATCGCATAAATAGCGGATAAAGTCATAAGCCCCAGCCTTGCCAGCGTTGCAGCCATCGCCATAACTCCAGTCGGGATTAATGTCTAGGGATGTTTCAGTTCTTGGAAAATCATTACCTAAGAAAAATGGGTAACTTGCTTGTTTTGCTGTGCGTTTAGTTTTACGGCTCATAATGCACCTCCAGCTAATAATTCAGCTTTAAGGCCTTGCGCTTGGATGAATGCTTTTAGCTGTTCGAGTGACGCAAATAAACGGCCTACGCGGGCAGTTTGGTTGTAGCGTGTGTGAATGTTTGCTTGAATGCCGTTTGGCGTTGTGGTGGTGCTGATTCTGCAAATTAATGCAGTCTTTGAAGTGTTTAAAGGCATGGTTTGCCCTCCGTGATGTTTTTTAGTTGAATGCCCACCTGTTTTAGTTTCAGGTGGACGGGTATCACTAAGTCGCATCACACGACTGCACTTATTCCCTATTGCTAGGTCTTTTATTCGTGCTTTAACCCGTCCATATTGTGAAATATGGTTGCGGTTTTTCATGCTCACATCAGGCACAAAAGCGGTTAAATTTAACCAGGCCTGGTCGATTTTGGGCACAAAAAAAGCCATGTTTGACGCTTGGCATTGCGTGTGATGTTTTTTAGTTAGGCTTGCAATGCTATCCATTGCGGTGCGTTGTGTCAATAGGTGTGTATTCATAAGGCCACCTTTTTAGCTTCTTTGCCTGCCAAAACACTGCTATAAATTGAATTATTAAAAATTATTTCCGCCTTCTCCACGGCTAATGCCGCCCCAGTTCCTGCACTTTTTTGCTTGGTAAGTGTTGATATAAAACTTCCAGCATCAGGCCACGACTTAAACTTAAAAACCCTGCCCGCTGGATCTAGCAACAAAGATGGCTTGCCGTTGCTATCAATCGCCCAAATAACAAAATCACTGTTATGTCGCTCAATCGTAAACGCTTTAACAGCTTCGTGAATTAATCCGTTAATCATCTCAAGCCCCCAAAATTTTTCTTAATCTGATAAGACTTTAAGGCCGCCTTTGCTTGCTCAAACTGTGATGGGTCTAGCTTGTAACTGCCAGCATCAACCTTGTTACCGTCACGGTCATACACGGGTGCGGTTATGGTGTGGATTCTCCAGCCATACGCTCTTAAACGCTTCACCACATCGGGCACATTGTTTGCACCGACTATGCCGATTAACTCATTGGTAGGTCTAGCTTGCTCTAGGATTGCCAGCACTAGGCGGTATTGGCGCATCGAGTTGATGATTAAAGATTGTTTAGCGGTGTCGCTGTTGATAGAATGGTTAAGCACTTCCAATGCCGCTTCATTCGTAATGTTTGGGCGGTTTTCCATCATGCAACCTCCCCACCTAAAGCACGCACACGGCTCTCAAGCCAAGCATCCACTTCATGCTCATACCAACCAACTGCATTAGCGGTTAACTGGATAGGTTTAGGGAATTTACCGTCTTTGATTAACTGGTAGATAGATGATTTTTTCAAACCGATTTTATCGGTCACTTTTGGCATTCTAAGAATGGTTTTTGATTTGTCGCTCATGGCATACTCTCCAACAAAGATTTAACTTATCCGCTTTGGTTTGTAGCGGTGTTGGGAGTATTTGAAAGGAAGTTTAAATGAATGAAAATTCGGGTCTAAATCATTTTAATTTTTACCGTATCGGGGTTTTATTATGTATTTTTTTCCCGCATGGATTTCTTATATTTTTCAAACTTTCTTCTTATAGTTACTGCTTTTATATCTTTACCAGTTTCTGCACTTAATTCCGCAGCGTACTTTTTATAAGCCTTATTGTATGAACCCTCCTCATTTCTAAACCCTTCAATTACTTCGGAAAACAATTTTTCTCTGTCACCATTTATTGTGACTATAATTGATTTGCCATTAAGCCTATCTTTCCATCTTTGATTAGCAAAACTTTGCGCCTTGTTTGGACGGCCTCTTTGATTAACTAATAAAGCATCCTTTGCTAACAATTTCGATAAAAGCCTTAAAGACTTTAGAATTAAAAAATCAGCATTTCGCTCTCTGAACACAGACCTTAAGTCTTTATTAGAAGGATCAACTGAAGCCCGTTCAATACTTTTTTTGTAAAATTCATTCGCAACCAAATCAATAATTTCGCAATTTAATTCCAAACTTTCTAGCTCTGAAGGTGCTTTATTAAGTAAACACTCAAGTTCAACGCCTTCTTTTTTATTGCTCTCATTGATAATATGCTCTAAAAGTAAATACATCTTTTTTTCAAACGATTCACTATTCATCCTACAACCTCCCACGGTCGCACCCAATTTAAATAAGGTGGCAATAACGGGCGTTTGGGTAACGCTTTTCGGCCGCTAAACCTAGTTATTGCCATTTACGGTTAAGCCGTCATAAGGCGGCAATTGTTTGTTTGGTGCTCATGTCTAATTGGCTTCCACAATTTTGTGGATGCGTTAAACTGTCGTTTGCATGGTTTTGTAATCAGCAATCAACTCAAAATCATACAAGTGGCAATGTCTTGCTTAACATCCACCATTGGTGTTTGTATGGACCTAATGACTTTCGCACCGTCTTTTAGAGTAGCTTGATGAAAGAAGTCATCGCTTAGTTCTGTTATGTCTTCAATTTTCGACATCATCCGTTTCCATTAGCAGATCTGCATTCACCCCAAGTACCTGCGACAACCTTAAAAGCGTGTCACCCCTTGGAATGCTTTTGTTGCTCTCATAATTGGCAATTTGTGCCTGCGTGCATTGGGTTTTGGTTGCGAGTTCGCTTTGTGACATTCCAAAATACTCACGCCACGCCTTTAAAAGTGAATAGCCTTGTTCAAGGTTCATCTTAACCACGGCATGGGGTAGGGTATTGCGCTTGCCATCATCTGACTTTCTTAGGCGTTCATAATCTGCAATTGGCAAAACGGCAAAGGCTGGAATACCGCCTTGTTGAATAATTTGCACCTCAGTATGTCCGTTCATCTCTTTTCTTTACCTCTTCAATAAATGCAATCTCTATGACTTCATCAATATTTAAAAATACTCTGTAATCGCCAACTCTCAAGCGGTGCGAATATTCGTGATTGGTCAGTGTGATTAGGTCAATGTTTGGTTGGTCAGACTCCAGCGCATCAATGCCCCTCAAAATTCTGCTAATGACTTGCGGGTTATTTAGCTTTTTGAGTTGTTTACGGGCTTTATTTTTCCATTCAACCTGCATCTAACACCCTTTTTTTAATTGTATATATTAACAGATATTTATATCTATAATTATATTAAAACCATCAAGATAATGCTTTTGCTTTGCGGTTATGCCAAAAAAAGCAACCGAAAAGCAACCCACCTGCTTTTATTTCATCCATTACAAAGCCCATGAAACCGTTGTTTTATTCAACCAAAACAGCAAAAAAGCAAGAAAAGCAGAAAAAGCAACTCACCTAAGCAATGGATTTATTAATCGGTATAACTTTGGCACCACTCACTAGGCTGTCGAGGTAATCGCTCCAGGCCTGCATCATTACTGTTCTTTCTTTCAATAGATCAGCTTTGTTGTAAGTTCGTCTTATGCGGTCTTTGTCTAAATGGGCCAGCTGCAACTCAATCACATCTGCATCAAATCGCAACTCATTCAACATGGTACTTGATGTGTGTCTAAAGCCGTGTGAAGTCATAAAACCCCTGCCTAATGGTTGCCCTGTCTTTGGGTGAATAAAACGCATAATGGCTTGGTTTAAAGTTGCTTCACTTAATGGCTTGCCTGTGCTTCTAGCAGACATAAATACATAAGGCTGTTTGCCAGTAACGGGCCGCATGGCTTCAATAATGGCTAATGCTTGCTCTGACAATGGCACTTGATGTGGGCGCTTCATTTTCATTTCTTCGGCTGGAATGGTGATTAAACGCTTTTCTATGTCGATATAATCCCAGCGCAAGAAACGCACATTGTATGGTCTAAGGAAAACATGGGGCAATAGTTCCAAAGCTTTACAAGTGGCAAAGTCACCTTTATATTCTTTAATGCCATTGAGTAAGATTAAAAAATCCTCTTTAGTAGTCACATGGGCAAAATTAGTATCACGCTTGGGCGTTGGCAATAATCGGCTTATGCTCTCAGCGGGGTTATTGGTGATTAACTGCATTGCTAGCAGCGTATCAAATGTTTGACGGCAATAGGTAGCCAATAACTTTGCGGTTTCATGTTTTCCAGCATCGGCCACTGGTTTGCAGATATTGAGAATATCCACCGCTGTAATCTGCTCTATGGGCTTGCGGTCTAATACTGGAAAGACATAGTTATTTAAACGCTCTAATCGCTTCTTTAAGGTGTTAGGGCTTAGGTTTAGGATTGTGTTTGTTTCAATGGCGTAATAAGAGAATGGCTTATTCAAGTGACTAGATTCTGTCTGTCTAGGGTCACGGTCATTTTCAAGGTTAATTTTGGCCGCCTTATGTTTTTCTCTTGCTTCCAGCAACCCTACTGTTGGATATTCACCAAAGGACAAAGTTATACGCTTACCTTGAAATGTGCAGTCATAACGCCACAACTTTGCACCTGTCGCTTTGACTAATACATAAAGATTCCCACCATCTGCGACACGGTAATCCTTTTCTCTAGGCTTCAAAGCCTTAACCGCTCTGTCCGTTAATTTCTGTGCCATGCTTAGTAGTCCGTATAAATCCAATACTGTAAACGATACTGTAAAATTTACAGTATTGCAATAGAATCTTGCGGATTCTTACGGACTACAAAACCCATTAAGTCATTGATTAATATACTTGTACGGACTAGCATAGACTAGTATTTTGTTTTCTTCTTCCGCACCAATACTAAAACCCTAGTTATTGATTTAACTGGGGTTTTTTCATTTCTAGAGCCTTAAAATTCTTTTTTCCTACACAATTAAATATTTCTTACCAACTTATTCTTGATATTTTTTAAGCCAAATGCATTTGTATTGTCCGCTAGATTTGAGTAAAAGACTCATGGCTAAGCGTCCAATTTTTACAAAACAGCGTAAACTATTGCCTTAAACATTTACTATCAGGAAATATCATGCCTAAGCTTAATTTATGGGGTCAGCCCTTAGAAACTTGTTCACTTGATCCTATGACGGGATTTTATCGGGATGGATTGTGCCGCACGGATGAACATGATCGTGGTCGCCATGTGGTGTGTGCTTTAGTTACGGAAGAATTTTTGGCTTTTTCACAGCGCCAAGGTAATGATTTATCGACGCCTATTCCCGGTATGTTTCCAGGACTTAAGCCGGGTGAGTATTGGTGTTTGTGTGCTTTACGCTGGCTTGAAGCTTACAGAGCCGGTGTTGCGCCCAAAATTCGGTTTGCTGCCACCGATGAAGCGGTTTTGAATTATGTCACCCTTGAAGAACTCAAACCCTTTGCCTTGGATTTAAATTAATCAACACCTCTTTTTGAATTTTTTAAAGGTTGTACCACTTAAAAAAGTGCAACCTCTCTTTATATAAGTCCCCAGCACATCTTGACCTAAATCAAAAATTATGTGAAAACTTCGAAATCAAGGCCTATATTCGATTGAAGTAGCCTTTTGGCAAGCTTTATTATATTGACACACCTTAAACCGATATTGTACAGTATGTACCACTGAGATACAGGGCAACGGGTAGAGGTCTAAGCCCTTAAGTGTTAAGGTGTTTTAGGAAGTTTAGTCTTTTTGGCTATTTCAAGCAGTTGGTTATAAGTAACATCATCAATTGTATCGTCTTGAATGGCGAGCAAAATATCACTCAAAATAGCGTGAAGTTGTTCATGTTTGGTCTGTTCAGTTTTTTCTAAAACATTTGGCATAGACAGGTCAAAAAAGCTGCGATCAACATCTAGCCAAAAGCTGGATACGCAAAAACAACGCTCAATATGTCTGGCCAATTTTTCGCCCACATTGCGGGTAGGATTGATACCAGCAAAGCGACTGACCTGAGTTTGACTGCGTTCAATCCGTTGAGCAAACACCGCCATAGAACCGGCGTGTTTAATCAAAAGTTGGCAATTTTGTCGACGAATTTCGTGAATGTTTTTCATAGTTTGCCCATGTTAAACAGTGACGATTTTAAAGTACATGACCAAATGGTACATAAAGTGAAAAATAACCTTATAGAAATAGCTTATACCAGTCACGCTCAAGCCCCTCTCTCAATTGAAGCGCTTGCCGAGGTTTTAAAACAAGCTCGTAACTTCAATACCTATAACAATATTACAGGACTCTTACTTTATAAAGATGGCTCTTTTTTTCAAGTGCTTGAAGGTCCCGCCGAAACCGTTGAATATTTGTATCAAAAAATAAAGCGCGATTTGCGCCATGACAAGGTTAAAACCCTTTATCAGCGGCCTTTAGCCAAACGCAACTTTTTAGACTGGGCCATGTTGTTTCACGATATCTCAAACTTTGAAAGCGACGGCATCACCCCCAAAATGCAAGACCTTCCTGGATACCTACCCTTCGACTGCCCCGAAACGGCATTTGATGAATGGATAAAACCCAGTGTCGCTAAGGTACTCATAGAAGCATTTCGTCACCATGCTTAATCATGCTTAATCAAACTTTAAAGGATTTAAAGTGAGCCAGTCCCCACAAACACCTCCGACAGAATCACCCCATTACAACGGATATGTGGTCGGAATAGGGGCATCGGCTGGCGGTCTTGAAGCGCTTGAACGCTTTTTTTCAACTTGCCCAAACAATACTGGGATGGCATTTGTGGTGGTGCAGCATTTATCACCAGACCACAAAAGCATGATGTCGGACTTGCTTGCCCGCTACACTCAAATGCCCATTCACCTCGTGGAACATGGCATGAAAATCGAAGCCAACAAGGTGTTTCTTATCCCCGCTGGCACACTGATGCGCATAGTAAACCATCATTTTCAGCTCACGCGAAAATCCCCGCATGTTCTCACCTTGCCGATTGATATCTTTCTAAATTCTCTCTCTGAAAACTCCAAGGCGCATGCCATAGGCGTTATTTTATCTGGCACAGGTTCAGACGGCACGCGCGGCGCCTATGCCATTAATGATGCGGGTGGATTTTTACTGGCACAAGACCCAACCACGGCTAAATTTGATGGCATGCCCAACAGTGTGATTGCCACAGGTTTGGTTGATGAAATTTTGCCCCCAGAAGCCTTAGCAGAACGCATCGTTGCACATATTAAAAATCCCCAAAAGAGAGTTGCAACCAACAACACCCTCAGCAGTGAACGCCCTTTTGATGAAGAATCTGCATTAGAAATGATATTTCAGCGTTTAGCGCAAGCCGGTGGCGTCGATTTTCACGACTATAAAATGGCTACGGTTTCTCGCCGACTTGAACGCCGTATGCAAGTTAAACGCATTGCCAATATGCAAGACTATGCCCTATTACTTGAAGAAGACAACACCGAAGTTGCCAACCTAAGACGCGAACTTTTTATCCCCGTTACCAGCTTCTTTAGAGATACCCTGGCTTTTGAAGAATTAGCCAAAGTCGCGATTCAAGATATCGTCACCAAAGTCGCCGTGGGCGAAACCATTCGGGTTTGGAGTGCCGGCGTTGCCACCGGGGAAGAAGTCTATTCCATCGCCATGCTTTTTATGGAAGCCTTTGAGCGTGAAAAACGCTGGCCAAACCTCAAAATATTTGCCACCGATGCCAACCCGCTGATTTTAGAAACCGCGGCGGCGGGGCAATACCCAGAGTCGGTGGCTGCTGAACTCACCCCAGAAAGATTAGAAAGATTTTTCCATAAAACCGGCTCGGTTTATACCGTTAAACCCGAACTGCGTCAATGCGTGGTTTTTGCACGCCATAACCTTTTAGTAGACCCGCCCTTTACCCGTATGGATTTAGTGTCTTGCCGCAACACCTTAATTTACTTTAAGTCTGAAGCACAAGTGAGAGCCTTGCATCGTTTGCAATATGCGGCGCGTTCTGAAGGATATTTGTTTTTAGGTTCCAGCGAATCCTTGGCCGGCATGAGTAAAGGCTTCACGACTCTGAGCAATAAATACAAGTTATTTCAGCGCACTCAAGTCAGTTTGCCCTTTATTTTAGAAGCCAACATCAGCGACAACCAACTCTACATGCCGCACGCCATTAAGCGCCAACGCACCCAATTGCGTAGCCGAGTGTTAAATGATATTTCCCTGATTGATGAATCCACTGCCAACTTATTAAAAGCCTATACGCCACCGGCGATTTTGGTCAACGAACGCCATGAAGTGGTTCATATTTTTGGTGATTTACAAGCCTACCTCAGGCTAAGAGAAGGCTCTGCCAGTTTAGATGTTAATCGCATCCTGCCCGAAATCTTGGTGTCGGTGGTGTCGGCTTTATTATTTAAAGCGCTCAAAGACAAAACCACTTTGTATTCAGACATGGTTACCCTCAAAGCCAACGACCTTTCACAACGCACACTGCGCATTTGCGTCAGACCGATTGTTATAGAATCAGATGAGCGCTTTGCACTCGTGGTTTTTGAAGAGCAAAATTTGGCAGGCAAGCTCGACTTGAAGGTGGTTGATATCGACGCCGAAACCAGTGCCCGAATCGAAATACTGCAACAAGAATTAGCCGCCACCCGTGAAAGCCTGCAAGCCACCATTGAAGAGCTTGAAACCTCCAACGAAGAACTGCAAGCCACCAATGAAGAACTCATGGCCTCTAATGAAGAATTGCAAAGTTCAAACGAAGAGCTGCAATCCGTAAACGAAGAAATGAACACCGTTAATGCCGAGTTCCAAGAAAAAGTATTGCGCCTTAATCAAGCCAATGCCGACCTCGACAGCATGGCCATGGCGGTTGGCGTAGCCACCATTTTTGTAGACCCGCAGCTGCAAATTACCCGCTTTACGCCAGATACCGTTGGGTTATTTAAGTTACGCGACTCAGACATTGGCCGCCCGCTCAGCGATATTCGTCATACTTTGCACAATGCCGACTTAACGCAATATTTTGAAAAAACCCTGCAAACTGGGCGAATTTTCGAGCAAGAAATCAGCAGTGAAAATGGCAACACCTATTTATTGCGCATTCTACCCTATCATGTAGCCTCCAACCCCTTGCCTGGTGCAGTCGCGACCTTAACAGATGTCAGTGCCATCCAAGACAAATTGCGCCTGCAATCCATTCTAGATGCCTTACCCGAACATGTTGCGGTATTGGCCAATGATGGCACCATTGCCATGGTCAATACCGCATGGAAACGCTTTGCTAAAGCCAATGGCGATCCATTGCTCAAGTTCTCAGGGGTGGGCAATAACTACCTAGAATCTTGTCATGTGATGGACGATAGCGCAGACCCTTCTATCCAAAAAGCCTACTATGGCGTTAAAGCAGTTTTAGAAGGGCAAACGGCATTTTTCAGCCTCAAATACCCTTGTCACAGCCCAACTGAAAAACGCTGGTTTGTGATGAATGTTGCCCCCATCCTAGGTCATTACGAATATGGTGTCGTGGTCAGCCACAACAATATTACCGCCTGGATTGAAGACCAAACCCATGAATTCGACTGAAACACCCGCGCCAGACAGCATTTTAAGCCAAGAAGAACGCTCTAAACTCAGAGATAGAGCCTTACAAGCCCTCTCCAATGGCGACTTGCAACTCGAAGGCGTCACTCCAGCGCAACAAGCCAACCTAGACAGCGTGTTTGAAGAATTGCGTGTCTACCAAGCAGAGTTGGAAATTCAAAATCAAACCCTGCGTTTAGCGCAAAACCAATTGCAAAGCAGCCAAACGCTTTATCAAATGCTCTTTGAGTCTTTGCCCGTAGCTGCCCTGCTGATCAACGCCATGGGCGTTATTAATGAAATCAACCATCAAGCCCTCAAGCTGTTACAACTCAAAAAACGCCACCATCTGCTTAATCACTCTTTGTATCGCTACTTTTCGCAAGACAGCGCCAGTTGGCTTGCCCAAAACTTAACCCGCGAATCCTCACTCAGCCTGCGCGAACAAACCCTAGAGCTCTATACCTCCGAAGGCACTCAGGTCGTGGCGGGGCATCTAGTCAGACTGCCATCTAGCCAAGGCTATGGCAATGGCCAAGCAGATGCCCAGTTCATTTTATTACTGGTCGATTTGAGTCTAGAAATCGCCAAACAAGAACAATGGCAACTGTTTGAGTCGATTATCAATAACAGCCCAACACTTGTCTATGCGTTTGACCGCGAAGGCAAATGCATTCTTGCCAATAACAAACTCGCCGAACTGGTGGGGTTAGAAGACGCTAATCAACTGATTGGTAAAGACCGTTATGATCTCATGGGCGAGCAAGATGCCAAAAACCACTTTAATAACGATGGCTTGGTTTTAAGCACTCATCACCCCATTAATTACGAAGAGCATTTCTTCAAAGATGGTAAAGAGCACTTTTTCTTCAGCAATAAATTCCCGCTTAAAAACCTTAACAACGAGATTTATGCTGTTGCAGGTATTTCGCTGGATATTACCGAACAACGCCTCAGCGAAATGCGTCTTAAGATTGCCTTGCAAGTTTTCTCTCAAGGCCAAGAAGGCATTATGATTTGCAATCAAAACAACCAAATCTTGTCAGTTAACAAGGCTTTTGAAAACATCACAGGCTATAACGAAAAATCTGTCCTCGGCAAAAACCCCAGCGTATTATCCTCTGGCAAACATCCCAAAAGTTTTTATGAAAAAATGTGGCAAACCCTCTTAAGCGAAGGCAAATGGTCAGGTGAAATTTGGAACCGCCGCAAAACTGGCGAAGTCTATCCGCAATTTCTCACCATCAGCCTGGTTTACGACGACAAACATCAAGTCAGTCACTATCTTGGGGTTTTCAGTGACATTACCGCTCGAAAACTCGCCGAAGAAGAAATTCAACAACTGGCTTTTTACGACTCTCTCACCGGTACCGCCAATCGCTTTTTATTACGAGAACGGGTTGAGCAAAAACTCAAAGAAGTAGAGCGTACCCTAATAGAATTTGCCATTTTGTATATCGACCTAGACCACTTTAAAGAAATTAACGATGTCTACGGCCATGGCGCAGGTGACAGCCTGCTTAAAGAAGTGACGCAACGCATCCAAACCCAAATTCGCAAACAAGACACCCTAAGCCGCATTGGCGGTGACGAATTTGTGTTAATGCTCGATGCCATAGAATGTGAAGCCGCCGCGCATACCGCCCAAAAATTGGTGGGCATTTTAACCGCGCCTTATTTTGTCAATGATGTGGAAATGAATATTTCAGCCTCCATCGGCTTGGCCATTTATCCCGACCACGGTCAAGACTTTGAAACCCTACTTAAATTCGCCGATGTTGCCATGTACTATTCCAAAACCAATGGTCGCAATAGCTACACGGTTTTTGAAGACTGGATGATTAAATCCTCACAAGATTTCGTCACCATTGATGTGGCCTTGCGTAATGCGCTAATTCACCAAAAACTCACCCTGGTTTTTCAGCCCCAGGTTAACTTCCAAAACCATCAACTAGAAGGCTTTGAAGCCCTTTTGCGTTGGAACCACCCAGAAATGGGCAATATCTCACCCGCCGACTTTATTCCCATCGCCGAAAAATCGGATCTCATCATCGATATTTCTGACTGGGTGATTCAACAGAGTTTGCAAATGCTCAGCCAGTTGCAACAGGCAGGCTTTAACGCCCCCAGAGTCAGTGTGAATATTTCATCCAGAGAATTCATTCACCCGGCCTTTATTAAGCGCATTAAAAATCACTTGGCGCTTTTCCCTAATTTAAGCGCTCAATGTTTAGAATTAGAGTTAACCGAACGCGTTGCCATGCACGACCTAGATAAGGTTAGAATGATTTTTGAGCAACTCCATGCGCTGGGTGTTTGCATCGCACTGGATGATTTTGGAACCGGCTATTCTTCTTTGAATACCCTCAAAAATCTCCCGCTGCAAACCCTTAAAGTGGATATGTCTTTTGTTAAAGAAGTGATTGTTTCACCTGAAGATACGGGCGTGTGCAATGCCATCATAGCCATGGCCAAAGCGCTCAAACTCAAAACCGTGGTGGAAGGCGTTGAAAACCCAGCGCAAGTCGCCTTTTTTGAAAACGCAGGCGCCGACACGGCACAAGGCTATTGGTTCGCCAAACCCATGGCACTCCCAGCACTGCAACATTGGTTAAAAACCTGGGAAAAAGCAACGCAAAAACCCTAAAATCCCAAAAAACCGCCCTAAAACCAACCAGGCCTGGTCATTTTTAGGGCTTGGGTTGTGCAAAGGTATCTAGGCGTTTAAATTGATAATAGCTGTTGAGTCCACTGATGCCAACGCTTTGGCTGAGTTCTAAATCCAATCCTCCATCGGATGTTTTGGGGTTAGTATTGAGAAGTATGTGCTGAATTTCGCCAATGATTAAGCGGGTATTATTGCGGGCAATCAATATCTCTTCGGCAAACGCTAGGCCATATTTAATGTTAGATGCGGCCACAAAAGGCGCTTTAAAATCGGCAATAAATTCGGCATCTAAATCACAGTGTTCAAACTCGGATTGCTGTTTGGCAAACTTGGCCGAGGTTAAATGCGCCTGTTGCGCAAAACTGGGGTGAATGTGATTGATGGTGTAACAGCCCACTTCTTGAATGTTTTCGTAGGTATGGCGCGGCACCTCACCTGGTGGACGCAGCACAAAACCAATCAAGGCTGGGTCGCTGCCCAAATGCACCACCGAACTAAACACCGCCAAATTGGTTTGACCTTGCGAGTCGATAGTGCCAATCAAATTGGCAGGTTTGATGCCGGTGATGGAGTTAATCAAATGAATGCGCTCACCCAAGGGCAAGGCTTGAATGTGTTGGGCGTTTAAATGCATAAATGGTCCTTATCAAAATCAATTGCAACAGAAGGCTAAAGCCTTCGCCCCAAATAGTCTGCAACACTGGGGCGCAGACTTTAGTCTGCTAAGGGTTCGGTCACTTCTAAAAATAGCGCCTGCAAATTGACGCGGGCTTTGAGTTTGGCGGCCAGCAAATATAATCCGCCCAGTTTGCGATGAAAAAACAGCGCATCCGCTGGTGGCGTATGCCAATAGTCTTGCTCCAAGCTCAGTGCCATACCTTGGTCTTTAATGCGTTGCGCCAAATCGGTTTGCACAAAGTCAAAAGTGCCCGCGTGGCGCAAGGGTTCGCAGGCCAACATAAACAAATCTAACACCGCCGCTTTTTGGCTGGGCAAAATAGTTTGGCTAAAAAAGCCAATTTGTTCAGCCGCCGCTTCTACACCCTTTAAGTCGCCATGCTGCGCGGCACGCATCAACTTTAAATACCCCTGGGAAATACTGTCGCTGTAAGAACGCGTTGCGCCAAAATCTAACAATACAATGCGTTGCGTTTTGGGGTTAAATTGGTAATTGGCAAAGTTGGGATCGGTTTGCACCAGCTGAAACACAAACATTTCTTTAAACAACAATTTAAATAACTGCTGCATAATCAAATCACGCTCGACTTGCGAGGCATGCACTCTGGATTCAATCGCAACGCCTTCCACAAAATCCATGGCCAAAATGGTTTCACTGCTTAAATCGTCGTGAACCTTGGGCAGCGTAAAATGCGGGTCTTGCCCCAAATGTTGTTGATAAAGCTTCAAACAATCGGCTTCATAAAGATAATTGGCTTCGGCGTGCAACTGCAGTTTGGCTTCTTGCAAAATGGGGTCTAGGTTGACCGATTTGGGAATCAAACGCGATAGGCGTAACAAACTGGCAAGATTATCCACATCGCTGTCAATGCTGGTGCGAATACCGGGGTATTGAATTTTTAACGCCAAATGCCGTCCATCTTGGGTGTGCGTTTCATGCACCTGACCAATCGATGCGGCCGCAATTGGGTAAAACGAAAAACGCTGAAACTGCGCCTGCCAGTCTTTACCCCAGCTGGCCTCTAATTCCCCCACCAATTGATTGAGCGGCATCGACTTGGCCTCAGAGCGCAACTTAGCTAACACCAAGGTGAGTTCTTCTGGGATTAAATCGCCCGCATCCATCGACAACAACTGCCCCACTTTCATGGCAGCGCCGCGCATTTGCGAAAGGTGTTCGGCTAAGCGTTTGGCATTTTGCACACTCAGCAGTAGCTCTTTGGCGGTAGGTCGCTGCCCCTGCAACAACTGCTTGCTGCCTTGCGCCAACATACTGCCAGCCACACCGCCCACCAACTGCCCCATTTTACTGAGGCGACTCAAACGGCTGGTGGGAATACGCGCAGCTTGGATGCCGGATTGAGTATTCGTTAAATTGTGTGGATGAGATGGCTTTGATGACATAACTGGCGCTCGCTGATGAC
Organism: Thiosulfativibrio zosterae; assembly: GCF_011398155.1. Classification (NCBI taxonomy): domain Bacteria; kingdom Pseudomonadati; phylum Pseudomonadota; class Gammaproteobacteria; order Thiotrichales; family Piscirickettsiaceae; genus Thiosulfativibrio; species Thiosulfativibrio zosterae. The sequence continues at coordinate 2,570,779 of NZ_AP021888.1, forward strand.
CGATATCGGTTAAGGATTGACAATTATTGTACAACAACGCGCAATTAATTATACAATTTGTATCATAGTCGTATAATATAAAGCCAACTGAGGATCGAGCATGACCCAAGCACAAAATTCAGCAGCGCTTAATCAAACAAAACCCTTTACAGCCATGGTGTTTGGGGCCAGTGGTGGCATAGGTCATGCCATGGTGTTAGAAATTCTAAAACAACACCCAGACGCCACCGTTTATCGGTTTGCGCGGCATTTAGAGCGTTTAGCCCCGCTAAACCCAACCACGCCTGGTCAAATTTTGGATGTTTTGTGGGATTTAAACGCCCCTGAAGCCTTGGCAGAAACGCTAACAGAACTGTCTAAACCGCAGGCAAGTGCCAAGTTAAAGATTGATTTTATTTTCTTGGCGAGTGGTTTTTTACATGATGAAACACAGCAACCTGAGAAGTCTTATCAACAGCTCAAACCCGAAAATCTCATGCGCAGTTTTGCCCTGAATGCGGTAGGGCCAGTGATGGTGTTACAAACTTTGTTACAACACCTAGATTTAAAACACCCTTGTAAAATGGGCGTATTGTCTGCCCGAGTTGGCAGTATTAGCGATAACCGCAAGGGCGGCTGGCACAGCTATCGTGCCAGCAAAGCGGCTATGAATATGTTGCTCAAAAACCTAGCCATTGAGCTACAACGCAAACGCGCGCCCATCACTTTAGTAGGCTTACAACCTGGCACCACCGATACCGCACTGTCTAAACCCTTTACCAAAAACCTAACCAACGACCAACTACAATCGCCGGCTTTTACGGCAGAAAATTTATGGCATGTACTTCAAGAACTGACCCCAGAAGACAGTGGTCAGCTATTTGACTTTAAAGGAGAAAGTTTTGAACCCTAACTTTATAGAAACCATAACCCAACTCACCGAGTTATTCTTAATGGCGACGGGCTGCGTTTTGCTGGTGGCTTTTGGCTTTTATGGTACGGATTAGATTTTTTTAGCACTATCGGTCATAAACTCATTCATAGTAGAAGTAATATGTTTTTCAAACAATTTGCCTGCATAATCTTGAGTTGATGATATGCTTTCTAACTTACTGCGCTCATGATCAACACTATCTTTAACATTAAATGATTTCTCAAAAACTAACTCATTATTACGAGTATTAATTAATGCATAAGTAATATCAAAATCTGCCTTGATAGTATATTCTGAACTGCCTAACCCAAATGTTATAAGGCCTTTCCCAAAGCTTGCTAACGCATCATAATCAGCATAACTAGGGCCATGTTTATCATGTGCAATTATTGAAATTTTCAAATTATAGTCACCATTGGCTGGGACAACTTTTGATGAGACAGGTAATTGCTCTTCCATGTAAACCCCAATCTTAGAAAGTGTGTTTGCAGCAGCCACTGAAAGCTCCTGATCTTTAAGAGGCTTTAAAGCGAGCTGCTCTCCATCAGAAAAGACACCAGGACGTGGTTGTGAATAAAATATTTCATAAGAAAAAGATTTATTCTCAAAACCTTTGTTACTCACTTTTGTTAAAGCTTTCATTTCAATATTTGCATGAGTAGCACACCCTGACAAGAAAGCAATGCTCAGAACACCAATCAAAAATATAATTTTTTTAACCATTTTTTTCTCCAAAATTTATATATATCTTTAGCTTAAACTAAAAAAATATATTTTAACTGATTTTGATATTAAGATTAATTTTTTATAAGGATATAAATTTATTACGACTTTTAAACGTTTTTTTTAAAATTTCAAAACCCTAACAACAAATAATTTAGATATAATTGCGAATTTTTAGTTTAAAAGACAAGTGTCATGACGCAATATTTACTGAAAGTTGCAAAGCCAAGCAAATTCAATTTGCATTAAACGACTTTGGCTCCGGCTTTTCATCTATCTCTACTTAAAAATTTGCCATTGCAAACTATCAAAATTTACCAAAGCTTTGTGCGCTACTGGTTCGACCAAGAAAAAGATATTTAAATTTTGAAAACATGATTGGTCTTGCTAAAACAATGAATAGAAAGGTGGTTGCCGAACCTGTCGAAACAGAGGCTCACGGCACAACACTTATTAAAATGGGCTGCCATCTTGGACAAGGTTACTTTATTGCCAACCCCATAGAACACCAGCGTATTCCAGAGTAGATTAAAAGCTGGCAAGCCCCAGAATCTTGACGCGCCTTCAGTTAAAAGCAGGCTCACCAAATTCCAAAGCGCTATTTCCTTTGACGGTTAGGTGCGCGTGAGGATTTAGGTTTGTTTGCACCTGATCCCGCTGGCTTATTAGCAGATTTATTGGCGTTTTTATTAACTGGTTGGTTTGATGGTTTACCTTTGCCATTTGCAGGTTTGGGCTTGCCATTATTGGGTATAGGCTTGCGTCCTTCCTCGGTAATTTTGGTCAAAAACTTTTGCGTGCTGTGCTTACGCCCGGTGCGCGCGCCTTCACCACACGCTTTACCTGTGCCCAAGGGTTGGTAAGTTGTCGTTTGGCATCTATTTAAGCGCTTAAATTCCACTTAAACAATCCACCTTACGACTTGCGTCTTTTAAGGGTGCCTAAGATTGAATATATAAGCGTTCAAACTCTTCGGCTCTGAGGGGTTTGGCGAACAGATAGCCTTGGCCATAGTGACAATTGCGCTCTTTCAACAAATCCAATTGTGCTTGGGTTTCTATGCCTTCGGCCACCACTTTTAATTTGAGTTTTTCACTCATGGCGATAATGGATTCTACAATCGCTTTGTCGTCTTCATCGACGGCCAAATCTTTAACAAACGAGCGGTCTATTTTGAGCGTGCTGATGGGAAAACGCTTGAGGTAACTGAGGGATGAGAAACCAGTGCCGAAATCGTCAATCGCTAGCGTTATGCCCAATTCACGAATGGCGTGCATGGTTTGAATGGCTTGTTCAATGTTGTCAAACAAACTGGTTTCGGTGATTTCTAATTCAACACGCGCCTTGTGAACACCGCTTTCTTGCAAGGCTTGCTGAATAACCTTGATGAGCTTTTCATCTTTAAATTGTTGCGTCGAGAGGTTAATCGCAACTTCTAACGAGCGATTGAGTGCTTGTGACCAAATCTCCGCTTGCCGACAAGCTGCCTGTAAAATCCAAGCACCGATAGGCAAAATCAAGCCGGTTTGTTCGGCAAAACTGATAAATTCGATGGGAGTCAACACGCCTTTTACTGGATGATTCCAACGAATAAGGGCTTCCATGCCCACTAAGGATTGGGTTTGCAAACAGATTTTGGGTTGATAATAAACCTCAAACTCGTGGTTTTGAGTGGCTTTTTTCAATCCGGCCTGTAATTCGATATAGTGATTGGTTTGATCTTGCAGCGCTTGTGAAAAGAATTTAAAGTTATTGCGGCCGGCATTTTTAGCCGAATAGAGTGCTAAATCTGCAAATTTGGTGAGCTCTTCCACGCTTAAAGCATCATTGGGAAAGGTTGAAATCCCGATACTGGCGCCCACCGTTAAAGAGCGGCCTTGAATGCTCACCGGTGCTCGAAGTTCGGTGATGATTTTTTGCGCAATTTTAGAGGCGGTTTCAAACTCGGTGAGCTGCGGCAAAATAATGGCAAACTCATCACCGCCTAATCTGGCCACGGTATCACTGCTACGCACCTGCTGTTTGAGGGTCTTGGCCACCAATGCCAGTAACTCATCACCCGCATCATGACCCAAGGAATCATTCACCAGCTTAAAGTCATCCAGGTCTATAAACAACAGGGCTATTTGGGTGTTTTCGCGATGATTGTGCGCCATCTCGTGGGTAAGTCGGTCTTTAAACAGCACACGGTTGGGAATGCCGGTTAAAGCATCGTAGTAGGCAATGTTTTTAAGCTCAGCTTCGATATTTTTTTCGGCGGTAATATCGTGCATGATACCGACATAATGGGTCACGACTTTTTGGGCATCTTTAATTGCTGAAATACTCAACCATTGCGGAAACGCTTGACCGTTTTTTTTGTGGTCCCAAATTTCGCCAGACCAGTGGCCTGTGTCGGTTAAAAACTTCCACATTTTTTGGTAAAAAGCATCGTCATGTAACCCCGACTTTAAAAATCTAGGGCTTTTATTGAGCAGTTCTCTAGCGGAATAACCGGTAATTTCCGAATAGGCAATATTCACTTTGGTAATGATGCCTTGGCTGTCGGTGACCAGCACACCTTCGTTGGTATGGTCGATGATTTTCTGCGAGAGCAAGAGTTCATTTTCAATGCGTTTGCGTTGGGTGATGTCAGTCAGGATAGACCCGATGGCGTAAACACTGCCACTGGCATCTTTGAGCGGAAATTTAGTGGATATAAAAGTGAATATTTTGCCATTTAAAGTGATGGCAATTTCGCTTTCAACGCTTTGATTTTGATTTAAAACTTGCGTGTCGGCACTTAACAATCCTGCCGCAATGGCGGTTTCAAATAAATCATTTGCGCTCTGACCATAAACCTGCGTTTTATCGAGTCCAAATAAACGGCAAAATGGCTGGTTAACCACCATGTATCGCCCATCGGTATCTTTTAAAGAGATGATGGAAGGACTGTTTTCAATAATGCCAGAGGTTAAGCTACGCTCGCGCTCTAACTCTCTGGTTTTTTCGGTAAGCTTTTGCTCGTTGATGCGAATTTCTCGGACACTGTCGAAGTAGAGCCTTAAAAAGAAAACCAAAATCACCACATAGGCAATCAATCGCAAAACATGCCATAGCCACCAGGTGGCATCCCAAATCAATGAAAAATGAAACAATAAAGCAGCCGCACCAAATAAAAGCGTATGGTTGGCCAAGAGCGCTCGCTCAAAGACATCTGTGGTATTTTGCTTTTGCATAAAGTGAATGGCCGCTAAGATAAACCCAAGACCGCCAATAAAATTAAGCACTTCAGCCGTGCCACTGAAGTGGCCATCACGAATCATCTGCGGAATCCATTCAGGAAAGACAACCGAACCTATGCCCACCGTCACCGCGAACAACGACATGATCCAAGGCGCTTTATTAACAGCTGGCAGCTGCGCGTAACGCACCGGTAGCACAACCAAGGCAAAAGTTACCCCACCGACAAAGGTTGCCAAACTGTGGAGCCAAACAAAGGCATTACCCGCTGATATCCCTGCATGAAATCCATCCAACAATCCCATGCCCATCAAGGTGGTGGCAACCCAAATATACCTAGGGCAAAGGCGTTGGTTGTTGCGCATGGTGATAATGAACATGGCCAAAAATAAGGCCGAGAAAGACCCCATACTTTCCAATAAGGCATGGAACGGCTCATTAACCCATTGCGCGCTATCAAACAGTTGGTTTAAAACCAGCGCCCCCGCCACAGGTATCACCAGACTGGGTACGATAATTTTGAACCAAGTGCTGAAAACAGACTCTGTTTTTGATGCGGGGTTAGTCATATTCTATTCTATGATCCTTTCGCCTTATGCCCTTGATTAAGGGCGTTTGGGCGGGCGATTGCCTCTGGTTTTATTCACTGGCTTGTTACCAGATTTGTTGTCTGGTTTGTTGGCATTTTTATCAGCGGATTTATTGGCAGACGGATTGACTGGCTTACCCTTGCCTTTGCCAGGTTTGGGCTTGCCTTGATTGGGTAAAGGCTTGCGCCCTTCCTCGGTAATTTTGGTCAAAAACTTTTGCGTGCTGTGCTTACGCCCAGTGCGCGCGCCTTCGCCACCCGATTTACCTGTGCCTAAGGGCTGATAAGTGGGCACCAAATGATGTTTACTGTTACCAATTAAATCCTCACGCCCCATGGCACGCAAGGCTTCACGCAGCAGCGGCCAGTTTTCGGCATCGTGATAGCGCAAAAATGCTTTGTGTAAACGGCGTTGTTTAATCCCTTTGGGGGTAAACACTTTCTCGTCTTTATCGTCACGGTGAATTTTACGCAAAGGGTTTAAATCGGTGTGATACATTGCCGATGCCAACGCCATAGGGCTGGGTAAAAACGCCTGCACTTGGTCCGCTCTAAAGCCGTTGGTTTTGAGCCACAAGGCCAAATTCATCATATCCTCATCGGTGGTGCCGGGATGGGCGGCGATAAAGTAGGGAATTAAATATTGTTCTTTGCCCGCTTCTTTGGAGAACTTTTCAAACATCTCTTTAAAGCGGTCATAAGTGCCTATGCCCGGCTTCATCATTTTAGTCAGCGGGCCTTCTTCGGTGTGTTCTGGGGCGATTTTGAGATAACCGCCCACATGATGCGTCACCAATTCTTTGACATACTCAGGTGTTTCAACCGCCAGGTCGTATCGCAAGCCTGAAGCAATCAACACTTTTTTAACGCCAGGCACTTCACGCACTTTACGATACAGCTCTACCAAAGGCATTTGGTCGGTGTTTAAATAACGACAAATGCCAGGATGCACACACGACAAACGCCGACAATTGCTTTCTACACGCTTGTCTTTACAGGCCAAACGATACATATTGGCTGTGGGGCCACCTAGGTCGGAAATAATGCCGGTAAAGCCTTCTACGCTGTCACGAATTTCTTCAACTTCTTTGATAATCGAGGCTTCTGAACGGTTTTGAATAATGCGCCCTTCGTGCTCGGTAATCGAACAGAAAGTACAGCCTCCAAAACAACCACGCATGATATTGACCGAGAAACGAATCATGTCCCAAGCCGGAATTTTGGCATCACCATAAAACGGATGGGGTGCGCGGGCGTAAGGCAAATCAAATACGCTGTCCATTTCGGGCGTGGTCAGTGGAATCGGTGGCGGGTTAATCCAGACATCGCGATTGCCGTGACGCTGCACCAAAGCGCGGGCATTACCGGGATTGGTTTCTAGGTGAAACACGCGTGACGCATGGGCATAAAGCACTGGGTCGTCACGCACCTGCTCAAACGACGGCATACGAATCACGGTTTTATCACGAGGATGATTACGCGGAATTTGCAAAGCGACTTTCACCACTGTGACACCGGCTTTTTCGTCTTGAGTTTGTTGCTTATTGGTGGCACAACTTTCTTCGGTGACCATTTCATAAGGATTCAAAATGGGGTCAATTTTGCCGGGGGTATCCACCTCGGTGGAATCCATTAAAATAAAATCTTCAGGAATCGCTTTCACCGGAAACACCGTGCCACGAATGTCTTTCATGTCTTTGGGGTGTTCGCCTTTGGCACAACGATGCGCCACTTCAATTAAGGCACGCTCGGCATTGCCGTACAACAAAATATCGGCTTTAGAATCTAAAATAATCGAACGACGCACCTTGTCTGACCAATAATCATAATGGGCAATGCGGCGCAAACTGGCTTCAATACCACCAATCACAATGGGCACATCTTTGTAGGCTTCTCGACAGCGTTGGGTGTAAATCATCACTGCGCGGTCAGGGCGTTTGCCGTGTTCATCATTAGGGGTGTAGGCATCGTTATGGCGAATACGGCGGTCAGAGGTGTAATGGTTAATCATGGAATCCATATTGCCGGCGGTGACCCCAAAAAACAAATTCGGCTTGCCCAAAACTTTAAAGGGTTCCGCCGATTGCCATTCGGGTTGAGCGATAATGCCCACACGAAACCCTTGCGCTTCAAGCGCGCGACCAATCACTGCTGCACCAAAACTTGGGTGGTCAACATAGGCATCGCCACTGACCAAAATAATGTCACACGAATCCCAACCCAGCGCATCCATCTCGGCGCGCGACATGGGTAAAAACGGTGCCGTGCCAAAACGGTGAGCCCAGAATTTACGGTAAGAATTGATATTAGGTGCGCCAAGCATAGGAGTATCCTGAAAAAGGTTTTTAAAATAACCTTAAATTATACCACTGCTATGACCTAGCCATCAGAAAAGCTATATAACCTTATGATTTTTAGGCGAAATGCGCCCTAAAAACAACCAGGCCTGGTTATTTTTAGGCGGTTTTTGGGCACTTTTTAAACATTTTCTGGCGCGGGTGCCAAGAAGGTGCTGAGGTGTTGTTTGAGCAAGGCAATATTGAGGGGTTTGCTGAGGTATTCATCCATGCCGGCGGCTAAGAATCTTTCGCGGTCACCTTTCATGGCATTGGCGGTTAACGCAATGATGGGCGTGTGTTTTAAATGATTTTGTTGCTCATATTGGCGAATATGGCCACTGGCAACGATGCCGTTCATGTTGGGCATATTTTCATCCATCAAGATGAGATCATATTGCTGTTGTTGCACGGCATCGATGGCTTCAACACCATCGTTGGCGATATCAAAGGTCAGTTTGAGTTTGCGCAAAATGGCCGACATGAGTAGCTGATTGGTTTTGTTGTCTTCCACCAATAATAGATGGCCATGAAAAGTTTCTGGCGCGGCCATGGGTGCTTGCACCTGTGCAATGGGTTGCCCTATGTCTATGGGTATTTCAAAGTAAAAACAACTGCCTTTGCCCACTTCGCTTTCTACTTTGAGTTGCCCGCCCAACATTTCAACCAAACGGGCGCAAATAGCCAAACCTAAGCCTGTGCCGCCATATTTGCGCGTGGTTGAAGCCTCTGCTTGCGAGAAGGCTTCAAAGATTTTGCTTTGTTGGTCGGGTGAAATACCTATGCCTTGGTCGATGACTTCAATTTTTAATTGCTTGTCTTGCGGATACGAAATATTTAAAAACACCGTTTTGCCTGGTTCAGTAAACTTGATGGCATTGGACAGCAAATTGTTCATGATTTGTTTTAAACGCAACGAGTCGCTGTGCAATACCGGCGGCAAATTGGCCGCTATATCCACTTCAAGGGTGATATTTTTTTGCGAGGCATGGGCTTTAAACAATTCTGCGGTCGAGTTAAAGGCTTCAAAAGTTTCAAAGTCCACCTTGTCTAAATCGAGTTTATTGCTTTCGATTTTACTGAAATCGAGAATGTCGTTAATAATGGCGACCAAACCATGACTGGACTGTTCGATGGTTTTGAGATAAGTCATTTTTTCTGGGTCAGTTTCTTTGGCGCGCAACAACTGAATAAAACCAACAATGGCATTTAAAGGCGTGCGAATTTCGTGCGACATGTTGGCCAAAAAATTACTTTTACTTTCGGTCGCCTGCAAGGCACGGTCTTTTTCAACATCTAACTCTTGCGCCATCTGCTGAATGTGTTGACTGATCCAATAAAAAAACATTAATCCCAGCACAATCACCATCAAACTGAGCCCGATATAACGTAAAAGATATTGGTGTTTTTCGGCCTTAACTTGCGCTTTTAGGGTTTGTAAATACTGCACCTGTTCATACACCACACGATTGGTGTTTTCTTGCAAACGGTCAAACATGGGCACCGATTGTTTGAGCAACATTTTATTTTGCTGGATGCGTTGCGCCAATAAATCGGACTTGGCCTCTTCATCAATCAAGTCATACATTAAGCTCAAGCTGTCACTGATTTCTTGTGCCTTAAGTCGAATACTTTTAAGCTTGGGGATTAAATCAATGCGTAAGATGTTGTATTGGCTATTTTGAATGGGGTTGTAACTTAAGGCCAAACTTAAGTCATCTTTATCGGGCAAATTCAGGGAAATCACATGGGTAAAATCACCGCCCTTTTCCAACAAAGCGACCAAATGATGAATTTTAGCGATTTCGTCATCTATTTTTTTTAAGATGCTTTCGCGGTGTTTGACATTATTAGCAACCGTCAGCTCATAAAACTGCATTTGCATGCTGTTAACATTATGGTTTAGGTCGTTACCCAAAATGCCCTGCACCTCGGCATTGGCGATTTGCTTGTCTAGGGCGTTGGAATAACTCATATAACTGACATACAACCCGGCTTGCAAACTAAAACCCAACACAAAAATGAGCAACAACAGCCACAATTTGGCGCGCAGTTGCTTGGGGGTGCTGGTGACATGATCAGTAGCGTTAGTAAACATAAGTCAAAATGCCATAGAGTTGTGATTTATAAGGTTGATTTCAGTTGGATCAATGCTGGCTATTTCTGATGGGCAGCTTGCCATTCTGCCTCATTAAAAAAACCATAATCTTTCATAATCTTTAAGCCTGCTGCTGACGCGGCAAAGTCCATAAACTGCTGCGCCTCGGCAGGATGTTTAGAAAAACTCAGCCCACTGATTTCTAAGCGTCTGGGTTGCGCCAAATCATCTGGCAGTTCAATGGCCTGCACATAAGGTTGGTTAGCTTCCCAGGTGGTAGTGGCTTGCCAGTTGATAGAAATATCGGCTTCTTGGTGTTTAAAGGCCTCATTAATACGGCGCGAATCGGTGGCGATATAGGTGGCATTTTTATAAGCGGCTTCTTCTAAGCCGACTTTCTTAAGGAGTTTTTGAGTAGCTTGACCGACACTGCCTGACTTAGGGTCACATAAGATCACACTAAGTTTGGTGTCGGTTAATTGTGCTAAGTCTGCGGTGAGATTTTTGGGATTGCCTTTCGCCACCACCAACGCCATGCGGTTAAAGCCTAAAAAAGCGCGTTGGGTGAAAAAGCCATCGGCTTTATTTTTGTCATAATAAGCGGTTGAGCCAGGCAAATATAAATCCCCTTTTTGGCTAAACTTAAGGGCCTCATATAAATCTTGCGAGCCACCTTGGGTAATGATCACCTTAATGCCGGTGTTCGCCTCAAAGGCTTCCGCCATTTTCTTAAGGGGCGGCACCATGGTAATGCCACAATAAAGCAACAATTCTGGTTTGTTTTGGGCTGTTTTATCCTCAGAACTTTGGTCACAGGCGCTTAAACCTAAGGCACTGGCAGAGGCTAAAAACAGCGTATTAAGAAGGTGTCGGCGTGAAAACATGAACTGCAAATCCCGTGTCATCTATGAGTTAATCTGCTTATTCTAAACCAAAATAAGGCTTCATAATTTATTCAATTTGTTCTTTTTAAAGTTGAACACCTAAAGGATATTAAGTGGGACGCTTGCCATTTGGGTTGGGGCGTAGAGTTAACAGCTCTTCAACTTCATGCTGTTCAAACCCCTCAGCAAACGCCAATTGCGCTAAAAGATTGGCTCGACTTTGCAACTCGGCAGGATGCGTGCCATTTTCAATGGCTTCTTCAAGCGCTTCTGAGAGCATATTTAAAATATCGGTCGCTTCTTGATGGTCAGTAAAATTTTTAGTTTGCAACCGCAAAGCATTCACATCAAAGCGTTCTAAAAGTTGCTTAGCCTTGAGGGCATTTTTGATATTTAAAACCGCCGCTTCACTCATTTTTAACTCACTTTTTTGCGCAAAATATAGCGCGGATTATGTTGATAAAGGTCATCCCAGCCTTCATCGGTTCTCGGCGATGACGCTTGTGGCTCGTAAGGGGTTGTGTCTAAAACCCATTCATAACCAAACAGTCCAAATAGCCCGTTAAGCAACCGCAACATTACTGACGCACCGTGCGGCTGATGTCAAATTCATCTTCAAAATTGGAGCGATACGGATTAATATCTAGCCCGCCACGGCGCACATAACGCGCATAAACCGTAAGTTTTATGGGGTTGCAGTGGCTCATCAGATCGGTAAAAATTCGCTCGACACATTGCTCGTGAAACTCATTGTGCTCACGAAACGAAATCAGGTATTTCAGCAAATTCTCATGATTGATTTTCGGCCCCTCATAACGAATCACCACCGACCCCCAATCCGGTTGCCCTGTGACCAAGCAGTTGGATTTTAGCAAGTGGCTGTTAAGCGTTTCGCTCACAAAAGAGCCATCGGTGGTCAACACCTCAGGCGTCAACGCATAACTGTCAACGCGAATATCCAACTCATCCAAACACTCGCCTGGCAAATGACCGATTAGGGTTTCCTCGTCATTCACGCTGCGAAATTCTGCAAACACATCACCACCGGCCGCCGCCGACAAGTCGGCCTCCATCAAGGACAACACCGCCTCTGGCGAAGAAAACTTGGTGCCGTTAAAGGAGTTTAAGTACAACTTAAAGGACTTAGATTCAATTAAATTGGGACAGTCTGCCGGAAAACTAAAATCGGCCACCATCACCACGGGCTTACCCTTGGGGTTTAACCAAGACACCTCATAAGCCGTCCAAATATCCAGCCCATCAAATGGCAAATTATCTAAGCGAATACCCAACTCATCACGCTTTTCTTGGCGCGGAATGGGAAACAGCAAACTGGGGTCATATTGATTGCAATAATGGGTACTCTGCCCTAGCAAACTCTTTTCAGCGGTATTGGTTTTTTCAGTCATGGGTTTTATCCTGGCACATCAAAATTATGCTACTCGATTAGATCATACAGCTCTGACCTAACGCCTAAATTCTCTTTTTAAATCCTAATCCAACGCCAAATACTGGATAAAAAACTTATCCATCTTAGAAAAGCCAAACAGCTTTTTTCCCAAGTCTTTTAGGCTGGCACCAATCAAATAGCAATGCTCATCGTCTAAAATCAAAAAACGATCATGAACCGTTTTCAGCTCTTTAACATTAATTGGGCTGTACTGGCTATTGTATTTAGCAATATCTAAAGCCAGCTGTTTGCTAATAGACTGGGTATAAATGGTAATTTGTGCTTGTTGATTTTTGCTCAACAGCGTTAAGGTTGTTTCATCAATATAATTATCTATAAGTACAATTCGCTGTTTAGCACTTCGAATTAAATCACTGACAAAGGCATAAGCATCAAATATTTGGCCATTGCAAAATATGCCCTGAACAGGCGTTGGCTGTTTTGACTCTAGAGCATCTAAAATGGCATCAACTTTGGTGTCGGTGAGATATTGTTTACGCTCTATGGCGTCCATGCGCTCAAACAGTAAAGCATTCTGATTCATAAAGCGTCGCATGGATACAAAAGTTTCAATGATTCTGATGCTCATGGCAATCGCGACATCACTTTTCAGCACTGCGCTCAACATCGACACGCCCTGTTCGGTAAAAGCATAAGGTAATGCGCTAGAATGTTTTAAGGAATCGAACCGGTCGCAATTTGCGACCAGTTCATTCTTTTCTTGTATCGTAAGCTGAAACCTAAAGCTATCAGGGAAACGAGCCAAATTTCTTTTTACTTGCTCGTTAAGGCGTTTAGTATCAACACCATACAATTCCGCCAAATCACGATCAACCATGACTTGGGCGTTGCGAATGTTAAAAATTCGACTTTGAATACTCAGGTCGTTGACATTTATTTCATTCATAATAGCTAACTACTTATCCTGGCACATCAAAATTGCGTAAGGCTGTGCGATAAGCATTTAATGGACTGAGCAAGGCGTCTGCCACAATCATGGCAAATCCTAGCCAATGGTAAAAGGACGGTTCTTTGCCTTCGGTAAACCATAAGTAACTCAATAATCCTGTTGCCAAAACCAAAGACAAAACTGCCCAAAACTGGTCCAGAAAAAAGCCCATGGCACCGGTATCACTCGATTTAAAAATTTCTATAAACATAATCGCCACGGCAAAACCAATAAACACATAGCCGGTGGTTCCTGTCATTGGCAGTTCCAAAAACTCTGCACCCAGTAAAAATACGATTAGCAACAACATCCACGGAAAGCGGCTTAATAGGGTTAGGGTTGAACTAGATGACACTTTGACTTCACTCATACATTTTCCTTTGGTCGTTTGAGGTTATTCTACAAATCCTAATAAATTTTGTTCGATAAATTGCTGCAAAATCGGCTCAGCAAAACCTTGTAAATCTTCCAGCGGCTGACCCACTTGCGCTGCTAAGGCGCTCAATACTTGCGCTGCCGTTTGGGTTTGGTTGTCCATAAAACCTAAGAGCATTTCATACAAAATAGGCGACAACACCATTTGCTGTACCGCATCTTCATCATCCCTAAACACCAATAAAAAGCTCGGCCATTCGGGCTTGTCACGCATCACACTCGCCTGCATTTCATGCACTGGCCATTCATAGGCCAAGGGCCAAGCCACCGGCGATAATTGATACACTGCCTGCCAATCTAGCAAACAATCCTCATCATTCAACGGCCCTTCTTGCGGTTCAATACTCACTGCCAACTCCACCCATTCGTAATGCGCCAACTCTAGTAAATAGGCAGGGTCATCCGCTGTGGGTTGATATTCGGTTTGCAGAAAGGCCAAAAACTCTTGCCCCAATTCATGGAACAAGGGCGTTTGCGCGTGATGTTGTTGCATAAATGCGCGCACGAGCGCTTGGCAACGCTGCTCGCCCAATTGTTTGGATAAGATGGGAAACAGGCTGTTAAAAAACCCCAGTAGATTGTTAAAAAACAACGCCTGATAAATGTCCAAACGGCGTTTTTCTGGGGTAAATTTAACCAGGCCTGGTTGTTTTTGGACTGAAAAATCGACTTTTTCAGGGGCGCGAATCGCTTGGGTAAAAGCGTTTTGCAGTTGTTGAAACGCGGGCAACTTATTCATGCGCGCTTCTCCAAGCCTGTTGCGCTTGTTGAATCTGTGCCACTTCTTGCATCAATTCAGGCAGGGGCGGAATGTTAAAATCACGCTCTAACAAGGTGGGTTGCAAGCCGTGTTTTTCATAGGTTGCGTCCAACAAATCCCAAACGGCGGCTTTAACCGGCTCACCATGGGTGTCTATTTTTAAATCGTCGGCCTCATCAAAATGGCCAGCCATGTGCAGATATTGAATACGCTGCGTTGGCATGGCTTGCATAAAACTCAAGGCATCATAGCCGTGGTTAATGCTGTTCACATAAATATTATTCACATCCAGCATCAGGCCGCAATCCGCCTCAGACAAGACCGCATTCACAAACTCGACCTCGGTCAGTTCCGTGCTGGGCATCAAGTAAAACGACACATTCTCAATCCCCAGCGGGCGCTCCAAAATATCCTGCACTCGGCGAATGCGCTCGGCCACATAATGCACCGCTTCTTCGGTAAAGGGAATGGGCAACAAATCATACAAATGCCCTGAGTCGCCGCAGTAGCTGAGGTGTTCGGTATAAAACAAAACCTCATGCTCGTTTAAAAAACCTTTTAACTCATGCAAATAAGCCTCGTCCAACGCACGTGGCCCGCCCAAATCCAATGACAAACCATGACACACAAAAGGATAACGCTCCGACAAGGTTCGCAACTCGCGCCCCAAACGACCGCCAAAACGCAACCAGTTCTCGGGGGCAACTTCTAAAAAGTCGATTTTGAAATCGGGATTTGTGAGGATTTCCTCAAAAAAATCGCGTCGCAACCCTAATCCAGCACCTTGAATACTTTGACTCATAAAACTCCGCTCAACTTCTTAATTCCAATCACTCCAACCTATTAGGCATATTAGGCAAACATTTGTAGCAAAGTTTTGTGCCAAACTTCCAAAGGAATACTGCCCATTTTTTTTGTTAACCGCTGTTTATCAACCGTGCGCACTTGGTCAAGCAAAATTCGAGCTGACTTACCTTGAAAAGTCCATTCTGGACGACACCCTAATGACTGACCTTTAGAAGTAATAGGCGCAATAATCACTCTGGGTAAAACTTGATTCATATCATCTGGAGAAATCACCAAGCAAGGGCGTGTTTTTTGAATTTCAGAACCTACCGTTGGGTCTAAACAGACCCAATAAACATCGCCTCTTTTTACCATACCCAATCCTCTTCTTCAGAGGGCAAGTCCGACATCTTTGCCAAGGGTTCATCATCTTGAGTCACATCATAGCCATCAAACCAACCTTTGCGAGGCGTGGCCACGGGTTGAATTAACAAGCAATTGTCTTGCACCGTCAGTTCAACTTCACTTTCTATTTGTAATTGATTGAGTAAGGCAATTGGAATAATAATACCTTTAGAGTTACCGATTTTTCGAATGGTTGCTTGCATATCTCGCCCCGAAGTAATAACAATGTTAAAACAATCATAGCGGATTTATCAATAAAAACAACCCTGACAATTCAAGAAAAATCATTAAAACGCAAAAGGCAGGAGCTTGTCCTGCCTTTTTGGGTTTTAAAGCGGTTTTAGGAGAATTTAGTGTCGCTTCAAGGATGGGCAGGCTTTAGCTTTGTCCACCGCATTTGCCTTCTTTCATTTTAGCGCCGCACTTACCTTCGTCTTTCATTTTGCCACCACACTTACCTTCGTCCATTTTGTGGTCATGATCGTGGTCGTGATGTTCGTCTTTTTTGCCACCGCACTTGCCTTCTTCTTGCATTTTGGCACCGCATTTTCCTTCACCACACTTACCTTCCATGGCTGCAAGTTGCTGTCCTTGACCAGCGATTTTTTGAAAACCAAAAGGGTTTTCAGAGGCAAGCGCTTGGCCGGTTGCTAGGGCAGCAATGCCAGCGCCGGCCATCTTTAAAAAGTTTCTTCTAGATTGATTCGACATGGCTGTCTCCTTTGTGGTTTAAATGGTTATTCAAAATAAGTTTAAACAAAAACCAACCTAAATGCTTGGTTATTTTTTATCCGTCTCTGGGTGCGCCAAATTGTTCACATCCAATCGTCCTAAAGCCCAAAGCATTGTCAGTTGGTCGAGTTGGATTTGCGCTTGTAATGTCGGCAGGGCGCGCTGCGCAGCATACAACCGACTTTGAGCACTCAGCACTTCTAAAACAGAACGCGAACCGGTTTTAAGCCCTTCTTCTGCCGCCTTAACTGCCTGTTGATTGGACACCAGCGCCGCTTGCAATGCTTGTAATCTGGCTTGCCCGGCCTGCAAAGCCAACCAAGCTTTTTGAGCGGTGGTATTGAGTTCTAACTGTTTGGCCTGTTTTTGCGCCAATAACCCTTGAGCTTGTGCTCTGGCACCCGCAATTTTGGCATCCGTGGCGCCCCCCAAATAAAGCGGCAGAGTTAATAACACCCCGCCGCGCACGCCCTGCATATCGTCATAAAAGTGTTGCTGGCTGTCGTTATACACATAAGCGCCAAACGCATTCACCTGCGGGCCATCTTGTGTCTTAAGTTGGGTTTGCTCATGGCTTTTGGCTTGCCATAAGGCTTGCAAAACTTGCACCTGAGGATGTGATCCCAACAAGGTTGGCCATTGCGCTGGTGGATAGGCATCAGGTTGAATGGGCAAACTGTTTAACTGCGCCAAAGCGTCTGCCGAAATAGGTTCGCCAAGCAAGGCTTCTAAATCAGCCAAGGCTTGGGCTTGTTGCTGTTGCACAGCCAGCCAAGCGGCTTGATTATTGTCGGCTTGCGCCTGCATTTCGACCACATCATTTAAGTCTTGATAACCCACTTGAAAACGCTGTTCTACCTGCGCCAAAGATTCACGAATGGCTTCGCGCTCTTGGGTTAAGTATTGAAATTGCGCTGCTAAAATGCGCTGTGCCACCACTGCTTTTGCCAAACTCAGCAGCAGTGTTTGTTGCTCTGCTAAAACCTGCGCCTGTTGCGCTTGGGCTTGCCAATCGGTGACGGTTTGTTCTGCACTTAAGTTTGGCGCATAGAGCGGATAGGTTGCCAGCACTTGATTGGCGGTGCGTGCAAAGTTGTTTTGTTGCATCCAAGCATAACTGAGTTCGGATTGCAGCTTCACTTGTGGCTGATTTTTAGCCGCCGCATTGGCTTGCTGAGCTTGGGCCCCAGCGGTTTGCGCTGCCCATAATTGACTGTCGGGATGGTTTGCCAGGGTTTTGCTTGCTAAGTCTTGCCAAGTAACAACGGGGGTTTGCGCCCAAAGCGTGGCACTGAAAACGCCCGTTAATAAGACAACTCTGGATAACACGCTTTTAAAGCTCAACATCAACGCACCTCGGCTGGCAAGTGTCGCCCATAGCGCACATAGGTGATGAGCGGAATCAACAACATAGACACCAAAGGCGCACTGAGCATACCGCCTAACAGCGGGGCAGCGATATGTTGCATCATTTCGAGCCCCGTGGTGTTGGTGGTGTAACCGGTGATAAAAATGGGTAGCAAACCTAAAACAATCACGCTGACCGTCATGGTTTTAGGGCGCAAGCGCAATACCGCACCTTGCATAACGGCACGCTGGCAATCTTGACGGGTATTGAGTTGCCCTGCTTGTTTGGCCTCGGTGAGGGCTTGGTTTAAATACATCAGCATGACCACCCCAAATTCTGCCGCCACGCCCAATAAAGCAATCATTCCCACGCCAACGGCTATCGAATAATCAAATCCTAAGCCCCACAAAACCCAAACAGACCCCAAGAGTGCAAAGGGTAAAACACCTAACACCAGCAAAACATCGCCGAAATTTTTAAAAATAAAATACAGCAAAATCACGATTAACATCAGTACCAAGGGCACCAGTTCGGTGAGGGTTTGTTGGGCTTTTTGAAAAGACACATACTGCCCCGCCCAATCCACACTCATGCCTTTAGGCAAGTCGAGTTTGTCGGCCAACACCGCTTGGGCATTTTCCACAAACTTCAGCAAATCAACGCCCTCGTGCAAATCAACCAACACCCAAGCATTTAAACGCGCGTTTTCCGATTGAATCATCGGTGCGCCCAGCCGAATCTCAATATCCGCCACCTGCCCTAATTGCAACTGCACCCCCATATCGCTCACGATGGGCAATAAACGCAACTGCTCAACCGAGTCGCGCCAAACTTGCGGATAGCGCACTTGCATACTGATGCGCTCGCGTCCTTCCAGCGTTGTGGCCATCACTTGACCACCCACTGCGCTGGCAATGATTTGATTAATCTGCCCCACACTTAATCCATAACGCGCCGCCTCTGCACGATTGGGCGTAATGTCAATATAACGGGCACTGGCCGCCCGATCTGAAAACACCGAACGCACCCCTGCCAAAGGCTTAATTAAGGACTCAACCGTTTGCCCGAGTTTTTCAATGTCTGCCAAATCATCACCCGAAATCTTAATGCCAATGGGAGTTTTGATGCCGGTGGACAGCATATCTATCCGAGTTTTAATCGGTTGCACCCAAGCATTCGCCAAACCTGGAACTTGCACCGTTTGATTGAGTTCTTGAATTAAATCTGCCAGCGTTAAGCCTTCACGCCATAAGGATTTATCCTTGAGTTGAATGGTGGTTTCGAGCATGGTCAAAGGCGCTGGGTCGGTCGCACTGTTTGCACGCCCAACCTTGCCAAAAACGCTTTCCACCTCGGGCAGGGTTTTAATCAGGGCATCGGTTTGTTGCAACAGCGCGGTGGCTGCGCCAATTGAAATGCCCGGCAAGGTGGTCGGCATATAGAGCAAATCGCCCTCATCCAGTTTTGGCATAAACTCCGAGCCGATTTTTTGCCCAGGATAAAGCACACTTGCCATCAATAACAGCGCCAGCAATCCCGTGGTTTTTGGCCAATTTAAAACCGCTGTCAGTAACGGACGATAACCAGCTTGCAAAAAGCGATTGAGTGGATTGTGTTGCTCATTGGGGAGTTTGCCACGAATGAAAAAGCCCATCAAAACTGGCACTAAAGTAATGGCCAACCCAGCGGCCACCGCCATGGCTAGGGTTTTGGTGAGCGCTAACGGGCTGAACAATTTTCCGGCTTGTTCTTGCAGGGCAAAAATGGGCAAAAAACTCAGCGCAATAATCAGCAAAGACAAAAATAACGGCAAACCGACTTCGCTGGCGGCCTTGGCAATTAGCCGCCAGTGCTCGGCGCCCTGCGCCATAGTGCCGGTTTGTTGATGGTGGGCTTCAAGATGTTTGTGGGCATTTTCAATCATCACTATCGCCGCATCCACCATGGTACCTATGGCAATCGCAATACCGCCCAAGCTCATAATATTGGCGGTCACCCCCAGGTTTTCTAGCAGGATAAACGCGCCCAAAATCCCCAACGGTAAAGACACGATGGCCACCAATGCCGAGCGAAAATGCAATAAAAACACCCAACAAACTAAGGCGACCACCAGCATTTCGAGCCACAATTTATGGGTGAGCGTGGCAACCGAATCTTGAATGAGTCCTGCGCGGTTATACACCTCAACCAATTCCACACCCGAAGGCAGGCCTGGTTGAATTTGCGCGATTTTTGCTTTCACCGACTCAATCACTTGCAGGGCATTTTCGCCAGCACGCATCACCACTATGCCACCAACCACTTCGCCTTCGCCATTTAAATCCGCCACGCCACGGCGCAATTCGGCACCCATTTGAATCTGTGCAATATCTTTAAGCAATAAGGGCGTTTTGTTTGCACTGATCACACCAACGGGCACGGCTTCTAGGTCAGACAATTGCGTAACATAGCCTTTGACCGACACCCGATATTCTGCCTCACCCTGCTCAATCACTGACGCACCCAACGACACGGCGCTTTGTTGTAAAGCGGTTTGCACTTGACTCAAAGAAATGCCATAACCCCGCAGCAAGTTGGGATCAACCACCACTTGATATTGGCGCACAAACCCACCCACTGCCGCCACTTCGGCAACCCCAGGTACGGCTTGCAATTCGTATTTTAAAAACCAATCTTGCAGACTGCGCAACTGTGCCAAGTCATGTTGCTGGGTTTTATCCACCAAGGCATATTGATACACCCAACCCACACCCGAAGCATCTGGGCCTAAAGCCGGTTGCACATTGGCAGGCAGTTGGCCTTTAACTTGATTGAGATATTCCAACACCCGCGAACGCGCCCAGTAAGGGTCGGTGCCTTCTTCAAACAACACATACACATAGGAGTCGCCCATCAGTGAGTAACCACGCACCGCTTTGAGTTTGGGTACAGACATCATTAAACTGGTCAAGGGATAGGTGACTTGGTCTTCGACCACTTGTGGGGTTTGCCCGGGATAAGGCGTTTTGATAATGACTTGCACATCAGACAAATCGGGAATGGCATCTAGCGGAATCTGTTGCCAAGATTTCCAGCCCCAAACGCCGAGCATAATACTCATCAGCAACACCAAAAAACGGTGTTGAATACTGGCGTGAATCACTTGAGTTATCATCATCTGCCCCTAGTGATGGTGCGCAGCATGATCTGCGACACCATTGGATGACGAGGAGGACGCAGCGGGCGCTTGCAGACTTTGCAGATTTTTTTGAATTTGGCTTTCCGAGTCTAATAAAAACTGCCCCGAGGTGACGATGCGATCGCCTTCGTCCAATCCAGACTCAATTTCAACCAGGCCTGCGGTTTGCATACCGGTTTTCACCGTGACCACTTGAAATTGACCATCTTTAAAAGCCTTAACCACTCGGGTTTCTCGACCATCATCAATCACCGCACTCAACGGAATTGCCAACACATGGCGTTTAGGGCCGCCATAAATAATCACCTGCATCAATTGATTGGGGCTGAGTTCATTGGCGCGATTGTCAAACGGAATGCGCACTCGCGTGGCTTGGGTGCGATAGTCTAAGGTGGGGTAAATATAGTCAATCTCACTTTCCCAGTTGGCTTTGGGCAAACTGGCGGTGCGCAAATCAACCGTTAAGCCTTTTTTTAACCAGGCCTGCTGTAACGGCAAGACTTCAGCCACTATCCACAACTGTTTTAGGTTGGTTAAGCTCATCAATTCGGTTTCGGGTTCAACATACATACCGTTTTGCACCACCAACTGTTCCGCCACACCCGATTGTTCAGCGTAGATGGGAATTTGATGAATCGGTTGTTTTTGTTTGGCAATTTTGGCTTGCGTGGCCTCATCTACGCCCAACAAGGTTAAACGCGTTTGCGCAGAATTGACGATTGATTTGGCGGTGAGTTGGGCGGCTGATGAAGTGGCGCGTTGTGCATTTTGCAGGGCTAAAATATAGTCTTGTTGCGCACTGACGATTTCGGGAGAATACAAACGATACAGCAGCTGACCTTTTTCAATAAAGTCACCATCATTGCGCACCCCCAAATCACTCACCCATCCGGCAGAACGCGGGTGAATGTGAATCACACGAGTTTCGTCTGCTTGCACACGCCCAAAGGTTTCGATGTATTTCCACAAGGTGGTTTTTTGCACTTGAGCCGTACGCACGCCAAAGCCTAGTTGCGTAGCACCCGAGCCACCTTGCACACTCAAGGTGGGCGCTTGCTCAGAGGCTTGAATGTCTTGCAACACCAAATCCATACCGCAAATCGGGCAAGTGCCTTCGTGGTCTTGAACCACTTGTGGGTGCATAGGGCAAACGAATTGCTTCGAAACTCCCAAACTGGGTAAATTGTCTGCCGCTAGGCTTACTAAAGGCAACCCTGCCAGCACCCAAACACACAGTAATCGAAACATGACACAGCCCTCGTAGCAATTGCCCTTTGGAATTAAAGCCGGCTAAAGCCAGCGCCCCAACGCTTGTCAAAAATGATCTCAAAATGATCAAAATGCTGGGGCGAAGGCTTTAGCCTTCTTATTCAGAAAATAACAGCAAGAAATTTAGTTTAAACCAAAGGTTGCCTAAAACGGAATCAAACCTATTTATCAAGGGTTAAGGGAAAGTGAAAGGTACCTTGTAAACAAACTTAAAAGATTGTTTACAAATTGTTTAACGGCAATAAATAGTTAGGGCAGTTTTATGGCAACCGCTTCCAGTGCCGCCAAAATGTTATCTCGCATGACTAAAAGCTCGCTCAAATGAGTTTGCACTTTTTCAGAGTCTTTCTGGCGCACCATTTCTACCAATTGATTAGCCTTGGCATGAATTTCCAAGTGCTGAAGATGAATATCGTTAAGGAGCTGTCGATTGATTTTTTTGTCTAATAATTTGGGCGACTGCAAACTAAACCACTCGCCAAATCGACAATGGACGGCATTTAACTCCGGCAATTTGCTTGAAGCTTCGAGCACCCATTTTTGCAACTGATCCACCCAAATTCGATGCTCAATCATGGCAATCAATAAAGAGCGCCCTGCTCGAGAAAGCGGGGAATTATTTGCCCAACTGGGATCAGGCTCCCAGGTTTCAATCCATTCAACCACCGCTTCGGCGGGCATAGGACGGCTGATGGCATAACCTTGCACCAACTCATAGCCCAGTTGCTGCAAGATTTTGCAATGCTCAGGGGTTTCGACCCCTTCGGCGATGACTTGATGGGCAAAGGCCTCACTCATCCCCAAAATGGCTTCTAAAATACTCAAACTTTGCGATTGTTCTAACAAGGTTGAAATAAAAGTTTGATCCACTTTTAACTCATGTACCGGCAAGTCACGCAGATAATGCAACGACGCATAACCCACCCCAAAATCATCAATCGCAAAATTTACCCCTAAAGCACGGGTAGCCATAATCACACTCGAAATTTGTTTGATGTCTTGTAACGCTGAAGACTCTAAAATCTCTAGCGTTAAAAAGCTGGGGTGAATTTGCGGAAACTCATCTAATAAGACTTTTAAATGAGACACAAACTCGGGATGCTCCAGCGTCACGGCATCCACATTCACGCTGACACGCATATCCGCAAACACCGAAATGCTGAAATCTCTAGGGTCTTGCACCATTTTTTGCAATAAAACATCGGCAAAGTCTGACGAGCTATTGCTAAACTTTTGCCAAACCAACATCTGCTTTAATACGCTTCTGATGACCCAAAAACTCATTTTAATTTTGACTTCTGGGCTGGTAATGCCCTCCAAAAAATGTTGTGGCGTTAAAAAACCCTTGCGCGGATGTTGCCACCGAATAAGTGCCTCAAAAGAGTCAATTTTGCCTTTTCTTAAATTCACTTTAGGCTGGTAATACAAGCAAAATTCATGGTTATCTAAGGCCGCCGACACTTCTTTGGATAAATTACCCTCATTAATCACATTGGAGAAATGGTCTTGGAACACCACCACTTGGTTTTTGCCCAAGTTTTTCGCCCGATACATGGCTTGATCGGCTTGTCGAATCAGTTGATCAGCATCTAAATCATTGAGCATATCAAAGGTTAGGTGCGAATCGGTTTCTGGGGCGTAAAAACTGATCCCAATACTCACCGACACCTGTAACTGAGCGCCTTCATAATGCACCGCCACCAAGGTTTCTTCTAGGATGCGTTGCAACAAGCCTTTGACTTGCTCGGCGCGCACTAGGTCGACAATGACCAACACAAATTCATCCCCCCCTAAACGGGCAATGGTGTCCTCGGCGCGTAATAATTTTTGAAAGCGTTTAGACAAAGCCACCAGCAAATAGTCGCCCGCTTCATGGCCATAGGTATCATTCACCTCTTTAAAGCCGTCCAAATCCATAAACCCGACCGCCAGCATTTTGCCATTGCGCTTAGCGCGTGCCATGGCTTGCTCCAAGCGGTCGGTGAGTAAAGTGCGGTTGGGTAGTTGGGTTAAGGCATCATAATGGGCAATTTTTTCAAGCGCGGCTTGTTGATTTTTTTGGGTCGAGATATCCGAAAACAACCCTATATAATGGGTAACATGACCCTCGGCGTTTTTAACGGCACTGATGTGCGCCAACTGTGGATAAACTGCGCCACTTTTATGGCGATTCCAAATTTCGCCTTTCCAAAAACCTTCATCAAAAATTTCCTTCCACATTTGCGCATAAAAAATGGCATCTTGGCGACCCGAGCTGAGTATGCGAGGATTTTGCCCCAGCAACTCTTCACGACGATAACCGCACATTTTTAGGTAGGTGGCATTCATTTCCACGATGTTCACCGAGGCATCGGTCATCACTATCCCTTCTTGGGAAAACTTAAAGACATTGGCGGCTTGCTGCAGTTTTTGCTGGTTACGCGATATTTGTAATAACCGATAAACCTCATTGCCTAAGAGCTGTACATCTTCAACATCTTCAGCGTTATAAGGTTCTGGTTTATTGGCAACCCCCAACAGCATCACCACCTGAGACTTATCAAAAACCGGTACTGTTAAAAACCGCTCTAACTGGGCATGCCCTTCTGGAAAGCCTTTTTTATGGTCGCTGTGCGCCGATTCATAATCATTGACCATGATGGCGCGCTTTTGACGCACACAATCTGCCCAAATGCCCGCGTCTTTGAGCGGATAATGCATACTCATCTTATCCATGTGGCAATAGGTTTGAAGCGTGCGGCGTGACCAACTCAATAAATGAATCGTGTCGGTGGCTTCTTCATAGCCATGGATAAAAGACGCTCCACTTTGGGTTAAGTCTTCTAAACGATCCAACATGGCTTGTAAAAATTCGGCTTCATTATGTTTTTCCAGCCAATAGGGTAATTCCAAAAACACGGCATCTCGGTCGGCTTTGCGTTGCAACGCCATTTGTTGTTGCTTGGACTGGGTAATGTCGGTATGAGTGCCAGACATGACTAAGGGTTGGTGTTGCTCATTCCAAACCAACACTTGCCCACGATCTAACATCCAGCGCCAGGAGCCATCTTTATGGCGCAAGCGCACTTCAATATCCATAATATTTTTGGCACCGCTAAAGTGTTCCGTCAAAGCCTGTTGCACTCTGGGCAAATCATCGGGATGAATCAGTTCAAAAAAAGTCTCCACATGCGGTTTGAGTTCAGTGAGCTCATAACCCAAGGACGCCGCCCAATAGTAATTAAAACAAACCTCGCCCGTTTCTACTTGCCATTCCCAGGTACCTGATTGCGTGGCTTCAATAAAAGACTGCACCCTTTCAGACTCTTGTTTGGCTTTTTGCGCGGTTTTTTTCAATTTAAAAGACAACCAGCCACTGAGCACCAGCAAAACCAGCACCAAAATCGCCGCTGCCAAGGCCGCCTTAATTTCCAAAGCATACACCTGCCAAAAAGCTTTTAAGCTAAACTCGGGTTTCACATCAAACGGATATAAATGTAATTCTCTTAAAAGGGTTTCAAACGACAAATAATCCAAAGCCGGCACAAACCCTGCAATGCCGGCGGCTTTGGCGGCTGGGTCACTGGCTTTTAAATTAAACAAGGCAACCGATAAGGCTTTGATATCTTTATCCGACACATGAGATAAGGCAAAAAATGGCCATTCGGGGAAAAGGTCGGTAGAGAGTAAAAAAGGAAAACTGCCCAATTTTTTTTGATTGAGCACTGTGATGTCCGCAGGCGTTAGCTGCCCTTGCTTAAACCAACTTTCTAAAATACCGGTGCGCACAAATCCTGCTTTGGCCACGCCTTCTAGGACTGCACGCACCACATCATCGTTATTGCCCACCGTTATAAAAGAGATGGCTTCTTTGTTAACACCTTGATGAAAAAGCTCATATAAAGGGATTCGATAAGCACCGGTATTTGAAAAACCAGGCACTGCCACGGTTTGTTTTTCTAACTGCTTTAGCGTTTTTAACCCAGCATCTGCACGCGTAAAAATAACGCCCCCTAAGCTAGAAACCGCTTGTCCGTGATGCAAGGTTTGCACCGTGGCGATTGCACCGCCTAAACTATTTTCGTAGCGAATAATTTGATACAGACTGGGGTTAGTAAATAAGAGGTCAAATTGGTTTTTGTGAATCGACTCACGCAATTCTTTGGCGGGTAAAACTTGATAATTGATGTGGATGCCTGGCAAAGCAGCATTTAAATAGTCCACCAAAGGACCATATTTTTGATGCATACTGGCTTCGTCTAAATGGGCGTAAATACCCAAATTAAGCGTGCGTTCGGCAACACTTAACGAGCTTATGCCCATTAATGCCAGTAACAAACCAATTTGCATCAACCTCTTTAAATACAATTTAGGCTCCTGCCGGCACGGGCAAATAATCCGTTAAAATTAAGTTTTCTAGGTTATCCGCTTGGGGGATGAGTTTTTCTTCGGTCATTAAAATATTAATTTCAGCAATGCGTGTTCTAAACCCAGAGCGCTCCGCAAGCAACTCATAATTTCGCAAAATACTGGGCAAAATAATGCCTGCCAGCCCTTGTTTGGCTTGGTTGTAGGTAATTTCTTGGTGGCTGGCAATGCGATACAAATAGTTATCGGGGTTAATGCGCATGGCTTCGATGATTTTAAAATGGGTTTTGATCAGTTCACGCAGCGTGAGTTCAAATTGAGGCAAACGATCGGCTCTAACCGCTAGGGTATCGGTAATGGTATCTGGAAATTGCCGACTGTTAATCCACTCTTTAGCCCCCGCGGCTTTTAATTTAGACGCATGGGGTTCATATGTAATGGCGGCATCTAACTCGCCGCCCAGCCAAGAGTTTAGTTGATAACTCGGCGCCAAACGCACCCCAAATACATCCTTAGGCGTTAACCCCTGGCGTTCTAAAGCCAAATAAAACAACAAGGTGCCAACCGCAGACGGCTCATAAGCCACCGTATTACCCGCTTTAATCGGCCCACCCGTTTTGGTGAGCACCTGGTCTGCACCCGCCGAAATATCAAACAACATGACGATGACCAGAGGAATTCCCTGACTTCTGGCCAATAAAACTTCATCGACCGTAAAAGTACCGCCATCAATTTCACCGGTGCTTAAAAGTGCCAAGTTTTCAGCATTACCCTGCGTTTTCACCAGCTTGACTTTATTGGGGAGTTCGCCACTTTCTTCGGCTAAATACAGCGACTCATAACCCACCCAAGGATGAATCCCGATTCTTAAAGCGCCAGTTTTCTCACAACTGCTTAATAAAGGAACGCTGGATAAGGCAGATAATGCAAAAAGATTTTTAGTAAACTGGCGTCGAGTCAGCATTAAACAATCGCTCATTGAAATTAAGTCGTTATATCATAACGCAATTTTTTTAGAATTAGACCAATTTGCGCACCCTAAGGGTCAAAAATTAAGGCTTTTGGGAGCTAAACTTTTAAGATAAACCACCACTCAACAAGGAAAAACTAAACATGTTAAGTGTATTAATTGTGGGGATGTTGCTGTTATTTGCAGGACTGGGCGCCTTATGGTTCGGCTTTTTTTATTTGCGTAAACGCCCAGGTTTTGAGCACTGGAATTCTCGTGAAGCCAATCGGTTAATGCTTAAAACCACCCTTATTGCGTATTTTTTAGGCGTAGTGACCATTATTTTTATGATGAATCAAGCGGTTGCTTAGCGTAGAATAAAATTTCTGAGCTTTGACTTTTGCACAGTTGCTGAGTTATATCAATTTTTTACCGATGGAAGCCAAATTTGACGAATCCAGCCCTAAGCCAATTTTTGAACCATCTTGCCCCCTTGCCCAGCGCAATGGTATTGGTTGATTTCAATACGGGTAATTTAGTCTTTTTGAATCAAGCGGCTGAACGCTTATTTGGTTACACCACTGAGCAAGTGGTCGGAAAATCTCAACAAATCCTCCATCCGCCCATCATGAACCAGGCAGATAAAGATACCTTTATCAAACATCGCCAACAACTCGAAAAACAAGGTCAAGTTGAAGGCATGGAAAACATTGCTTTACATGCCGATGGCAGCCACACCCATGTTGAAATCAATGTCAATATTTTAGAAATTGCCCATCAAAAACTCATGGTGGGGGTTTTTACCCCAATAGAAAAGCGCGTGCAAGCCATGCGTGAACTGCGTCAACACAAAGACGAGCTGCAGGCTATTTTTAACAATTCGCAAGTTGGCATTTTTAATGTTGACCAAAATCGCATCATTACCCGAGTCAATCAACGCTTTTTAACCATTTTTGGTTACGACTTAGAAGCTGAAGTCCTGGGGCGATCGGTTGAAGTCATTCATGAAAGTCACAAAAGCTATTTAAAGTTTGGACTGGCGTATTTTTCGCAATTACCGCAAAAAAATGCGCTCCACATTGAATACCCCATGCGCAAAAAGTCTGGCAAACTGATTTGGTGTCGTATCAGCGGTAAAGCCATTCATGCAGACGCTAACAGCATCGCCGAAGGTGCTACTTGGGTCATTGACGACATCAGCGACCGCAAAGCCACCGAACACGCTTTGGAATTGGAGCGCAACCTATTTACCGGTGGCCCCACCACCATTTTACAATGGCAACCGGTGGAAGGCTGGCCGGTAGTCTATGCCTCTAAAAATGTCACTCAAAACCTGGGCTATACCCAAGAAGATTTGCGCGCGCCCGATTTTAGGTTTTCTGAGCTGATTCATGATTTAGATGCTGAACGCGTCGGCAAAGAAGTCAGTCAGTATTTGGCCGAACAGCGAGATCATTTTGAACAGTATTACCGCATCAAAACCAAGAGCGGGAGTTATCGCAGTTTTTACGACTATACCCAGGTGGAATACAATGAGCTCGGTGAGCCCATCAATATTTATGGCTATCTGATTGATATGACCGCCTACCTCAATGCCCAAGAAATGAACCAACTGTTGTTGGCACATTCTACCGAAGGCATTATGGGCATAGACAGCAGAGGGCACACCAGTTTTGTTAACCCCGCCGCTTTGAAAATGTTGGGTTACGAACAAGACGAACTTATTGACAAAGCCAATCATGAGTTAATTCACCACTCAGACGGAGATGGCAACCACATTCACGCACAAGACTGCCGTATGTCTTTACCCCTTAAGACAGGCGAAAACTATCATGTCACAGACGAAGTGTTATGGCGAAAAGATGGCTCATCCTTTGCCATAGAGTATTGGAGCACGCCCATGCTCAAAAACAGTGAAATCATTGGCTCGGTGGTGACTTTTCACGATATTTCAAAGCGCTTAGAACAAGAAAACAAAATCAAACACCTTGCCTATCATGACCCTTTAACAGGCCTGCCCAATCGCCGCCAACTGATGCGCAATCTGCACGCAGAAATACAAGACGAAAACAACTTGGCGCAACGCGCTTCATTAATGTTACTCGACATAGACCACTTTAAAGAAGTCAATGATAGCCTAGGCCACCCCATTGGCGATGAATTGCTAAAAGGCATCGTTGGGCGCATTCAAAATATTATTCGCCCAGCCGACACCTTTGCACGCATTGGCGGGGATGAGTTCGCCATTTTAATCCCCCATGACCTGGGTGGCATCAATGCGCTTAAGATTGCCGAGCGCATTATTGAAACCTTTAAAACCCCTTTCAAAATTAAAAATCATCACATTAAATCCAACACCAGCATAGGCATTACCCTGTGCAATAGTGGGTTAAAAATTGACAACATTATTTCGCAAGCCGACATAGCGCTCTACGAAGCCAAAAACCAAGGGCGTGGCAACTTTGTGTTTTATGAATTGTCGATGATTGACAAGGTTAATGACGATCTCAAGCTGTTTAATGGCTTAACGCAGGCTTTAAATAAACAAGAATTTAGCCTGCATTACCAACTGAAATTTGATGCCAAAAATCAGCAGATAGATGGCGCAGAAATGTTGCTACGCTGGCATCCAAAAGATGAAAGCCTGATCAAATTCAGTCGTCCAGATATTTTTATACCCATGAGTGAAAAACGCAACTACCTGCAAACCATTGGACTTTGGCAATTAGAACAATTGGCCAAAGACATACCGCTACTCAAAGCGGCGGGGTTAAAAGGGCGTATTTCCATCAATCTCTCGGGTTGCCAGCTGTCAAATGTGCACAAATTTGAACGCTTTATTGAGGTGGTTTTACAACTCAACATGGCCTTAACCGACCTAGAATTCGAAATCACCGAAACCGCCTATGCCAATCTGAGCGACACCATTAAAGACGCTTTAAGCAAACTGCAAAACCAAGGGCTCAGCATTGCGATTGACGACTTTGGCACAGGTTATTCGTCACTGGTGGCGCTCAGAGAACTGCACAGCAATATCCTCAAAATTGACAAACAATTTGTCGATGACCTAGACACCAGTGAAGATGATGAAGCGATTGTCAGTGCCATTATCTATATGGCACACGCCCTTGGCAAAGCCGTGGTGGCAGAAGGTGTCGAAACCGAACAACAAATGCTAAAACTGCAAACTCTAGGCTGCGACATCTATCAAGGCTATTACTTTGCACGCCCACAAAGCTGTCAAGATACCTGTCGCCACCTTCAATCCCTAACCCAAAAATAAGGCGCTCTCATGCCAACAAATCCCACAGAATATGAAACGGCAATGCTGAATGCGTTTGTGCAAAAACTAGACAAGCTCAGTTATTATCAAAACGCCTATCAAACCATGAACTTAACCGGTTCTGGACAGCCGCAACTCAAATGGTTTTGGAGTTGGTGGGGCTTTGGTGGCGGCTTTGCTTTTTTACTGTATCGCAAAGCCTATTTAGAAGCATTGGTTGCGTTTATTCTGGGGATTTTGGTCAATGTCATCCCGTTTGGCGGGCTGATATTGATGATCGTCATGGGCGGTACTTCACCATATTTTGTGGTAAAACGCTATGCCACTTTAAAAGCAGAAATTGAACGCAGTCATGCCGACCCAGACGCCAGAATACAAGCCATGCAAGCCGTGGGAGGCTTTCATACTTGGGTCATTTGGGTCACCGCCATTTTCTATGGTTTAGTGTTGTTAGGCATCTTGTCGATGTTATCGATGATTTCTTAAAACTGCCAACAAGCCCTTAAACCCCATCAACAACCTTGAGATTGAAAGCCTCTTGGTATATATTATTGGTATATACTTTTATCGTTAGCCATTGAGGAAGGTGATTATCATGATTAATGCAACCGTTTTTGAAAATAATAAAACCCAAGCCGTTCGCTTACCTGTTGCCGTGCGCTTTCCCAGCTCCGTTAAAAAAGTGGTTGTGCGCGCAGTTGGTAAAGAACGCGTGATTTGCCCACTTGAAAACACTTGGGATAGTTTCTTTTTAAATCCAGAAACCGCTGTTTCAGATGATTTTTTGAATGAGCGTGCCCAACAAACCGAAAGCCCAAGAGAAGCTTTTGATGATTAAATATTTATTGGACACCAACATATGTATTTATGTCATCAAACGCCGACCCATAGAAGTTTTACAAAAATTTAATGAGGCGGCAGGTCATATCGCCATTTCCTCTATTACACTTGCTGAACTCTTGCATGGCGTTGAAAAAAGCCAACATCTTGCCAAAAACCTCAAAGCAGTTGAAGATTTTTGCAGTCGATTAGATGTGCTCAACTATGACGACAAAGCTGCTTCGCATTATGGTGAGATTCGGGCAGATTTAGAGAAAAAAGGCAAACCGATTGGTGTTAATGATTTGCATATAGCTGGTCATGCCAGAAGTATGGGTGCAATTCTTGTGAGTAATAACCTAAAAGAGTTTGAGCGAGTTGAAGGCTTACGGCTTCAAAACTGGATTGACTAAAACTATTCACCCTACTGTTGTGCAAGATTAGGGGCGAAGGCTTTAGCCTTCTTTTTCCAAACGCACAACCCGAGCAGGCTAAAGCCTGCGCACCATAGTTTGGCAAGTTCGGGGCGAAGGCTTTAGCCTTCTTTGTTTTGTTCAGTTTATCAAGAGCCAGCAATATGCGAAAAAGTTTAGTGCACTTCAGTGAATTGGAATCTTTTCAGTTTGTTACTTTCCGTACCCAAGCCAGCATCGAAGATTATCAAGAGCGTTTGCATTTAAGCCCAAATTTGAGCAGCTCTCAAAAACAAACGCTCATTGATGATTATTGTGATCAATCTCTTTTAGGTCGTTATTTGAATGGTGATGTACTAGAACAATTAATGCAGTCCGTAAAGTCGCTAGAACCTGATTATTATCATTTAATTGCCGTCAGTATTATGCCAAATCATGTTCATATACTTTTTCAGCAAAAACAAACGACTACCCAAATAATGCATAAATTAAAAGGTAGTAGCACTTTAATGATTAATAAAATGCTAAAACAGCAGGGACATTTTTGGGAAAAGAGTTATTTTGATAAAGCCATTCGCAACCAAAAACACTTTGATATTACTTACGAATACATTAAAAACAATGCCATCAAAGCGGGGCTAACCGATGCACACCAAAGATTTTGGGGTATTTATGAAGCAGGCTAAAGCCTGCGCCCCACAGTTTGGCAAGTTTCGGGGCGAAGGCTTTAGCCTTCTTTTACCAAACGCTTAACCCCAGCAGGCTAAAGCCTGCGCCCCACAGTTTGGCAAATTTCGGGGCGAAGGCTTTAGCCTTCTTTTACCAAACGCACAACCTCAGCAGGCTAAAGCCTGCGCCCCACAGTTTGGCAAGTTTCGGGGCGAAGGCTTTAGCCTTCTTTTACCAAACGCATAACCCCAGCAGGCTAAAGCCTGCGCCCCACAGCTTTGCATTAACCTTTATTGTGCTGCTTGCTGAGCAATGCCCGCGGCCATTTCGTCAAAGCTTTTTTGGGCTTGAAACTGCTGCCATAAGGCTTGGTCATTTTTCATCGAGGTTTTCACGGCATTTTCGGCAATTTTAGCGGTTGAAGCCGCATCAAATCCTACCAAAGCATACAATTTTCCATCTGGGCCAGTACGGGTTTTATAAATTTTAGACCCCGTCAGGGTTTGATTGGCAATGGTTTTAATCGTTGAGCTGGCGGCGGCATCGACGGTTTCAGTGTCTGCAACACCAGTGGTACCCAAGTATTGTTTGACCATTTTTTGCACTTGCACCTGCATTTGTTCCGCCAAACGCCCACGCGCATCTGTGGCGGCCATATCTTTCATATAGCTTAACCCTGCCTTAGAAGGTTCGGCAATGCCCACGGCACTGACTTCAATACCTGGCACAGGTTCGTCACAAATCCATCCCGGCGCGGCTTCTTTAGAATTTGGGAACACGCAATCAAAGACTGGTGTTGCCGCTGCTGCCTCGTCTTCTTGCTTGGGGGTTTCACTACAGCCCCATAAAAATACGGTGGCAGACAAGGCAGAAATTAAAGCTAATTTTTTCATGAGAGAATTTCCTTTTTGGACAAAATTTGAATTAGGGCAAGGGACATTTTTTGATGCTGAATAACAATTATTTTAAACTCAAACACCACTACAAAATATGGCAATAACCTTAACTGATGCCAAATAATCTCATCCAATACATTTAACCCTTTTTAACCCTGCCCAAACGGCAATTTTTGGGTCTTTTTAACCAGGCCTGGTCAAATTTGGGGGCGTTTTGTGCTTTTTCAGTACAATCTGAATCATAAGATTTTTTAAATATAATTAAATCATTATTTATACAATAGGAATTGATGGTTTTGCTGTTCTACATAACTTATACTAAAGGTCTTTGTTTTTAATCACGCCACTGAATTAAATACTTAATAAATACGATATAAAAATACAATATAAATCCCACAGAGATTGCGCCATGCATAGATTGAAATACAAACCTGAGTTTAAAAGCCAAATATCATTGATTTATATTGTGACCTCTATCATGTTAGGCGTGATTTTTGTTTTGGCTTTTTTAGCATTTGAACGCTTTCAAACTGTGCAAAAAACTTGGGAAACGCAATCTGAAAGAACGGCCCAAATCAACAACGCTTTGGCTGAGATTAATCGCACAACCGGCTATGGTGGCTTTATTCATAACTTTAAAAATCTGGTCTTAAGACGCGACAATGCGCGCTATGACTCAGCCATTCAAAACAATATCAAAGACCTCACCGGCGCTATTCAACGCTTAGACAACCTCATGCATCGCGAAGAAGACAAGCAAGCGGTTAAGCAACTGAATGATACTTTTGATGAATATATTCAAAAATACTACCAAGTTTCTCCCATGATTATGGCCGGCAAAAACTCTGATGAAATAGATGCCATCGTTAAGGTGGATGATGCGCCAGCCTTGCAAGCTAGAGAGTTGCTGGTTAAACACATTGCCGAGCGCACCGCCGAATATGCCGCCCATGCCAAAGCCACTTATGCTCAAGCCATTCAATATTTATGGATTAATGCCGTCATTGTTTTACTCAGTTTACTCTTAGGCGCAGCTTTTTTGGTGCGTACGGTGAAGCAAGTTTTTGCCAAAGAGCTTGAAGTGGAAGATGAAAAAGAAAAACTCGCTTTAGCTTACCAAAGAGATAAAAAGGTTCAAGAAGAACTCAAGCTGATTTCTCAACGCTTATTGCTCGCTACCAAAACTTCAAAAATGGGGGTTTGGGACTTTAACCTGACCACGGGTGATTTAAGCTGGGATGAAAATATGTATCTCATTTATGGCGTGGATAAAAATATTAAAGACAACCTGATAGGCGTTTGGCAAAGTGCCGTTTTACCAGAAGACCTAGAGGTTTCACAAACCCTAATGCAATATTCTATTGCCACGGGCGAGGACTACGACCAAGTCTTTCGTGTGCGTAAACCCGATGGCGAAATCCGCCATATTCAAGCACTGGCAAAACCCGTTTTTGGTACTTTTGGCGAAGCAGAAAAAATGGTGGGGATTAACCAAGACATTACCGAATCTATTCGCAACTTTAATGAATTACGCACGGCTAAGGAACACGCTGAAGAAGCCAATAAAGCCAAAGATCAATTTTTGGCCAACTTTAGCCACGAAATTCGCACCCCGTTAAATGCCATTATAGGGCTGAGCGAAATGGGCGCTTATGAAGCCAAATTAAGCGTCACCCAACAATATCATGAAAAGATTTTTAAATCGGGGCAACACCTACTCCATATCATTAACGATATTTTGGACTTCTCCAAAATAGAAGCCGGCAAAATGAAATTTGAATCGCGCCCAATGAATATGCATCAGGTTTTTGACAGTTTAAAACAGTTTTTTGACAACATGGCATCGTCTAAAGGCATCGCATTTAAAATTATCATTGCCAATAAAATTTCGCCCGCGTACTTTGGTGACCAACTGCGCTTAACCCAAGTGCTGACCAACCTGATTGGCAATGCCATTAAGTTTACCGACCAAGGCTCAGTCACCTTAACGGTCAGTTGCCAAAAACCTAACGAACACTTTTCGATGGTGAGATTCTGCGTTAAAGATACTGGCGTGGGCATCGACTCTCATAGTCAAAAAGTCTTGTTCCAACCGTTTGAGCAGGTCGACAATTCGCATACCCGCAAAGTGGGTGGCACAGGGCTGGGCTTGGCGATTAGCCAACGCTTGGTGCAAGGTATGGGCGGCAAAGAAATTTTACTCAACAGTACCCCTAATGAAGGTTCGGTGTTTTACTTTGAATTGCCTCTGGCAGAAAGCTCGGTGATCCCCACTTTCAAACCACGCCCTAAAGACAGCTTAACCAGCATTAAAGGGCAAATTTTGGTGGCCGAAG
This sequence comes from Thiosulfativibrio zosterae, assembly GCF_011398155.1. NCBI lineage: Bacteria > Pseudomonadati > Pseudomonadota > Gammaproteobacteria > Thiotrichales > Piscirickettsiaceae > Thiosulfativibrio > Thiosulfativibrio zosterae. The sequence goes on from NZ_AP021888.1 coordinate 2,606,568, forward strand.
ACAATGACATCAACCAAGAAGTCGTTAAAGCCAAACTCAAACAATATGGCCTAAAAGTCACCCTTGCAAATGATGGCTTAGAGGCGGTCGAAAAAGCCAGAACGGGCACCTATGACCTGATTTTAATGGACATTCAAATGCCGAATATGGATGGTTATGAAGCCACCCAAGCCATTCGAGAGTTTAATAAAAAAATTCCCATCATTGCACTCACGGCGGCGGCGCGTAACGAAGACCGTGAACTGGCGATTCATGCGGGCATGAACGGCCATCTTTCAAAACCCATTGAGTCTGATAAGTTAGAAGAAGTGCTGGTGAATTGGTTAGAATTAAAGGTTGAACACCCGCCCGAAACCAAAGATGTGCCAGCGGATGCGTTAGACGCTGCGATAGAAAACACCGAAGCAACAAACCCCACCAATGAACCAATGTTTATTGACCGTGATTTGGGCATTAAAATGCTCGATGGCAATGAATCCATGTATGACCTATTGTTAGGGCGTTTATTAGAACAACTCACCGCAGAATGTGATCCGCTCATGGCGGCTTTAAAAGCCTTAAATGGCAATAGCAGTGAAGAAGACTGGAAAATTGCCCAACTCCAAGTCCACACCCTAAAAGGCGTGACCTGCACCCTAGCAGCAACGCCCTTGTGCAACTTATCTACCGAAATAGATGCGCTGTTAAAAACCAAATCACGCCCAACGCCAGGACTGCTTGAACAATATCACAACACCTTCAAAGCCACCATCCAAGCCTTAGAAGCTTTAACTCAATAAGTTAGAGATAGCAAAAAAACAAACATGGGGCGCAGGCTTTAGCCTGCTGAGGTTGTGCGAGATTCAAAAGGAAGGCTGAAGCCTTCGCCCCACATATCTTGCAAAACCAAGGCGCTGGTTTTTACCGGCTAAAGAATAGGGGCGCAGGCTTTAGCCTGCTAAGGTTGTGAAAAATTCAAAAGGAAGGCTGAAGCCTTCGCCCCACATATCTCACAAAACCGAGACGCAGATATTAAAGGCAAAAGATTCGGGGCGCAGGCTTTAGCCTGCTAAGGTTGTGCAAAACTCACCAGGAAGGCTGAAGCCTTCGCCCCACATATCTTGCAAAACTTAGTCACAGGTTTTAGGGGCAAAAGATTCGGGGCGCAGGCTTTAGCCTGCCAAGGCTTTGCAAAACTCACCAGGAAGGCTGAAGCCTTCGCCCCATTTATCTTTTTTAGCCTGCTGAGGTTGTGAAAAATTCAATAGGAAGGCTGAAGCCTTCGCCCCACATATCTTGCAAAACTTAGTCACAGGTTTTAGGGGCAAAAGATTTGGGGCGCAGGCTTTTTAGCCTGCTGAGGTTGTGCGAGATTCACTAAGAAGGCTGAAGCCTTCGCCCCACATATCTTGCAAAACTGAGTCGCAGGTTTTAGGGGCAAAAGATTTGGGGCGCAGGCTTTAGCCTGCTAAGGTTGTGCAAGATTCACCAAGAAGGCTGAAGCCTTCGCCCCATCTCTTGTAAAATCGGGGCGCAGGTTTTGGTTTGGTTGAACTATGGCTTTTTAGAAGTCATCCCATTCATCGTCTTTTTTGACGATTTTGGGGGGATTTTTAACCAGGCCTGGTTGTTTTTGAGGCGTTTTTGACGCTAAAACGGGTTTGGGCAATGCCGCTTTTGTACTGACATTTGCACTCACTTTAGGGCGACTGATGGTCGGCATCGCTTGGCCTGTTTTAAAGAACGCCATGTCTTCTTGCAAGATTTGCGCTTGCTCACTCATGCTTTCTGCTGCGGCACTGGTTTCTTCAACTAAAGCGGCGTTTTGTTGCGATACCTGTTCAATTTGAGCAATCGACCCATTCACTTGCTGAATCCCTTGCGCTTGTTCAAGCGAGGCGGTTGCGATTTCGGTGACCTTGCTGGTGACCGAGCCAATCGCTTCAGTAATCGTTTGCAAGACTTCGCCCGACTGACTGGCTAATCTTGAACCTTGATTAACGCGTTCAACCGTTTCATCAATTAATTTTTTAATGTCTTTGGCGGCTTCAGCAGACTTTTGTGCCAAACTGCGTACTTCGCCGGCAACCACTGCAAATCCACGCCCATGATCACCGGCTCGCGCGGCTTCGACTGCCGCATTCAGCGCCAATAGGTTGGTTTGAAAAGCAATGCCATCAATCAGGGTAACAATATCGGCAATCTTACGGCTAGACTCTTGAATTTGATTCATGGCATCCAGGGTTTGTCCCATAACCTGCGCCCCTTGACGCGACTTGCCTTGCACATCTTGCGCCACTTGTGAGGCACTTTGCGCATTGGCCGTATTTGCCTGAATGACTTCATTCATTTGGCGCATGCTGGTGCTGGTATTTTCCAGCGCAGCGGCTTGGGCTTGCATACTGCCGCTGAGTTGATGGGCACTGAGTTTAACCTCTGCAGAGGAGCTGCTCACACTGACAGAGGCTTGCACCGCAATACCAATAACCGATTTTAATTTGGATGACATGGCTTGAATAGCATTGACCAACTGCACAATGTTTTTGTCGTACATAGAGGGGTTTTTGGCATCGGTATGCACTTGCATACTGGCGGTCAAATCGCCTTCTTGAATCGCCAAAATCACCTTAGAGGCATCTTTTATCACCCGCTCAAGCAATTGCGAGTTGGCATTAGAACCTATGTCTGTGGCGTATTTGATAATTTTGCACACCTTGCCATCGCAGTCTTTAATGGGATTATAAGAAGCCTCTAACCAGACTTCGCGGCCATTTTTTCCAAAACGCTGGTAAGTTCCGCTAAAGGCTTGACCAGAACGCAGTTGAGCCCAAAAATTTTGATAGTCGCTCGATTGGGCAAACTCGGGTTTGGCAAAGATACGGTGATGCTGACCCTGCAATTCAGCTAGGGAATATCCCATGGTTTTGCAGAAATTGTCATTGGCGGTCAAAATATTGCCTTGGCTATCAAACTCAATCACCGCCATCACTTTATGAATGGCCGCAATTTGTGCTTTGGCTTCGATTTCTGCTTTCACTTGCTCGGTGATATTGGTGGCAAATTTCACCACCTTATAGGGTTTGCCGCTGGCATCAAACACTGGGTTGTAGCTGGCTTCTAACCAAATCACATCACCATTTTTTTGTTTGCGTCTAAAGCGTTGCGATAAGGCTTGGCCACGACTAAGGGTTTGCCAAAACTGCGCATACTCAGGCTGATTGGCGTCCTTATCTAACATGAAAATGCGGTGGTGCTTGCCTTGAATCTCTGACAGGCTGTAGCCGACAGTGTTCAAAAAATTGGGATTGGCGTTAAGAATGTGGCCAGACAAGTCAAATTCTATAATGGCGCTGGTTTTGTTAAGCGCTTCTAGCATGGCTTTGCTTTCAGCTAAGGCTTGAGATTGCTGGTTAAGTTGGTTTTTATAACTCGTGCAGAACATCGACTGCCCCCATGATTTACATTTAATAGTTGCAGCTATTGAAACATTTTTTGGGGATAAAATCTATACAACTCAAAAGCCTAATCTATAGGAAAGGCATTAAAGCTATTTAATGGCTTGCTTTATGAACATGGTCGTCATAGCCCCATTTTTTGAGTGCCGCACTGGCCGCTTCGATGGCATTAGGTTGCAAGGCTAAAAATTCTACCGCATGATCAAAGACTTGTTTTTGTTCATGGGTTTCATAATGGTCTGAAAACTGGCGATAAACCAGCACATTAGACACCTGAATCAAAGCCACCATTTTGGCAACTTTGGCATCATAATTTTGTACCGCCTCTAGCGAATCGTAATGATGTAGTAACAAACTTTTACACAACAAATCACCTAAGTGCCAACGCCGCGCCACTAAGCTGCCCACAAAACTATGGGCGGTGTGGTAATGATCTAGCTCGGCTTGATAAGCGGTGACAGGGTTACTCAGTTGTAGATTCAAAAATTGTTCGGCATAGTTTTCAGGGTCGTGACGCATCATATAAATGGCGCCGACATCTTGTAAAAAAGCAATAAAATAGGCTTCGGTGCGACCTATCTCAGGCACCCAGTAAGACAGTTCTGCAGCGGCTATGCCCGAACGGGTTGAGTTTTTGATGAGTTTAAAATCGACATCGCTCACTGGCAAATTCTTTTGCAGATAGCAACTGATAAACAAACGCTGAATTTCTTGCAAACCTAATAAATTAACCGCCGCTAAGGCTTCTAAAATGAGGTCGTCTTCGGTCTTTTGCAAAATTTTATTGGCAAGGCTGAGAAACTCGCCCAAAATTTCGGGGTTTTTAGACAACAAATTCGCAATCTGATTCATGTTGGGTTTTTCCGCCAACATGAGTTCATCCAACTGATAAATTTCGGGCGGCATACTTTGAATTTTAAGATTCTGAATCAACTTTTTAGCCTCATCCATGCCTTCTTTCATTGCAATATTCATCCTGACCTCCGAACTTATCTAACTGCTCTGCTTTATGCGCTCTTTAATGTCTGAGTTGATTAAAAATTCCTTGATGAATTAACGCATCCACATTTAAGACAATAATCATTTTATCGTCTGCGGATTGCGCTTCTGCGACATTGGCCAAGCCTTTAATAAACTGCTCACCCACCTGCCCTGCTTCACTAAAGGCGGGGGCTGGTTGTAATTGTTGCATATCAACACTTTCGACATCGCTCACACCGTCTACTACCATGCCGATGGTTTTTTCTATCTGCTTGCCTTCTATTTTATCCGTAGCTCGCATTTTGGTGATAATGACGACAGTTGAATCATCATAAGTTGGTTGACCTATCTCAAAGCGCTGACGCAAATCCACTATTGGAATCACCGCGCCACGCATATTAATCACGCCTTTGACATAATGCGGCATCTGCGGCAATTGGGTTGGGGGTTCCCACCCCCTAATTTCTTGCACACGCAAAATGTCTAAACCATAGGTTTCACGCCCTAACACAAAGGTGAGCACCTGCTCTGCTGCCTGGGTTGAGGCTACAAAGCTGGCTTCATTGCCAGCACTTGTGCTGGCTGAGCTGACTGAGGCTTCCATTAAAACTCTCCCCACTCGTCACTATTGCCTTGCGATTTTGCACTCAAAGCTTTGGGTGCTGGTGCGGCTAATTTTGGCGTATTTTTAACCAGGCCTGGTTGTTTTTGCACTGGTTTTACAGCCGCTTTAGGCGCTGCCAAAGCGGGTGTTTTTACCGCGGCCTTGGACTGTGAGTTATACGAGGCATTACTGTGTGCACCGATACGGAAGAATGACATTTCTTTTTGTAATAGACGCGCTTGCTCGCTCAAACTTTCTGAGGCCGCACTGGTTTCTTCAACCAAGGCCGCATTTTGCTGAGTGACTCCATCAATTTGCGTAATGGCTTGATGCACTTGGTGCACACCATCTGCTTGTTCAGCCGCTGCTTGGGCGATTTCGTCCATCATTTTGGTGACCGATTCAATTGAGGTGTTGATATCATTCAACATATCCCCAGATTCGGTTGCTAAACGAGAACCTTGTCCAACACGTTGTACGGTTTCATCAATCAGCACTTTAATGTCTTTAGCGGCTTCGGCAGACTTTTGTGCCAAATTACGCACTTCGCCCGCAACCACCGCAAATCCTCGCCCATGATCACCCGCTCTGGCGGCTTCTACGGCTGCGTTTAGGGCTAACAAGTTGGTTTGGAAAGCAATGCCGTCAATCAAAGAAACAATGTCAGAAATTTTGTGGCTCGATTCTTCAATCGCTGTCATAGCGGTAATGGTTTGGCGCATAACACCGACCCCATCATGGGCTTTTTTCTGAACTGTTTTAGCAACATTGGTCGCTTCTTTGGCATTGGCGCTGCTGCTTTGCACCTGGCTGTTCATTTCATTCATGGTGGCAGAAGTTTGCTCTAACGCCGCCGCTTGCTCTTGTACCGATTGGCTTAAATCTAAAGAGCCTTGCGATACTTCTTGTGCCGCGCCGCTGACCACTTGAGAGGCTTCAATGGCCACTTGAACCACTTCACGCACTTTGGCAGATGAATAGTTGATGGCATTTTTCAAATCGTGCAATTGACCTTTAAAAGTCCCAGATGGGAGTTCTTTGGTTAAATCACCTGCGGCCTGAGCTTCTACCACTTCACTGATGGCGCTAATGGCCATTGCCATATTTTTTAACGAGCCGTTAATATTATTTTTTAAACTTAACAATGCACCGCGCGCATCAACGGTAATTTCACCTTCAAAATCCCCTTGATTCATTTCTTGCATGGCGACATTGATTTCAATAACAACTTGGTTGATGCTGCTTAAGGCGTCTTCGACCTGCTTACTAAAGCCTTTAGGAACGCGTTTATCCATTTTGATATCGAACTTGCCATTGTGCAGTGCGTCCATCACTTTGCTGAGTTCGTCCATCATAAAAGACACACTTTCTGCTGAGGCATTAACCCCATCTTTAAGCTCTAGTAAATCCCCTTGATACTGTCCCACGATGCGTTTTTGGTAGTCGGCTTTGGCAATGGCTTCTACTACGCTTTGGGTTTCGTCAATGCCTTTGGCAAAGGTTTCTAGTAAACCATTCAAAGCTTCGGCGATGTCGCCTGTTTCGTCATCATCGCGTTTTGGCATACGCAAGCTGAGGTTTTGGGTTTTAACCAATTCGCCCATCTGCTTAACCAAACCTTCCACATTGTTTTTAATACGCCCCGACACCATTAAACCAATCACTAAACCTAACAATAACGCGCCCAATAAAACCGCCGTCATCATTAACTTTGATTGCTCATAAAGCTGAGTAGAGGCTACGCTAGCCGCGGCAGCGTTTTGTTCTTTCAACTCAGTTAAGGCAGTCATAGCGTTATCCACCGAATCTGCCAATTGACGACCTTCAATCAGAGCCATTTTAATGGTTTGACGCTCTTGTTCTTGCACGGCACCACTGGCTTTTTCAGATTGTGCTAATTCAATCACACGGTTTGTAAAGGCTTCAAACTGATTGCCTTTTTCATTGAGCTCTGCAAATTTTTGCTTAGCGGCCGCTGTATAAAACAACGGCTCTGCTTTTTTAATATGCTCATCAAATAAATCTTGGTATTTTTTCAAGGCATCCAAATATTGCGACTGGTCAATGCTGGCATCGGTTTGTGCTAATAAGAAGTTACGCACCGCTCTAGATTGATACAGCAGGTCTATATTGGCTTCTTTAATGTAGCTTAGTCCTAACAATTCTTTTTGATACATCTCATCCGCCATATCATTGACTTTAGAGGTGTTGTTTAACCCCATAAACCCAATAATGCCCATTAAAACGAGCAATAAGCCGATTAAACTTAATAATTTGGTGCGAATAGATAAATGATAAAACCAAGCCATAATATTTCTCCTATGGAAAGACTTGAAAGTAGCCTAAAAACCTTAGCTTTTAAGCGAATGTTCTAATAATAACTCTTTTAAAGACGACTTATTTAAATTAAGCGCTCGATAATGCCTAACAGTTTTTCTGGGCTAAAAGGTTTAACCAACCAACCCGTAGCACCCGCTGCTTTGCCTTGACCTTTCATGTCGTCAGACGATTCGGTTGTTAGGCACAAAACTGGGGTAAATTTGTAGTCAGGCAAGCCTCTCAGGGCTTTGACCAACTCAATGCCATTCATATTGGGCATATTAATGTCGGTGATAACGGCATCAAATTGCTGTTGTTGTGCCATGGCAAACGCAATGGCACCATCTGCGGCTTCATGCACTTCATAATTCGCCACCCTCAAGGTCATGCTGACCATTTGCAACATAGATCTTGAATCATCGACGGTGAGTATTTTTTTCATAGACGGTTTCCTGAATGAATTCGATTTAATGGTTTGCGTTTATTTTAAGCTGTTGCAACAGGCTGCCATCCAGGTACGCCAATGGCTATTATGGTGATGCATCTGCTCAATGTTTGATCTTAAATAACCCACGATTTCTTGGCCTATCTCTTGAAAAACTTCAATGAGTTGCTGATTGCTGAGCTCACCACTATACAGTTGATAAGACTGCACCGCGGTTAAAGATTTGCTCAGTTTTTGCACAGCGGTTTGTGTCATCTCGCCGCCCAGCAGCATTAAAGAACGCAGCACTTCAAAGTCGCGAATTTCATTTAAATCGCTGTTTAAAAATTTTGAACCTACCGCACCTAACATATCAGATTCATTTTTTTCAGCACTGCGTTGCAGGATTAATATTTTGTTCAAATGAAAACTTAATAATCCCAGGTAAATGTCTTTAGATTGTTTAGTGCCGTCTTCTTCTAGGTTAAGTTGATCCATAGAAAACACCACGCCCTCTAAATTTTGAAAGTACATTTCAATCACATTCAAAAAATCTTCGCGCTGCTCTGTGTGGTACTTAAACAGTTTAAGCAATTCAAATTGTGGTTCTTTCTCTTGCGCTTGCACAACCTATCCTTACTGTATTTATCGAACTTAGTGAACTTAAGGCAAATTATAAATCATTTAATTTACTTTTGTGCAAAATAATTAAATTATTTTTATGCGCAAGCCCAAATTCAATTTATAAAAGCTTAATTGACGCTAAATAAACAGGCTCAACCCAGTTAAAGATATTTGGAATCTTAAGAAAAGGCGTTAAAAAAGGTCGTTGAGCAGGGAAAAACCCAACAAAAGGCACCTTTAATTGGGGTCAGAGTAAAATTAAAGCAAAAATTTAATGTTACTCTGACCCTAATTTAAAAATTAAGCAGAATATTCGATTTAATCGATTTTGATTAATTTAAGGATTTAAATAAAATGGCGTTATCGGTGAGCTTGCGTAACAGCTCGGTTTGGTGGGTTTCGGGAAAAGACGCCTTAAATGGCGAGTGAAACAAATAGGGCATTGACATCGAATATGTTTACAGACTTTGTTAGCTTGTTGTTCGGTCTTTAAAGATAACTTCAACTGAAAAACCAGCCAGACTCTGGGTAAGCTTAATCTTTGACTTTTCTGGGAGCTTAACCGTTAAAGCAACTTCTGTTTTGTATTGAGCATCAGTAATCTGGCCAGACAAGGATTCAACTAAGCGCCGCAAATGGTTCTCTTCATTAAAAGAGCAAAGCAAAGTCACATCGATTAGCGGTGTGTACTCCTCTGTTTTCAATGCTTGTAAAGCTTTTTGTGCCGACTCTCTGTAGGCTCGAACCAAACCTCCAGCACCTAGGCGAATTCCCCCAAAATATCTCACTGTCACGACCACAACATTACCAATATTGCTGTAGTTAATTTGGCTTAATATCGGCTTTCCTGCGGTTCCACTGGGTTCTCCGTCATCATTACAACCCGAGTTGGTTGAATTATTAGGATCTCCTATTAAATATCCCCAGCAAACATGCCGAGCATCTGGATATTGCGCTCTAAGCTCTAAAACAAAATCCATAGCGTCCTGCCTTGATAAAACCTTTTTGGCCCAGCTAATGAATTTGCTTTTTTTTATCTCAATTTCTTCACAAACGGTGTCAACCGGCTCTAAAAACATAAAACTTCCTAATTCGAACACCTAGATATCAGACTAACTGATCATAAAATTTTGATTGGGTATTTTGGGTTGTTTTTAACATACCAACCAGTCTATGTTAATTTTTTTTGTTTTTATTAACATAAGCTTTGAATGCGTTACTTTTTTCTGATTTTTTTAACATGGCAACTAGAACTATAAGGGTTGGCTCAGTAATTCATAAAAACGCTTGTTGATAAAGAACTTACTATTTCCCACTTGAGTGCTGTGCAGTATGCCAATGTCTTCTAATTGTTTTAAATATTTAGAAGCCGTTTGGCGAGTAATGCTGAGTCTATGTTCGATAAATTCAATCTTGGTATAAGGGTGAACGAATAAAGCCTCTAACAGGTCTTTGGAATAGAGTTTAGTTGAATATTGCTGAATCTCACTGGCTGTTGTCTGCATCTGCTCATCTATTTGATGAATCAGTTGAATGGTTTGATTGGCGGTTTGCTCAATCCCCTCCAACATAAACAACACCCATTCTTCCCAAGTTTGTTCTTTGCGAACACTTTGCAGTAGGCGGTAATAATCGGCTTTATGGGTGGTAATAAAGCGGCTGAGATATAAAATCGGCAGGTCGAGCAATTCAGACAAGACAAGATACAAAATATTCAAAATACGACCCGTGCGACCATTGCCATCATAAAATGGGTGAATGGTCTCAAACTGATGATGAATGACCGCCATTTTGATTAAAGGGTCAATATCGTCTAATTCTGGATTATTGATGTATTGTTCTAGATTACTCAGCGCATTGCGTATGTCGTTTTCCTGTTGTGGTGGGGTAAAAATCACTTCGCCTGTTTGGTCATTTCTAAGCGTTGTACCACCTTGTTTGCGAATGCCGGCATCGTTTTTTTCTAAGATCGATTGAATTTGCACGATGTCTTTAACCAGAAGCAGTTTGTTGTTAGAAACCAAATCAAACCCCTTACGCAGGGCCTCACCATAATGGCGGACTTCTTTGACCGCTTGCGATAAATCACTGGCATCAACACTTGAGCGATAGAGATCATCATGAGTAGTTATGATATTTTCGATTTCGCTGGAGTCTTTGGCTTCTTGAAGCACCAAAGCGTTAATAAGAACCGCTTGATTTGGAATGAGTGCCGTGACACCATTTAATCTGGCTAAGGCAGTATTGGCAGTGATTGCTTTTTTTAAAACGGCTTTGGTTTCTAAGTCTTGTTGCAGAGGCAAGTTTGGAGGAATATAACCCGTAAGTTGATTTACGATTTGTTCTGTCAAATTTCTCTCCTCCAAAAACAAGAAACCCCTCACAGGGCGCTGTTCTCGTCACAGTGGACTTGGGTAGCGGGAGGGGTGTTGTTGCTTAGCATTATAAAACCATCATAAAAGGCCGTAAAATTTTGCTAGAACGCCTAGATATCCGCCAACCAGTCATGCCTATTTTCAGGTTTGAATGGCGGCGGCATTGGCATAAAGCGGACTTAAGCCGCCGTTTGCTCCATTAACTGCCCTAACAATTCAACCACCTTGTCTGATTGCGCATCCAAATCGGTTACGCCTTTTTCTAGGACTTCATAATCGTCTATGCTAAAGGCATCCATAATGGTTTTGATGAGCGCATGCATGGCGGCATGTTCTTCACCCAAAGCTTTCATGGATGGCAAGTGCATCAACGCTTGGCCTTGTGAGCCGTAATACCATTTACCTAAAGCACAAGCGGTATGGTCTATGGCACTTTCATAGGTCACGCCTATGTCTGCGCCATCAATAAAGCTGCGAATTTTGCTCTTCCAGCCTAAATGGGCTTTGACCATGGTGTCAAATTGTTTGGCTAAATCGGATTTGGCCACTAGTTTCTCACGACGACATTTAACGGCTTCAACTGAGTTGGTATTGGGTTTGCAACCCGCTTTAATCAGCTTAGACATGAGTTCTTCTGGTTTAACCGGTTTATGAACGATGTCTTTCATGCCAGATGACATAATGGTTTTTTCAAAATCCGCACCATGACCCGTGTAGGCTAGGATGGGTTTTTGATAACCCGTTTTACGGATAGCTTTGGTTGCCTCTATCCCATTCATCACGGGCATTTCAATATCCATCAAAATAGCCGCCGGATTGTAGCGTTGACATTGGGTAATGGCTTCTCGACCGTTTGCCGCTACTTTGGTGTGATAACCCATTTTGGTCAACAACATCACCGCCACTTTTTGATTGGAGACATTGTCATCCACCACCAAGACCAGATACTGGCTTTCAGCTTGGTCTTGCGTAGCGCGTTGAACCGTTTCGCAATCCCCCAGTTGGAACGAGCCAACCAAGGCATCCATATTTTTAGCCACATCGCCCAAATACTCGGCAAGAGAGGCGTTTTCTAGTACCAGCGTTGAGTTTTCACTGGCTGATTTATCTAAGCTGATAATCGATTGATTCACATCATGAATTTGGCGCGCTTGCTGTTGCGCGTTTTCAGAGATATGACGAATATTGGCGGTCATGTCAGTGACTTGGTTAATGATGGACTCTAAGGATGTCCCGGTGGCTTGAACTTTTTCTGTTCCTTGGGCAATCTTTTCGGCGGTCATGCCAATTAAACCGTTAATCTCTCTCGCAGCATCCGCTGACTTTTGTGCAAGATTTCTCACCTCTCCTGCAACCACGGCAAATCCACGACCATGTTCACCGGCTCTGGCGGCCTCTACCGCTGCATTCAATGCCAAAAGGTTGGTTTGAAAAGCAATACTGTCAATCAAAGTTACAATGCCGGTAATTTTTTGACTCACCTCGGCAATTTCCGCCATAGCGGTGATGGCTTCTTGCATATTGCGATTGCTTTCTTGAACCCCCGCTTCGGTTTGAATGGCCAGCTGATTAGATACCTTAGCTTGTTCGGTGGTTTCGTTTACCTTTTGGGTTAATAGGTTCATGGCTACGGCGGTTTTTTGAAGTTCATCCGCTTGCGCTTTAATAGAGCTGGACAACATCTCGTTACTTTCGGACACATGCTCGGCCGAATGCGACACTTCTTTGGCTTGATTATTAAAGCTACAGAAGGAGGTTCTTAAAGATTCAATCCCTGCGCCCAAACTTTTAATGGTCCAACCATATTGCCCTTGGTGTTGTCTTTGCGCCTTTAGGGTTAAGTTTTTAGCGGGTAAACCACCAATTAGAATCGAGATATCACTGAGGGTGGATTGTAAATTTTGCATTAAGGAGTTGATGTCTAAGCAAAGGTCTTTATAAAAACCGCTTAACTGAGAGGCATCTAAACGGGTATGTAGTTTGCCGTTTCTGGCATCTGATACCAAAGTTTTGATGCTGTTTTGCACAAACAACTCTTGGAAAATATCTTGCCATTCAATCGCCACCCCTAAAGATTTGCCATTGCCATCAAAAATAGGCGTCATAGACAACTGTACTTCAGCGGAATAGAAATTAAACTTAAAGGTTTTAGGCTCTTTTAAGTCTAAACAAGCCATCAGAATATCCATGTCGTTTCTGAATAAGCAGCCGATATTTTTGCCGGTTAATTTTTTCAAATTAAAATCGGGCACATCTTTTTGAATAATGGCTTCAATCGGTTTTAAGAATTCGATTAAGGAGGCATTCATAAATACAATGGTGCCGTTTTGGTCGGACAACATAATGTAGGTTTTTAAATCATCCATACCCGACATCATGCGTTTTGAAAAGCGTGCTTCGACATTGATTTCGTTTTGCTGTGCGGCCAACCGCGTTTGCATGGTTTTTAAACGACGGTTCATGGTGCCAGCGGTATTCGCACCGTGCGTATTGATTTTACCCGTTAAATGGCCATTGGTTAGGTCATCAACCGCTTCAATGGCTTCTTGAATGCGGTGCAAATAATACATGACATGCATGGCCGAAATCAGCGTGAGCACTATCACCGACAGATTTAAAATTTCCGAGTCGATATCGAAGAAATAGGATAAGAATTCATTGGTAATCGCAATGATGGTTGCGGGAATGATCGTAACTAGAGGTGGCCAATGGGCTAGGGGATTGAAACGCGCATAGAGAGAGTCTGGCACACCATGACGCAATTTAACCTTACCTGCCTTAACCGCGGCGTAAGCTGCTTCAGCACCCTTAATTTGCTCACGAGTGGCGGGCATTCTGACACTGATATAGCCGGTAATTTTGCCGGATTCTATAATGGGCGTGGCATTGGCTTCAACCCAATAAAAATCGCCATTCTTACGGCGATTCTTAACAATTTGATTCCAAGGGCGGCCACTTTGAATGGTGCCCCAAAAGTCTGCAAAGACTTGTTCTGGCACATCTGGGTGACGCAGCAAGTTATGCGGTTTACCCACCAGTTCTTCCAGTTCGTAACCACTGGCGGCAACAAACACTTCGTTGGCATAGGTAATGGTGCCTTGCAAATCGGTTTTTGAAACCAGCATTTGCCCTTCTGGAATGACATATTCATTGTTTGTCACTGGCTGATTATTACGCATAACGCTTCCTTCTATCTCTCGGCTCAAAATATAGAAATCACTTTAGCAAAATGGACACCAACTTGCCAAAGTTTTCATGTTTTTGATTATGAAACTATTTTTACCCTAAACCACACCGCATATAACGCTGGTAAAAAAAGCAGCGTTAAGAAGGTGCCCACGCCTATGCCGCCAATCAATACATAAGCCATTGGCCCCCAAAAAGTGGAAGTGGTTAGCGGGATAAACGCCAACATGGCCGCCACCGCTGTTAACACCACCGGACGCGCTCGGCGAATGGTGGCATCAATCACCGCCTCGCTCATGTCTAAACCGTGCTTTAAGTTTTCGTCAATTTGACCGGTTAAAATAAGGGTGTTACGCATCAAAATACCCCCCAAACCAATGAGCCCCAAATTGGCGACAAAACCAAATGGCTGATTAAACAAAATCATCGCCGCCACCGCACCAATCAAACCTAAAGGCGCGGTCACCATCACCATAAACAGACTGCTAAAGGATTTTAAGTACACCATTAACAACAGTGTTAGCACCAATAACATCACGGGCATCATGGCTTGAATAGAGAATTCCCCTTTGGCAGATTCTTCAACCGAACCGCCCACATCAATACGATAACCAAAGGGCAAGGCATCGATTAGCGGCTGCATTTGCGCTTGAATCAGCGCAGTTGCCACAGGCGGTTGAACACCTGGAATGACTTCACTGTTAACCGATAAATACAACTCGCGGTTACGGCGCTCTAAAATGGGTTCTTCAAAATCGACTTCTAATTTGCCCAACTGTTCAAGTGGCAAGCTTTGCCCAGAAGGCGTTTGAATCATCAAACCATTGAGTTGCGCCACTTGAGTGCGCGTGGCTTGGTCGGCTCGCAGAATAACCGCCAAGGTGCGAATGTGATCACGCACCTGCGATACCGCAACCCCTTGCAACTGCGCTTGCAGTTGTTGCGCCACGGCTTGTGGCGTTAAGCCCAATTGTGCCAAGCGCGCATTGTTGAACACCACATTTAAAATAGGCGCTCTTTGTCCCCATTGCAAATGCGGGTCAATCGCAAAATCTTGCTTGGCAATCAATTGGCGAAGGTCTTCGGCTATGCGTCGCAATTCTTGGGCATCGGGCCCGACCACTCTAAAGGTGACTGGCCAAGCCACTGGCGGACCAAACAATAAAGGATGCACGCGCACCCGAGCTTCGGGGAAAGCGCCTTGATTGATGAGGGTTTGCAATTTACTCTGCAAAGCATCTCGAGCATTTTTATCGTGGGTGACCACAATAATTTTGGCAAAAGCTGAATTAGGCATTTCGGGGTTCAGTGCCAAGAAGAAACGCGGCGCACCCTGTCCAATATAAGACGACAAAGATTTCACTTCTTCATGCCCATTAATTAAGGCTTCTAGGCGTTGGGTCACCGCATCGGTCACTTGAATCGCCGTGCCTTCTGGCAGGGTGACATCCACCATGAGCTCAGGGCGATCCGAACTGGGGAAGAATTGTTTGGCCACAAATTTGCCCATGCCCACTGCCGCCAAAACAAACAACAGCAAGGTAATGGCAACCACCACAAACTTATAACGCAAACAGCCGGTAATCACTTGACGCAAAGCCCGGTAGCCTTTCGAGTCATAGACACTTTTATGCACATTTTCGGCTGAATTTTGACCAGGTTTTATGCCCTTTAGGGTGCTGGTTGTTTTTGAATCTAAATTTGGCTTTGGATTAGGATTAGGATTAGGTAATAATTTCACCCCCAAATAAGGCGTAAAGGTCACCGCCACTATCCAGGATGCGATTAAGGTAATGCCTAACACCCAAAAGATGCCGCCGGCATATTCACCCACGCGTGATTGCGCCAAACCGATTGGCAAAAAACCCACCACGGTGACTAAAGTACCCACCAACATCGGGGCAGCGGTTACTGTCCAAGCATAGGCAGCGGCTTTGGCCTTGTCCATGCCCTCTTCCATTTTGACCAGCATCATTTCTATGGCAATAATGGCGTCATCCACCAATAAACCCAGTGAAATAATCAAGGCACCGAGGGTGATGCGGTCAAAGTTAAGGCCATTTAAATACATAAACAAAAAGGTCATGCCCAGCGTTAAAGGCACAGCCAAAGACACAATCAATCCGGCTCTAAAACCTAACGCCAACAAACTGACGACCAAAACCACACCCAAAGCGGTGACAAATTTCAGCTGAAAAGTCGATACCGCACCATGAATGGCATCGGCTTGGTTGGTGACCTTTTCAATTTTTAAGCCCAATGGCAGTTGTTGTTCATAGGCTTTTTCAAAGGATTGCAAGGCCGCCTCAAGTTTTAAACCATCCACCTTAGGTTTCATGACCACACCCACCAACAAAGCCGGTTCGCCTTTATTGCGAATCACATAACTCGGTGGTTCTTCAAAGCCTTGCTTAATCTCAGCGATGTCTTTTAATAAGATTTGTTGAGTGCCTAAAAGCAAAGGCGTATTTTGCAAACGCAGCACATTTTGCTCATGGGCAGACAGATTGAGCTGATCACTTTTTAAACGAATGTATAAGCGCGGCCCTTGGGTTTCGATAAAGCCAGCCGAGGTGACCGCCAGTTGTGCATCAATCGCTTGTTGCACTTGGGTGAGATTTAAACCCATTTGCGAGATGCGCACTGTGTCTAAGTCAATAAATAACTTGGGGGCTTGTTCACCCAACAACGACACTTTTTTAACGCCTTGCACTTGGCGCAGCGCAATTTGCAACTTGTCGGCTTCGCGCACCAGTTTGTCTTGCGGCCAGTTATCTGCCGTTAAACTATAGAGGGTAAAAAAGACATCTTCAAAATCATCATTAAAGACTGGCCCTATCACGCCCTTAGGTAAACGACTCGCTTCATCGCCCAAGCGTTTACGCACTTGGTAATACAGTTCTTGGGTCATGTCCATGGGGGTGTTCTCAGCAAAGGTCACCAATAAATCGACACGACCGGCGCGGGCTTTGGTTTCCACACGATCAAAATACAAAATTTCTTCTAGGCGTTTTTCCAGCGGATCGGCCACCTGGTCTTGCATTTCGGCGGCGGTTGCCCCTGGCCAGGTCGCCGAAACCACCATCGTATTAATGTTAAAAGACGGATCTTCAGCGCGCCCCATGTGCAAAAACGCATAGATACCGGCCAAGGCGACCACGATGATGAAGTAGAGCGTTAATGATTGTTCTTTGACGGCATAGGCAGAAACATTCCAACGATTCATCATTCTGCCGACTCCCGAATGGCCTGACCTTCGTTGAGTTGATGCACCCCTAGGGTGACCATTTTTTCAACCTGACTGAAATCGCCCTGCACCCAAGCCGAACGCTCTGACATTTTAAGCACCTTGACCGGCACACGAGTCACCTTGCTGTCTTTCACCGCCCAAATAGACACAAAGTCGCCTTTTTCATAAATAGCCGTATTGGGAATTTGAATTTGAGTCACGGCGCTGGCAAAACGCAATTGCGCCGTTTGCCCTAAGGCTAAAGAGCTGTCGGCGGGTAAAGTAAAACGAGCTGTCCAAGTGCGGCTGATTGGGTCGGCTTGCGGAGAAACCTCTCGCAAATTCAAGGTTAAGGTTTGTGCGCCCATTTGAAGTTGTGCCTGCTGAGGCAAATCCTTTAAGCGACTTTCTGGTACCTGCACACTGACTTCAAGTGCATCGGCACCCACCCAGGTTGCTAGGGGTGTTCCCGCGGCAACCACTTGACCTTTTTCAGCCGAAATCGCCACAATTTTGCCCAGGCCTGGTGATTTTAAAGCGGCATATGCGAGTTGATTGCGGGTTTGGGTTTCTTGGAGTTGTTGTGCTTTTAAGCGTTCTTGCAACACCGTGAGGGCATTTTTGGCTTGGTCGACATTTTGCTCAGAGGTCAGATTGCGCTGTACCAACTTTTGCAAACGCGCCAATTCCATTTTGGCGTTTTCCAACTCAGACTCAGTGGCGCGGATATTGGCGGAGGTAACCTCTAAGGCCAGGGCAAAGTCGGTCGGATCCAGCTTAAAGAGCACTTGATTAGCTTGCACCGCATCCCCTACTTCCACCAAACGCTCAGCGATTTGACCGCCCACGCGAAAACTGATGGGGGTTTGATAACGCGCCGTGACCACGCCACTCAGCTGCCAGTCAGGCAATTGTGTCGCACCACTTAAAGTTTGGGTTTTTACCAAAGGAACGCTTGGCAACACCTCTGCCGACTCAGTTGACGACTGACAAGCCGCCAGTCCTAACACCCAAAAAGATAGGCCTATCGATTGTATGAATTTCACACGGAACTCCTCAAATCGTTTAACCGGCAAAATGCCGGCTTAACGCTATAATTTAAATATTTTAGATGGTTTTTTCTGTGATTTTTTGGCCGTTTTAACCAACTGCACCATCACCTCTGTGTGCGTCGTGTGCGGGAACATATCGATTAAGTTAGCTTTGCGACACTCATAACCTTGTTTTTCTAACCACTGCACATCGCGAATTAAGGTGGAGGCATTACAAGACACATACACAATGCGCTGGGCATTGAGTTTGCCCAAATGTTGGCAAACTTCTTGTGCACCTTGGCGACCTGGGTCGAGCAAAATCGCATCATAGGTTTGTTTTAAAAACCATTCGCTGCGCAGCTGTTCTTCGAATAAATTGGCTTTAAAAAAGCGTGAATTAGCGATGCCTAAGCGTTCGGCATTGTGTTTAGCCGTTTGTACCAGCGTCAAATCGCCTTCTATACCGGTGACCTGCGCCACCTGTTTGGCTAAAGGTAAGGTAAAGTTGCCCACGCCACAGAACAAATCCAACACTTTATAATCCGGTTTGAGTGACAACCAATCTATGGCTTGCGCCACCATGGCTTCGTTAAGGGAAGCATTGACTTGAATAAACCCTTCGGCAGGAAAATCTAACGACAATCCTTGAATGTCATATTGCCCCAACGCCTCCGTGGGTTCGGTTGCATCGCTGGTCAGGTCAATCGGCACGCCAGACCAAATCACCTTGTTACCCGATTCAACCAAAGTTATTTCCTTGAGATTACGGCTCGCCAAAGTTAATAAGTGCTCACGCTTGGCTTGAATGGCTTGATTTAACGCAGGCGACAACACCGGACATTGCGGTACATCAATCACCTCATTAGACCCTAAGGCACGAAACCCTAAACGAGCTTCTTTATCTGACTTATTGCGTCCCAACACCAAACGGGCGCGGCGGCGATATGCCAAGCCTTCGCCAACGATGGGTTCTAAAATTTCACATTTTTTAAGATTGACCGCTTTGCGTAGCGCATTAAAAAAGTTGAGCGCCTTCCAATGACGCTGGGCGGCTAACTCAAAATGCTGATATTGACAGCCACCACATTCGCCAAACAACGCACAAAAAGGTTCGGCGCGCTGCGCGCTGGGTTCTAGCACTTTAATGAGGTCGGCATTATCAAAGTTCTTTTGCTGTTCGGTAATGCGCACCTGCACCCAATCGCCAGGTACTGCGCCAGATACAAACACGGCTTTGCCGTCATTACGCCCAACGCCACGCCCGTCATGCGACAGGCCTTCAATCTTAAGTTCAATCATGTGTCTTCCCTATTTAGTTGCCTAATTATAGCCAAAACAAAACCTTAATTTCCTTATTCACCTAAGCAAGCTTTGTTAAAATTAAAAACTAATGATCTTCAGCTGGTGGAGTTAAGTAAGATGCAAGTCATGCAAAATGATCTTTTACGTTATAAAACGCTCATTGAAAACCTCAATGCCGCTGTTTTAGTTGAAGATGAAAATCGCACCATTTCTTTGGTTAATCAAACTTTCTGTGACCTTTTTCACATCCCTGCTCCGCCAGAAGCCCTGATGGGCATGGATTGTTCTGAATCTGCTGAGCAATCGAAAAGCCTTTTTAAAGACCCAGAAGCCTTTTTAGCGGGTGTGACCAAGTTGTTAAAAGATCGTGAACCCGTGTTTAACGAAGCCTTAGAAATGCTTGATGGCACCATGCTAGAGCGCGATTACATTCCGATTTTTGATGACAAAATCTATCTTGGACATCTTTGGGTTTACAAAGATTTAACCCCACATTACAAACTTGAACATCAACTCACCGAAGCACGCAATGCCTTGGCTGCCCTAAGTTTGACCGACCCCTTAACGCAATTAGGCAATCGACGCTATATTGATTCTACGCTGGAATTTCAAATGGCTTTGGCGCAACGACTGGGTCGTTCGTTGAGTTTTGTGATGATTGATTTAGATGATTTTAAACAGGTCAATGACACCTATGGTCATCAAAAAGGCGATGCGGTTCTGCAGGCGTTTACCGAGTTTTTAAGCGCGCACCTCAGAAAAACCGATTTTTTGGGTCGTTTAGGGGGTGAAGAGTTTGTGATGATTTTGCCAGATACCTCTGCGATGACCACCTCAGAGCTGATTGATAAACTGCTTATTAAATTACAAAACCGGACACTGGCCGACCTCAAAATTACTTTCAGTGCCGGCATTACCGAATTACCACCCAATATGCCCATCTCAAGCCACGCCAGCGGCATCAATGAAATCATTCATTTTGCCGATACCGCCATGTACGAAGCTAAATCCTTAGGCAAAAACCAATGGGTAGTGAAAACTTTCCAGTCGATTGAACATTAAATCATCTTATCCCTAATCCCGCTTATGCCAACCAGGTTTGTTTAACAAACCTTGTTGGTATGGCATAGATTGGAAAGCTTTTGTTTATTGAGCTTTATTGAGCGTAAGGTAAAACGGGCTGTTCGGTTTTTTGATATTGGTTTTTCTTTTGCGCTTGCGTTTGAGTCGCTGTACCATTTTCGTTTTTTGTACCTTTGTACTGGTTTTGTTTGCCAGATCCGCTACCATCACCGCCTCCGCCATTTGCACCCTTGTATTGATACTGGTGCTGACTGCCTGAGCCACTGCCATTTCCGGCGCCATTACCTCCACCGTTGCCAGCCATGACTGGATTAATAACGAATAAAGATGCGACTACAAGGCTTAGAGTGAGGGTTTTCATTTTTGTTATCTCCTTAATGCGGCCATTCAATTGACGACCAAACACAGTTTACAACAAAAACCTGAACCCAAACTGAATAAATGTAATATTTTTACATTTATAGGTAAAGCATAATTTAACCCTCAAGCACCGACCTACCAGCGGATTTATTTTCCAATACAGAAAGAAGTGAAAATTCGACCTAATAAATCATCTGAGGTAAATTGCCCAGTGATTTCCGACAAGGCTTGTTGCGCTTGGCGTAAATCTTCAGCCAGCAACTCGCCTGCAGCATAAACCTCTAACTGCTGCTGACCATTCTCAACTAAGGCTAAGGCTTGTTCTAGGGCTTCAAGGTGACGCTTGCGTGCCATAAAAACGCCTTCTTGCGTTTGCGCAAAGCCCATCTCGGTTTTCAAATGGTCTTTGAGTAAATCCAATCCCAAACGGTGTTTTGCCGACATCCACAACTCAGCCTGCAAGCCATTTTTGCCGTCAATTTTAACCAGGCCTGGTTGTTTTTGAATCAAATCAATCTTGTTGTGGATCAAAGTAACCGGAATATGTGCGGGCATTTTGTCCAAAATGGCTTGGTCTTCTGGGTGGATATTTTCATCCGCCTGCACCATCACCAAAATACGGTCAGCATTTTCAATCGCGGCCCAGGCGCGGGCAATGCCAATTTGTTCCACCGCATCGGTGGCATCGCGTAGCCCTGCGGTATCTAAAATATGTAAGGGCATGCCATCAATTTGAATTTCTTCTTTGACAATGTCCCGCGTCGTGCCGGCTATGTCGGTGACGATGGCGGATTCTTTGCCCGACAACGCATTGAGCAAACTGGATTTGCCCGCATTGGGTCGACCCAAAATCACCACCGACATCCCTTCTCGTAACAACACGCCTTGTTGTGCCGAGGCAAATACGCGATGTAATTGCTCCAAAATGTGTTGCAGCTGTCCAGCCACTTTGCCGTCTGATAAAAAGTCGATTTCTTCTTCTGGAAAATCAATCGCCGCTTCCACATAAATACGCAGGGCGATGAGTTGCTCGACCAAGTCATTCACCTGTGCTGAAAACTCACCTTGTAAGGATTTTAAAGCTGACTTAGCGGCTTGCTGAGAAGATGCATCAATTAAATCAGCAATGGCTTCGGCTTGCGCCAAATCGAGTTTGTCATTTAAGAAGGCTTGTTGTGAAAACTCTCCCGGCTTGGCTAGGCGTGCGCCCAATTTTACCGTGGCTTCTAAAACCCATTGCAAGACTATCGGCCCACCATGCCCTTGAAACTCAATGACATCTTCACCGGTAAAGGAATGCGGATTTGGAAAATACAGGGCGATGCCTTGGTCCAGCACTTCGCCACTGGCGCTGTAAAAATTGCCATAGTGTGCATAACGCGGGCGCGGCGTTTTGCGCAACATGGCTTCGGCAATGCTCAAACTTTTAGGGCCAGACACGCGTACTATGCCAACCCCGCCTCGACCTGGCGCGGTGGCTATGGCGGCAATGGTGTCTTGATTGCGAAATTCCATTTGATCCTTCCTTGTGCCTTAGCTGTAAACAAAAAACGCCCAATTAAGGGCGTTTATGAACTTTGTATTGGATTAAGCGACTGTTTGGTAAACAGTGGTTTTGATATCCTTAACAAATCCCTTAGCTTCATAAGCGGCTTTGGTTTTTTCCAATTGCGCTTTTGAGCTAAAGGTCATTTCTTCTGCATCTCCATTAATACTGAATGACAACACATAAAGCGGTGTTGTTTCAATATCCGCAGCAGAAACACCTGACTGAGTCGGCGATGCTGACGCGTCTAATGACAGATATCCAGTCGCTGTTTTGTAACAAACTGGCGTTTGCTCGTCCATCACAATATACTCAACCTTGCCATACATGGGGTGGTCAGTACCGAGTTTTTCATAAGATAAATGCATGATTCACTCCTAAGCTTTTTTAGGGGCTGGATCTTCTTCGCCCGCTTCAATTTTTTTAGTGATGTACCACTGTTGTGCCACCGATAAAATGTTGTTAACTACCCAGTAAAGGACCAAACCTGCTGGGAAGAACATGAAGAATACGGTAAAGATAAACGGTAAGAACTTCATCACTTTCTGCTGCATTTCATCCATCATGGCTGACGGGTTTAACTGCTGCTGAATGTACATGGTGACACCCATAATGACCGGCAAGATGTAATAAGGGTCTTTGGCAGACAAATCGGTAATCCACCACATCCACTCGGCTTGACGCATTTCGGCTGAGTAAAGAACAACCCAGTAAAGTGCGATGAAGACCGGCATCTGAACCAAAATCGGTAAACAACCACCTAATGGATTGATTTTTTCTTCACGATACAATTCCATCATTTTTTTCTGGAAAGTTGCTTTATCATCGCCATAACGCTCTTTTAAAGTTGCTAGTTTAGGCGAGAACTTTTTCATTTTAGCCATAGAACGATAAGAGGTTTCTGACAATTTATAGAACAGAATTTTAATCACCAGCGTCAGCGCAATGATTGACCAACCCCAGTTACCTAGGAAAGAATGAATTAACTCTAGCAACCAGAAAATAGGTTCCGCAATAAAAGTTAATACCCCATAGTCCACTGTCAATTCCAAACCAGGCGCAATTTCTTCTAGCTTGTCTTGGATGATCGGGCCCATGTAAATTTGTGAACTCAAAACCCCTTGTTGACCAGCAGCAACCGTGACCATCGGTTCAACAACACCAGCCGCATAACGCCCCTCAGACAGAGGTTTGATAAAGAAGTTGTTTTGTGCTGCCTGACTTGGAATGATCGCCGCCATAAAATAATGCTGAATCATCGCTGTCCAACCACCCAAAGCGTTATAGCTTGGAATGGCCATCTTATCTAGATCATCAAAAGCATGTTTGGTGTATTTGCTTTCGGCATTCGGATCATAAAGCACAGGGCCTGTGTAGGTATACATCATGGCATTGTGATCAGGGTCAAATGGCGTGCGCACCAATTGCGAATATAAACTACCTGCCCAGCTTTGCTCTGTTTGGTTTTGAACCTTAAAGTCTAAACCAACCAAATACTCGCCCTTTTTGAAGGTATAAGTTTTGGTAATGGTCACACCATTTTCAGACCAAGTGAGCGGAACGCTGAGCGTATCACCACTCATCACATATTCTGTGGCTTCTGCCTTAAAGGCTGATTTATGGGTGGGTGCTGTTAAGGTTGCATCCGGTTGCACGGCAATCCCGTTTTGTGCAATATATGTCAAGCCACCTGGTTGATCAGCCATTAATTGGAAAGACTGGGTTTTGTCTGCGGTGGCATGATATTGCAACAGTTTTGTGCTACGAATATCACCACCTTGAGTATCGATTTCGATATCCAATACATCGGTAACCACATGAATACGCTGGCCTTGAGCCAAAGTAGATTGTAATTGTGGAACACTGCCTTCGGCCACCGGTGCATGGGCAGTCGGAACGCTAATATCTGCGGCATTATTAACGCCAGGCACAGCTGAAACAGCTGCCGAGTTAGTTGAAGGCTGCGCAGCCGGCGGCTGAGGGGCGGTAAACTTCATCCACTCTAGCCAAATCCACATCAGGGTAAAGGCTAAAGCCAGCCACCAAAAAGATCTCATATTCATGGGTTACTTCTCTTTTACTTCTGTCAACGACAAGGACGGCTTATCTTTTAAGCCACTGCGTTTAATTTGTCTAATTAAATGTAAAAAACTCTGATTTAGGGTTTCGTTATCCACTTCTTGCATTTTATGGCGACCCAAAACGACAATATCATACCCGCTTAAGGCTTTGCTATGTTGACGAAATGCCTCTCGAGCCAGTCTTTTTACCCGATTACGCCAAACGGCTTTAGCCAACTGTTTTTTGGCAATGGCTAATCCTAATCGCGGATGCAACAAATCATTCGGACGAACGATAAAGGTCCAATGACGATTGGTAAATTTTTCAGCTTGAGCAAAAACGAACTTAAACTCGTTGGGAGTCAGTAGTCTTGAAGATTTGGGGAAAGAATTGGATAAATCTTGATGAGTCTGATTGGCTGGATTCATTGGTGATTCATGAATGGTTGGCTTTCAATCAATCTCATCAGATTTAAAAGTTTGAAATGACGGAATGCTGACGACAATAATGGAATCAATGAGAACATTGATTCGAAATTATTTGTCAGACACTGTCAATCTTTTACGGCCTTTAGCACGACGAGCGGCTAAAACTTTACGACCATTTTTAGTGGCCATACGAGCACGGAAACCATGAGTACGCGCACGCTTGATTACGCTTGGTTGGAATGTTCTTTTCATGACATCAATCCTTAATATAGTCTTCCAAAAGTGGAAAAGCGGGAATTATAATGATTTTTTAAAATAAAAACAACACACTAACTGAAAATTACTCAATATCTCTCGCTCTTTTTTTAATAAGACGCTATGCAAACCTCATTTTAAGCCCGTTAAAAACTTTCTTTATGTGGCAAAAACCTGACTAAATTCAGCACTTAACCCAACTTCAGCAAGACATAATCTAAGGTAAATATAAAACTTATTACGCCATAAATAAGGTTCTTTTGCCTAGGAATAAATCAGTGTCTTTTGGGTCATAAAATTTTAAAATATCATGGTTTAATAATATAACTATATAATTATTTACTAATATAATCAATAACTTATGTTTGTATAGATAATTTTTAACCTTCCTCATAAGTTTTATTTGTTAGCCATAAAAAGGTTTGTTTTGTATTTCATTTGCCCATTCCAGTAAAGTGGTACAGCTTCTTCAAAAGCGCTTCAACTACTGAAGATTCTCTTTTACGCAATGACAAAATTAGAAACGCGTAAAAGTTGAAAACCGCCATTGGATAAATATTGGCTTTAAAGGAAATACAAACTCATGATTCGTCGAAGAATTAACCCGATTTTATTTGCTCTCATGCTTGGCCCCAGCTTGTTACCGTCTTCTCAAGCCTTCGCCGAAGACATTAAAACAGAAGTTGTCCAGTCAGCGGTCTATGATCGTTTTGTATCGCTTGGCGGCACAGTCATCCCTTTTAAAGAAGTCACCATTACCGCCCAGCAAGCAGGTCAAATTAATTATATTGCAGGTATTGAAGGCGACAACTTTAAAGCTGGCGCGTTATTAATCTCTACCGATGATGACATTTTGCGCGCTCAACGCAATGCCGCCTTAGCGCAATGGCAACAAGCCTCTTATGCCTTTCAAAATGCCACCACCCAATATAACCGTGAGCTTTGGAGCCCCTCCAATGAAAAATCTATGCCCGGCATGGCTTTGCCTGGTTTAATGGATCAAATGTTTACCAAGCCCATGGGGAATGCCATAGGCGTGGGTGACGACAAAGTTGATCGCCGTGCTAATGAATTGGGCGCTTTAAGCAAGGTGAAAGAAGCGCAAGCGCAAATGAATCAGATCAAAGCGCGTATTGATGAAATTGATGTGCGTCTGTCTGACACCAAATCAACCGCACCTTTTGACGGCGTGATTGTTAAAAAAATGGTTGAAGCCGGCGATAGCGTGCAACCTGGACAACCCTTAATGGTTTTTGCCAAAAGCAATCACTTAAGTGTTGCGGTACATGTACCCGTCAACTTAATGATGAGCATTCAAAAGGGCGCTATTTTTGATGCCCGCTTGGCAGACAAACGCCCTATCCAAGTGCGTGTTGCACAAGTTTTTCCGGTGGCGAACAACCAGCAACATACGGTTTTGGTGAAGTTTGATTTACCGATAGGGGCGCCAGCAGCCCCTGGTATGTATGCTGAAGTTGCGGTACAAAATGCCTCTTCACAAAATCAGGCTTTCCCTGTCATCCCTAAATCTGCCATGGTCAAACGCGGTAGCCTGCCGACGGTATTTACGGTTAATGAGAAAAACAATCAAGTTGAAATGAAAATTGTTCGATTGGGTAAGGCTGCTCAAAACGGCTACTTCATTGTGCTTTCAGGCATCTCCGCTAATGAAAGAATTATCGTAAACCCGCCCTCTAATATTGTTTCTGGATGGATTCTCAACAATGGCAAGTTATCGCCACCTAATAAAACCAACCAAGAACTTTAATAACCGCTAGAGCTAGGCAAAAAAATGACACAACCCAATCAAACGCAAAATGCTTTGCCAGAAGAATCGGCATCTAAGCACGATATTGCAGGCAACACTGCCAAAAGTTATATCAACTCACCGATTACCCCTTTGTTTATTATTGTTGGGTTCGTGATTGGTATTATGGGTATTTTATTTACCCCAAGACAAGAAGACCCTCAAATCTCTGTGCCGATGGTCGATGTCATGGTGCAATATCCAGGCGCCTCTAATAAACAAGTTGAAGCCCTAGTCTCTGAACCTTTGGAGCGATTGTTTAAAGAAATTAAAGGCGTTGAGCATGTTTATTCGGCTTCTGACAGAGGTCAATCCATTATCACTGTGCAGTTTTTGGTCGGTGAAAATATGGAAGACGCGCTGGTTAATGTCTATAACAAAATGGCCTCCAACCTAGACCATATGCCTGAAGGGGTTTTGCAACCTGTTATCAAACCCAAAGGGGCGGATGAAGTACCAGTCGTCACCTTTACGCTGTCATCCAAAACCCTAGAAAGCACCCAGTTACGACTTTTAGGATTTGATGTCTTACAGGCAATTGCATCGATTGATCATGCCGCACAAGGGTTTGTGGTGGGTGGCGACCCAACGGAAATCAAAGTAGAAATTGATCCTGAAAAAATTGCAGGTTATGGCATTTCTTTAACCCAAATTGGGCAAGCTATTCGAGCAGCCAATGCCGAGTCCAGTGCGGGTGAACTGTCGGCTTGGCAACAAAAATACCTTGTTTATACCGGGGACTTTCTTACCTCTGCCGATGATATTAACGATTTAATTGTCGGTGTAAAAGACAAAGCACCGGTGTTTGTTAGAGATGTGGCTACGGTTACCGAAGGCGCAAAAGATGCCACCAACCTAGTTCGCTTTTACACCGGCCCTGCTAACAAAAGCACTTATGTTGCCCCAGAAGGCGAAAATGCCATCACCGTTGCTTTGGCAAAACAGCCAGGCGCTAACGGGGTGAGCGTTGCCAATGATGCCATTTCGCGTTTAACCGAGCTTAAGGGCACTTTAATTCCTGATGATGTTCATATAGCCATTACGCGTAACTATGGCAAAACTGCCAACGACAAAGTGAACGAGCTGATTTTTAAACTGTTCATTGCCACAGGTTCTGTCACGCTTTTAATCTGGTTCTTCTTGGGTTGGCGTGCGGCTGCGGTGGTCGCGATAGTCATTCCAATTGTTATTTTATCGACCGTATTTGCTGCCTGGATGATGGGGCTAACGATTGACCGAGTCAGTTTATTTGCACTGATCTTCTCAATCGGGATTTTGGTTGATGATGCGGTGGTGGTGCTCGAAAACATCTATCGTCGCTGGCTAATGGACTCTGACACGGGAGTTAATGTGACCGTTGATGCCGTTTCTGAAGTGGGCAACCCTACCATTATTGCAACCTTTGCCGTCATTGCAGCTTTGATGCCAATGGCATTTGTCAGCGGCATGATGGGACCTTACATGGCACCCATCCCAGCACTGGGTTCAGTGGCGATGGTGATTTCATTATTTGCCGCCTTTGCGTTTACCCCTTGGTTAGCGCAACGCATGAAGCCAAAAATGGAATCACTCAAAGCCGCTGAAGAAAAAGAACATGAACAAAGCGAACGACTAGGTCGTTTCTTTGAAAAACTCTTAGGCAGCTTACTGGTTGAAAAAGTTAAGGGCTGGGGTTTATTGCTTGCCATCATTACCGCATTTGCGCTGGCTGTTTATTTGGTTTACAGCACGATGGTTCCGGTAAAGTTACTGCCTTATGACAACAAACCAGATTTCAGCGTGGTGATTAACTTCCCAGAAGGTACGGACTTAACCATCACAGCAAACTTAACGCACAAGCTGGCAAAAACTTTGCAAGAAGAAGTGCCTGAAATCACCACCATGGAAACCTATGTGGGCACCCCCGCCCCCTTCGATTTTAATGGCTTGGTTAGACACTATTATCTGCGTAACTTTGTGTGGAACAGTGATATTCAAGTTCACCTAAGCGATAAGTCAGAACGCCATCGTTCTAGCCATCAGGTTGCAGAGAGCATTCGCGCTAAATTAACGGAAATTGCGCATCAAGCAGGTGCCAAAGTGCAAATCGTTGAAATGCCTCCTGGGCCACCTGTATTGCAATCCATTGTTGCCGAAATCTATGGGCCTGATGAAGCAACTCGCAATGCCACTGCTGAAAAAGTCACCCAAATTTTTGAGCAAGCAGAAATGGTCGTCGATGTTGATAACTTCATCACCGAACCTCATGACACCTGGCGTTTTGTCATCGATAAACAAAAAGCCATGGAAAGCGGTATCAGTGTATCCACCATCAACCAAACCGTTGAAATGGCGATGGGTGGTTTCAAATTAGGCGATGTAAAACAAGGCTTTAAACGCGGCGAACCCACCTTTATCGTGTTACAAGCCCCGCAAATGGTTAGAGCAGAGTTTGCTCGCATAGGTCAAATTCCGGTGCAGAGTGAACTCGGTATCCTTGTTCCGCTTAATGAACTTGGGCGCTTCATTATCGAAAGACAGCAAACGGTGCTTTATCACAAAGATTTAACACCTGTGCAATATGTCACTGCCACTGGACAAGGTCGCTTAGGAGCGCCCATTTACGGGATGTTGGATATTCAAGAGCTGATGGATCAATCTCCTGAACTCAATGGTCTGAACAGTAACTTTGTGTTTGTGCCTAATGGCTTAACCGAAGTTGGCATGATGTGGGCAGGTGAGTGGACCGTTACTTACCAAACCTTCCGCGACATGGGTCTGGCATTTGGTGTGGCGCTACTCATTATCTATATGCTGGTGGTCTGGGAATTCCGTAACTTTTTAATTCCACTCATTGTTATGGCACCCATTCCCTTAACCATTATTGGTATTGCACCTGGACATTGGATTATGGGCGCTGAGTTTACCGCAACATCGATGATTGGCTTTATTGCACTGGCAGGGATTATTGTGCGTAACTCGATTTTATTGGTGGATTTTTCGCGCCAAGAAATTGCCAAAGGTGTAGCGATTACCGATGCCGTGATTTTTGCCTGTAAAGCCAGAACTCGCCCTATCATCATTACGGCAGCCGCATTGGTGTTAGGCTCAAGCGTCATCTTGTTTGACCCAATTTTCCAAGGCATGGCCATCTCGCTGATTTTCGGGATTTTAGTGGCCACTCTATTAACACTAGTCGTTATTCCACTGGGATGCGTGTCCGGTCGTGCTGCTTTCTGTGCATCGCCCTCAAATTACACCGCAGAGATGGGTGCTCATGTGTGTGGCTTAAAAACCCCTGAAATTGAAGAAGCCACCATCCATCCCCGCATGAAGTTGGTTTTTGCCAAAACCGCTATCGACCCATTTAATCCGATGGCCATGGTTAAGCAAGCACCCAAAGCGGTGGCTTTAGCTGAAGAAAGTTTTGATGAACCCAAAAAAGCCGCGGTGGTGGTTAAAAAAGTTGAAGTGACTGAAACTCCGCAAGTCATCGCAGAACCCGAAACACCCGCAGCTGAACCTGAAATGAAGGTAGAAGAACCTGAAGTGGTGGCAGAAGAATCTAAAGCGGTGGTAGAAGAACCCAAGGTGGTTAAAAAGCCGGCTGTTCGTCGTACTCGTAAGCCTGCAGCACCCAAAAAAGGTGCAACCCCTGAGGCCAGCGTGACTGAAGAAGCTCCTGCTGTTAAAACCCCAGCAGCCACAGAAACCGCACCCAAAACATCTGAACCTGAAGTTCAGCAGAGCGCACCCGTAGAACCCGTCGCACCGCGTGGGCGCAAAAAAAGAGGCATTCAACTAAAGGATTTAAATGAAGATGAAAAATAAACCAACGCAAAAATTAATACACGCTTGTTTAGTGGGTGGATTATTGATGGGTATGAGTCAGGCTAATGCGCAAAATTGGCCTCAGTCAGAAGACACTTATCGCTCTACGCAACAGTCACCGCAATGGATTGAACAGAAAGCCGCACCAAGCGTGCAACAAAATACTGCACCCATGACGCAACAAGCGCCAGCACCCCAATTCTATGGACAACCTATGCCTTATGGCTATGGCGCCCCTATGAATGGATATCCAGGTTACCCCGCACCCGCTTATGGCGGCTATGGTTACCCCGGATATCCGGTTAACAACGGATATGGCTCACCGCAAGGATGGAATAACGGCCCAAGACCGCCATTCTTTGGAAACAATGGGTTTGGACCTTGGAACGGTTCCAATTTTCCGCAAATGCCCGATATGGGCAATATGCCGAATATGGAAATGCCAAGTCCCAGCTTCACGTTTCCGACGATGAACATGCCCTTTTGGAACTGAGTTAAAGGATTAACTCAAATCGTTTGAGAAGAGATCCTACCCTCTTCAAAAACACAATACAAAACGGAAAGACTCAACGCACTCAAGTCTTTCTGCAAAGTACCGAGTGCACATTCTATCAAGGAGTATGATATGAACATGAAAAAATTAGCTTTAGCTTCTCTAGTCACTGCAACGATGTTAGGTGCACAAACAGCATCTGCAGATTGGTTCAATGGTCCATGGAACAACAACAATGGTTATAACAACAATGGTTGGAACAATGGCCAGGGTCAAGGACAAGGCTACGGTTATGGTAATGGACTAGGCAACGGACAAGGCCAAGGTCAAGGCAATAGCCAAGGTCAAGGACAAGGTAAAGGGTCTGGTAAAGCTAAGGGTAACTTCAACATGGGCTTTGATGCTGAATCAGATATGCAAGGTTCTGGTAACGGTCAACAAAACCAGAAGTGGGATGGCAGCGGAAATGGTAACGGTAACGGTTGGGGCAATGGATATGGCAACAACGGTTATAACAATGGCTGGGGTGGAAACTACCAAGGTCAACCTTACTACTACCCACCACAAGGTTATGCTCCACAGCAAGCGCCTATGGCTCCACCTGCTTACTACCCTTACCCAATGCCACCAGCGCCTCAAGCTCCAGCAGCACCAGCGCCAGCAGCTAAGTAATTGTTGTAAAACAGTATGAATTTCCAGTGCTTGGTCAAAAAATGACCAGGCCTGGTGATTTTTAAGCCTTTCTACACATAAAAATGACAATTCATTATGAATGTTTATTGCTTAAATCAAAATGAAATTAAAATAAGCCAAATGCTGATTTTATTTTGACTTAAACGAAAAAAATACCAACATAAAATATCTAACTGGAAAAAACATGATCACCGTTGTAGGAAACATGAAAGGCGGAACCGGTAAAAGCACCCTAGCTTTTAACCTAGCCATTTGGTTGGCACATCAACATAAAGCACTGCGGTTGTTTGACTTAGACCCTCAACAAACCCTGACCGATGTGGTTGAAGTTCGCAACGAAGAACAATATCAGCCTCAACTGCCCAAGCCACATTTGTTGCAAGACCTTGCCGATTTTACCCATACTGGTGAGCACATCATTATGGATGTCAGCATGAGCGATCAAGCATCCTTAAAGTTGGCCATCGCTTTGGCGAATCGCATAGTGATACCTGTCGCACCCAGCCAAGCGGACATTTGGTCGACACAAAGATTCATCAAATTAATCAAAGAAACTCGTACCGATTTACCTAAGATGATTGCGGTCATTAATCGTGCCGATACCCATCCGTTTGTGGCAGAAACCAAAGAAACGGAAGAAGCTTTAGATTATTTACCACACATTGAGCGCTTACCCACTCGCCTTCATAATCGCACCAACTATCGCCGTTCGTTCAGCGAAGGCCTAGCGGTTTTTGAAATGGATCCCAACGGTAAAGCCAGTCACGAATTTATTAAAGTTGCTAAACAAATATTTAAGGAATAAACCATGTCAGTTATAAGAACCTTACTCAACAACGGATTTTTCGTACTCCTACTTTTGGTGGGCGCAACCCTTTATCTGGCCTATTCCGATAAGATCAAAGAAGAACATGGTCTTTTAACACCGACAGAAGTCGCTCACACTGAAACCACCGTGGCCGAGCCTGCTGAACCGGTGGCAGAAGCAACGCCAGCAATCACCGAAGAACCAGCCCCTGTTGTTGAAACCACTGCGCCTGCAGAAGCAGCACCTGAAACGGTAGCAACTCCAGAACCTGAAGTCGCCGCGCCTGTCACCGAAGTTGCCACAACTGAAACAGATGTCGCCACGCCAGAAATAGCGGCTCCAGAAACGACTGCCCCTGAAGAAACCGTTGCTGCAGCACCCGTTGCCGAAGAACCTGCCATCGAAATCCCTGAAACCGAAGCGGCACCAAGCTTACCGCCAATGGATGAAAGTGTTTTAGCGCAATTTAAATCTGCAGAAGAAGCCATTGCGGCTGCACGCCAAGCCTTTTATGAAAAAGACTATTTAACGGCTGAAAAAATTTATTTCCCCTTAGCCTTCAAATCACAACAAGCCGATATTGTGGGTGAATTAGCCAATGTACTTTACGCCGATGACAAACAAGACTGGGCTAAAAAAGCTTGGTTAGAGTCGGCGAAGTTATTAGTTAAAGAAGGGCGCTTTAATGATGCGATGTTATTGGCACAACGCTTAAGACCCGTTGCGCCTCAAGAAGCTGCCGAAATTGCTGACAACCTTCAAAAACTGCATCAAGCGCAGGTAGAACAACAGCGTCTTGCTCAACAACAAGCCATGCAAGCCAAAGCGCAACAAGAAGCCGCTTTAGCCGCAGAGCAAGCAAAACAACAAGAAGCTGAACGACAAGCCCAACTAAAAGCACAAGAAGAAGCGCAAGCACAATATCAAGAGCAAATGAAAGCGCAACAAGAAGCTCAGGCACAACGCCAAGCGCAAATGAAAGCTCAACAAGAGGCTTATCAAAAGCAAATGCAAGCCAGAATGCATCAAGCCAATCCTAATGCGCCTATCATGCCTACCCCTGAAGAACAACAAGCGCGTATGCAAGCTTATCAGCAACAAATGCAAGCTTACCAAGAACGCTTAAAGGCTTATTATGCTGCGCAAGCTCAGCAACCGGCTGCTCAGCCGCAAGCTGCAGCCCCACAAATGCCTGCGATGCCCAGCCAACAAGAACAGCAAGCTCGTATGCAGGCTTATCAACAGCAAATGCAGGCATACAATGAACGCTTAAGAGCTTATTATGAAGCTCAGCGTCAACAGGCTAACCCAAACATGCCTATGCCGAATGGCCCACAGCTCTTCTACCCAGGTCAACCCAGATAATTTAAATCATCCAAGAGATTAAAACCCTCTTATAAAATGAATGTATGAACGGACAAAGTTGTTCGTTCATATCCAAGGAAACTCCATGTCCCTAGAAAAAATCGACGCCATAAAAAATAAAAATGAAGGCAACGAAGCCATTCAAGCCTGTGATATTAATGAACTTGCTAAGACCATGACCCAAGGGATTCGTCGTTGGGAAAAGGTTATTTACCCAATGATGGTCGCTTTTATCATCTTAGCCGCCTATGGCTTTTGGCTCATTTACAATGTCACTAAGGATATGCGTCAAATATCAACCAATATGATTGTGATGACTAAGGCCGTGGTCACCATGACAAATACCCTAAATCAAAAAATGAACAATATTGATAAACAACTGACAGAAGTGAATCAACATATGGCAGGGATTGATAACTTGGATAATCAATTAACCAAAATCAATGCCTCAGTACTCAGCATTAATGAATCTCTCATTCATGTCGATTCAACCTTGACCGGTATTCATCAATCTGTGCAATATATGGGCTATTCAACCAGTAATATGAGTGGCAATTTATCTGAATTGAACCAAAATATTTCGGCCCCCATGAATTCGATGAACTCGATGATTCCTTGGGCAAATATGCCCGGCGGCGGTAACAAGCGTAACAATGGTCCGCGTAATTACCCAACCCAACCTTATCCTCAAATGCCTTATGCGCCGCAGCCTATGCCGGTGCCTCAAGCTGCTAACCCAACCAAATAAGAGGTTTTTGAAATGACTCCCCATGAACGCTATGTCAAATTAGAACAACACTTAGCTCAAGAAAACCCGGTGTTGCTCGACATCATAAAAACTTATCAAGCTTTAGATAAGGTCGGTTACAAAACAGGTCTTCTGAACCGTGACCAGTCTTATGCAACTGATATTTCGTGGTGGCCACTCATTTCAGTTTTAGGCACTTTTTCAGCAGGTAAATCTTCATTTATCAACCAATACACCGGCAAGGCTGTGCAATCCACGGGGAACCAAGCCGTTGATGATAAATTTACAGTGATTTGTTATGGCTCTGGCGATGAGGTGAATACCCTGCCTGGTCTTGCTTTAAATGCCGACCCGCGTTTTCCTTTTTTTGGCATCAGTGAAGAAATCAATAAGGTCGAACAAGGCGAAGGGCAACGCATCGACAGTTATTTACAACTGAAAACCGTTCCATCTGAAATTTTAAAGGGCAAAATCCTGATTGACTCCCCCGGATTTGATGCCGATTCTCAAAGAAATGCAACCTTACGAATCACCAACCACATTATGGATATGTCGGATTTGGTATTGGTATTTTTTGATGCCAGACACCCTGAACCCGGAGCCATGCGTGACACTTTGCAACACCTAGTGGCCACCTCCGTAGGTCGCCATGATGCAGATAAAATTTTATTTATTCTCAATCAAATCGATACCGCAGCACAAGAAGACAATCCTGAAGAGGTGATTGGTTCTTGGCAAAGAGCCATTGCTCAAGAAGGCTTAATTGCAGGTAATTTTTATGCCATTTATAACGAAGCCTTATCCAATAAAATTGCCGATGAAGCCTTAGCCAACCGCTTTAAGCGCAAGAAAAATGTCGATTTAGCGCGTATTGAATCACGCATGGAAAAAGTCAGCACCGAGCGCGCTTATCGAATTGCCCATGGTGCTCAACACATTGCCGAAGAACTCGAAACGGTTAAATTACCTTTGTTAAAACAAGCCATTAAAAGCTGGCGCCGTAAAGTTTTAACTCTAGATATTGTTATTTTTGGCGCTATTTTGGTCGCTATGGTTTGGGGCGGCATGCAAATGCCTAATTTTGTTGCCAATGTCCAAGCATGGCTATTGTCAGATATTATTTATGGTGGCTCTGCCGCCTTCATCGCGTTAATTTTGGTGTTTATGGGGCACTTTACTTTCCGCAAAAAAATGGCAGTTTGGGATGCCAAACGCTTAAGTCAAACCCACCCAGATATTGCCAATGCCTTACTGTACAACAATCGTTTTTGGCGTGGAATGCACCATGCTTTACCGCGTGGCTGGGGATCAAAAACCTCTACACAACTGACTAAAATTGTTAAGTCGTCTAAAGATGCCATTCAAAAACTTACAGATCAGTTTGCGGATCCCTCTGGGCACCTAAAAGCCAAAAAAGAATCAGAAGCGGTTGCCGCTTTAGAAGCCCTTAAAGCTTCAGAAGCAGAGCATCAGGCAGCTTTGGCAAAAGCACAACCCAAACTGGAACTACCTGCTGAAAAAGTCGAAACAGTGATTGAAGAGGTTCAACCTGTGGCAGAAGTCACCGCGCCAGAAAAAGTCGAGGCTTCCGCAAAGGCTTAATCCTAAAGCATCCTCAACTTCCGCCAACTGCGCCAATCGCTCAAATTTTTGCCGACCTTTGCTCAAAGGTCGCGTTTGGGCGATTAGCTTTTCTCAACCCTACCTCCCTGTTATCGCAAGCTATCAAACTCCGTTTAATGTGTTAGGAATGTTACAATCCCTAGCTGATAATCATGCTTTGTATTTGCGAATCTTTCCTGTCGCACAGGCTAACCTTAAGGGATTTTTATGCTATCTAACAATAAAATACTTACATCAAACTTCAAACAATGAATCTTGTTGAAATATTTAAAACTGATGATGAGCAAGTCAACTTACAAGTTTCTCTTGAACAGGATACGGTTTGGCTAAATAGGCAACAACTGTCCGTTTTGTTTGACCGTGATATAAAAACCATTGGTAAGCACATTGCCAATGTCTTTAAGGATGGTGAACTCGAAAAGAACTCAGTTGTCGCAAAATTTGCGACAACTGCCGAAGACGGTAAAACATACCAAACCGAACACTATAATTTGGATGTCATTATTTCAGTCGGCTATCGTGTTAAATCTCAAAGAGGCGTTCAGTTTCGCAAGTGGGCAACCAGCGTTTTAAACCAGTATCTCGTGCAAGGATATGCATTAAACGAAATACGTTTACAGGAGCGAAATATTGAGTTTAAACAAGCCATAGACTTGTTATCAGCAACATTAACAAATCAATCATTAGTAAGCAACGACGGACAAGCTGTGTTGAACGTCATTCATGATTATGCTCATTGCTGGTCTTTGTTACAGGGCTATGATGAGCAAAGTCTAGTAGACAATAAAACGCCTCAATCACAAATGCTGTCTATTGACTATAAAGACGCATTAAAAGCGATTGAGGTGCTCAAAAAAGAGTTGATAGCAAAGGGCGAAGCAACAACTCTATTTGGACAGATAAGAGGACCAGGTTTAGCGTCTGCTTTAAAAACTATTGAGCAGGGTTTTGGTGATGAATTGTTTTACCCTAATGTCGCAAGTCGTGCCGCTCATTTGTTGTATTTTATTATTAAAAATCACCCTTTGGCAGATGGAAATAAACGTTCAGGTTCATTTTTGTTTTTGTGGTATTTGCGGTTAAATCAGCCATTTCTAGCAAAACCAGTAGCGCGACTTATTAATAATAATACTTTGGTTGCATTGGCGCTATTAGTTGCAGAGAGCAAACCAGAACAAAAAGAACTGATGATTCGCTTGGTTGAGCATTTTTTGCCTCTAAAACAAAATTAAAACCCTTACGGAATTAAACATTAATTAAAACAATTGCTTATGCAGTTGTAAGACTTTCAAGGTTGTATAAGAACATGCTGTTAGAATTTGCCATTTACCTCACCACGGGCGCTTTGGTCGGCTTTTTAGCTGGACTCTTAGGCATAGGCGGTGGCTTAATCATCGTGCCCATTCTGAGCAGTGTGTTTCTCTATTTTTTGGACATTCAAGATGTGGTGCACTTGGCGATAGGAACTTCGCTAGCCACCATTTTAATAACCTCATTTAGCTCCGTTAAAGCCCATCACCAATTGGGCAATGTGCGCTGGGACATCGTTGGAACCCTCAGTATCGGAATTTTTCTGGGCGCATTTCTAGGCGGCTGGGGTTCGCAGTTTATTGCCAACAATACCCTTGCCATTATTTTTGGAAGTTTAGAAATCATCATTGCCATCATGATGCTCTCCAACTATCAGCCCAATCCGCATAGAGAACTGCCTGGCATAGCCCCCCAAACCGCAGCAGGTTCGGTGATTGGTGGCCTAGCCTCTTTGGTGGGGATTGGCGGTGGAACCTTAACAACCCCTTATCTGGTTTGGCACAATGTCACCATGCATCAAGCCATTGCCACCTCAGCCGCCTGTAGCTTACCGGTTGCGGCAGCAGGTACCTTTGGTTATTTACTGGGTGGTTTAAATGCAACCCATTTGCCAGAGTATGCAACCGGCTATATTTACTGGCCAGCGTTTATCGGTATTGTTTTAACCAGCTACTTTACCGCGCCCATGGGGGCTAAGGTCAGTCGACATTTGCCTGTTAAGGTATTGAAAAAATTATTCGCGCTATTATTAATTCTATTGGCGATTAAAATGTTTTTCTTTTAATTAAGCGTTCTAGACTAACTCATTTATTTTCAAAGAGTTAACAACCCACTTGCCTAGCTTATCCACAAGGTTAATCCACAAGTTATCCACAGGACCGGTCTGTTTTTCAACTTTATTCACAGGTATAATCTCGTTTGTTCCCAATTCATGATATTTAATTAGAGATTACGCCT